>CAIMFH010000021.1 GCA_903840265.1 uncultured Schlesneria sp. | reverse complement strand
GGCCCAGAGGCGTGCCCGTTGGTTACGGTGCACCTACGACTTTTGTCGTGACCTGATTGTCCGTTTTGCTGTGCGCTGATCAAGACGGTGTTTGGAAAACTTGGGAACTATCTTTGAAATTGTCACTGACAAATTTTGACACCCCAGGACAGTTTTTGACATTGGGGGACAAAACAGCCCTGTTTTTGGCCGTTTTCCTCAAAAAAGTGCGTGTTTACTGACAGATGAATACGGTTCAGTACGTGTGCTGAAACGGTTGCACATGAATGTAGGGTGCCGCTGGAGGTCGGGTTGCTCATAGCCACGATTGACGACTGTGTCTCTGCATGTTGTGATCCGCGTTCTTCTGAGTTCTGCAGCCACTGGGAGCGGATTCATGCGCAAGTCTGTTGGTGTCATTGCGGTATTGATGTTGTTGGTCGGTACCATGGGCTTCTCGGCTGATTTCCCTGATGCGGCTTCGTTGCCGTCGCGGCCTGAGCTGCCGGATCCGTTTGTGATGCTCGACGGGACTAAGGTCTCGACGGTTGCCGATTGGAATGCGAAGCGGAAGCCGGAGTTGCAGGCCCTGTTTCAGAACTATATGTATGGGTACTTGCCGCCCAAGCCACAGAAGTGGGCTGTCGAAGAGGTGCTGTTTAGCGATGCGATGTTCATGGGGGGCAAGGCGACGCTCAGCGAGAGTCGCCTCGCTTTTTTCGGGCCGGATCTGAAGCATCGGCTGTATGTGTTGCTGGTCGTTCCGAACAAGCGATCGGGGCCCGTCCCGGTTTTTGTGGGGATGAACTTCTGTGGCAATCACGCCTTGGCGGATCATCCCTCGATCCATATTCCCGATGGATGGGTCTACAAATCGTGCGGTGGGTCCGAGAACGACAAGGCGACCGAGAAGGGCCGGGGGACTCAGGCCGATGTCTGGAATCTGGATCTGATCGTTGACCGCGGTTATGGACTGGCGTGCTTCTATAGCGGCGACCTGGATCCTGATACGGCCGATTTCAGCGACGGCATTGAGCCTGCGTTCTATAAGCCGGGGCAGACAGCCCCTGCCCCCAGCGATCCCGGTGCCATTGCGACGTGGGCCTGGGGCTATCATCGCGTCGTTGATTTCCTGGTCGAGAAGCAGGCTGCGACGATTGATCCGAAGCGGATTGCGGCTGTGGGGCATTCTCGTAACGGCAAGACGACGCTGTTGGCAGCGGCACTGGATGAACGCATCGCGCTGGCGATTCCGCATCAGGCGGGATGTGGGGGCACAGCCCCTGACCGAGTGGCGATCGATCGCAAAGATGTCGAGACCATTCGTCGCATCAACACGGTGTTCCCGCATTGGTTCTGCGACAACTTCCCGCTGTTCAATGAAGCGCCCGACAAACTGCCATTCGATCAGCATTGCCTGGTCGCGATTTGTGCGCCGCGGGCGGTGTTGTTCAGCAACGCGACCGAAGACCAATGGGCGAATCCCGACGGACAGTTCGAGATGCTGAAGGCGGCCGATCCCGTGTATCGCCAGTTCGGCGTGGGACTCGACGCGACCGAGCGCCCTGGTTTACGCAAGTTGTTGGACAGCCGGCTGGGCTATTACATTCGTCCCGGCAAGCATTCGATGGATCGCGAAGACTGGGGCATCTTTCTGGACTATGCGGACAAGCAGCTTCCTGCTGCGAAGTAAGTCATGCAGTGTTTTGCCTGCGGATCTGATTGAAGGTAGCAGCTTCTTGTTGCCACTAAATAGATCCACAGCAATAACAGAGCGTTCCTTTGTTCATCGAACGCAACGAGACTTAGCGGCTCGGCAGTAGCCTCGCCCTCCCAGAAGACAATCACTCCTGTTCGGTTGTGGACTTATTTAGTGCTGATAGCACTTAGGTGTCGCGTTGAAACGTGGGTTAGACTGAGTGGCTTTCTGCTCGAGGGACGCCGCAGTGACGTGGAATGCGCTCTAAAGGAACGCTCATGACCGCATGGCTTGGCGAATTTATTGGGACGGCACTGTTGATCCTGCTGGGTGACGGCGTTGTTGCCAACGTCGTGCTGAAGGGGACTAAGGGACACGGCAGCGGCTGGATTGTGGTAACGTTTGGCTGGGCGATGGCGGTGTTTGTCGGTGTGCTGATTGCGTCGGGATCGAGCGGGGCGCATCTGAACCCCGCCGTGTCGATTGGCTTGGCCTTGGCCGGGAAGTTTGATGCCACATTGCTGCCTGGGTATATCATCGCCCAATTGCTCGGCGCGGCCTGCGGAGCAGGATTGGTCTGGGTGCAGTACAAGTCGCACTTCGATTTGACTGACGATCGCGATAGTAAGCTGGCGGTCTTCTGCACGGGTCCGGCGGTCCGATCACCCGTGTTGAACTTCGTCTCTGAACTGCTGGGAACGTTTGTGCTGGTCTATGCCGCGCTACACATTTCCAGTCCGACGGGCGGCTTGGGGTCACTGGACGGATTACCTGTGGCACTTGTTGTGCTGGCGATCGGGTTGTCGCTGGGTGGGACGACCGGCTACGCGATCAATCCGGCTCGGGATCTGGCACCGCGAATCATGCATGCTCTGCTGCCGATTCGGAATAAACGAGACAGCGACTGGCCGTACGCCTGGATTCCGGTGCTGGGCCCGATCGCCGGGGCCGTGTTGGCGGCGGTTCTTTTTCGTTTGAAATAGCCTCTCAAGACGCCCCTTGATCCGCCATGACCGATTCTCCGTTCTGAGGAAGAGATACGGAACCGACCAGCCGCGTGTACCGCTGTACCATCCAGTGCGGATGTTATAATAGAATCGGACCAGCCAATCCTTCGATGGCATGAAGAGGACTGACAAAATGAGCGTGAGCGACGAACTTGAAAAGCTGCAGCAGCTTCGCGATTCCGGTGCGATTGATGACGCGGAGTACGCCGCTGCGAAAGCGAAAGTTTTGAACGAATCGCCCGCAGGGTATGGGGAATCGCCAACCATCGCAGGCGACGAATTGGAGCGGGCCACTCGACAGTGGGCAATGCTTCTGCATCTGTCTGCGTTAGCTGGAATTGTCCTCGTTCCGGGGGCTGGGCTCGTGGGGCCGATCCTGATCTGGCAGATCAAGAAGGACCAGTTACCTGGCTTGGATATTCATGGACGCAACGCCACGAACTGGATCATTTCATTTTTGATTTACTGCGTCATTTCCGGAATCTGCGTCTTGGCGGGGATTGGCGTCTTGATGCTCTTGGCATTGGCCGCCTGCGGGATTGCGTTTCCGATCATTGCCGCGGTGAAAGCCAGCACGGGAGAAGTCTGGAAGTATCCGCTGACGATTGAATTCGTGTAAATCAATCATGGGGCGGGGTGCCACGGACTTGGAGTCCTCGACATGGCCGTGTCGTTGACCGGAGACACGACCACACCGAAGGCGGTGAGACCATAGGTATCTACACATCTCGGATGTACTCGTTTTGAAATGCTTTTGCCTCTGTCATGAGGCCCAAGGGGCCGGAACATTTTCCAGCCGGGGCCCTTCGGCCCCGGAATAGACCCTCTCATAACATCTCTTGAGGCCTGAAGGGCCGGTCTTTTAATCCCACGCATATCGCTCATCAAGTTCGAGTTCATGCCGACGGCACAGTTCGCGGAACTCATCTTGAAATGATTGCTTCGCATGATGGGCCGGCTGGCGACGGACATAGTCGACGACCTGATCAAGGTTTGATTGACTAACCGAAAATGCTCCGTAGCCCGACTGCCACGAGAATGTCGGGCTGCCGTGAGTTGCTGATTTGGCCCATTTGGATGTTTCGACTTTGACATGTTCCAAGAGAGTAGCGATTGCGACCGTGCGTGATAGCCCACACACCAGATGCACATGATCAATCCAGCCACCAGTCTGCAACGGGACACAACCCGCCCTTTCGATCTGATGGAAGAGGATACTTAGCATTTCGTCGCGAAAATCATCGCGCTGAAGGTACGCGCGTCGTTCTTTTGGTGCTGAACGTCACATGCAGCCAAACTCGCGATAAGGATTGTGGCATGGGCGACTCCTCTGAAATGTCCGGCCCTTCAGGCCTTTGGAAGTTTTTTATGGGCCTAATTCCAGGGCCGAAGGGCCCTGGCTGGACAAAGTACCGGCCCCTTGGGCCTAAGAACAATGGACCGACGGGCGATCACTCGGGTTACGGCCGGGCAAAATAATCAGATACCCACGCGGTGAGACGTGGCACCCAAGGCAGGCCTGAAGAGACTATCGTTTTGTACGGTCAATTAAGAAAAAAGCCAGCCGCCCCGACTGCCGAAGCAGTCAGAGCGGCCGGGCTCTGTCGCGAGACGAATTGCAGGGGCGAGGGCCCTGCTTAGTAAATGGCGAAGTTTCGTGGGGTGGCTCGGAAGGCGGCCAGGTTCTCGGCAGTGCTGAACATGTGCAGCTTATGTCGGAGCCAGCAGGCATGATCCAGCGACCCTTGGGCCACGGAATGTCCGCGTTGGACTTCGATCACGTCCAATCCACCGGCGGCGGGGACATACCAGTCGGGATGAGCGATAAACTGGTCTCGGGCTACGGCGGAGCTGAATCGATAAGTTTGAGCCTGATGCTCGTGAGTGAACTCGGCCTGGGCGGCGGCCAACCGACGTTCGTCGCGGAGAGCCACTGGGCAGAATCCGTGCAGGAAATCGTCTGCCAGTGGTGATTCTTTCAAACCTGCGTCGACGGCTGCTTTTTCGTGGGCGAGTCCCTCTTTGGCCCAATCGAGGCTGGCCAGTTCACCCGGATCGGCCATTGGTGTTTCCTTCGCGGCGTCGCCCACTTCGAAGACATTGGCGATGTCATCGGGAATCGCGGCTTTGGTAGCGGCGGTCGTCGTCGAGTCGCTAAGCATTGCAGGCTGGGCCGGAACTTCGGCCAGTTCGCTGGGTGGGGCCGAACGTGTTGGCAGTTCGAACGCTTTGTCGGCAGCAGTCTCAAGCGGATGTTGTCGAGCGGCGGTCGGGGTGGTTGTCCACTGGGCATCAATGGGGATGATGACGATCGGGACATCAGGAGCGGTGTTCGATGCCAGATCTCGATCGGCTGACGCTGTGGTTTGGGCGGGGGGGCTTGGAGGAACGGCGGCGATCATGGGAGGCAGTGGAGCCACTTCCCAAGCCGGTGCTGCTGACGGAGAGGGGAGGCCTGCGAGTGAGGCGAATTGATCGCCCACTTGATCGAGCACGTTTGGCTGTCGCTGTTGTGCGGTATGCAACTGCTGCAGCGAGGCGGATGCGATTTTGTTGCCCGGATCTTGGGCGAGGACGCGGCGATAAGTCGCCATGGCGGCGGTTGATTCACCGCGCTGGTTCTGGATGAAGGCGACGTTCACCTGGGCCTGCGATTCCGAGTTGCCTCGGCGGAATTGCGCCAGGCTTTCGTCGTAACGCCCCAGGTATCCCAGCGACATCGCCAGGTTGTTGACGGCCCGAGAATCACCTGGAGCCAGTCGAACTGCTTCGCTCAGCAAGGTTTCGGCGCTCGTGTAGTCTTTCTGCAGGTAGGCGCAATAACCCATATCCGCGAGCAGTTCAGGATCGTGCGGGGCCAAGCCGCGAGCGTGTTCGAAGTATTTTCCGGCAGTGGCATAGTCTTGCAATTCCGTGCAGACCACACCCATTCGATGTGAGTATTGCGGAACATTGGGCGAGTGCCGTTGAAGAGTCGCGTACAGTTCGCGTGCTTTCTCCAACTGACCACGTTGTTCGGCCTGCCGGGCGGCATGATATTGCGAATCGGCTCGGTGACGGGCGAGCGACGGCAGGACTCGCAACTTGGGCGACAAGCTGGCGCAGCCGGTGCAGAAAATTGACGACACGCAAGCGAGCAATAGACCCAACTTGACGGCGCGAACGACTCGCATGACATCCCCCCCTCGCGTGGCCTCTGGCTGGCCACCGAACTTGTCACTTAATCTGCTTCCGGATGATGGATTTCGCCCCGGCCGATCTCCGAGTCAAAATCGCATCTATTTACATGCAGTAGACTTATGCTTCTGCCATACCGACGAACCTGATGTGCTAAGCTACTCGTCTGCCGCAGGCGCGACACGAAACGCACTGGTTCCGAGTCTGGTCGCATCAGTTGTATCGGTTTTGCCGAGATTGCTATTGCAGTGAAAGTTTGACGGTTGTCGGGCATCTGCCAGATTTTTCTGTGTGAGCATAACCCACTGGCAAGGCAATATTTTCGTAAGGTGTTTGGTCTCCTCAGCAATCACTGCTTGACCCTCCCTTCGGGGAGCCGTAGCATCACTGTCTGGAGTTGCTCACCCTTTGTCCGCTTGCAACCCAGTCTTTTCTGATGAATTTGTCGTGAATTCTTCGAACGTTTCCGTGTTCGCCGGAGGTGATTGATCGCCAGCCGGTGAATAGTGAGACAGCCAATGAGTACTCAGCACGTGACCCCCCCACCTACGGTCGCTCCTCTGAATGGAGCGTCGCCGCCGCCCAATGGCGCTGTTCCGATTGCGGCGGTTGCCGTTCCGGTGGCAACAATTCAGCCGCCCGTTGCGGCCGTGGTCCCCGTCGCTCCGCCGATTGCGGCTCCCGTCGTCGCTGTTCCAGTTGCAGCTCCTGTGGTGGCAACGCCAGTAGCGGCTCCTGTCGCCGTGGCCCCTCCTCAGGCAGTCCCTGTGGTCCAGGCCCCGGTTGCTGCACCTGTCGTCTCCGCCCCGGTCGCCCCCGTAGCGGCTCCGGTGATTGCCACCGCGGCTCCAGTCGTTCAAGCGGCAGCAGCACCAGTGGCGGCCGCACCTGTGATTGCCGCGGCACCCGCAGCGCAAGTCGCTCAAGCTGTAGTCGCACCCGCGCCAATCGCTGTCGCTCCTGTCGCACAAGCCCCAGTGGCAGTAACGCCGCCGCGTGCTGCTGCTCCTGCCGCAGTTGCGACGACGGCAGCGGTTGCCACTCCTCAACCAGCCGCCGCAAAACCCGCCGCAGCCGCACCAAAACCGGCGGCGAAACCCCTTCCGAAAATCATTCCGCCAACGCGATATGGTAAGCCGAAGACCGATTGGAAAACGCTTTCCACGGTGGTCATGATCAGTCTGGCCATGCACGGCGTCGGATTGGCGGCTCTAGGATTGATCGCCTTAAGCAACCCGCAGATTCTCGAAGAAATCTTCACCGAGGTGATGGATACCAAAGAAGAAGTTCCCGACGAACCGATCGTGGAACAGTCGCTCGATCAGCAGAAGGATGTCCAGGAAGCCCCTGATGACCAAACAATGACTTCGTCGGACCAGGTCTTCGATCTGGGACCGGCGAACATGAACATCAACGATCTGGCGCCGGCGCAGGTTAAGGTCGAAGGCGATGGGGTCGGATTGGCCGACATCAAGTTCGACAATGCCGCGAGCGGGCGTATGTCGACCGCGGCCAAGTCAGCTCTGGTGCGATCAATGGGTGGTAACTCAGCCAGTGAAGCGGCCGTGGCTCACGGAATGCGTTGGCTGTCGAAGCACCAGTTTCCGGACGGTGGCTGGAGTTTCAAGCATGAGGCGCATGCCGATTGCAAAGGGCAATGCACCCAGAATGGCACACTGGAAGGTGGCTGTCGAACTGGTGCGACCGGGATGGCACTGCTGGCCTTCCTCGGCGGAGGTCACACTCATCAGAACGGCGATTATCAGAAGGAAGTTAAGAACGGGATCGAGTTCCTGCTGAAGAATGCCAAGGACACTCCACAAGGCCTGGACCTGTGCCCGACCGTTGTCGCTAACGAAAAGATGTACACGCAGGGGCTGTGCACAATCGCACTGTCCGAACTGGCGGCATTGACCAAAGACAATCGCGTCAAGACCGCTGCCACCGGTGCCGTGAAATTCATCGTTTCCGGTCAGAACCCGAAATCGGGCGGATGGCGATACGTTCCCTATCCCGCCAGCGCCGATCCTGGAGATACATCGGTTGTGGGGTGGCAGATCATGGCGCTCAAGAGTGCCAAGAATGCGAAGCTTCCCGTTCCGGGCAGCGCGTTCAAAGGGGCCGAGTTGTACCTGAATTCCGCTCAAACCAATGGCGGTGCCCAGTACATGTACGACCTTCAGCAGAAGGCTCCGACCCCCACAATGACTGCGGCTGGATTGCTCTGCCGCATGTACCTCGGTTGGGACCGCAAGAACAAGTCGCTGCAAGAAGGGGTGAAGTATCTGGCGGCCGCGAAGCCTGCTCCCAACAACATGTACTACAACTACTATGCGACCCAGGTCATGCATCACTGGGGCGGCGATGAGTGGACCACTTGGAACGGTGCGATGCGAGATCAACTGATCCGCACTCAGAAGAAGTCTAAGGACGGTCACATGGAAGGAAGCTGGGATCTCGCCGATCCGCATGGAGCCACCGGTGGCCGGCTGTACATGAGCTGTCTGTGCATCATGACTCTGGAAGTCTACTACCGACACCTGCCGATCTATCGCCGCGAAGGTTTGAAGGTCGAGTTCTAGGTCGCAGGATCTTGTCATAGCCGACGAACTTCATTGACGGACAGCGGAGTCGACCCCATGGCCGCAACACTGCTGTCCGACTCAAGCGAGATCGAACTCCATCAATCAACTCGGGATCAATGGGCAACTCCTTTGGCAGCGACCATTGCGGTCGCTCATCTGCTATCGGGTATAGCATTGGTCGGGTGGTTCTATTTCCTGGTGCCACGATTCAAACACGACTTTAACGACTTCGGGGTCGAGATCCCGGCGTTAACGATCTTGATCATCCGCATGAGCGACATGGTTGTGAACTACTGGTACCTTCTCGTTCCGGTATCGCCCGTCGCCTTGATCCTCGACTTCCTCGTCGCTCGCTGGATTGGCAGGCAGATTGGGCTGCGCGTCGCCATTGCGTATGGCGTGTCCATCTCGTTGTTATTTTTCGCCAAAGTTGCCGTCTTCCAATACGTCCTCAGTGAGACGAAGGCCCGCCTCTTAAGTCTTTGAGTCCGACGGGCCGTCTATCAGAGATGTGTCGATGAGCATGTTCGATTGGTATCGGCCCTCCGGTACACACGTTTGTCCCGTGTGTCGAACTTCGCTGATTGAGTGGCAGGGAAAAGACGGGGCCTGCGCACTATACATCTGGCAGCAGGGGATCGCCGCGCCGATCGATCAAGCCTGTGACGAGGAATGTCGTGGATCGGCGGAACTCATGGCGGCAACGCGCCTGCCAGAATCGTTTGCGATTTATTCGGATGATTGCGGGCGACACTTCGTTGCAGCGAGCTGTCGGTCAGTCGATGGCATCTGGATGGAGACGCATGTCGAACCGTCGGTTTACGATCTCAAGTCGCAATAGACGGTATCTCGTAAGTTATGCTGAAGCATATCTCCGCAGCTCAAAGAGATATGCTGAAGCATAACCTACGAGAAATTCTCACGCCAAAATGCTGCTGATCACATTTCCGCTGACGTCCGTCAGGCGGAAGTCTCGGCCTTGGAACTTGTAGGTCAGGCGTTTGTGATCGACACCCAGTTGATGCAGGATCGTCGCGTGCAAGTCATGCACATGCACCACATCGGTGACGGCGTTGTATCCGAAATCGTCGGTCTGGCCGTGACTGATGCCTCCCTTGATTCCACCTCCGGCCATCCAGATGGAAAAGCCTTTGATATGGTGGTCGCGGCCATTTCCCTGGGCCATCGGTGTTCGACCGAACTCGCCGCCCCAGATCACCAGCGTCTCATCGAGCATGCCGCGTTGCTTGAGATCTGCGATGAGTGCCGCACATGGCGTGTCGACTTCCTTAGCAATCTGGGCGATCCCATCGCGGACGCCTCCGTGATGATCCCAATCGCGATGATAAAGCTGAATGAACCTCGCACCGTGCTCGGCAAGTCGTCGAGCCAGCAGGCAGTTCGCGTTCAATGAACCGTCCAGACCTGTGCAGCCGTAAGCGTCCAGTATGTGCTTCGGTTCCTTGGACAGGTCCATCAGTTCAGGGACACTCGCCTGCATCCGAAACGCCATCTCGTACTGATTGATGCGCGTCGCGATTTCAGGATCGTCGATGCTGGCATCCAGTTGTCGATTGAGCTGCGTCACCGCGTCGACGACATCGCGCTGCTGATCGCGCGAGACTCCGGCCGGGTTGTTGATGTAGTAGACTGCGTCTCCCTTGGAATTGAAGCGGACACCTTGAAAGCGGCTGGGTAGGAAACCACTGTGCCACTGACGCGACGCAATCGGCTGCTGCTGGCCGCTGCGGCCGGTCGATGTCAGCACGACATAACCGGGAATGTCTTCGCAGTCGGCTCCCAATCCGTACCAGGCCCAGGAACCCATGCTGGGACGGCCTGAGATCGCGGTGCCGGTGTTCATGAACGTGTGAGCCGGATCGTGATTGATCGCTTCGGTCACCAGTGATCGGATGATGCACAAATCGTCGGCGACACTTCCCAGCTTGGGAAACTGATCACAGATCTCCTGCCCGGACTGGCCGTATTTGGCGAACTTATGCTGTGGACCCAAGCACTTGAGTTGTTGCCCCTGCAATTGGGCAATCGGCTGACCCTTCGTGATCGATTCCGGCATCGGCTTGCCGTCTTGAGCGGCCAGTTCTGGCTTGTAGTCCAGTGTCTCCAGATGGCTGGGCCCGCCCGCCATACACAGGTGGATCACTCGTTTTGCTTTGCGGGGAAAGTGCAGTGGTGCCACGACACCTTGCTGGTAGTTTGCCGATTCTGCGTCAGCCGCGGTCAGCAGTTTCGGGTTCAGCAGCGACGCCAGCGCCATCGCCCCCAGGCCGCTGGTGGATCGCGTCAGAAACGACCGCCGCGACACTTCGCGCCGAGCTGCTTCATAATTTGAATCGAATGGATTCATGGCACATCCCCGATCAATGTTTGCCGCGTCTAAGATTGCGTACCATGCTGAAGCATTCGCCACGGCAGGTCAACGGAACAGTTGTTCCAATCGCAGCCAAGACTGCCAAGACCTGGGGCGAGCGTCATTCAAAGTTCTGGAGAGCCGAATTGTTCGATCCTCTGAAATACGTTTCCGAAATCAGTCGATTACCGGTCGAGACATTCGAGTGGGGAACGCTGCAGTGGCTGTGCAATGGTCGCCTTTTCCGAGGTGCTCAGCAGACTGTCGGCCTGTGCCATATCAAACCGGGCTGCCAGAACCAGCTCCATTATCATCCAAACTGCGAAGAGGTGTTGCATCTGCTCGCCGGAACCGGGCAACACCGCTTCGAAGATGACACCATCGAACTGCGTCCCGGAATGACATTGAGGATTCCGCTCGGCGTCACGCACAACTTGGCGAATATTGGCACCGAGACACTCGTCTGCCTGATCTCGTTCAATACCGGTAAACGCGAGACCGTGTTTGTAGAGGCACTATCTGAGAACGATCACTGAGTTCGCAGGCTGCCCGCGTCGATGTTCAGGCGGTGTGACGATCATCCCGCGTCGTCTACGATCATCCGCAGGTAACTCTCATAACGCGTCGGCGAGATCATGTCGTGTTTTAGAGCCAACCGCACGGCACAGCCTTCCTCGTGAACATGCAGGCAGTCGGGATACTTGCAGCGTGGGACAAACGGCCGAAACTCGGTGAAGTAGCCTTCGACTTCGACCGGTTGCACATCCCACAGTTCCAGTTGGCGGATCCCGGGAGTATCAACAACCCAGCCGCCCGTCTTCAGCTCCAGCAGTTCCGAATACCGCGTGGTATGCCGGCCCTTCTGAGTGACCTGGCTCACTTCGCCGACTCGCAATGCCAGACCCGGTTGCAGCGAGTTCAGCAGCGACGATTTGCCGACGCCGCTTTGACCCGTGAATACGGTCTGGTGGCCGTGCAGTTGTCGACGCAGACAAGGCATCCCCTGGCCGGTGGTCACGCTGGTCGTGATGATCGTGCAGCCGAGACGAGCATACATCCCGATCAATGGCTGCAGATCGGCCACGTCGATCAAGTCACACTTATTGATCACGATGACCGGTGCGACTTCTCCCTTCGCGGCACTGACCAGGAAGCGATCGATCAGGGCCGGCTTGAGCGGGGGATCATTCGCTGACGCGATAATCGCTACCTGCGAGACGTTCGCGACCAGGATGTGCTGCTTGTACTGGTGTCCGCGAGCGAGCACCCCCTGTCGAGGTTCCACCCGCTCGATCACGCCAAACTCGTCATCTTGCGGTCGGAACAGCACATGGTCGCCCGCGACCACGGCATTGCGGGCTTCGCGAGCGACCGTGCGGACCACTCGACGAACCGTGCATTCATAGCGGCGGCCCGCTTCGATCTGTCCGGCATCCGCCTGGACGATGCACTGCGTCGACCCGATTGCCGCCAGCACGCGTCCGCGTCGGCACAGCGTCTCGTCGACATCAATGACGACGTTTTCTCCTTCGAGATGCGCCCCCACGATCGTCCGTTTGCGAGTTTGATCGCCCTTACCGGAGACGCGCTGGCCGCGATCCAGATTGTCGACATCGACCCCTTCGGAATGCACAGCGCGCGTAATGTCGTTTCGCCGCGCGGTGTGATTGCGGTTCTTGCGAAAGTCGACTCGTAGTTTGCTCTTGGCCTGTTTCTTGGGCACGTTCGGATATAGCTCTGACGGATCAAAAAGACGTTGGAAGATGCCGTCATTATACAGCGCGCGACGCACTCTGTCGTTTGATCAACATCGGCCGTTGTTATGGACAACAAAACAAGCCTGGAAGTTCACTTCCAAGCTTGTTTCTGTTCGATTGGTTGCTGGATGACTGTGAGCGATTCAACTCGCTGAAGTCGCGACGAGCGGGTGTCACGGACTGGGAGCCCTCGACGTGGCCGTGTCTTTGACGGAAGCACGGCTACTCTGAAGACGATGAGACCGTGACACTCACCTCAAAACAGCGATCATCGCAACGGTGTTATCTGGTGCGATTAGCCGACGACAAACACCGTCATCGATCGGGGACCATGGGCTCCGATCACCAGCGACTGTTCGATATCGGCGGTCTTCGACGGGCCGGCGATGAAGCCGCCGAAGGGAGAACTGCCAACGCTCAATCGGGCGTAGGCTTCGTGCATGTTGTGTACGAAGTCCTGCGCGGAGATGACCAGCGACAGATGCTGGCACAGGAAGTAAATGACGCGGTGCTTGACAGCTTCGTCACTCACCCAGACCGCGGCGTTTTCCGCGACGCCAAATTGACCGGGCAGAATCGCGAAATCAATGTCTTCCAACGCGTGAGGATCGGCGATGGCATTCAGATCAACGGTCGGCGTTCCCAGCCCGGGGATCGTCGAGACCACCTGCTTCGCCGATACGTAGACGGGCAGCGTCTCCAACTCGGCATTGATCGCGTGCATGTTCGGCACACGCACACAGCGCCCGCCGATCATTTCGAGCACGCTGGCAAACTGAGCGATCGGATCGGGGTATTGAATCCAAGGGCCATCCAAATCGGGCAACGGCATCGCCTCGGGCAAATGTTTGCGGATGGCCAATAGGATTTCATCGCGAGAACTCATAGATACGATCACTCGATGGCGGCGGCAGAAAATTGATCACTGAGAACATTCTAGCTCGAATCACGCGACGAATCACGCGAGCGCCTTTGCTCGCACCGAACATGACCACTCGCATCAAAATCACGTGTTTCATTTCGAAGGGCTCTGCGGTTCACTATCCTCGTTGTGCTCCCCTTACGCTCGCAGGCATTGAATACAAGGACATTCCACTGGACGCTTCGCAATACGCTGCCTTCCGCAAACCGCTGATTCGCTGGTACCAACAGTTTGCCCGCGATCTGCCGTGGCGGCGGACTTCGGATCCGTATCGGATCTGGATCAGCGAGATCATGCTGCAGCAGACGACCGTCGTGGCTGTCGTTCCCTATTTCGAACGCTTCATGACTCGCTTTCCTACGGTCCAGCAACTGGCCGAAGCCGAGGAATCTGAAGTGCTGAAGCTGTGGGAAGGACTTGGTTACTACAGTCGAGCTCGCAACATTCACAAAGCGGCTCAGATCGTTTCCACTCAGCTCGGCGGAGTTTTCCCCACTGACGTGGCGGGCCTGCAGGAGCTACCAGGGATCGGCCGGTACACCGCAGGGGCGATCGTTTCTTTCGCGTATGACAAGCGAGCCCCCATCGTCGAGGCGAACACGCTGCGCCTTTACGCCCGGCTATTGGGCTATGACGGCGATCCTCGTTCGAAAGAGGGTCAACAGGTGTTGTGGTCGTTCGCCGAAGCGATCCTGCCGAAGACGCAGCCAGGTCGCTTCAATCAAGCTCTGATGGAACTCGGGGCCAGCCTCTGTTCGCCGAAATTACCTGATTGCGAACAATGTCCGGTGAGTGGCTTCTGCCGAGCATTTCGCGATCAAACACAGCTCGAAATCCCACGACTAGCCAAGCGAGCTGTCATCACCGACGTCACCGAAGCCTCGATCGCTGTTCGTCGTAACAACGCTTACCTGCTGCGTCGTCGAACCACGGGCGAGCGCTGGGCCGGACTGTGGGACTTTGTCCGATTCGAACTGGCCACTACCACAACGGACGATGTCCCGCACATCGTGGACTCGGTGCATCAACGGACAGGTTTAAAGATTGATCTGGGACCGCAACTGGCCGAGCTGAAACACGGAGTCACGCGCTATCGCATCACGCTCAAGTGCTTCGTGGCCGATTCCGTGGCGGGCACGCTTCGCGACGGCGAAGAATGGCAGTGGGTCAAGGCGGCCAAGTTTGACGACTTTGCGTTATCGGTCACTGGCCGCAAGTTCGCCAAACTGCTGGCCGAGAGTTTGTTCTAAGTTCATTGTTTTTAACCAAGTCGACAAGGAACCGTCTTCTATGGCAGAAGTTGCCAATTTTGGGGCGAGCGGTGACGGCGTCACCGACGATACCGCCGCGCTCGAACATGCGTTGCACGACGGTGATGGTGTGCTGCGTCTACACAAAGGGACGTTCCGGCTGTCGCGACCACTGGTAATCGATCTGTCGAAGACGGGCTATGCCGCGATCATTGGTGACGGAGGAACATCGCGATTGCTGATGACCGGGCCAGGTCCCGCGATCAAGATCGTCGGGACTCATCAGGGGACTTCGGTGCCCAAATCCGTGACTGATGCCACGTGGCAGAAGGAGCGATTTCCGACACTATCCGGTTTCGAAATCGTTGGCGATCATCCCGCTGCTGTCGGGATTGAACTGATACGCTGTTTTCAGCCGACCATCTCGCAAGTTTCTATTCGCCGCTGTCGCTATGGCATTCATCTGACCGAACGTAACCGCAACATCTTGATCACCGATTGCCACCTGTTCGACAACGAAGTCTACGGTCTGTATTTCGACCACTGCGATCTGCACCAGACGAACGTTACAGGCTGTCACATTAGTTTTAACAAGCGAGCGGGCATCAAGTCGCTGGCAGGTGACGTCCACAATCTGCAGATCACCGGCAACGATATCGAATACAACAACCGGCCCGGCATCGATACGGCCGACGAAGGAGGAGCGGAGATCGACTTCGATGCTGTCGAAGGCGCGATCAGCGAAGTCACCATTTGCAGCAACACGATCCAGTCGACGATCCAGCCCGGCGGTGCGAACGTCCGCATCAGAGGATCCCAGTCTGGAACGAATCAAGGAGCCTGCTTGATCGCGATCACCGGCAATGTGATTGGCAGCAATTCACGTGGCTTGGACCTGAGTCACGTCTATCGACTCACCGCGACTGGCAATACAATCTACGATTCAGGCGAATACTCGATCCTGGCGAAGTCGTGTCGAGGCCTGGCCATTGGCTCCAACACGATCTGCTGGAAAGCCGACGACGCCCTGCCCCCTCGAGATGGTCTCCTGTTCGATGATTGCGAGCAGATCACGATCACGGGACTGACCGCCGAGCGACTCGGTTCGGGTAGCGACGACACCGGAGCCGGAATCATGTTCCACAATTGCCGTGATCTGCAGATGACGGGTTGTCAGATCATCGATCCCATCCATGCCGGCCTGGAACTGAAAACCTGTACTCGCTGCATGATCACAGGCAACAGCATCGTCGATCGTCGCGATCCCGCCCGCATGAAGCACGCGATTCGATTGGTCGGACCCAGCAAAGACGTGGTGATTCAGCACAACCTGCTGCGCGGTGCCAGTACCTTGGCAATGGTCGGCCCACGCGAAGGAGTCTTCGCCAGGAATTAGAGGCGACTCCATCACTGCCCACTCCATCAGCCAATCAGTCGCGGAATGAAGTAATACGACGTTGCGGCCAAAGGGATCAGCCCCGCCAGTAGCATCACCGTGACGCTTGGTCGGCCGAGGAAGTCTTCTCGGTCGTGCAGAATGATCGGAGGCACGTACCAACCGAGAACCAGGCCTGTCGCGAATCCACCGGCATGAGCCAGATTGTCAATTTGCGGATTCAGACATCCCGACACGATCTGATAGATCGCCCAAATGCCAATCACGAAGCCGATGCGGCGATCACGCGCATGCAAGATGTCGCGATGCCGTCGAAACAGTGCAATCAATAGACCGGCCATGCCAAAGATGGCCCCCGAAGCACCCACGGATATTTTGTCGTTCGCCAAGCTGGCACATGATCCACCCAAAGCGACCACCACGTACAGAAACAAGAACTGCGAACTGCCGAATGCGTGTTCGCAAGCCATTCCCAGGATCAGCAAGATCAGCAGATTGCTGACGAGGTGTTCGGGATCGGCATGGAGAAACGTCGCAGACAATAGTCGCCAGAGTTCGCCTTGTTGAACATGCGGCGACGACAACGCTCCCATCTGCAGCAAGCGACCAGGGATGTGCAATGCCCCCGTCGCCACTTCGCAAGCAAACACGATGATGCAGGCTGCCGTCAGCAGCAAAGTCACCGGCGGCCACCAACTCATCCCCGTTTCAAAATCAACCGACGAGTGCAGCATGCTGGCATCAAGGACCGGGATTTCTTCCTCAATATCGTGATCCTTGTTAGCCACAGAAATGTCCCTCAAGGATTGCCACGTCGATCGCTTAGCGACTTTCAGCCGTGTCCAGCAGTACGCCAATCGCAATCGCCATCCGGCGGTCGAGCGTCCTTGTTCGATCGGGGCTGCAATCGAGGACATAGCGATCGAGTAGCGTAAACTTCCGGTTGAACTCACCCATCAACGGTCCGTCCTCACCTGGTCTGCCCACTTCATGAATGACGAAGTTGGTGCGCAAGATTCCGTAGAACGAGCCTAGAAACCGACGCAATAGCGACAGAATGATCGAGTCTTCGCGAATGACGCACAGATGCTTTCCATCCGCATCAAACCCGTCCCATTTCTTGCGCAGGATGTTGGCGAGATAATCCTTGCGAAATCGTCCCAAGACCTCTCCGTTTGCATCACGCACGGTGTACCCCATCATCCGGAGGGCCAACTTCTGATCCTGCAGAACTTCCAGCAGCTTTTGCTCAAACCGATCGTCTCGATAAAACGTGATGTGTCGTTTCGGTGCCAGCAGGCAGTAGGTGTAGATCGCCAGGACCAGTCCAATGGCCGTTCCGACCACGATCAAAACGCCGGTGGCGACTTCGCCGATCGAGGGTGAGACGGCCAACCCGAGTGCAATCAATCCTCCCAAGACCAGCAGCACTTCGAAGATGATGGCAAACATCGCCACCAAAGTCCGAAACACGTGAGTCGGCCGCAGCACATGCATGATTTCCTTACCTGCTTCATCACACACGGCATATCGAGTGTTGATCGACAGCAGCTTCTGATGCAGCAGGAACTTATCCCGCTGAAATGCCGGATCCAGGGTCGAGTCCAGCGGAAAATCGACGACTAACTCTTCGGCTGGGCGAAGGTCGATGACCGTGTCACATTCGCTGCACCGCACCTTGCGACCGGCAAATTCATCCTTGACCTGAAATTTCGCCTCGCAGCCCGAGCAAGTCACGGCGATTGACATTTGCATCCCGATTTCATGATGGGGTAAGGATAATTTGTGGAGATTTGGTGGCTATTGGACTTCAGACGACAATCGGTGGTCAAGCGATGCTCTGGATCCCCAAAAGATAACGAAGAACCTGTTGCTCATCAGCCGATGTTTATGATAAACTGAAGTGCTCGCCGAAACTGACTCCCGCCGTCATGAACTAACCCGATAGCCACCACTTTGCGACCTTCGTCGCAGTGATCTGAGGATTCCGCCGATGCTGACCATTTTTGGAAAGGCTCATCGTCAAGGAGGATTTTGTGACGGTGTTTCGCGCCGCGACTTCCTCACGATCGGTGGATCGGTGCTCGCCGGCGGATTGACGCTGCCGAAACTGCTGGCTGCGGAAGCCTCTGCTGGTCAGCGAAAATCCCACAAGGCGATCATCAACGTCTTCCTGCCGGGTGGACCTCCCCATATCGATATGTGGGACTTGAAGCCGAACGCGCCGACGGAAATTCGTGGCGAGTTCAATCCGATCCAGACGAATGTTCCTGGTCTGGAAATCTGCGAACACTTCCCGCGCATCGCCAAGATGATGGACAAGTTCGCGGTCATCCGTTCGCTGGTTGGTTGCAGCGGAGATCACGATGCCTATCAGTGTATGACCGGTCGCAAGAAGAGCGACCGCAAACCACCAGGTGGCTGGCCTTCAATGGGAGCCTGGGTGTCGAAGTACAAGGGACAAGTCAACAAGGCGATCCCACCAAACCTGTCGTTGATGTACCGCACTGGTAACCGCACCTGGGGCGAACCTGGTGATGGTGGTTTCCTGGGCATGTCGCACACCCCATTCGGTCTGGTCGGCGGACGCGAAAACAATCTCAAGTCGGACAACATGACCCTGCAGGGGATCACGCTGGAACGACTGCAGGATCGCGGTCAGTTGCTGCAATCGCTCGACGGATTCAAACGCGAAGCGGATCTGACGGGATCGATGGGCGGGATGGATTCGTTCCACGATCAAGCGGTCGGTATCCTGACCTCGACCACGCTGGCTGATGCGCTCGATCTGTCGAAGGAAGATCCCGAAGTCGTCGCACGCTACGGTGTCGACAATATTGAATTCGAACGGGATGGTGCTCCGCGGATGGTGCGTAACTTCTGCATTGCGCGCCGACTGGTCGAAGCGGGTGCTCGAGTTGTCACGATGAACTTCACACGCTGGGACTGGCACGGTCCCGATGGGATGAACTTCGTTCAAGGCCGCAAGGACATGCCTCTGTTGGATCAGGGCTTGTCCGCGTTGGTCAGCGACCTGCACGAACGCGGCATGCAAGACGATGTCTCGGTTGTCGTCTGGGGCGAATTCGGCCGCACGCCGCGCATCAACAAAGACGCGAGTCGCGATCACTGGCCACAGGTATCGTGCGCAATGCTGGCTGGCGGCGGCATGAAGATGGGTCAGGCGATCGGCTCCACGAATCGCCTCGGTGAATACGCCGTCGACCGCCCGGTCCAATTCCAGGAAGTCTTCGCGACTCTGTATACGAAGATGGGCCTCGACGTGGGTCAGATCCGTGCCTTCGACGATAGCGGCGTGCCGCAATACCTGGTCGATTCAGGGATCGCTCTAATCCGCGAGTTGATGTAGGACGTCTAGTTGATGCACACAGGCTCTACGGTGACATCGCCTGCTTCTTTGTGGGATGGGCTTCCAGCGCTTCCAGCCTGTCGCTTTCATCTTTGATTGCATGTTGGGTGGCGTGTGGTCGCCCGCCGCGAAGGAGGACGGATTGCAAATCCGTCCTACGACGATGCGCTGTTCGCTGCTTTTTCCTCGGCTGTTGGCAGCGCGTACACGGCGAGCAGTGCTGGCAGAATGATCAGGTCACCGATCATCGCGGTCAGCATCGTCAGAACCCCCATGCTGGCAAAGATCCGCTGATCGCGCATGTCGCTGAACGTGACGGTGGTGAACCCGACCACCAGAACCATCGTGGTCATCAGCATTGATGTTCCGACCGCCTGGAAGGTATTGCGGATCGCTTCCTTGCGACTGGCCGAGCGTGGCAGTTCTTCTTGGAACCGAGTCAGAAAGTGGATTGTGTCGTCAACGGCGATCCCCAGGCAGATTGTGAAGCTGCAGACGGTCACAATCTCCAACGGTTGATCGGTAAAGTACATCCATGTCGCGCAGATCACCAAAGGGAAGATATTGGGGATCATCGCAATCAACCCCAATCGCACTGAGCGAAACACCAGTCCGAGAATGCAGATGATAATGAAGGTCTCACTCCCTAAGCTGGAGCCTAGATCGACGACAATGCGGTACAGGTCTCGCCAGCGATTGATCGCCGACCCGGCTAGTGACAAACTGAATTCGGGATGTTGACTGACGATCTCTTTCAACCCGCCTTCAATGCGATGAAACACGGCGTCGTAGCGCGCGATGCCGATGTCCAGCACGCGAAAGTTGACCGTCGCATATTGATCTTCCGGCTTGTAGAAGGCTCGCTTCAGCGGAGGTGGCAGCAGTTCGATCATCGACGCTCGCTCTTCGGTGGGGCTGTCACCGGGGAGTGCGTCCAATAGGCTGCGGATGGAGATCGACGTGCCGATCAATGGTTCGGACTTCAACAAGTCATCAACCTGCGTTACCACCTTCAAGACTTCGGCCGAATCGGACGGCACTTTTGCTGACCAGCGAATCTGAACCTCGGAGAACTCCAGGCCTCCCAGGGCTTTGTCCATTTGATGCAGTGCCTTAGTCGCTTCTGCGTATTCGGGCAGGAAGCTGGACCGTCGTTCATCCGGTCGAAGCTGAAGTGCTATTGCGGCACAGACTAAGGTCACGGCAATTCCTGCCCACGCGACAGGCTTGGGTCGCCGCAAGACAAGGTCGACAAGCGAGATCACGCGATGCAGGTGACGCTCGACGAAGCCTTCTTGTTGCTCGATAGGCTCCAATCGCATCCCCAGGATTTTGTAGCTGAGGCTTTTTCTTAGCACCTTCGCGGGCCGCGACAGGTAGGCCAGCGGGATAACAGTGAGGATGGCGAGCACGGTGAGAACAACTCCCAGCACGCAACTCCAGCCAAATTCGCGGACGATTTCATGTTGAGCGAGCGACAGCGACCAGAAGCCGATACTGGTTGTGATCGCTGTGAGGAAACAGGCGAGGCCGACTTCCTCCAGTCCGGCTCGAGCGGCGTCTTTGTCGCTCATCCCCGCCGCGTGAAATCGTCTGATCTGCACCATCATGTGTACGCCGTCGGCCAAGCCGACCAGACTCAACAAGACTGGTAACACGACATCGTTGAACGGATTGTCCTGCATGTTGAAGAAATTCAGGAAGCCGATCGTCCAGAAGATGCCCAGTGCCGGCCCCGTCGACAGGATCACGACCGAGACGACGCCGCGAAACAGGATCGCGGCCATGATCAGCACGACGCCGTAGCCGATCACGCGAAACTTGATGTTGTTTCGCTCGTGAGTCTGCATCATCGTCAGACGGATCGGAACGTTGCCGGTGACACCGACCGTGAACTTCACATCGGGATATTCGGCCAACGCGGCTTCGGCGGTCTTTCTCAGGTTGACCATACAGTCGTCGTCGCTGGTCACGTACAGCCAATCGAAGTTGACCGTCACGATCAGTGTCCGGCCATCGACCGACATTAGTTGTCCCTTCACCAACGGGTGGCGCAGAGCATGATCTTTGGCGGCGGCGAAACGAGCGGGCGACGCATCTGACTTGGGAAAGAGCGGCTCACGCAGGCCGAAGATGTTGAGGACCGGAACGCGGTCCATCCACAGCACGCGGCTCACGTAGGGGACCGCTTCCAACGTTTCGATCATGTGCCGCAAGGCCTTCGCACCCGAGGGCGTAAAGACATCGTTCGATTCGATCACCAGGATGGCATCAGACCGAGTCAGATCGAGTGCCTGAACATTGGGTCGAGGTTTACGCGGTGCGACAGGAGCGTCAGCGATCGTCGCGACCGGAGGTGCAGCCACTGGAACTGGCGGAGGTTGGAAGAAGTTTCTGACTCGTTCTGGAGCGATATAGCCCACAGTGGCAATCGAACTCATCACGAAAAGAAACAGGTAGGCCCAGGCGGGACGATCAACGATCCAAGCTGTCGAGCGGCCGAAGCGATGAGAAATAGACAAACGGACCCTCTCATCACTGATTACGAATAATAGTTGGAATCATCTGCATCAGTCTTATTTGTCCCATCGCCTCGGGCAGAATAGGACTTATTTTGAAGTGCGAGCGGCGGCAAGCGGATAGTTGCTTAGCGTTTTCGATGTTCTGCTGCGGATTGAATTTCTTCGCGAGTTAATTTGCCATCGCGATTCGAATCAAACTCGTGGAAGCCAAATTTGCGGAAGCCGAGGGGTGTTTCCTTGGCCTCCACAATGCCGTCGCCATTCTTATCAAACCGCTTGAAGAAGTCGGCGACGAACTTATCGTCCGATTCTCGTGGGTTGCCTTCAGGGCCTGTTTTCACGATCAGTTTCTGTTTGTTGCGTTGCGGCTCCTGCTCGATGACTCCGTCGTGCGGGACAGAGACTTCGAAGAACGCGATCGACATCTCTTCCCAGGTCTGATCGCCCCACGTCACCGATTGTGACGGATCGGGATTCGAGGGGTTCTGTTTGGAATTATCGAACCGCGTCGTGAACTCCAGCTTGTCGATCGATTCCAGTTTCAGTGGCTTCGACAGTTCATAGACATGCTGCCAGTTGAAGTCATACCTTGGCACATCGAGCAAGGTTTCCGTTTTGTCGCCTTGTCGGCTGGTGGCCTGAAAAGATTTCCCGCGGACGTGCATGTGAGGGATGATCGCGAGCAACTCGGCCCGCTTGGGAAACCATCCCACGTTTCCATGCACCGGGAAGTCGGGGGCATACGGCGGGATCTCGAATTCCTGATCGATCCCCAGCAGCGTCAAGACTTCGTGTGTCACCTTCGACTCAGGAATGAACGTCATCCCGAGCTGTGTCAAATCATCCTGCTCGATGCCGTTCGGCGTGTAGTGCATCTGGAACACAAACTTGGATCCGGCGGGAACTCGACGAGCGTACCCTTCCGGCAGCATGAAGCTGCGTTGGCCGGGGACATAGCCCGTCAGATAGCCGACGCCGCGGACATCGGTTCCATCGGGCGTTCGCACGAAGACAATCGTGTGATGGACTGTCGGCCGACTTCCGGGAATGACTTGGGCCCCCGAGACCCAGTGGTCTTCTTCAAAGTGAGGGTCCACGACGTAGTACTGATACTCGATCGTTCCCGTGGCCGGAACATGAAACGGCCGATCTCGCATTTTCAGTACCAGTTCGGGTTCGCGATTGAGCAGCCAGCCAGAAGTATATTCCTGAGTCGGAGGGAGATCCGTCGCTTCGCCGTAGGGCATGCCAGCTTTGACCCAGTCGCGCAGTACCTGCTTATCGGCCTCGGGCATCGAGCGAGCATTCTGGAAGTGACCGACGTTTGGGTTGGCATTCCATGGAGGCATGCGGCCCGAATCGATCGACTCCAGGATCGTGTCGCCCCAACCTGTGATCTCGTTGTAGTCGGTCAATGAGAACGGGCCGATTTCACCGGGGCGATGACATTCGACGCAGTGCTGATTCAGGATTCGCGAGACTTGTTTGCAGAACTTATATTCGGAAGCGACCAGGGGCGTGCGGACTCGTCCGATCGAGCAACCGGAGGTCTCGGTCACAGCGACACTGACTGGCTTGCCAGCGAGTAACTCTTCCAGTGCAATCCGCAGATCTTGTCGAGTCGGCTGTGAACGCATCACGCCCGGCAGGAACTGATCGTCGATTCGCCCGTGGTAGCGGATTGCGAGCGTCTGATCGAGCACAAATACTTCGACCATGTGACGGGCACCGAACTGGTCCGCGATCTTGTTGCCAGGATCTTTAAGAATAGGGAACGCAATCCCATGTTCCTTCGTGAAGGCAGCCACTTCTTTTTTCGAATCTTGCGAGTTGCTGTTCACACCCACAAACCGAACATTCTGCGCGGCGAATTCTGTCGCCAGCTTATTCAATCGCGGCCCATACTGTCGGGCCATGGGGCACTCGATCCCCAGGAAGCAGACGACGGTCAGTTGCTGCTTGGCTTGAGCCGCCACCTCGGTCACTTTTCCGTCGGCGTCGGTTAATCGAAACCCGAGACTGGCCGGAGAGTTTGCCGACGAGGCGACTTCGGCTGCAGAGGCACTGGCCGTCAACGCGACCAGAATCAGCATTGCGAGCAGAAAATTACAACGTGACATCTCAAAACCGCTCTCGTTTGGCAATGTGTTCAACATCGCGACTCAGGCAGAACCAGCAGCGAACCAGTCATTCTCTAACCCTCAGATTGAATGTCAATTCCGTTGATCAGCCAGTCGTGATGGGAAAGCAGAGATTGAACCACGGAACACACGAAAATTACGAACTGAAAACCGTACGATCGCCGCCGGGTAACAAGTGGAATGACAATCGGCACCTTCGGCCGGTTTGAAGTTCAATTGCTTGAACTTGCGACCCACTGACGATGTGGCGGTAGGTTCCATATTGACCGTTGATTCCCTTCAAAAATAGAGTCCAGCGAAGATTCGACAGGACTCGGGCGGTTTGGCCGAAGAGGGGATCTGAAATGCTTCGCCATTGGACTTGGATACCGCTTCTGTTGTGTTGCTCGGTGATCGGTTGCCAGTCCCTCACTTCGAGCGACCTGTACTCGGAAATGGGTCCAAGAATCGAAGACGACGTCTCTCTGGATATCGACTTGGAGAACCCCACCGGAATCCGAGAGGACTTGGCGAACCGGGACCGCGAGTTTCAGAAAGAACTGCTGTTCCGTACGCCTCGCGGATCGCAAGTTAGCTTCGTCGATAAATCTGATCGTCGGTTAACGGGGACACTACTGAGTGCGAATCGGGACAACATCAAACTGATGAGTTGCATCTCGAAAGAGATCGTGAGTGGTCCCAATGGAAAGATGCAGAAGACCAGCCATGTCCCTTTCGAATCTCTCAAAACATCGTCCATCACCGATTTTCTCGTCATCTCTCCGCCACCACCGAATTTCGATTCGCGCGAAGCAATGGAAGATGGCTGCGATTACACGGTGGACTCGTTTGTATTTAAGAGCGGTCGCCGCCAAAGCTTGGGGAAACGGCCCGAGAGTGGATCTCGAGCAAGCGAGGATCAATGACAACCTTTACGACCGAAATTGACGAGGCCTGCCGCTTGATCCGCAGTCAGATGGTTGACTCCACCGCTCGTCTGTCGGTTGTCATCGAAACGGGACCGGATGAGGCAGCGGTCGTCGGCACAGTAGATGCCTATTTGCGACTGGCACTGGCCGCCTTGGAATTCGTGCAACAGTCAAGATTGGAAAAGGCTACGAAAGTCTCAATTGGTCCGCACTGCCTGGCATGCACGACTTGCTTCGGAGCCGTTTTTAGCGGACCTGAGGTTTGCTTGGACAGTGGATTGCTGACCGAATCGGAACTGGAAACGCAACTTGTCGCAGATTACTTCAAACATCTGTCGCCACCTTCTTAAAGTTGTCGTCTCCACGTTTGGCTAGCGGTCTCGCAATTGTCTTCGAAGATCAGGTGGAGCGTCCGCGCTATCACGCTACCCCAAGGCCGATCCAGATCGGGGCGGCGGCGAGTTGCCAGCCTACTCTTTCTCGTCCTCTTCTTCGGCCTGCGGTGCTTCGATCAGCTTCTGATTCGATTTGAAGCCGATGGGCAGGATACCGGCTTTGCGAGCGGCCGAGATCGAGATCATGCTGTAGTCGCCATTCTTCGGGTCGCGAAATTCCTTCTCGTGCTTTTTCAGGTGTGCTGTTCCGTGGGCGATAGCGGCGGCAAACGTCTTCCAGGAATTCTCGGCTTGCGCTTCCTCGTCAATAACGTCTTCAAGGCCGCCGACTTTCAGGGCCTCTCCTTCGATCAGGCTGCCGATCATCGTCGTTTCCAAGGCGGTCAGCTCTTTCCCTTCGGCGTCCAGATAGAATGCCAGGTAACAGTGACCGGGGACATGCACGAGCATCGGTTCGATGTTGATCTTTCGCAGGAGCGAGGCAAACAGCGCGCTGCCATCGACGCAGTTGGCCTGGCCGTTATTGATCGATTCATCGAGTAGCCGGATGTGCTGGCTGCCGACGGTGTCCGAGATGGCGGCGCTTTTGGTCACGCTGCTGTAACGAACATCGCGATTGCTCATCACGTGCCACAGTGCATAGGCCTGTCGATAGACTTCGGTCGATTCCTTGGCCTGGTATCCCGAGAATGAATCGACGATGCCGGTGTCCAAGGCTTCGCGCAGGATCTTGTCGACAAACGGATGCTGCTCGTTCACGTACGCCGTGAACATGAATCGGATGCTGGTCCAGACACCATCTTTGACGATGCTGAACGGGCAATCATTGATCGTGCGCAAGGTCAGGACTTCGGTCTGCTCTTCGACTTCATCGCCGATTTCGACTTTGTACGTCACGGTGATCGGGCCAGTCTGAGTGTGCTTGGTTAACTTGTCGTATTTGTATTTGATCTTGGGGTTCACGATGTAAGTTTCCCCCGCTTCAGACAGGATACACGTGATCTTGCTCGGCTCCATGATTTCGTCGCAAGAAATGGTAACAGTGACTTCCTGATCGTCCTCGTCGGCTTCCAGAGTGACCCCCAACAGACCCTGCTTATCACCCAGCACTTCGACTTCGCTGTCGGTATCGTCATCTTCCGGCTCAGGGACTTTCCTTGTGGCCGTGGCAACGATGAAAGACGGAAAAAGGTGCCCACTCCACCCCTTGGTCGGTTCAAACTCGGCACATGCGGGCTTGCCGGGCATCAGCAGCAAAGCACCCAGCAACACGAATGTGCCGGCGCTGATCGGGAATGGAATCGTCATGAAAGCAGTCCTGGTCGCGAAAGAAAAGTGTCCCACGCCGAACTCTAACTTCGGTTAGAGAGGGCTCGACATAATTCCGGCGTTCCGATGAGTGAATATTGTATGTCCACTCTCGCCGATGTCGGAATAGCTAGTCTTGGTAAACTGTGCGTGAGCCAGCGCGGAGCACCTCAGAAATGAAAGGGCGAGAGACTGCCAGGATATCTACGAACTCGTTATTCGACAGAATTGCGATTTCGTCGCTTGCCGGAACGGTTCCGTGTCGGGGTTCGTGACGACGCGTGTCGGGAATTTGATGACAGGCGGACGGATGACATTTCGGGCGTGTCGTGTTCTGCTGACACGATTTGAAGTCGTTATGCCGTACGTCGATGCCGACATCGGATCCGTGTTCGCTGTTTCCTCTATGAGCCATCGTGTGGATCGACCCCGCTATCGTCGTCAGGCCCTGAGCTATGGTCTGGCCATTGTTTCGACGGTGGCAGCGATTCTGGCGCGAAAGGCATTTGATCCTATCTTTGGCGAACACTACCCCTTCATCACCTTCATGTTCGCGATTATCTTGACGGCGTGGTACGGGGGTGTTGGGCCGGCGATGGTGGCTCTGGTCTTGGGGTTCATGTCGGCCGCCTACTTCTTTCTCAATCCGCGCGGGTCGGTCGAGGTCTATGGGGTCGAACCTCAGGTGGGGATGGTCCTGTACGTTGCGGTGGGAATCTCGAGCATTGTTTTCAGCGAATCGATGCATGCGGCCAACCGATTGGCGCGTCAATCTGCAGCGGCTTTGCTGAATAAACAGACGGAATTGGAATATGAAATTGATGAGCGACGGCAAGCCCAGGCTGCCCACGTCGACTTGCTTCGTCGACTGGTTCGCGTTCAGGAAGAAGAACGACGGCGCATTTCGAGAGAGTTGCACGATCAATGCGGCCAGGACGTGACAGCGATGCGCCTGTGTCTCAAATCCCTGGAAGAGTCTGTGGTTGTTCGCGCCGATTCGGATCAGCATTTCAACAATTTGCGCAAGCTGCTCGATCAGC
The DNA here is from genome assembly GCA_903840265.1 of uncultured Schlesneria sp. Classification (GTDB taxonomy): domain Bacteria; phylum Planctomycetota; class Planctomycetia; order Planctomycetales; family Planctomycetaceae; genus Schlesneria. The sequence continues at coordinate 98,933 of CAIMFH010000021.1, read as the reverse complement.
TCGCTCGGGAGATGCATCACATCGCGATTGAACTACGGCCCCCTGCGTTGGACGACCTTGGTTTGCAAATTGCGATGGAGAGCTACGTCACGGCGTGGAGTGCGCGGACGGGAATTGCGGCGGGCTTTGCCTGTCAGGGTCTGAGTCGCAAGCAGATTCCCGAAGAGTTCGAGACGGCGCTGTATCGCGTTCTGCAGGAAGCACTGACGAATGTGGCTCGGCATGCCGAAGCCAAACGTGTCAGCGTCATCCTGGAGGGAACGGAACAGGGGATCGTCGAAATCATCGAAGATGAGGGGCGGGGTTTTGATATCGGCACGCTGTCGTCGGCCGCAGATTTGAAGCAGCATCTGGGGGTCCTGGGCATGCGGGAACGGATCGAAGCGATCGGCGGGCACCTGGAGATCGAATCCATGATCGGCACCGGGACCACGGTGTTTGCTAGAATCCCGCTGAGCAGTTGATGCAGCGCAGTTTATTCAGGACGAAATATTATGACGATTCGCATCGTGCTCGCGGAAGACCATCAAGTGGTCCGCGACGGATTGAAGATGTTGATCAACGCTCAAGAAGATCTGAAGGTCGTTGGTGAAGCCGGGAATGGCGAGCAGGCTTTGAAAATCATCCTGGAGTTGGTGCCGGATGTGGCCATCGTCGACATCAGCATGCCCGTGATGAATGGCTTAAGCCTGATCGCCCGCATGAACGAATTGCAGTCTTCGACCAAGGCCCTGGCTTTGACGGCGAACGAAGATCGCGCTTACATGCAGCAATTGCTGAAACTGGGGACTGCGGGATATCTACTAAAGAGAACGGCGGCGGATGATCTGATTCAAGCGATTCGCACCGTCGCGGCTGGCCGCCGCTATATCGACGCCGAGGTTGTGAGCGCGCTTGTTCAGGATATCTCTGACAACACCAGCACCAGCGGCGTTCAGTTGAGTGAACGCGAAGAAGAAGTGATGCGGTTGATTGCCAAAGGGTTCGCAACGAAGGAGATCGCGGCCACGCTGGATATCAGCATCAAGACAGTCGAGACCTATAAGGCGCGTTCCATGATCAAGCTGGACCTGCATGGTCGGTCTGACATCGTCAAGTATGCGATCAGTCGCGGCTGGCTGCGCGACGATTGATCGCGTGCGTGGAGGTACATGATTCGGGAGCAGGCCGGTCCGAAGGCAAGAAGTGTTTTGAAAACACAATCGTCCACTGTCGTGCAAGGGCATTTACGCGGCTTCTGACTCGGAGATACCGATTTCGCGATTTCGGGAGGTCAGCAAGTGGATGGCAGCGCTCAGGCCGTGCAGGGCCGAATCGAGCTGACTGGTTTCGTGCAGGACACGAAGATTGGTCGAGAGCGACGCCTGCAATTCCACCAGACGTCCTTCGCCGCGGGCAATTGCATTCAGTGATTGAAGCAAACCCGCGATGTCGTCACGAAATGCTGCGGCACGGTCCACGACCGCCATCATTTGCGCCGTACTCTTGTCATGCTTCAGATCCATGATCGCGACGACTTGCCTTAACCGATCTTCGTGCGATCTCTCGTAGATCCGATGACTGGCGAGCAGGCTTTCGAGCACTCCGTGCGCGCGGGTCACTTCGTGCTGCTGCCGCTTGTCGAATCGCTCGAAGAGCGTCTCGAGACTTTGCGACCACAATTGCACCTGTTGATGCAGTGTCCTTGCCATCACGTTCAGCGATTCTTCATTCGCTTTTTCGATGACCATGAGGAAAGGGAGGATGTTGGGATCTTTGATCTCGAAGCGATGCAGTAATTCTCGATCAATCAGCCGATCGGTCGACGCGACAAAGCTTTGATCAATGCGTTCGCAGAGGAAACTGAGGAACATCATCGTCATGGCGGTTGCCAGCGCCACACTTGTCGTGTTGAACGCGGTTCCCATGCCGCTGACGATTTCCGGAAGCTTGGCGGTCATGTCATCGAACGAAAAGCTACCGATGGCCCCGCCGAAGTGAACCACAGTGCCCAGGAACCCCAGGATCGGCGTGACTGCGATCACAAAGCGGATCACAGTAAACCTGCCGTGGAGATCCTGATCGTCGAGGTCTGCCAGGTGGCGAATATGCTCGCGATAGTCATCGGCCGATCCCTTGTCAGCCACAAAGTTCAGGGCATTGACAATCCGCCGTCCGGGGCCCGATGCCAACAGCCAAGGGGGGTTCTGAAGGACTTCGTCCAGTAGTTCGCGCGCTCTGGTGGCGGGCTCGCGACCCGTTCGCGGTGGCAACCATTGATGACGCGCCGCCAGCAGCTCTCGCGGAAACGAGAGTAGTTTCAAAGCGACATCGAACATTCCCCAGAAGAAGAGCGTGACGATGACATATTCAACGGCATGTTCCGTCGTATAATGAGCCAGCACCGTGTGCTGCATCGCCGGCTGAAACATGATCACGTAGTAGAAGACGCTGCATCCGAGTCCCAGCATTAAAGCGGGGTCTGTTTTCAGGAAAGAAAGAATCTTGCCGCGCCGCATCATTCACATTGCCTCTTCAGAGTGACTTGTGATCTGGTTGCCAGATCGTCATCGCCGCCTGCCACGAGGTCGCGTTCTAGTCGAAGACCGAACGGGCGTCTGTCAGGGAAGTGAGAAGTCCAATAGCGGATTTCCACCCTCAATGAACCCAAGACGCGAATGTGGTGACAAAATTGCAATTCACGTGTCAGTAAATGCCTGACAAATAGTTGCGTGTTTCACTGACAGCTGCAGGCAGCCGCGTGGGCACAATGTCGTCCGCCTTGCGAAGTGCGGAGTACGGTGTGTACTGCGACAAGCACGCAAAGCGGCTGAAATACCCATCCGAGCAGGCTCGTAGCGAAGCGCCTCCGCTGCGAACAGCATCTGCTTGGACAAGTGGGTGTTCGTCGACAGTAAACAACTCGTGGAGGAGGTGCATGTTGGCTGAATTGCGGAACCGGGTCACGTCCCTTGGCGTGGCGGCACTTTTTGTGATGGTGTTGGGTCTGAGCTTCTGCGCAACGGCTGTCCGGGCGCAAGACACCGCGAAGTCGTCGGGTGACGCAACTGTGGCACAGGCGGATGCAGCAGCCAAATCAGTCCCCCCGGTCGTCGCGCCGGCCGAGCCTGTAGCGACCCCATCGGCTGCGAAGTACGACACAGGATCGATCGCCTGGCTGATGGTCAGTGCCGCATTAGTTTTTTTTATGATGCCAGGTCTGGCCCTTTTTTATGGCGGCATGGTCCGTTCGAAGAACTTGCTGAACATGTTCATGTGTGTCATGGTTTGCGCGCCGCTGATTGCTGTGCAATGGGTCGCGTTCGGATACAGCCTGGCGTTCTCTGTCCCTTCGGCGATCGCCGTCGATGCAGGTAAGAATGACGACGGAACGGACAAGCCGAAGCTGAGCTACCTTGGCTGGGATCCCGAACTGGTCTTCCTGAAGTCATTCAACGTAGTGACGCCTATGGACGGTCCAGCCAGTTACGGCAAGATTCTGACCAGCGGTGATACGGTTGATGCGGTCCCGATCGGGATCCCCGAATTGCTGTTTGCGATGTTCCAGATGATGTTTGCGATCATCACCCCCGCGCTGATCGTGGGTGCGGTGGCCGAACGAATTAAGTTCGGACCGTGGTGTCTGTTCGTCGTCCTGTGGTCCACCATCGTCTATGACCCCGTCTGTCATTGGGTGTGGAACGTTAACGGCTGGCTGTTCCAGAAGGGCGTGCTGGATTTTGCCGGGGGAACAGTGGTTCACGTTCTTGCCGGTGTTTCGGCACTCGCGCTGATCTTGATCCTGCCCAAGCGTCGCGGTTATCCAGGTGCCCAGTTCATGCCACATAGCATCGGCTGGACTTTGATCGGGGCCGCGTTCCTGATGGTCGGGTGGTTCGGCTTCAATGCGGGTTCGGCGATTGCTGTGGGCAAAGATTTCCTGCCAGTGGCTGGTGCCGTCGCTGCGTTGGCGTTTGCGACGACCGCGATTGCGGGAAGTGCTGCGACAGGTTCGTGGCTACTGGCGGAAAAGCTGGTGATCGGTAAACCGACAGCGCTGGGACTCGCTTCAGGCATGGTGGCAGGCTTAGTTGTCATCACCCCTTGTGCCGGTCACGTCAGTCCGTTTAGTGCGTTGCTGATCGGGCTGATCGGTGGCCTGGTCTGCTTCTTCTTCGTCTATGTCAAACAGTACATCAAGTATGATGACTCGCTGGACGTCGTTGGCGTGCATGGTGTCGGTGGAGCACTGGGAGCATTGCTCGTAGGTGTGTTTGCGATCCGTCCGGTCGTCGATAATGGAGCGCAGTTGTTGTTGCAAGCGCAGGGACTGTTATTCACGGGAGCTTACGCGTTTGTCTGTACGCTGATCATCGGACTGCTCATCCATAAGACAATCGGCTTTACGGTCGATGAGAAGACAGAAGACGAGGGACTGGACATCGTCGAGCATGGCGAATCGGCTTACCGCCTCTAGTCAGAATCGGATGAACCTCGCCGATCGACGATTGCGGTCGGTGAGGTTCCCGTTAGCACTTTACAGTCAATTGGAGTTGGCGATCCACCCGAAACTCGCTCAAATGGCAGTAAGTCAGTTGAGTAACAGTTCTCATTTATGCATGGATCGCACCAATGCCTCTCAAAATGGCACCGCTGGAAGAGCCAGCCATCAACATGACGTCTTTGCTGGACATCATTCTATTTCTGGTCATGTTCTTCATGATCGGGGCTCATTTCTCGGAGAATGAACAGACGACGGATATTCAGATTCCCAGTGCGATGGCGGCTTCGACGTTGTCCGGCGCTCCCGATGCGATCGTCGTCAACGTTGCTACCGATGGCCAGGTGACGGTGAAGGGTGAGACCAAAACGCTGGAGGGGCTGATGGCGTTGCTGACCGCGGCACGGACGCAATTCCCCGGGCAAAGCGTCGTCATCCGCGGTGACGGCCGCTGCCAGTATCAGCAGGTCATGGACGCCTTGTCCGTTTGTACCGAGGCGGGAATCCACAACGTCTCGGTTGCTCATCTGCCACGCAAGCAGAATTAGGGACTCAGCCGACCTTGCTTGGATTATTCACACGGCGGTCGACCTCTCTGGAACTGCTGCTCCTGTCATTCCCGCGCAGGACTTGCCGCGATGCGATCACGGTCGTGATTCACTACTACGCGCGCCGTATGTTTGGATCGAAGACACGGCCATGTCGAGGACTCCAAGTCCGTGGCACCCGAACGAATACGTGGTGCGAATTGAACCGCGCACCATCATTCATGACTTCGGACTGACGTAGCGCCCCATAAACAGGATGTTGGCGGTTTCGCGATCACGAATCAAAAAGACGAATGGTTTGTTGGCTTTGAAGATAGGGTTGAAAGGCCTCGTCTTCGGTAGATCCGGCCGAGGCTCGGCCGCCGATTTAGTGAGGACAGCAGTGGCCGCGGCCGCTTCTGTGCCGATTTCGCTGACCTCGACAAACGTCTTGTGCAGCACGTCAGATATGTACAGACGATCTTCGGGGCGTGCAGTTGCAACCAATTTGTCGAACTGTGCCCCGTGTGGATCCTGTCCTGGATCGACAAAAGCTCGCACCATCCCCAAGGATTGCAACGTCTTCGTCAAATGGTGCGTCGATTCGAGTTTGTACTTTGGAATCGAAAGATCGACGGTGCGGGATTCCAACTGATCGATCCAACGTTTGAGTTTCTCGTATGTTAATGAAGTCTCGAGATCGGCCAGTCCGGTCGCGGATTGCGGCACGAGGAACACCATCTGGATCTTGCCGCCCTGATAGCCCAATGACAGCATCGTATGGCCGTCTTTGTCAGGGTAGAGCGATGAGTCGTCGTCCTTGAGATCGATACGGACTTCGCGGGGAGTCGGGAAGAGATCCCCATTTGCGACGAATGCGCCGTAGCTGACGGAATCCCTATTCCACTGACGCATCATGCTGAGCTTGATCGATTGATCGTTCGACACCTGAAATGATTCTGGACGGGTTTGTGAAGGCTCAAAGGGCTGGGCCCAGTCCCCTTTGAAATAAACCGCGTTCGTAATCACCAGCGTCGTCTGATCCGTAATGCTCCGTGGAGCGAGTAGATCCTGGATCCGATCGTTCGTCTGCTGAGCGACCCACTGATTGATCTGCAGACGCACGGGTTCTGCGCGCTGCTTGAAATCGACGGGAAACAAGACCGCTCCATAGTTTGGCTTCAAGACGGTGAGGAAGCTCGGTTGAATCGAGTACGTCTTTTCCAGCCAGAGTGCATTCGCAATCTGCAATTCGTAAGCCGAGGTCCGCTTCAAGAGCGCGTTGATTTCATCCGCGAGCTTCTGTCCGGTCTCGGATGATGCCTCTGCTTCACGGAATTGCTGCACGATCTCGAACGCCTTGGTGCGATAGTTGGCTCCTTTCAATTGAGCCCGCAGCGTGGTGAGACGCTTGACGACTTCTGGCGGGACTTGAGGAATCGCCGAGCGTTGCAGTGCGTGTTGGCCCGGATGAATCCTTGCCAAGTCCCCTTTAGTGATGTGCAGGACATCGGTCATCTGGTCGAGGGTCTGATCGACAGCACCCTCGGCAGTCATCGTCAGCGCGAGGGAAACCGAGAACGGCGAGAGGAACATGTTTTTGCCAGATTCCTCCTCGGCCAGTCGATGATACAAATCAATCGCAAAACGACCATTGGCCTGGGAGGCCGCCAAGACATCACCTGGGGCTGCTGTCGAGCCCTGTTCCGGCAACGGTTGTTCTGCGCCGACGATTGCAGTCACAGTGAGGCCGACCACGAAAAATAAGACGTGGCTGATGGTCAGGGACGATCGAAGATGAGCGGCGGGATGCATGATGCGTGGCCTTCCTGAATGCAGTCTTGTTGAAGTCGCAGACCCTTACAGCAATGGAAGCGCGGATGTGCTCAGACAGGAATTGGACCAACGGATTGTAGCAAATCCTTGACATGGATGAACTTTTAGCGTCAGTTTGACCGGCCGTGGAAATGTCCCACGGCTCGAATGTCCTTCGAGGGCGAGGGGGGGGGGCGAAGCTGGAGAAAATAGACTCACAATAGAAGTCTTGTCATTTTTCATGAAAGGTTTTATATCGCCGCCAGTATCCCCATTAGGGATCTGATGTTCGAGGTTGAATGAAAGGAAAGCGTGATGTCAACAAATCTGACCGATGAGATGTTGCCATTGAATCCACGCCATGCGGTCTTCGCTCGGCAAAGTCCGACCGAGTCCAACTCGTCAAGTGGCGCTGATCTAGTGCGTCAAAATGTCGTAAGCCTGGCAGCATTCGTCGCCATCGCCGCGATCGTGGTGTATCTCGTATCGCGGACGTATTAGCGCATTGTCGCAAAGATCGCCCAGACCTTGGGCGAGCGGCAATCGAGGTTGGTTGCACATCGACTTCACCCAATCTCTTGGCGAGATTCGCTACAGGAAGCGAGATTGGCGGCGCTCGAGAGGAATCATTTGGCTTCGCGGATTGATTCGAGGATCGAGAGCATCTCCGACACTTTGTCGGGGTGAGTGTCGGCCACGTTAGTGGTCTCTCCAATGTCCGCCTTCAGGTCGTAGAGTTGCGCCGCTTCATGATTTCCAAGGTCGGTGTTGGTCGCGGCATTTCGCGCGGGGCCCTTCCCTTTTTCGATCAGCTTCCACGTTCCCTGACGCAACGAGAGCACTCCGGCATGTTCGACCAACGTTTGTCGGCCGGTTTGGGAATCGCCCAATAGTGCGGGCAATATGTTCTGGCTGTCGCGCGCTGTCGTCTTGTCGAAAGTGCTTCCAGTCAAGGCCGCAAAGGTCGCCGGGAAGTCGACTTGGCAGACGAGTGCGTCTGAGACACCGGGCTTGATGCGACCGGGCCAGCTAACGAGGAATGGGACTCGAGTCCCTGCTTCGAAGTTACTGTACTTGCCACCTCGTAGCGGACCGGCGGGACGATGGCCGCTCAGCTTTTCAACGGCCTCATCCTTATAACCATCGTCAACGACGGGCCCGTTGTCGCTGGTGATGATGACCATCGTGTTGTCCGTGAGATGTTGCTTGTCGAGCAGATCCAGCAGTTCACCGACGCACCAGTCGAATTCAAGCAGTGCGTCTCCGCGGGGGCCCAGTCCGCTCTTGCCGAGGAACCGTGCGTGAGGCAATCGCGGGACATGGACATCGTGCGTGGCGAAGTAGAGGAAGAACGGTTGCTGAGCGTCCGCTTCGACGTGCCGCGTGATGAACGACTTCGCTCGGTCGACAAACGTGTCGGCCATGTCTTGATCGACCCAGCGTGCGGCCTTGCCACCGGTCATGAACCCGATGCGACTGACACCGTTGATGATCGTCTGGTCATGTCCGTGGCTGGGATGCATCGTCAACAGTTCGGGATGTTCTCTGCCAGTCGGTTCCTGGCCGATCTTCTGGCCGAATCGCACTTGAATTGGATCAGTCGAGTCCAGATCGAGGACTCGCTTGTTCTCGACGTAGACGCAGGGGACTCGATCGCCCGTGGCGGGCATCAGGAAGCATTCGTCAAAGCCCAGATCGAGTGGCCCGGGCGAGATGTCGCCGTTCCAATTCATGCCCGCGTTCCCCAGGCCCAGATGCCACTTGCCGACGACCCCGGTGTGATACTTGGCTTGTTTCAAGATCGATGCCAGGGTCACTCGACCTGGTTCGATGATGAGCGATGCATCGCCCGGCAGAACGCCGGTTCCCTTCTTTCGCCAGGCATATTCACCGGTGAGCATCGCATATCGCGACGGTGTGCAGGTGGCGGATGCACAGTGCCCGTCGGTAAAGCGCAGTCCCTCGCGAGCCACACGATCGACATTCGGCGTTGCGATCTTGGTGGCTCCATAGCAACTGAAATCGCCGTAGCCGATGTCGTCTGCATAGATCAGCACGATGTTGGGACGACTCGTGGTCGGTTTGTCCGCAGCCCACAAGCGGAGCGGCGCGATGATCAGGCCGAATACCAGCGTGATTGTCAGCCAGCTAGACCAATGTGAAGGAGATCGCATTCAAACATCTCGTGAGGTGATGGGAGGAATCGCGCACGGTCGTTTAGAGGGACATTAGTCGTCGATATCAAGGCATCTTCGTTGGCTATCCACCTGCCGACCACATCCGTGTCGGTTGAGTGACGGGGGAGGGACTCCGTTGTTGCGTCCGCTGTGTCGGCCGAATCTTTGTCGAAGCTTCGGCGGCGTTCAATCTGTGAGGATCAGTTGATCTGATCGGCAGCGAGCTGACTTGCATTTTCTTGGCCTGGCGGAGCGCGGTGAGCAGCCCTTCGATCTCGCGATGAACTTTGTAAGTCTGGCGAATGATAAGCGATCTCGATCGCGGGAAAGGAGTGATGATGCCTCCTTCCTGGTCGATGCTGACCCACTGACCACTTGTGTTGTCGATCACGAGCTGCGACAAGACTTTGTAATTCGTCCCCACGAGATCACCAACGGGGTAAATTCGCGTCGACATGATTTCGCACCCTGTTGTTTGTGTGGTGATCTTCAAGACACCGTCTTCGCTTACAAAGGTTAGGCCCAGCGGGTGCAGCAGGAGCTCCAACGTTGTTTCCAACGAGATCCCCGACTTCACAAGTGTGACCTGTTGGTCACTCGCCACGCCCTCATCTTGGAGCGCTTGTTTATCAATCCAAGTCTCGATGTGGTGTCGCTGACCGAGTGTCGTGATTGCCTTTTCGAGGGATTCATCAACGAAACCGCATTCGGCTGGGCTTCGCAGCGCCAACTCAATCCGTTCGGCGTTGTCGCGAGTAATCTGCGAGCCGCCAGCGAACATTGGCAACGAGATTGGGTCGTCCGCCCTAACCGGGCAGGTCAGGCTCAGTACTAAAATAGTGCCTGTCAAGAAGTGTCGTATCAACATGATCGATCTTCCTTCCGTTTCGATTTATCGCCGATGACGAATCGTTGGATGCATCAACGATACAGTCCGTTGAGCCAATCTTCACATCGCTTGGGCCAGGTCGATGCGGCATGCTCGCTGGGTCGCAGGCCGAAACCGTGTCCTCCAGTGGAGTAGAGGTGTAAGTCCGATGCGACTCCAGCTTTCTTCAAGGCCAAAAATAATTGCACGCTGTTTTCGCAGGTGATTCCATCGTTAAACGCGTGGGCCAGGAACATGGGAGGTGTCTGCTTGGTGACGATCAGATCAGGCTTCAGTTGGCCCTGCTTATCCACCAAGTAGGCGGGGTAGATCAACGCGACGAAGTCGGGTCGACAGGACAATTGGTCGGTGTCGTCGATAGCGTCATACAGGCGAGTTTCTGATTTAATGGCCGCATTGGCCGCGGTCGAGCCGCCCGCGGAAAATCCCAGCAGGCCAATCCGGTCGGGCTTCAAGTCCCATTCGGCCGCGCGACTACGGACGATCCGGATCGCTCGTTGAGCATCCTGAGCGGGTGCCAGCCAGGGGATCTGGCGTTTCGATGTCGGGCTGCGATATTTCAGGACAAAGGCCGTGATGCCGATCGAATTGAACCACTCGGCCACTTCCAAGCCCTCTTTGTTCCACGCGAGGATACTGAAACCTCCGCCGGGACAGATCACGACCGCCGTGCCGTTTCGCCGCTCTTTCGGTGGCACCATCACTGTTAGAGTCGGTTGACTGACATTGGTCAGCCGAATTACCGGAGGTTGCTCGTCCGGCTTGTTGGGTTGAGCCACCTCCGGGCCAAAGTCGCCAGTTTCACCAGGAGCCTGCCCGGTCCAGATCGAGATCACGGGCAACTCATCGCCCCAGGTCGTGTTGTCGAGGCCCCCGAAAACGAATGCGACCACAAGCCACCAACCGCTATTTCTCATCGAAGTGATCCGGTGCCGGGGAGGACAATTCTCAGGAAGAGAATTATCGTAACCATTCAGGTGGGTCGCTGCAGCAGTACGAACAGTTGACGGCATCATCGCTGCGCCTCCGTCATTCCGTTGGAGGAGAGAGGTAGCCAATCTCTTGGCGAGAGCGGGTGATCAACAGAATGACTAACTCCTTCTCATTCGTCACTTGGCGGGCCGAATGGTGAGGTGTCTTTTGTTCTAGCGACTTGGTCGCGGACCAGTCACAACGTGTGGTCCACGCGCAGGCCATGAAATCATGGACGATGAGGCGTGAGAGATCGCTGTTCGTATCCGTCGGTCCTTGGGAACGCCGCCTTGAGATGGATTCCGCTTCAACGTCAGGCCGCAGTTTTAAAGGCGCAATTTTGGAACAGAAAATGCCTGCGCTATTAGCATGTCGCTCACACTCGTCCATACCTCAAGGATCCAACCATGAAGAGTAAAAAGACCCTCGATGACCTGTTCCTTCACAACTTGAAGGACATCTACAACGCCGAGAAGCAATTGGTCAAAGCGTTACCGAAGATGGCCAAAGGGGCCACGTCTGAAAATCTGCGAACAGCAATCCTGGATCATCTGCAGGAAACGCATGGTCAAGTGGAACGGCTGGAGCAGGTGTTTCAGCTATTGGAGGTCGGCGCGCGGGGCATCAAATGTGCCGCCATGGAAGGACTGGTTGAAGAGGGTGCTGAAGTCCTGGAAGACGACTTTGAAGATGCCGTTCGAGATGCCGCAATCATCGCGGCTGCCAACAAAGTGGAACACTACGAGATCGCCACTTATGGCACATTGATCTCGTTCGCCAGGTTGCTGGGGCACGGCGACATCGAAGAACTACTGCAGGCGACGCTCGACGAAGAAAAGGCCGCGGACCAGAAGCTCACCGAATTGGCAGAGTCTGAAATCAACGTCGAAGCTCAGGCATGAACGAAGCGGCTTGTCCGCACGGAGGAAATCATGGCGAAGTATGGTAAGAAGGCGGGAACCGAAGTGAAGCATGCCATGGAAGAAATGAAACATGGTGAACTACACAGCGGCAAATCGAAGGAACCGGTGAAGAGCAAGAAGCAGGCGATCGCGATTGGCCTGTCGAAGGCTCGTAAGCAGGGAGCCAAAGTGCCGAGTAAGTCATCGAAGTCGTGAAAAGCGGTTGACCCCGATGAGACAGGTGAAATAATTCCAGTGTCAAACACAAACGAGTAAACCCGCCAGTACAACAGCGGCCGATGTGATGTTCGCATCCGTCGACCGGTGCTGGCGAGCAAGCCGGTGGGTCGATCCCTCAACAGACTGGCTGAACGCCTTGCGTTACGAACGCAGGGCGTTTTTATTGCGCTCAGCTCGCCAGCTCTGTCATGCCCCCCCGTGGATGGGAAGATGAAGTGAGCCTCTACGGCACCGTCGTCCGCTTCATCGCATACGGTCGCGATTCATAGACCAGACTCAGCGATTCTCGATCAACCGAGTTGGGGATGCCGAACAGGAAGTTGACATCGACTGCATTTGCGACTTCCAGAATGCCCGAGAAATACGTGACCTGCTCGACAATGGCCGGTCGATTGGGAGGCCGGATCGTCCTGGTGAGGAATGATTGTTCCGAGTCGACCCACTTATAGGGCGTGTTGGCCGCGTTGTTGGCCTTCCAGAATCCTTGGTGAGTCTGACTGGTGCTGTTCTGCTGGATCTCGGCCGTGTAGACGTTGTACCGCACGGCCTCGTCCAGATTCCAAAGGGCTTGGTATCGGACTCCCGCAGAATCCGTGAGTGCGAGGTGCCTCATTTCAAACGCGCGGGCGCCGAGCTTCGAACGTTGCGTCAGGTCTTTCCGATTGACGTTCTTCCACACCTTCGCGTAGTTGTCGATCGCCTTCGGATCGGGGCGCAGGGCGGTCACTCGAAACCGGACTTCAACGAACGAATGGCCGTCCGGTGGATTCAGACTGATCTTATCGCGGGTGAACCCTGTGGTGCCGTAGGGTTGCAAGGCGATTTCTTCGAACTGCCAGTTGGGTTCCGCAGCAACGCCGTTTGCTGTCCCCGTCTTGCTGGCAGAGGAATCTGACGCGGGATCACCCCCTGCCCCAGGTGCGGTGCCATCGGCTGCTGCTGAGCCACCCTTTCCACTCGTCGCTCCTGTTCGCTTATCCAGCGGCTTGGCGGGTGGTGTCTTACCGGCTTTAGAAACTGGCTTGGCGGTGGGCTTCGTTACCGGTTCATCCTTCTTAGCCGAGGTCTCTTTCTCTGCCGCCGGTTCCGATTTTCCCCCGGCAGCAGCGGGTGCCTTGTCCTGGGCGAACACCTGCATACTAAGGAGCGTACCGATCAAGGCCGCTGACATGAAAAGTTTCATCGACATCAAGGTGGCCCCCTAAATGGACGAGAACGTCAGATGATCGAGAAGAGTAGAACGGGCCATCACAGTCGATGTCTGGCTCCGCATTCATTCCAGCGAACGCCGTGTTCAATGTCAATCTCTTGCGAAGTGACGTGGCTTTCTTTCGTGGGGCGGGGTTCCAACCCGTCTTTCTTCGCAGCGCACGATGTGCCACGAAGACAAAAACTCAGCTCAAAGGCCGAAGCCAAAGCGACGGGTTGGAAGCCCATCCCACGAATAAGCACTACAGCAAGCCTAGTCGGCCTGCACCAATCGAGGCGAATTCTTCAGCGTCTGATACACGACGCAGTATCGCTCGGTCAGCTCGATCAGCTTGGCCAGTTTTTCTGGTGGCGCGTCTGAATCCAGATCGAACTTCAAACGAATCTCTTGAAAGCCGATTGGTACGTCGCGACTGATCCCCAGCGTGCCGCGAAAATCAACGTCTCCTTCGGCTGTGATCGAACCGGTACGAATCGCGATTTCCATTGCGGTAGCAACCGCACCCAGTGTGACTCCCGCACAGCCAACGAGCGCATGCAGCAGCATCTCGGCCGAGCAGGCTCCGCTGCCGTCGCCACCTGTGAGCGGATGCAATCCGGCACAGGAGGGATTTGGATGCAGATCGAGCTGGCAGGTGACGCTGTCGATATCCAGCCGCCCGACGGCTCGCAACGTGACCAGTGCCGATGCAGGATCGTCGCGATACTTATTCTTGAAGGGAGCTTGTTTGGCGCGGAGTTCAGTAGCGTTCATGGCGGGCTTCACTCAGAGAGATCGGATTGTTTTCCGCAGGATACCGCATCTACGTGAACCCTGCCTATCGTTCCACGTCCGCGCCTTGTGCAAAAAAAGAAAGGCCACCAGAGGGTGGCCTTTCATCGGGCTTTACGGCGAGTTTTGGATCGTGATTCCCCGTTAACAGGATTTGAGGTGAAGACCTTCGGGATAAACCCGGGCGAAACCTTCAAAACGTATCGCGAAATCCGCTGACGCCGACAACGCCCTCCCTACGAGTTATGGCTGCCAAATCAAAGCAAACACGAACAGAGGTTGACAGACTCTACTGAGCTTTTACCGCAGCCATTCTCGTCTCCTCAGTCGTCCGTCACCTCTATTTTACATCCGAATCAATTGTCCTCCTAACAGAATTTTGGGGGATCAGCAAAATGCGGCGAAGAATTTCTCGCGACATCGCCTCGTCTCGGATTTGATATCACGCGACGAATGTCGTTACAGAGACCTGGGCGATACGATTGAAACGACAGACACATCTATCGGCCGCCCTTTGAGTTGATTCGCATGAGCACTCTCTCCATTGCAGACGCTCCGAGCAATTCCGGCTCAGGTTACGCACTGACTTACCGGCAGCGGATCGCGGTACTTTGGGAATGGTGCCTGCGACGCGAAGCCTTTTTTATCCTGCCTCAAATCTTCCTCGTCGCCCCACTTTTGTTAATCAGTCTGTTTTGCTACCTGTTCTGGTCCGATCATTGGTATGCAAATCAGGGTCGCGATGGCCTGCGAGTTTTATTCGCGATCGCCGTGCTGCTGATTCTTGGTGGTGGAGCGACTCATGCCGCGCAAGCCATCTGCTGGGAGGTTTCCAGCGAACTACGCGAACTTGTCCGATTGACGGGAATCGGTCCGCTGGCGTTGCTCTGCTGCAAATCGTTGGCTCGTTGGGTCACGATCGCCTGCTCGGTGCTGGTGCTGACTCCGCTCGTCTATTTTACCATGACATTGGGCGGAGCGAACATGGCTCAACTTGCTGCGTATGGTTGGGGACTACTGATGTTGACTCTGCTGACAGCCAGCATGGCCGCACTGGCCGGAGTGATTTCGACTGAAAGCGCAAACACGTCGACCACGGCCGCGATGACAACGTTTATCCTGATGCTGCTGTATCACCTGTTGTTCTGGTTGACGGCACTAGCGATCCTCGTCGTGACCTGGCTTGCGACGGGAGACTGGTCCGCCCCGCATACGTCGTGGTGGAGAAGCCTAACCGATTTGCCGTGGCAGTCGGCACCCGTCATGGTGATCCTGCGGATCAGTTCGGCTCCCGAATTATTTGATCCCTTGTCACCCTCTTACTGGATGCATTTCCTGGCAGCGTGCTGCATCTTTCGCTACGCCGCAGTCATCATGATCAATCGCTTCCGCTCGCTGACGAGTACCGATCACGCGGAGTCGTCAGAAGTGAGTGAGGGCTCTGTCGTCACCGGACGACCCCGATGTGGAGCGGCCCCGCTTTATTGGAAGGACGCCTACGTGTTGATCGGGTTGCGATCGCAGCGAAGCTGGAACGTGGTCTACTTCCTGCTGGCGAATGTGGTCGTCTTTTCGGCGCTGCTGCAATGGAACACCACTTTTCCCCTGGCAATTGGGATTATGGCCGAGTGTGCCTGTCCGATCCTGTTCGCGGTTCGATTCGATTCGTTGCTCTCGGCCGAATTTCGACAGAAGACCTGGCACGACCTGATGCTATTGCCGATTGATCGATCCACTGTCCTCTGGGCCAAGGCTCGAGCGATCTGCTGGGAACATCAACTGGCCGCACTGCCGATCGGTATCGCCATTGCTTTTGCTGCCCTTCGCGATCCGACGGTCATTTTCATGACGGGCGTCATTGCCGCCTTGGCGGGAGTGCTACTATGCCAGGTGTCTGCGATTTACTATGTCACTGCCAAGCACTGGTGGAGTGGCCCCAGTCAGATGCTGGGATTCCTGGCTCTGGTCGTCTTTTGCGCCGTGATCTGGATCAACTTTCCGATCTGGCCCGGCTTTATCATGGTCACTGCGATAATGGGCGTGACGACGATTCCGATCCAGCGGTTTATCGAATTGAGCTTGGATGAGTGGATGGAATCACCTGAATATCAAACGAAGGTCACGTCGACTTGAATGAAACGAGGGCTGTGAAAGTAAGCCGGTCGCAGTCCGCAAGTGGAAGTTGATCAGATGCTGCAACCGTTGATTTCTCTCGTCAGCTTGCCGCGAGCCGCTCGTGCCGCGATTATGGCGAACTTCGCGTCTGATTGCCGTCTTGTTCAGGCGGAGCCGATCTGGCGTTTCGCCTGGAGATGACTGCTGGTGCGGGTAGCACTTACGTGTCGCGTTGAAACAAGGGTTAGACTAAGCGGTGTTCTGCTCGCGGGACGCCACAGCTAAGTGAGATGCGCTTTAATGGAATGGATTGATACACACTGCCACCTGGACGAAGAATCGTTTACGCAGGACTGCGCCGACACGATTCAACGTGCTGTCGACGCCGGTGTGAAGACGATGATCGCCGTGGGTATCACGCTCGATAGCTGCCGTCGAGTCGTCGAACTCGCCCAGAAATACTCCTGCGTCTATGCAATCGTGGGTCTGCATCCCAACTATGTGTTGGCGGCGCAGCCGGGCGACTGGGAGCAGATCGTCGAACTGATGAAGGCCCCCAAAGTCGTGGGTCTGGGCGAGACGGGGCTCGACAAATACTGGGACTACGCGCCGATCGATCTGCAGATCGAGTTTTTCAATCGGCACATCGAACTATCGCGACAGTTGAACCTGCCGTTCGTCGTTCATTGCCGCGAAGCCGAAGCCGAAACGCTCGCCGTGCTGCGGCACCATGCCGCGGCCGGTCCCTTCAACGGCGCGATGCATTCGTTCTGCGGCTCCGCAGAAACAGCGGCCGCCTGCCTCGAGATGGGGATGCATCTGTCGTTCGCGGGCATGCTGACATTCAAGAAGAACGATACGCTGCGGCAATTGTCGGCGACACTGCCACTGGATCGGCTGCTGGTCGAGACAGACTCGCCGTATCTCGCACCGACTCCCTATCGCAGCAAGCGCAACGAACCCGCTCACGTTCGATTGACCGCCGCCTGCCTGGCCGAGTCGCGGGGGATCTCCAAAGAAGAAGTCGCCGCCGCAACCACACGAAACGCCCGCCGCCTGTTCCAACTGCCGGAATCGTGACTTCCGACAGGCGGAAAACACGGGGTTACTTGCCAAGGTCGAACGTGAACGCATTGCCACTCTCATGGACATCGACGATCAGACCTAGCTTGTCATAAACCACAAAGTCTTCGATTGTCGGCTTGGGTTCGACGGATCCCAGGTCATAGATGATCACGGAGTTCGTTCCCAGTGCTGGGCCGTGAGCCGCGTCGATCGAATACTTGCCTTGCGAGACCATCGCCCACGCTCGCGGTTTGTTTTTGTCTTGCGGCACGAGCGCGATCATCCCCCAGCGAAGCGGCTTGCCGTTCAGTGTGATCTCGCCTGCGACGGGGGCTCGCTTCACATCAGCCAGGAAACCGTTGGCCTGCAGCCATTCACCGAGTCGATCTTTCCAGCCGTAGACCGCAGGATCGGCGGGGGCGAGACCGACACCGTGAGGCCCGTTCTGATAGACGTGCAATTCGGCGGGGACTTTTGCTTTTCGACAGGCCGCATAGAACGCCAGACTGTTTTCGACGGGGACACCTGAATCCTCACCGGTGTGAAACAGGAAGGTCGGTGGGGTCTGCGGCGTGACCTGTTTGTCGTTGGAGAGATTCTCCAAGAGTTCAGGCGTCGCCTGATCACCCAAGAGATTCTTGGCCGATCCGGTATGTGCAAACTTCTCGGTCAGGCTAATCACGGGATAGCAAAGAACCGCAAAGTCGGGGCGCGAACTTTGTTGAGCGACGGGGTCGGTGCTCGCTTTATTTCCTTCATCAAAATGGGTCGCCGCCGTGGAAGCGAGATGTCCGCCGGCCGAGAACCCCAGGATCCCAATCCGGTTAGTAGCGACACCGAGTTTCTCGGCATTCGCACGGACGTAGCGGATCGCTCGCTGAGCGTCTTGCAGTGGGGCCGGATGGCGATAGCGAGGTGCCAGGCGGTATTTCAGCACGAAGCCCGCGACACCAATCGAATTGGCCCACTTGGCGACTTGATGCCCTTCGTGATCGGTCGCCAGAGCGCCATATCCGCCACCAGGACAAATCACGATGGCCGCGCCGGTCGCCTTGTCTTTGGCAGGCAAGTAGGCTCGAAGTTCAGGCTTGTCGCGTTCTTCATCCCCTGCGGCGTTGGGAGCCCCATGCGGCCAGATGAGAATGGGCTCAGGCCCGGCCGCATTGACCAACGCAGGCAACGCCAGCAGAACTCCGAAGACAACCATAGACCATGCAAAACGCGACATCGAGCCACCCTCCCGTTGAATCGTCATAGAATGCCACGCGGCGATTCTAACAACATTGGGAGTGCCGTGAATGACACAGGGCCATGTCCTTGAAGAACATGGCCCTGATGAGGTCAGGGCCCGCAAGATCTCAACCCGTTCCCAGGCCGCGATCGTAGGCTTCCAGATCCCGCATGTAGACAGCCAGAGTCGACTGCAGCGTCTCGCGACTGATCTGCCATTTGGGCGATTCGTCGGTATAGCGGTGACAGTGTTCAACTAGCAGTCGGTGCAGGAACTTGAACAGGTGCCGGGGGACTCGCAATCGAGCCAACGTGCTGACCAGTTCAGGCTCGCTGATGGAATCGTCAAACCACGACTTCAGCTTCGATGCCGCAGCCTGATTCTGAGGATTGCTGGCGCGGATGCGATCATTGGCCAGATCGTAGAGCGATTCGCCAGTCCATTCGAGCGAGCGGATCAGGTTCTGCTTGTCTAAGCGAGACCGCTCGTAGAACTCTTTGTCTTCCTTCGCCAGATAGAAGCTGACTTCGACCGGCAGCAGCAGCTTGAAGCCGAGTCCCGCCAGCTTGAGGAACTTGTTATCGAACATCGGCCACAGGAATGCCTTCATCCGATCAGGCGAACCGTTGATCAGATGCGGTTCGTCGACGCGGTCGACCAGCACCGTGACGGAGGTAAATCCCAGCGACTTCAGAATCGCCAGCAGCTTGCCGAGTAATTCGTAACGATCGTCGCTGCGTTCGCGAGCGGGCAGCGGTTGACCGATCAGATCGCCCGCTTCAAATCCCGACAAGACTTCACGCAGCGGATTGACGTGACGATCGAGCACTCGGACCTGGCGCTTGATCTTCCAGCTCAGCCACGTCAATTGGCCATGCTTGTACAAGAAAGGAGCCCAGGCTGCGATCAGGATGACCCAGGTCCACCACTGTCCAAACTGCTTCAAACTGCCGAGTTGCGCGAGCAACCCGAACAGTCCCAGCGACACCCCTGCCCCCAGACCCAATTGCCACCAGGTCTTCCAGTTCTGGAATCGCAGCTTGCGACGCAGGCTGGTCCAGCGATGCTGCGGACTGACATGCGTGCTGCGGTCGTAGAACGCAGCCAGCAGCAGCAGATCGCGCTTCTGGGAACGCGTCATGTTCTGCAACTTGTCGCCGACGACTTCAAACGGCTGCGGCGCGCCGTGAGTTCGTTCATCGAGCACATCATCAATCAAACGCGTCACCGCGATCGATAGGATGCAGTCGATGTGATCCCACAGCCGCCATTTGGTCAGGGTCCGTTCGGGTGTCCCGCCGGGCCAGGCCATCTTTTCGTTGAAACAATCCAAGAATGGATTGAAGTCATCGTACTCGATAATGAAGACGCGATTGTCGGGATTTGCTTTGTTGTGTTCGGCCGTGTGTTCAACGATCTGCAGCCGCAGCGCGGTTTTACCACTTCCCTTTTCACCGAAGACGACGGCCGTGGACGGTGTGGCAGGGTCGCCGTAAATCTTGTCCCAGGCGGGGTGGAAGGTTCCGCGGGCGCAGAATTGCTGGAATAGCGGGTCGGTCTGAGCATCTTCCTGGCTGAACGGATTCTGTTTCAGACCGTGATGGTCAAGGAACTGCTGAACTTTCATCGCGTGATCAACTTTCGGTTGTTCTGGTATTCAATGGCATTCGCACACACAGCGTGCGGGGTGCAAAGGCTTGATGAAAAGGCCTCAGCTTTCGAGCGACAGATTGTAGACGTGAATGACTCTACGCGCGGAAACGCACAGCGTCTACCGAATGCAACATGTTTCACAGACTCTTCAGATAGGTGATTGCCAGTCTGTTCGGCGGACTTGGTTGACAATTGCGATTTCACCCGCGCTACTTGGGGTTTGCACGACTGATTATGACATCGGGAGAGACCCTTCATGGGCCGGATTTTGCTTGCGTTTCGAGTGTTCTTTAAGGTGCTGTTCAACGGCGAAGTAGCGTCGCGCGTTGATCGAGCTTTGGTAGGACTCGCCGCACCCGAGCCAGCCCCCGTTCAGCCCGCTCCTGCCCCCAAGGCCGAAGAGCGACCCCGTCCGGAACCGAAACGACCCAATCAAAGCGAAGCTGTCACGCTTCTGGCCACCTTACAACGCGAAGCACGACTGGTCGACTTCCTGAAAGAAGATCTCTCCGGTTACACCGACGATCAAGTCGGCGCAGCCGTGCGAGCGATCCATCAAGACGCTGCCAAGGTGCTAGACCGGCTATTCTCGCTCCGTGCGGTCGTCAGCGACGAAGAAGGCGCGGCCGTGGAAGTTCCCGCAGGCTTCGATGCGGCTCGTTATCGGTTGACCGGTAAAGTTGCGGGTGAAGCTCCATTCCGCGGAACGTTGCGACATCACGGCTGGGAAGCGAGTCGTTGCGAGTTGCCGCAGTTCACCGGAAGCGACTCCGCCGCGAAGACAATTGCGCCGGCGGAAGTTGAGCTAGGATGAAACGAGTTCACACCGCAAATTGAAATACACGACCGTGGCCTTCACTGATGCCAGCCGTCCACGCTTCGAAATCTGAAATCTGCCTTTAACTGAATCTGAATCTATGCCAGCCAAGTATATTGTCGGAATTGACCTCGGAACCACGAACAGCGCTCTGGCATACGCCGCGCTCGATGCGGATCGGCCCGATGTCAAGTTGTTGCCTGTTCCTCAATTGGTCGCGCCGGCGACTGTTGAGAACCGGAATCTGTTGCCGTCGTTCTTGTATCTCGCCAACAAACTGGAAGCGTCGTCGGGTGCGTACGACTTGCCATGGGCGACCGATCGAGAATTCGCCGTGGGTGAGATGGCCCGGCGTCAGTCGGCCGAGTTGCCTGAACGAACAGTGGGCGCGGCGAAGTCGTGGCTCGGGCATAGCCGCGTCGATCGGCATCAGGCGATCCTGCCGTGGGGAGCTGGCGACGATGTTCCCAAGGTGAGCCCCGTGACGGCCGCTCGTCGTTATCTCGAGCATCTGGTCGCTGCGTGGCACGATGCGTTTCCGAATGACCCGATTGCCGAACAACAAGTGGTGCTCACTGTCCCGGCGTCGTTCGATGCGAGTGCTCGCGAACTCACGCGCGAAGCGGCATCGCTGGCCGGACTCCCAGACGGCATGGTATTGCTCGAAGAACCGCAGGCGGCGGTCTATTCGTGGCTCACTGCGATCGGCGAACGCTGGCGCAAGGTGCTGAAGGTTGGCGACACGCTGCTCGTCTGTGACGTGGGCGGAGGAACTACCGATCTCACGTTGGTGGGCGTTGCTGAAGAAGCTGGCGAGCTCATCCTGAAGCGAATCGCTGTTGGCAATCATCTGCTGGTGGGCGGCGACAACATGGACTTGGCGCTCGCTCACTATGTCGCCGGCTTGTTTGCGAAAAAGGGAGTCAACCTCGATCCTTGGCAATCCGTTTCTCTGTGGCATGCGTGCCGTTTGGCCAAAGAAGCGTTGATGGCACCCGATGGCCCGAAGAAGCATCCAGTCTCAATCCTGGGTCGCGGCAGCAAGCTGATTGGCGGCACGGTTACGGTCGATGTCCCGCGCGATGCGACGATGGATCTGCTGATCAACGGCTTTTTCCCGACCTGCAGCGTGGAAGATCGACCCGCTCGTCAACGCGCCTCGGGCTTTCAGGAATTGGGACTGCCCTACGAAGCGGACACCGCCGTCACCAAGCATCTGGCGGCGTTCCTGCAAAACCACGGTGAGGCCGAAGGCCAACCCGCTCGACCAACATATATCCTGTTCAATGGCGGTGTGTTCAAGGCCGATCCATTGCGAGATCGATTGCTGGAAACCTTGAAGACCTGGTTCCCTGACTCGGTGCCACAGACGCTCGAAGGAACGCATGATCTCGATTACGCGGTCGCTCGTGGAGCCGCCTACTACGGCTGGGCCAAGACCAATGGGGGAGTCCGCATTCGAGGTGGGGCGGCCCGGTCGTACTATGTTGGTATCGAATCCGCAGGCTTGGCGATCCCGGGGGCTCCTCGTCCGCTGCGAGCCCTCTGCGTCGTTCCGTTTGGGATGGAAGAAGGAACCGAAGTCGATGTGCCATCGGAAGCGATCGGCCTGATTGTCGGCACGCCGGCTCACTTCCGATTCTTTAGCTCGTCCACTCGAAAAGACGATGACGCTGGAGTGCGACTGCAGCGCTGGACTGACGACGAACTCTCGGAAACCGATTCCCTGGAAGCCACTCTGCCCAAGGACGAAGCGCTCGATGACAACTATGTTCCCGTGCAGTTCCACACGAAGATCACGGAACTTGGCTTGTTAGAACTGTGGTGTGTCAGCACGCGCGGCAGTGGTCGCTGGAAGCTGGAATTCAGCGTCCGTGACGATGTGGAAACGTGATTCAGATGGGATCCCAGCGCTGGTAAAACTGCTTGTTGGAGAATGAGTAGTGCCGCAACTGGCGCTGGCCGTCGACATAATGCTGCCAACGGATCGGTAAGGCGCGATAACAAGCTCGTGCGAGTCGTCGACACGCTTGATAGACCGAACGTGAAGTCGGCGTTGCATCGGCCCGCTTATCGCCACTTTGATAGGCCGTCGCATAATCAGATTGAATCGGCGACTTGGCGAAGAGTGGCACCGTCGCCGTCTTTGTCGCGTGGACCATCATCATGACTGGCGACTTGGAAACGAGCCCGACACGAGTCTTCAACAACGCCGGATCAACGACTGAGTAGCACTGCGTTTGATGGCCGAGTTCCGCTCCCGGATAGCGGTGCTCCTCCAGGATGACATGGCGGACTTCGAATCCGTTCTCGGGCTGCAGGATGCGGAAAAACAGTTCAGGGCTGAACTGATAGAAACCGTGGCCAGCGTGATTGTTGGCCATCGTGAAGACGAACAGGCTGCCACCCGGCTTGACCAGCTTCATGCAGTTCGCAATCGCCAACGGAAAATTAAAGATGTGTTCCAGCGAACCGCCATCGATCACGACATCGAATTGGTCATGTAGAGCCGCGCAGATCGGAATATTCATGTCATGAACAATCTCACTCCCTTCAAAGTCCGAGTAGTCGAGCGACTGGACAACGCTCGCACCGAGGAATGATTTGAAGAGATCGTCTACGTATTTTTCCCGAGCCAGTGCCGTCGCGTCCAGTTGCGGACCGTACCGCGTCGCCAGCCGTTGAATCTGGGATTGCGACAAATAGCTCTGCTGATGGCCGATCGTCAGTACACGATCAAAACAAGCCCCGGCTTGCTTGGCTTGGGCGAGCAAGGCAACATGACTAAAGAGGATCCCCATCGTCGATCATTCCACGGACTTCGGTCTCGACTGGTGAAGTTTGCGGCGGCCTTGGAACATCGTCAACACGCACGCAGAAAGTCACCGCCAAGACGAATCCGCAGGGTCGCCGAGATCCCCTGAACGGCCGCATCTCTCGACAAAAGGGGACAGGTCTGTGGATCGCTCTTGCATTTCTGAAACGGAGTTCTGTACTCTGTCTTGGCATCTTCGCAAGAATATTCAGTGAAATGCCGACGAATTCGAAACCCATTCTGACATCAGTCGTGGACGCTTTCGCGAGTTGAATCCCGAAACCCTGGCACTGTGAAATGATCGCCCGACGCACTTCAGCGCCGATTCGATACATCACGCGCGGTAGCTTGCTATCGTTGTGCTTGTTGGCGTTTCTGGCTTGCGATGCTCGTCCAGCATGGGCCACCTGCGGTGATTATCTGCACGGCCACAGTCCGGCAGTCGCCATTCGTTCCGATAGTCCTGTCGGTATGCCGAGGGCGGATCAGGACCGCGGTCCAACTCCCCGACCAAAGTGTACGGGACCGCAATGTCAGCAGAATCGTCAAACTCCTGTCGCTCCGGCTAAGTCGGTTCCTGTTCCCGTCTCCAGCGATGCCATCTTGATGGTTGTCGCTGCACTGACGAGTGCAGATGATTTCTCTTGCGACCGAATTGCCAATACCGACCACCCGATCACGGGTTTTGTCGGTGGCATCTTCCGCCCGCCGCAGGTTGCGTAACTGCGTGCTGATGTGCCGGTTGCGATAAGCTTCGCCAAAAAGGCTTCTGGCTTATTTGGCGTGGGCCGACCGCGGGATGAAGACAGGTAAGAGCGCGACTCGATCGCCCTCCACCTACCCGCGGTCCTCAACTTGGCACCTCTCAGCGACTGTCGGTGACCCGGTCAGAAAGTGTGGCCTGCTGCGCCATCAACTTCTGCCATGCACATTCGCGGGCCCGTGTATCGTCATTTTCTTCGCGCGATCGCGCGATTCATTGTCGGATGCTTTTGGAGGAATCACCATGTCTTTAAGAACTCGTCGAAGCGGATTTACGCTGATCGAACTGCTGGTCGTCATCGCCATTATTGCTGTCTTAATCGCTCTGCTATTGCCGGCAGTCCAACAGGCCCGCGAGGCGGCTCGCCGTACTCAATGCAAGAACAACTTGAAGCAGTTGGGGCTGGCATTCCACAACTACCACGACACCTATCGCGGCCTGCCGATGGCGAAGAACACGAGTTCGGCCGCGGCTCCCACCAACTTTCCGGCTCAGGCTCGAATTCTGGCTCAGCTAGATCAGGCACCCCTCTTTAATCAGATCAACTTCAACGGGAAATCAACGGATCCAACCAATGCGGTACCGTATGCTTATACGGTTCCCGCTTTTCGCTGTCCGTCGGATTAAGACACCATGCAGGCGGTCGCTGGCGGTCGTAACAATTACTACACGAACTATGGAACCATCATCGGGAATTCGCTGCCGGGCACGACTGTTGGCAGCACCAACTATGGGATGCCGATGCCGGATGGTGTGATGTTCCAAGACAGTTTCGTCGGATTGGGCGACATCACCGATGGAACGAGCAATACGGTGATGGTGTCTGAGCGTTGTTTGGGCGACGGAAGCAACGGGATCAGCACACGCAGGAGTGACACGTTCCAGCCGGGGACTTATCCCGCCGATGCGAACGAAGCTTATACGATGTGCCGTGCCACGGATATCACCGATCTCTCGAAGCAGGGGAAGTCCAACGGCGGCGTTTCGTGGCTTGCTCCAGACCATACGACGACGTACTACCACCACGTGCTGTCGCCGAACGATCTGTCGTGCATGTATCCACCCAGCCGGATCACAACGACGGCCAACAGCCGCCACACGGGTGGGGTCCAATCATTGATGTCTGATGGTGCCGTCCGATTTGTGTCGGAAAACATTGACAACAAAGTTTGGCGGGCTGTTGGATCACGCAATGGCGGCGAAGTGGTAAGCGAGTTCTAGTCGGATCGCTCACAACGTCTCGACCAGAATCAGGATGTCTGAAGTTTCGAACCTGCGGTTCGAAGCTTCAGGCAGTCTATTACGTCCACGATTCCAGGAACCGCCTTCCGGCGGATTCCTATTCCGAACAGGAATTCCCTACAGATGTTTCATACTTCGACCACTTCATTCTTGCGCTCCTTGCTGGCGATCACTGTCCTAATCGGCCTGATTGGTTGTGAACAGAATGCGCGCGGCCTGGCGGTTGATAAGGCAGGTGCCCGGCAATTCTGTACGACTTTTCTGACCGCCTGGAAAGACGGCAAGAAAGCGGCGGATCTGCGACCAAAGATCACCGGCAATGACTCAGACTGGGAAGCCGGAAAGATCCTGGAATCCTTTGAAATCCTGCCCGACGAACGGACAGATGGAGCCAATCTGTTTTTGACCGTCCGCCGAACCATCAAAGCGCCAGAGGGTGCTTCGCAACAGCAAGAAGTGGAATACGTCGTGGGAACATCTCCTGTCGTCACTGTCTTCCGAAGAGACGAATAAATCATTCAGGAGTGCCAATGCAGACTCTAGCACAATTCGAAGTTTATGAGCCCGGACCGCTGACCGTGATTGGATTCGGGACGCGCGATACGCTGGACCAGTTCGATCTGGCCGCCTGCCGAAATGATGTCTTTGATCTGATCCGCGATCATCGTTGCCAGATGCTGGCGATTGATCTGACCGGAATTCGGATCATTCCCAGTGGGTTGCTGGGATTGCTCGTTTCCGTGCATCAACAAGAGATCAGCGTCTGTCTCTTCAACCCGTCCGAAGACCTGCGCGAAGTTCTCCAAATCACCAAGCTCGATCGGTTATTTCCGTGCTATCGAGTGGCAGCTTGAATTCACTTCCATTCCATTTCAGAGACCTTCCAATATGCGAACACTTTCTCGATGGAGCGGTGCCTTGTGCATCGCCGCTATTTGTTCAAGTGGCTGGGGTGCAGAGATCAACAGCGGTCTGACGAAGACTCGCCCCGAAATGAAAAAGCGAATTGAAGCACTCAAGGAGCGCGAAGCTCGGATTCCGTTGCCGGCGCTCACCGCCGAGGAAATTGCGTCGGGGAAACGATCAGTCAACAATGGCCGATTACGATCGATCTACCTTCCCGAATCGTGGCAAGCAAATCGTGGGGCGACGCCGAACACGCAGGGCCGGGCAGCCGGTGCTCAAAGCGTCGCCGCGAATCTGAACCAGCAACAGCAAGCTCCTGACTATCCGTTCAAAACACGCTTGTTCTGGATCGTCTCGCGAACGAATGACTGCCAGTACTGCCTGGGACATCAAGAACTGAAGCTGCGTCGCGCCGGCATGACCGACGACCAGATCGCATCGCTCGACTGCAAATGGTCTGCGTTTCCAGCCGACGAACAGGCCGCTATCCGGTTGACTCGCAAGATCACGCTGACTCCGCACCTGGTGACCGACGATGATCTGGCGGCGCTGAAGAAGCACTACACGGATGCCCAGGTCGCCGACATCATTCAAACTGTGGCTGGCTATAACTCGACGAATCGCTGGACGGCCTCGACTGGCATTCCACAAGATCGTTCTTTCGGCGGCGATGAGCCCAGCCAACTTGATACTCCGACATCAGCAGAATTCTCTTCCGTCGAAACCAGCGTCGCCCCCTACGACTACAAGCCGCGCGCGGCTTGGGAATCACGTGCAGAAGTCGAAGCCGCCATCGCTGCCTGTCGCGGTCGTTCGCCGTTGATCAAGTTGCCGACAATGGAAGCTGCGCGACTAGCGCTGGCAGCCGACACGCCGGGAATCACGCCCCCTATCTGGTGCCAAGCCATGGCCTATGCTCCTCAAACGGCATTGCGCTGGTGGAAGCATCGACAGGCTGTTGCTCGAGATGGCAAGCTGAATCCGAACTTGAAAGCCCTGATCGCCTGGGTCACGGCTCGCGAGAACCGCGCCTGGTACTCCGCCGCCCACGCCAGGACGCGGTTGAATGCGCTCGGCGTGACGGATGACACACTCTATTCGATCGGTACGAACGAAGGTTCGTTCACACCGGCAGAACAGGCGACATTCGCCTTCGCACGCAAGCTGACATCGGCGCCGCACACGATTGTCGATGAAGACATTGCCGGACTGCGAAACCTGTTCAGCGATAACGAAGTCGCCGAGATCATCTTCCTAGTGTGTGATGGCAACTCGTTTGACCGCGTCACGGAAATGTTGCGATTACCACTCGAAGGAGGATCGACAACGATCGGACAAGTTCAGTGAATGAGAAGTTCCCGGTGAACCGCGCTGCGTCTGCACGCGGATAACTTCACCCCCAATGATCAACAGCATCGAATCGTGGCCATGTGATTCAAATCAAGTTATCCGCGTGCTAACGCAGCGCGGCTCACCGAAATACCTTTGGAAAACACCATGCTCAAACGTTCTTTTCAAACGCTTACCATTGGGCTGTCTTTGCTGTCTGCAGGCGCGGCGTTCGCAATCGACTCCGTCAACGCACCGCGTCCGATTCCGTTGACACGTCCGGAAATGAAAGAGTTTCTGGAAGACATGAAGGGCCGAACGCCGCGGATCCCTCTTCCCGAACTGACGGATGCGGACAAGGAGCGGCTGGGTGAGCGAGGTGGTAGTTACGAAGGTCGCCTGCGATATCACTACATGCAGCCGAACGAGGGACAGGGGCCAGGCGGACAGGGACGTGGCGAAGGTAGGGGGGCGGGTAATGGCGGTCGCGACAACGATCCGGATATGACGCTTGATTATGCGTTCAAGGTTCAATTGTTCTGGATCGTGTCGCGCACCAATAACTGCCAGTACTGCCTGGGGCATCAGGAATCCAAGCTGCTGGGCGCGGGGATGACAGAAGATGAAATCGCCGCTTTGGATGGCGACTGGTCGCAGCACACGCCCGCTCAACAAGTCGCGTATGCTTTTGCTCGCAAGATCACGTATGAACCTCAGAACCTGACCGATGCCGACATTGATGGCTTGCGAAAGCACTACACCGACAAACAGATCCTGGAAATGATCTTGTCGGTCGCCGGCAACAACTCGATCAACCGCTGGAAAGAAGGAGCGGGCATTCCGCAGTCCTCCGGCGGTGGCAACTTTGGCAATCGCCGACCCGGTGGCGCTGAGGCAACCGCAGAACGTCCGGCACCCACCACGTCGCACAGCTATCTGACTCCGACATCCGAGAAATTTCAAAAGCTGACGACCAAGGTGGCCCCGGCCATCGATCCCAAGCCGGGCCAGACCACTTCGGCGACAGTTTCGAATCGACCTCCCTTGGAATCGCGAGCCGATGTTGAGAAGGCTTTGGCGACAGCACGGCAGCGTGCTCCACGTCTTCCTCTGATTGACGATGAGAAGGCTCGCGAAGTCGTGCCCGAAGGCTTCCCGGATGGATCATTGCCCCAATGGGTCTGGTTGCTGGCAAACTTCCCGACCAGTGCGAAAGGTCGCATCAGCAGCATTCGTTCGGCCGAAGAGCGAAACGATTTGAAGCCGCTGTTGAAAGCACAACTCAGTTGGATCATCGCGCGTCAGGATCGCGCCTGGTACGCCGTCGCCCAGGCGAAACAGCGACTGAAGGATCTGGGCTGGTCGGATGATCAGGTCTATTCGCTGGACGGAGACTGGTCGCAGTTTACGCCCGCCGAGAAATCGCTGTTCACACTCGCTCGCAAGCTGGCGGCGACTCCCGTCATCCTGACCGACATCGATGTCACCGAGGCCGTCAAGCAAGCGGGACCACGCGAAGTTGTTCAGACTATCAGCTACACGACCAACCGAGCCTCGTTTGATCGGATCACGGAATCAGCAGGCTTGCGAGCCGAGAAGTAAGCGACCACGCTACGGTATTAGACAATGCAACGAGAAGTGCGATCAACGACAATCCGATCTCTCCAGCGCCACTGCTTGCAGTGGCTGCTGTTGATCGCTGCTGTCGTTGGACAAGTGCGCTTGGCCGAAGCGACGTGCGGAGATTATCTCCAGAAACACGGTGATCAGGCGGCCGGTCTCAGCAGAGATCTATCCAGGGCAAGTTCAATACCTGCCACTGGCGAGCCTGCCAACTATCCCGTCTGCCTGGGACCAAACTGCCGTCGACACCAGCCGATTCCGGCGCAGCCCTCCAACGAGATTGCGCCTTCGACGATGATGGAAGCAGTTCTAGCCCCAGTTCCCTCGATCGTCCCTCTGCAACTATCTGATCGCGATCGAGCAATCCAGATCGCCGCTATCAGCGGTTTTACAGACCGCATCTTTCGCCCTCCGCGGATGGTGTGATGTTTGAACTTCGCTCAATCGAGTGATCGACGAGTTCGATCATCTGTCGATTGAGCTGTCACGCATCATTTGGACGGCGCGCTCGTTGCGCATCGTCATTCCATCCTATATTCCGCCGTCGTGCGGATCTTTCGAGGGCCTGATCCATGATTCGTCATTCTCGTCGTCGCGCATTTACTCTGATTGAACTTCTCGTCGTCATCGCCATTATCGCTGTTTTGATTGCGTTGCTGTTGCCCGCCGTTCAACAAGCCCGTGAAGCTGCGAGACGCACCCAGTGCAAAAACAACCTCAAGCAACTGGGCCTGGGATTGCACAATTATCACGGTACATTCAATTGCTTTCCGTTCGGCCAGATTGACTCGGCAAAAGGGTACTCGGCTGTCAGTCAGATGCTCCCTTATTTCGATCAGGCTCCGCTCTACAACTTGATTAATTTCTCGTTGCCGTATAGCGATGCCGCGAACAGTACGGCGCTCAATTCCGTGCTGCCGGCCTTACGCTGCCCGAGTGATGGTAACAACAATCTCTCCGGCCAAGGTGGCCCGACGAATTACATGGCCAACAAGGGGAGCGGCGTGATTTGGCAGGACGCTACTGGGCCGAACGCGGGGATGCCGCCACAGACGGGGGTGATGTTTTACGCCAGCGCCGTCCGTATCGGCGATATTACCGATGGGACGACCAACACCGCCGCATTCAGCGAGCGGATGCTGGCGGACGGCAACAACGGAATCGTCAGTCCGATCGCAGATGTTTTCTTCAGCCCGGCGTCTCCGGCAACCCCTGACGACGCGATCGCCATGTGCGCCGCGGTCGATATCAATAATCTCTCTAATCAGTTCCCGCTGTACATGGGAGCGCCCTGGATGCACGGGCAGCATACTTACCAGCACATCAACGGTCCCAACTCACGATCATGCGGATTCTTCACCGTCTTGCGCGCCAACATGCCGCCCAGTAGCCGACATGTCGGCGGCGTGCATGTGCAACTCTGCGACGGATCGGTGAGGTTTGTCAGCGAGAATGTGGATCGTTTGGCATGGCGAGCTGTCGGGAGTCGCGCCGGCGGCGAAGTGATTGGTGATTTCTAGGACTCGTCGTCTTCGAAGTCCGTCTTCTCGTAAGACGGGTTTCCAACCCGTCCTTCTTCGATTGCAATTCTACCAACTCCACTTCATCGAGAATTTCATCCATGAGCCCTCGTTCGCATCGATCGTTGAATTGCTTCACCGGGCGGCAATGCCTGTTGCTGATGATACTCTCCTCGGGATTGATCGGATGTGGCGGTAACGCGCATGCCGTCAAACCCGACGTGGCCCAGCAGACATTGCGCACGGCCTTGGACTCCTGGAAGAGCGGCCAGACCGTTGAGAGCCTGAAGAAGGGTTCGCCATCAATCGTCGTTCAGGATCAGGATTGGTCTAGCGGTGCCAAGCTGGTGGACTATGAAGTCCTCGACGGTGCCAAGCCGGTCGATGCCAACCTGCAAGCCAAAGTGAAACTGAAGCTGCGCGATGCGAAAGATGTCGAATCGGAAAAAACGGTCAGTTATGTGGTGGGGACCAGTCCGGTCTTGACCGTCTTTCGTGACATATTTCATTGATACTGGCCACCTGATTTGAAGTCCCCCAGTTCCCTAGTCAAAGAGATCACCATGAGATGGACCTGTCTGAAACTAACTGCTCCGGTCTTATCGGTCACTGCGATGCTGCTCTCGCAAGCGAGTGCGAACGATGCGGCCGCCAAGAGTGAAGCAACTGCCGCGAAAGAAGAATCGAAGTTCGCCGTGACTCCGGAGCTGACCAAGGTTCCCAACGAAGAAATCGAAGCCGCCTACGAAGGGAAGACTCCGCCAGAAGCGATCCGGATGTACCTGGCGATCAGCAAGGGTGCGATGATGGGTGGCAACGACGGCTGGTTTGGGCCGGCAGCATCGCGCTACAGTTGGGCCTGGCTGGCCGAGAAACATGGCATCACTTCCAAAGGGGAAATTGAAGCCGCAAAGTTTCAGGGCGACGCGGCGTGGTTCAAGCGTCTCGACCGCAACAAAGATGGCAAGATCGTCGCCGAAGATCTGGACTGGTCTGATCGTAACTTCTGGGTCCAGAACGCCTCCTTGGTGAATCGCCTGTTCCGCAAGGCAGATCCCAATGGCGATGGCGCGCTGACTCGCGACGAGTGGATCGCGTTTTACGACGCGACGGCTCAGGGTCAGAAAGCGGTGAGTTCCGAAGACCTGCGAGAAGCCTGGTTGACGGGAATGGGTGGGAATTTCCTGCCGGGCGATGCTCCCACGAAAGAGATTCTGCTGAGTGGTTTGTTCTCCGGCGAAGTTGGATCACTTCAGGAAGGGCCGGCATTGAACGCACCTGCTCCGGACTTCACGCTGAAGACACAAGACGGCGAACGGACAATCAAGCTGTCCGAAGTCATCGGGAAAAAGCCTGTCGTGCTGATGTTCGGCAACTTTACCTGCGGCCCCTTCCGTTCGATTTCTCCAGGCGTCGAAACAGTTCATGAGCGTTTCAAAGACGATGCTGTCTTCATCGGGGTGTATGTTCGCGAAGCCCATCCCACCGACGGCTGGAAGATGGAATCCAACACCAAGGTCGGCGTGGCGGTGGCTCAGCCCAAGACCTACGACGAGCGCAAAGCTGTCGCTCAGCAATGCAATCAGCTGTTAAAGCTGAAGATGCCACTGCTGGTCGATGACATCAATGATTCGACCGGAAACGCCTACAGCGGCATGCCCGCTCGATTGTATGTGATCGATACCAACGGTCGCGTGGCGTACAAGGGAGGACGCGGCCCCTTCGGATTCAAGCCGGGTGAGATGGAGCAGGCGTTGGTGATGACTCTGCTGGAAGCCGCCACGCCAAAAGCTCCATCACAAACTTCGACGAAGTGATGGCAAGCCATTTGGAATCAACAGAATTCACCATCTCTGAAGGTTGCCTTTGAAATCATATGGAAAGGTTCTCATGCGAGCCCGCATCTTTTCTTCTTCACTTTGGATGACCGGTTTGATGATTGGTTCCATGGCTGCTGCTTCACTCGCCAACGACGGTCCTCGCTTCCCAGTGTTGTCGAACAGCGAAGCCTGGCAGAAGCTGCCAGCCGCCGATAAGGGAGGTGATCAGCCGTTACCGACGTGGTCACGCATGCTGGCGGCCGAGTTACCACGAACCACTGCCGCTTTCTTGGAACTCGATCTGGCTCAGCGGACCAAAAGTCCCGTGGCATCAGAACTTCGTGCCGGTATGCGCTGGGTCGCTGCGCATGCGAATCAGTGTGCCTATTCCGAAGCGATTGCCGCCGCTGATGCCGTTCGCGCTGGAGCCACCAAGAATCGGATCGACGGCCTGAAGTCTGCGGACTATCAAGCGTGGTCCAAAGATGAACAGGCGGCATTGGCATTCGCTCGCAAGATGAGCGTCGATTCCGATTCGGTGACCGATGAGGAATTTGCGCAGCTCGTCAAACTGTTTGGGGACAAGCAGGCCGCGTCTATGGTCCTGATGATGGCTTACGCCAACTTTCAGGATCGGTTTCTGCTGGCTATTGGTGCTCCCTTGGAGGCGGAGGGCTCACTCACACCGGCTGATGTCGATTTCAGTCCCGAGTCGTTCGTCATCAAGACGACCCCGCCACCACCCTTAAAGAAAGTCCCCCTCCCGAAGCCAACAGGTAAGGATCAGACGCCAGACGATCCTGAGTGGGCCGCGACCAGCTACGATGTGCTGC
This sequence comes from uncultured Schlesneria sp., assembly GCA_903840265.1. Lineage (GTDB taxonomy): Bacteria > Planctomycetota > Planctomycetia > Planctomycetales > Planctomycetaceae > Schlesneria. Next base: position 65,218 of record CAIMFH010000021.1, on the reverse strand, counting down.
AGCAACGACTGGAATCTCAGCGAACTAAGCCGACGCGATTGCCGGTTCTCCCCTGGGATCAGGTCGCTCGCAACCTTCCCGAAGGTCTGATTTCGCGACCAAGCGACATCGTCTGGTATCGCATCGTCTTCGGGTATGCCCCCGAACTGGCCGTTCCCTTCGAAGTGTTCATGCGAACAGCCGGGGCGGAAACCAGTTCGAAGTGGGATCGTATCTTCGGACAGAGTCTGTTCTGGGTCACGACTCGCGCGGTGAAGTGCCCGTACTGCATGGGTCACTGCGAAATGAATTGGGAAGTCGCAGGTTTGACGACTCCAGAGATTGCCGAGCGAAGCCGCTTACTTGCCGGTGACGATTGGTCGAGCTTTTCTCCCGCCGACCAACACGCGTTCACATTCGCCCGAAAGCTGACGAGCACGCCCTGGTCGGTGTCCAATGCCGATGCCACCCAACTCAAAGATGATTTCGGTGCCGATCGCGCGATGATCGTGATGCTGAACGCCAGCCGTTATCACTACATGACTCGCATCTCGAACGGATTCCAACTGACACTGGAACGCGACAATGTGTTTTACGACTACTACAACGTGAAGTCGCCCGAAGTCGCCGCCGCATCTGCGGAAGGAACGTCCGTCGTCCCCTTGTTGAGCGTCGAAGAATGCTGGAAGCGGATGCCCGCGACCGTTTCAGGCGGTGGACAGACTCTGCCGAACTGGGCGCGCGGCGTGGCGTCCTCTCTTCCACGCACAGCGGCCGCCATGTTGCAACTGGATCACGCCCAGCGGACCAAGAGCCCACTTGATCCCGTCCTGCGTGCGAAGATGCGCTGGGTCATCGGCAAGGCAAATCGATGCCTTTACTCGCAAGCGTACGCTATTGCCGATCTGAAGCGAGCTGGCTTGGACCTGGATGCGGTTCGCGAGTTTACGACGGATGATTCTTCGTGGGCAGAAGCCGATCGAGAGCCTCTTGAATTTGCGAGATTGTTAACCGTCGCAGCCCCGACGATTCCCGATGAGATGTTTGAGCGACTGAAAGTTCGGTTCGGGGACAAGCAAGTTGCAGCCATGGTGCTGTTGGCAGCCTACGGCAACTTCCAGGATCGTCTCGTCCTGGGGCTGAAGCTACCGATCGAAGTCGGCGGTCCATTGCCACCACTGGCCGTTCAATTCGCCGACGATGCGTTTCAAGTCGCGCCAATCTTCCCGCCTCAGGCCGCATCAGTGGCCCTTAAATCGTCAGGCCAGGATGTCGTCGATGACGATCCCGCCTGGTCTGCCATCTCGTATGACCAGTTGCAGACACGACTGGAGCAGCAGCGCAGTCGCAAGCCGCGACTGCCGATACCCACGTGGGACGAAGTGAAACAAAAACTTCCCCCCGCAATGGCCGCGCGTCCGACTCGAATCATCTGGAATTTGGTCTGTTCAGGCTACGTTCCCGAGTTGGCTGTCCCTTGGAGCATCGCCACTCGAACCATGTGGTCTGAAACAAAACCCGATCGCGTCCTGGAAGAGAGTTTGTTCTGGATTCAAACTCGCGCGATCGAATGCAACTACTGCATGGGTCATTGCGAAATGCTGCTGGAAGTCGCTGGACTCGACCAGAAAGCCATCGCTGCGCGGACAAAACTTCTGGCCGGTTCAGACTGGTCTGCGTTTCCTCCTGCAGAACAGCGAGCGTTCGCTTACGCGCGAAAGCTCAGCAAGACACCATGGGAATTGTCCGCGGCCGATTACAAGACCTTGGAAGTCGACTTCGGTTCCGACAAAGCCATGGCAACTTTCTGGTGGCTCTGTCGAGGTCTGTACATGACCCGCGTCTCGGATGGGTTCCAGCTGCCGCTGGAGCGGGATAACGTCTTTGCCAACCCACCGGTAAAAACTACGGAAACAAGTAAGTAAGCCAAGAGTGCCTTTCAATAACTCGGCAGCGAGCAACATCCACGGCAGCGGGAATTGCCACTGCCGAGTTATAAGAGGCGAAGTTTGAAATCTCTCAACCCTTCGCCAGAGTCGGTTTGTGATCGGGTTTGCGATCGTCGCAGAGCGGCGGGCTGCCGGTCGGCTCGGCCAGGATTTCGGCGAGTGTCGTATTGCGGAACGCCGCTTCTACCGAGGCCATCGCGTCGTCCATGCGGCGATGTAGCGGACACAGTTTCTTGCCGTGCGACTTTAGTCCCAACGGACAGGTGGCGATTCGTTGAATTGGCTCGACCGCGTTGACCACTTCCAGGATCGTCAATTCCGCGGGCGGACGCAGCAGCGTGACGCCACCTCCAATACCACGCTGAGTTCGCACGATCTCGCAGCGGCTTAGGTTCTGCAGCACTTTGGACAGATACGGCTTTGGCACTTGCGTCCTTTCCGCGATCTGCTCAGTCGTGCAGGCCTCCGGTGATTTGTCGGCGAGAAAGACAATCGCTCGCAGCGCATATTCGACGGTTTGAGAAAACATGCCGTCCCTCGACTTCATTCGACCAGAGATTGACGTCGCATACGGACGCCAGTACAGTTAAAAGTGGATGTGACTATCCAATTTTGGGGAGTGCATGTGAGAACGTCAACTCACAAGTGACTCGCCGCAAGATGCACAACCTACTTTCTCGAGAAGTCGGTAATGTTAACTGGCCCGCTTCGATCAACGTTTGTCCTCGGGATGATACTCGCCATTCTGCCGAGCGTCATTTCGAGCTCCATGGAACTTCATGCTCAGGACTTCGAGCGTGAACCGATCAACTACGCCACCGCGAAGCCAGACAATCCGATCTCGCGGCTGCAGACTCGACTGGACGGGGGAACGTCGCGACTGAAGTTTGAAGAGGGGCCAGGTTACCTGAAGTCCGTGCTGGCCGAACTGAAGATTCCGATTTCGTCGCAGGCGCTCGTCTACTCTAAAACAAGCCTGCAGCGGCACCGCATCACCCCCAGGACGCCGCGAGCCATCTACTTCAGCGACGACACCTATGTCGGCTTCTGTCAGAATGGCGACGTGCTGGAATTGTCGGTCGCCGACCCGCAACTGGGGGCCGTCTTTTACACGCTCGGGCAGGACGCAACGCTCAAACCACACTTGGCCAGGCAAGTCGACAATTGCTTGCTTTGTCACGGCACCGGGCAGACCCGGGGCATTCCCGGGCACTTCATCCGCTCGGTCTACACCGACAGCGTTGGTTTCCCCGTGCTGGCGATGGGCACTCATCGCATTGATCACAGCAGCCCGATTTCGGATCGTTGGGGCGGCTGGTACGTGACGGGGACTCATGGCGAGCAGGCACACCGGGGCAACCTGATCGTCAGTGGTAAGCAGGAACGCGAGCCCGTCGACAATGCCGCCGGACAGAATGTCACCGACCTGACCTCCAGATTGAAGACCTCGGCTTATCTCTCGCCTCACAGCGACTTAATCGCGCTCATGGTCCTGGAACATCAAACCGAAGCTCACAACCTGCTGACGCGCGCCAGCTTTCAGGCTCGCGAAGCCCTGTACTCTGAAGCGAAGCTCAACAAAGAACTTGGTGAGCAAGAGGGGCACCGCTGGGACAGCACCAACACCCGCATCAAAAGCTCCTGCGAGGCGTTGGTGAAATACATGCTGTTCTGCGACGAAGCCCCGCTGACCAGTCTGATTCAGGGAACATCCACGTTCGCCACAGATTTTGTCGAACTCGGCCCGCGCGATCCCTGCAACCGTTCACTGCGCGACTTCGACTTACAGCGTCGACTATTCAAATATCCGTGCAGCTATCTGATCTATTCGCGATCATTCGACGAACTTCCTACCGAAGCTAAATCGTTGGTCTATCGACGCCTGTGGGAAGTCCTCAGCGGGACCGATCAGACGAAGACGTTTGCTCATCTCACCGAAGCAGATCGCCAGGCGATTCGCGAGATTCTCATTGCGACCAAGCCCGGCTTACCCGACTATTGGCAGAATGATCAATGAGGATGTGCGCTATCGAGCGGCCGCTGTTGGTGTCGACTTCGCTCGATCCATGCGAATCGTCGCGGGCTCTTCTAGCCAGGCCTTGATCGTTCCGGCAATCGCGTGCAGATCATTCAGGTCCCCGGCCGCGCCACTTCCGGAAGCGAGTGCCCCTGCCGTAGGGGGCGGGGCCGACTTCGTGCGAATGGACATCACACCGATCGCCAGCAGTGCCAATGCGGCGATCCCCAGGGAAGAGGCCTTGGCCACGGTCCCATAGCTCTGCCAGTTCTGCACGGCCAGCAGTTGTTGATCCAAAGCCTTTTCAGCCGGCGATTCGACAGGCTTGCCAATGCCGACTTCAATCTTGTCTCGACCCTCTTTAAATCCCACCGCCTGCTTCACCAGCGATTCCGCTTTCTCGGGCGTGATCCCCAGCGATTCTTCCAGTGGCATCTCGTCGACCGGGATCGGTGGGATCAGCATCACCGCGACTGTTAGTCGGTTGATGGTTTCCTGCTGTTCTTCCAGGATCCGGCCGTTGCGAGAAACCAGATACTGGCTGTCGATGACTTCTTCATTCGCAGACGGTCCGGCGACCGGAGGTCCGATCGGGGCACCGGGTGGCAAATTGCTAGCTGTTCCTGCCGGGCCACGTGGCCCACCGGGTGCCGTGGTTTTCGACGACTGAACCGATTCGTGAACGACGACCTTGCCGTCGGGATCGAACTTCTCGCTGTTCTCTTTCACGTGCCGAAAACTCATGTCGAGCGTCACGCGCACAACGGCCCGATCGGGACCAAGTACCTTGTTCAGTACTTCCTGAGCCTTCTCGGCCAGGTGCGTTTCCACTTCCAATTGATGAGACAACTGATCCGAAGATGATTGTCCCTGGGTTGATCGCTTCTTCTCCGACAGCATTCGACCTTCGGTATCGACGATAGTCACGTTGTCGCGAGTTAACCCCGTCACGCTCCCTGCCAACAGAGCGACGATGGCCTGAACTCCTTCTCGATTCAAAGTGGCACCGGGACGTAACTTCAAAACAACGCTTGCCGTCACTGGCTTCTGTTCACGGACAAATGGGCTGGGGTCCGGCTGAACGATATGAACACGAGCGTGGGCGACCGAATCCAAAGTCATGATCGTTCGCGTCAATTCTCCTTCAACGGCATGTGCGTAGTATTTTTGCACGTAATCCGGGCTGGCCGTAACAGGTATTTGCTTAAGCCCCTCAAAACCCTCTACGGAATTTCGCTGTACTCCAGCGCGGGCAAGATCCATTCGTGTCTTATGCAAACTTTCGGTGGGAACCATGATCGCAGTTCCATCCGAAGAGAGCTTATACGTGACTCGATCCGCATCGAGCTTATGAGTGATTGCGGCCGCTTCTTCCATCGGTAGACCCGAATAGAGCACGACGTAACTGGTCTGGCTCGACCAGAAGCCGACGCCAGCCACAATCAATACGAGGATCGCCGTAGCGCCACCCAGAACCAGACGGCCCAGAAAGCTCTGGCGATTCCAGAGTTGTTGGATTTGTTGCAGGAACGGATTCATATCGGCCCGAAAATTCAAGAAACAGCGACCGCGCAGCACAAGGGAGGGGACGGATAACACCCCATCAACTCTATCGGTCCGGAAGCCTGTAACGGTTAAAGCAATTAATCAGGCACGCGATGGCCGTCCGTCAATCGGCAGAAATCGCCGATTCTGATGACGTTGATTGCCTTAGTCCCCGTAGGGACGGCCGACAATAGCCCACTAGTTCCAGGTCCGGCTTCGGCCTTCCGCACGTTTCAATGATAGGACATTGCGTGGGTGCCACGGACTTGGAGTGCTCGACAAAGTCGTGTCTTTAAAAAAAGACACGGCCACCCCGAAGACGGTGAGACCGTGTCTCCCAAATCAACAATGCGTTAGCCGCCTGTAGAACGACTACTCGTCAGTCACGCAGCCGTCAGAGGCACTCTTCACGAGTTGGATGTACTTGTACAACGTGCCGCGAGTCGCCTTCAGCGCGGGAGCTTTCCAGACGGATCGGCGACGATCCAGTTCTGTCGATGCCAAGGCCACGTCGATGCGGTTCAGTTTCGCATCGATGGCAATCATATCGCCGTCTTCAACGAGAGCGATTGGTCCACCTGCCTGAGCTTCCGGAGTGACGTGGCCCACGATGAATCCGTGAGACCCGCCCGAGAAGCGACCGTCGGTGATCAGTGCCACTTCAGATCCCAACCCCGCACCCATGATGGCCGAGGTCGGAGTCAGCATTTCTGGCATCCCGGGTCCACCCTTCGGGCCTTCGTACCGGATGATGATCACGTCGCCCTTGGCGATCCGATTTTGCTCCAGGCCCTTCAGCATGTCTTCTTCAGAATCAAACACGCGAGCGGGACCGGTAAAGACCAGGCCTTCTTTGCCTGTGATCTTGGCCACGGCACCGTCAGGGCAGAAGTTGCCTCGCATGATGCGGATGTGGCCCGATTCCTTGATCGGCTGCTCGACGGGCTGAATGATTCGCTGACCTTCAGCCAGACCGGGCAGGTCGGCCAGGTTCTCGGCCATCGTCTTGCCGGTCACGGTCAGGCAACTGCCGTCGATATAGCCCTTCTCCAGCAGATACTTCAGCACAGCCGGAGTTCCGCCGACGTAATGCAGGTCTTCCATCACGTACTTGCCGGACGGCTTCAGATCGGCGATGTAGGGGACTCGATCGCTCACCTTCTGGAAGTCATCGATGGTCAGCGGCACATTGACTGAACGAGCCATCGCGATCAGGTGCAGCACGGCGTTGGTCGAACCACCGGTGGCCATGATCAGGACCATTGCGTTTTCGAACGCGGCCCGCGTCATAATGTCGCGAGGCTTGATATCCCGTTCAAGCAGGATGCGGATGAACTTGCCCGCCGCCAGACATTCGCCCAGCTTGGCAGGATCATCGGCAGGGATCGACGAACTATAAGGGAGCGACATCCCCATCGCTTCGATCGCCGAAGCCATCGTGTTGGCCGTGTACATTCCGCCGCAGGCACCAGCACCGGGACAGCTCTTTTCGACGATGGCCTGACGTTCTTCGTCGGTAATCTTGCCGGCCAGGTATTCGCCGTAGCATTGGAAGGCCGACACAATGTCCAGCTTTGGATGGAGGGGAATACAGCCCGCGCGAATCGTCCCGCCGTAGACCATCAGCGCCGGGCGGTTCAGCCGACCCATCGCGATCAGGCAGCCGGGCATGTTTTTATCGCAACCGGGGATCGAGATGTTGGCGTCGTACCATTGAGCCGACATGACGGTTTCGATGCTGTCGGCGATCAGATCGCGCGACTGCAACGAGAACGACATGCCGTCGGTTCCCATCGAGATCCCGTCGCTGACCCCGATCGTGTTGAAACGCATGCCGACCATGTCAGCATTGCGAACACCTTCCCGAGCCTGCTCAGCCAGCTTGTTCAAGTGCATGTTGCACGTGTTGCCGTCGTACCAGACGCTGGCGATGCCAACCTGTGGCTTGTCCATGTCTTCGCGAGTCATGCCGGTTCCATACAGCATGGCCTGTGAAGCACCCTGAGATCGTGGCTGAGTGATACGAGCGCTGAATTTGTTGAGTTGCGTAGACATAGTTTCCACTCGGCAAAAAAGTCGATGAACGGAAAAAGCGAAGTTCGGGTTTCTGCCGTGCCACGAATGAGCGACGTGTTAAATACGGGATGGCACGAAGAAGCGAACTCGGCAGATACTATTAAGGAACCAAGTCCGACGGATGTGGAGTTCGTTCCACTTTCGGCAGGACTTGGGGCTGATAAATCGTGGTGTAGGCAGTCGCCTTGCGATGAGCGTCGACAGCGGCCTGATCCGTCCAATGCTCATTCAGAATGAAAACTTTGGGGTCATTCTGCGAATGATAGACTTCAAATCGAACGCAGCCTGGTTCGGCACGTGACAGGCGTCCCTGCTGGGACAGCAGCGACTGAATCTCGGGCACATCGTTCGAATCTTTGACGGTCAGGACGACATTCAGATAAATCATTCGACCTACTCGACGCAGTTTGATATTTGGAATTCCGTGAGATTAACACATCGCACTAGGGATTGGCCAGTAATCGACACCGAGGGGTCAGGAATTGACGGCAATCCACTGTCAGCCCGACGTGGCTAATCTCGCCAAGAGATTAAGTCTGCAAGAGATACGATGAGGCCAATCTCTCCTGATACACCCGCCGTGAGTCGTCCGAATGAGGAGCCCGGATTCATCTGCGAGGTTCACCCGCGAAGACGCTTCCTGCTGGTCCGCCGATTCCCAATTTGAGGAATCCCAATCTCTGTTGCGAGTTAAGGCGAATGGATTCCTTGCCTCCGGTCATCGGGTGACCATAATAGAGTGGCAACAACTGACAGGAACGGAGTTTCCTCCCACCTCAGGGGCCGAGCCCCGACAACCTCTATTTTCGTGAAGGTGCACCATGCGCAAGGTATTGGCGTTGGCGACCGTTTGTACGGTCACCGCGATGGGACTGGCTCCCGTAACAGCTCAGGCCCAGTGGGGAACGATTAAGGGACAGGTTACTGTCACCGGCGATTTCGCTCCGTTGAAGGCCTTGGTCGCTAAGGGCGATGCGGGTGCCAAAGATGCCGACGTGTGCGCCGCCGCTGGCGTTCCTGATGAAACGGTTGTCGTCGATCCCGAATCCAAGGGCCTGGCCAATGTCGTGGTGTGGCTCGCCAAGAAGCCCGCCAAGATTCATCCTGACCTGGCGAAGTCCAAAAACCCCGAAGTGACCTTCGATCAGAAGGGCTGCCAGTTTATTCCTCACGTGCTGCTGGTCCGGACCGATCAGAAGGTGCGAGTGCTCTCCAATGATGGTGTCGCTCACAACACCCACACCTACCCGCTGAAGAATAAGCAGGAAAACTTCATCGTCGCCCCCAATGATCGCGCGGGCGTCGCCGTCCCCTCCGTCTCGCTGGAAGAGCGTCTGCCCGCCAAGGTCGGCTGCGATATCCATCCCTGGATGCAGGCCTGGTGGGTCATCCTCGATCATCCGTATGCCGCTGTGACCAACGCCAAGGGCGAATTCGAAATCGCCGACCTTCCCGTTGGCGAGCACGAATTTCGCGTCTGGCAAGAAAAAGCGGGCTATCTCGAAAAGACTTACAAGGTCACCGTGAAAGCGGGCGAGAACAAGCTGACCCCGATCAAGGTTCAAGCCGCCACGCTCAAGTAGCATCGACAATCGACTAACAGCCCGGCCTTGTGCCGGGCTGTTTTCGTATTGCAACTCCACAAGTGATCAGCGAGGTGCTCGATGCAAAGGATTACAATCGCTTTGGCAATGGCGGTGATTGCTGGACTGTTGTTGGTCGACGAGTCGGCAGCGCAATGGGGAACGTTCACGGGGCAGATTGTCGTGGAAGGTGATTTCCCCAAGCGGCCTGATCTGGTGCGGGGTCTTCGTGGTGTCGGAAATGTTCCGGATGAAACGGTGGTCATCGACCCCAAGACCAAGGGCCTGGCCAACGCTGTCATCTACCTGACGAAGCAACCTACTCAAATTCATCCGGCGCTGGTTAAGCCCAAAGCGCCGCAAGTGGTATTCGACCAGCGAGGGTGTCGATTTGTTCCACACGTCCTGCTCGTCAGAACCGACCAGCAGGTGCAAGTTCTTTCCGCCGATCCTGTCGTTCACAACGTCCACACCTACCCGCTGAAAAACCCTCAGGAGAATTTCCACGTTCAGCCTAACGACCGCAAAGGAGTCCTCGTGACCAGCCTCACGAAGGCCGAACGACTGCCTGCCAAGGTCGGCTGCGATATCCATCCCTGGATGCAGGGGTGGTGGGTAATCCTGGATCACCCGTATGCCGCCGTGACCAATGAGCGGGGCGAGTTCGAAATCGCCGACCTGCCTGAGGGCGAGCACGAATTTCGGATCTGGCAGGAAAAAGTTGGCTATCTCGAAAAGGCCCTCAAGATCACCGTGAAGGACGGCAAGAATCAACTGCCCGCATCGGTCTATCCCGTGACGCTGTTCAAGTGATCAGGCACCGCAATCTGAGGTCGCGATCAGGAAGAAGCCGACTATTTTCGCATTCTTTCAGAAGTCGTTGAAAGACGATCTAGATCGAGCCAAACAAAGTATGGCATAACGAGACATTGTCGAGACGCGTCCCTGCAAAGTTTGCGGTTACACCGAGTCGTTGCTGTCCAAAAAGTCTGCCAGAGGAAGATGTCGTGGCTAAAAATCGAGTGCTCTGTGCCTTGGGTCTGCTGTTGCTGGTGGGATGTTTTCCCATCGAGCTGGATGTGAACAAGGAGGGGCATCTGCTGGTGACTCGGCAGGAAGGGTTCTTTGTCGTGGACCCTGTCAGCAAGAAGGTGAAGCTGATCCAGAAGGCGACCGAAGGCGCCGAGCCGTCGTACGCTCGGTTCTCGCCCGATGGCAAGCAGGTGCTGACAGTATCCAAGTCGGGATTTCAGACGTTCGATTTCTCGTTGGTGACGGTGGCCAATGGGAAGGCGAAGCAGATCTTCCAAGTCGATAGCGCAGCCAATGCTCGCTTTTCACCCGATGGGAAATACATCGCTATTGTCGCCGGGTCGAATGACGATGATCCCGAATTCAAATCGAAGGTGCCGGAACTGCACCTGGTGACAACCGCCAATGGCAATGCCAAGAAGATCGCCAGCAAGATCGGCACGAACATTCAATGGTTGGCCGATTCCAAGACGATCGTGCTGCTGGAAGCCAAGTCGAAAGAAGGAGATGTCGGATTCGCAGGGACCGTGTCGACATTGGATGTGGCCACCGGAAAGCTCACCGCGAAGGCCGCGGTGATTGTGAATCAACAGTTTGCATTTGATGTTTCGCCCGACGGCAAGAAGGCTGTGTTCACGGCGTTTGCGGCAGGCAAAGTGGGCAGCAAGCTGGAGAAGGACGAGAATGGGGGCGAGAACCTGCACGAACTGACTCTGGCGACAGGCGCGACCAGGAACTTAAAGATCCAGCCGAAGTACGCCTACTATTCGCCGAATGGCAAGTCGCTGCTGCTGGCGCTGCCATCGGAAGGATTCAGCTTCGAATCGGTGCAACTGCAGATTGCCGATGCGAATGAAGTGACCAAATCGACCGAGTTATGCACCGCCTCGTACCCGTTGGCTCTGGGTGGCGAAGGGGCCGTGCGAGCGGGTTGGATCTCCGACAAATCGATCTATTACTTCGTGGAGCGGAAGGTCTACGGCACCACCGGCAAGAGCCTGCAGTTGCTGACAATCGGGACCGACGGCTCCAAGCCGACTCTGCTTCAACCGGCGATCGATTCGGCTGCGTTTGAGTAGGAGTTGGATAGGCTTGTCAGGGGGTCGTCGTCGCAACGTGACGGCACGGAAGTCCAATGCGGAAATAGCATTAAGCGCGCCAACCAAGTGCCACGGCGTGAACGACCCGACCCTCTTTCACACCGGAAATCGATGATGGTCATGGTCTGTTTGGAGCAATCGTCAAAGCTGAAATTCGCCTGAATGAATGAGATTTAATGTAAGAATGGTCGAGGATGCCGGTATTTCTCTGCATAGGGCGAGTCGTCGCGGCAACCTGGCATTTGGAACGAATATCGGTCCCGGGTTGGTCGGTGGGCTTGTCGTTCGTCGGGAAGTGATGAGCATGGGACAGAAGATTCGCAGCTACACCGAAGATCCGGATGCCGTTGATAAAGTGGATGAGGGCTTCGCGTTACCGTTCCGCTGGGATCCCACCAGCACGTCGCTGGTCGACGCGTTGGAAGAGTCGCGTCAATACTGGCAAGACCCTCAGCACGGCGCGATGCCACCGGAATTTGTGGAAGCGTTGAATCGTTCGCTCACCGAACTGGTCGCAGCAGGACTCAACGAAAACTCGATTCAAGTCGGTGATAAATTCCCGATGTTTTTCCTGCCGAATCAAATCGGCGATATGGTCCGATCGGATTCGTTGCTCTCCAAGGGACCGCTCGTGGTCACCTTCTATCGCGGTGGCTGGAGTCCGTATTGCAACTTTGCATTGCGAGCACTTCAACACGCGTTACCTGAACTTGAAGAGTTGGGTGCGCATCTCGTTGCGATCACCCCTGAACATCCTGACGATTCCTTGTCGACCGTCGGCAAGAATGGCCTAGGGTTCGACGTGCTGACCGATGATGGTCTACGTTTTGCCGAGGAGCTTGGGATTGTCTGGAAGGTTCCCGAGTACGCTCTGCAATGGCACGAGCAACATTTCGGCATCTACTTTGAAGAGCACAATGGCAAAGGGAACCGTGACGAAATGCCAGTACCGGCAACGTATGTCATCAACCAGGACGGCATTGTGACGTGGCGATTCGTGGAAGCGGAATACTGGAAACGAGCGGAACCCAAGGACGTTCTGGAGGCAGTTCGCCTCGTCGCGAACGAGTCACTGGAAACAGCGCTGACGGCTTAGATTCCCGGTGAACCGCGCCGCGTTAGCATGCGGAAAGTTGGCACAGACTCATCCCGATCGGATCCAACGAGCAAATCAAATCGCGAGTCTGCGAAGCGATCTGTGTGCTAACGCGGCGCGGCTCACCGGGCACCGTGGGCTATGCTTTGAAATGCCCGCTCTTGCCACCCGACTTTTCCAAGAGGCGAGTCGGACCCAGAGTCATTCCACGATCGACAGCTTTGCACATGTCATAGATCGTGAGTGCAGCGACCGAGACCGCGGTAAGAGCTTCCATTTCGACGCCCGTTCGCCCATGGACGCGCACGGTCGCTTCGATGCGGATCGTCGTCGCGTCGACGGGTTGAAGATTCACATCGACGCCGTCGATTCCCAGCGGATGACATAGCGGGATCAGATCGGCAGTTCGCTTGGTCGCCATGATCCCGGCCAGCCGAGCCACTTCCAGCACGTCTCCCTTGGCGACTCGACGATCGATGATCAACTTGAGCGTCTCGGTCTGCATCACCACGAAACTTTCGGCGCGCGCCATGCGATGCGTGATTTCTTTCGCACCGACATCGACCATGCGACTGGCACCGTGTTCATCGAAATGTGTGAGGTCAGTCATCGATTATAACGTGCTCGGTGCAAAGTGAAGCCGTTGATCGCGGGAGTAATATCGGAGAAGACCTCATTCTTGGCCGCGAACGGAAAAATTCTCAGCGAGCCCCAGCCAGCGAGTTGAAACGAATCGGTACGCCATGATCAGCCAGGTACTGCTTGGTCACGCCGATGGGGTGCGTTCCGTAATGGAAGATGCTGGCTGCCAGCGCGGCACTCGCATGACCTTCGGTCAAGATCGCTCGTAAGTGCTCGGGGTTGCCGGCACCACCGCTCGCGACGACGGGAATGTTCACGGCATCGGCGACGGCTCGCGTCATGGGAAGGTCGTAACCGTCTTTGGTGCCATCGGCGTCCATTGATGTCAGCACGATCTCGCCAGCACCCAGGCGCTCGACTTCCTGAGCCCACGCGACCGCCTCCAGTCCGGTGGAAACTCGGCCGCCGTTAATATGGACTTCCCAAACTTCGCGGCCGTCTCGTTGGACTCGCTTGGGGTCGATGTTCACGACGATGCATTGGCTGCCGAACTTCGCCGCCGCATCGCGAACGAACTGCGGATCCTTCACGGCCGACGAATTGATCGACACCTTGTCGCAGCCGGCGTTCAATAAGGCGCGAATGTCGTCGATCGTGCGGATGCCGCCACCCACGGTCAGCGGCATGAAACAGACTTCCGAGGTGCGCCGGACCACATCCAGCAGGATCGCCCGCTGTTCGTGACTGGCGGTGATATCCAGAAAGACCAATTCATCCGCGCCGTCTTCTTCATAGCGAGCGGCCACTTCGACGGGGTCGCCAGCATCCTGAAGATTGAGAAAATTGACGCCTTTGACGACGCGTCCGCCGTGGACATCTAAACAAGGGATGATGCGTTTCGCGAGCATTGTACGTTTCGTTGCCACATGAAGATGGTGCTTCCCAGTAAAAAATGCCGAAAGACATGCCAACCGGGAGGGATTGCGAAACTAGGTAAGCGCCGGGTGCGAAACCTCGTCTCGACACAAACTGACACAAACTCTAACATTTTTCAGTAGTCGGCACGAGAAATCAAAAAATCGTCCGATGATTTACTTCAGCGATTGTCATCGAGACACCTCGTTCACATCGTCGGGCTAAGACATTTCGACAACGTACTCAACCAAGGATCGGTTGAATGATCGACCATAGGGTGCCACGGATGGCGTGCATAAGCGCGATTTTTGCGATCGCGCTCGCGCACTGCGGATGTCAATCGATGAAGGGCCCGTCCAGTTGGATGGCCTCGACTTCGAAGCCCCGCCAGTCCAATCCCAATAACAAAGAAGTCGTCACGTACTGGGGTCAGAAGAAAGACAAGGGCAAGGCACCCAACTCGGACGAACTCCGCACCAAGCTGGCGAGTGGATCCAAGGACGGTTCGTCTCGTTCTTCCACGTACGAAAGCCATCTACGACAAGGTGGGCTCGCTCTGCGCGCCAATCAACTGGCTGACGCGAAGAAGGAATATGAAAAGGCGCTGGTATTACGACCGAACGACCCCGATTGCCATCACCGGTTGGCCGTTGTCGCCGACAAAGAAGGTCAATTCGGCGCTGCCGACGATCATTACGAAGCTGCGCTGAAACAACGGCCAAACGATGCCAATCTGCTCAGCGACTTGGGGTATTCGTACTCGCTGCGCGGTCAGGATCGCCGCGCCGAAGAGACACTGAACAAGGCGTTGGGGATCATTCCGTCTCACAAGGGGGCGATGGCTAATCTCGGAGCGCTCTACGCGAAACAGGGTCGCTCCGACGATGCGATGGCGATGTTCCGCCGCGGTGGCTCGGAGGCAGAAGCTCAGCAGTACATGGCACAATTGTTCCCGCAGCGGAACGGCATGCCGAATAACGACATGATGGCGCAGAACAATCCCAACAGCCGCGTCTCGCCCGCGAACAACGAACGACCTGATGTCTCCAACATGACTCCCGAGCAGTTGAAAGAGGTAATGCAGCGCGAACGTGCCGAATCGAAGGCACGTCGACAGCAGCAGATGATCGATGAATCCAAACCACGCAGTGAATGGCACGATCACAGTGGCGGACAGCAGACGGCTCACGTGAATCAGCCGCCATCGCAGTCGAATTCGCCAATCGTGATCGGACCAGGTGCAGGTC
Organism: uncultured Schlesneria sp.; assembly: GCA_903840265.1. Lineage (GTDB taxonomy): Bacteria > Planctomycetota > Planctomycetia > Planctomycetales > Planctomycetaceae > Schlesneria. The sequence continues at coordinate 50,097 of CAIMFH010000021.1, read as the reverse complement.
AGACATCCCAACAGCAGTTCAATCAAGGGCCTCCGAATCAGTACCCTGTGGTCACCCCGAACGGTTATGGCAATAACCCCGGTGCCATGGCGAACAACGGCGGACGAACTGACCCGAACGGCTTCAGTCAGAATCCTGGCCAATTTAACAATCAAGATTCTTTGAACGCTCGACCTGGTGCCACGCCTGATATCAACGGTTGGGAGGGGGCTGGCGTTCGCGATCCCAACTTCCAACGGGCGGGTGTGCAACCGAACGGCAACTCGAACTCACAAGTCGCGAATCCTTACTACCAGCAGCAGCAAAACATTCAATTGCCAAACATGCAGCCAATGGGATCAGGCCAGAACAACGGTGGCTTCAGTGATCAGTCGGCCAATCAAGCGGCCGCTCAGTTGGGGATGAATGTCGGCGGATTGTTCCCGGTCGTTCCTGCGGAAGCGGGTGGCCAGGGTGGTTCATTCGGACAACCCAACCAATCCGGCCCCGGTGCCAATAGTCGCTTCGGTGCCGAATTCGCTTCGCCACCTTCCTATCAAGACCCTGCCTTTGCACCGAACCGCGGCAGCTTTGCCCCAGGCGATCAGCGTCAGGGCAACTTTCAACGTTCGGCCGCGATGGATAACGAACCGCTGGGGCCGCAATCACCAGCAAGTGGCTGGCCCCAGATCAACGGCAATGGCCAGGTCACTCAGGCTGGTGCGACATCACCCAACAGTAACTCGGTCCCTCGTTTTGGCGATCCAGTTGATCAAGGTGCCGCCGGATCGACGTGGGCCGACAAGCCAAATTTAAGTCCTGCCGCCCCCTACAACGGATCCTGGCCAGCCGGTTCGCAAGGCGGTTCCGCCGGTGGCAATGGGATGCCGAATTCGCTCCCGAATTGGAACAACGGACAGCCTGTTTCGCGACCGCAGCCTAAGCTGCTCGGCCCACCGCCAGCCGCAGGGAACGAGATCGAGCCGTGGCCGTACCGCAAGCAGTGATCAACCGTAGGTGGTGACTCGTAACGAGATCTGCTCGACCAGCTCCGTTGTCGATTCCTGTCCAGTGATTTCGATCGCCGTACACTCTTCCAGATTGCGAAACCACGTGTGCTGCCGTTTCGCAAACTGGCGAGTCCGCGTCTGAATCAGGTCGATCAGTTCTGCTATCGGAGCGATTGCGTCCCGTGCGGGTGACTCCAGCCAGTCGAGTACCTCTTTGTAGCCCAACCCCTGTCGAGCAGTCTGGCCGAGTCCCCGCGGCAGCTCTTTCAACTGCCTGACTTCGTCCAGCAATCCCTGCTCGAACATCTGTTCGACACGATCGTTGATTCGCTGGTAGAGCCACTCGCGCGGTGGCGACAGCCAGTAGACATGCCGCGGCCGTTCGTTGGCAGGCCGGGCAAGTTGCTCGTGATGCTCCGACAATGGTCGTCCTGTCAGACGGAAGACTTCGATGGCACGAATCACTCGGCGAGTGTCGTTCGGGTGCAATCGTATCGCTGTCGGCGAGTCGATCTGCTGCAGCTCTCGATGGAGCGCCACGGCTCCGTCACGCGATAGCTGCTCTTCCAATTGCTTTCGCAAATCCCAATCCGCAGCGGGGCCTTCAAAGACGCCGCGGAGCACGCCACGCAGATACAGTCCTGTCCCACCCACGAACAAAGGCCGACGCTGGCGAGCGACGATGTCTCGGCAGCAGGCTTCGGCTGCGGTCAGGTAGTCGGCCAGACTATACTCTTCGTGAGGATCGAGGATGTTGATCAGATGATGGGGGACGCGAGCTTGTTCGACGGAGGATGGCTTGGCGGTTCCAATATCCATGCCGCGGTACAGCGTCATCGAATCGAGCGATACGATTTCGGCATCGAGCCGCTCGGCCAGAGCCAGCGAGAGGGCGGTCTTGCCACAAGCTGTGGGTCCGCACAGGAATAGACACTGCGCCAGCAAATCGACAGGAAACTGCACGTGGTGGATCTCTTTTGTATCCAATCTCGCCACGAGATTGGGTGATGTCACGTTTGCCCGATCTCTTGGCGAGATTGGATACAAGACGGTAACAGTTCTTGTCGGTCCAACTTCACTATGATCCGTCAGGTACCTACAATGCCAATCCAAGACGCTCAAGATATCGGACGCTGGTCCGGATCGAAACGAATTTGAAGGACCGCGCATGCCAGTTTTTGAATATCGCACCCCCTTGAAGGCTTCGCCCCAGCAGGTGTTCGATTTCATTTTGAGTCCGGCCAACTTGCAGGCGATCGCTCCCCCCGAATCCAATTTCGTTTATGTCGATCCCCCACAGTTGATCGTGCTGGGGACACATCTGCTCTGCAAGATCCAGGCCTATGGCATGGTCCAGCAGATGAAGTATGAGATCGTCGAGATGGATCCGCCGCACCGATACCGCGAGAACCTTGTCGAAGGGGCCCTCAAGAAGTGGCAGCACGACTATATCGTCGACGCTGCGCCTGAAGGTGCCGCGGTCCTCACGAATCGGATCGAATTCGAACCCCCCGGCGGAATGATGGGGCTGATCGTGACCGCCGATCGTATTATGGAAGCGTTGGAAGACGGGTTCTATCACCGCTCGCTGGCGCTGAAGAAAGTGTTTGGATGAGTGACGACGAAGACCGCTCGAAGAGTGAAGCCGACCAGCGCACGTTAATTGCGTTGCTGCTGCTGGTCTTCGTCTCACTGCTGCTATTGGGACTGACCGCGCTCGTCATGCCGGCGCTACTGGGAGTCGTCCTGGTCGTCGGTGGCATGCTGATCTTCGGCAGTGCCCACTACATTCTGTGGGGCTGGTGGCTGCCAAAATATCTGAGTCGTCATCCCGATCCCGATGACGATAAGAAGAACAATTGACTAAGTCGTATTTCTTCGTGGGATGGGCTTCCAGCCCGTTGCATTCGATTTGGTATTTGACCTCAGTTCTCGACTTCTCGGTGCATCGCGCAGCGAAGAGTGACGGATTGGAAACCCGTCCCACGTGGAGAAGAGCCACGCCGCTCGGTCGTTTAGAATCGACGGATCGCGTCTTCGGTGACGACGAACTTGTGCTCGTTATCGACCACGATCACATCCCCGAGTGCCAACTTCCGTCGTCGCCGCGTTTCGAGTTCGCCGTTCACGGTGACATACCCCTCCTGAATGGCAATTTTCGCCTGCCCCCCCGTTCCGACCAGGCCGGTCGTCTTGAGGAACTGGTCCAAAGTAATCGGTGCAGCTTCAGGAGTCGTCACAATATTGTCTTTCATCGCGGTCAATTCGCTGGTCACAGTCGCGGACAAATGCCATCTTACCAGCAACAGTGACCCCGACGACACTGTTATCATCGGCCCAAGTTGAAAAATAGACTCTACCTCCAAGACAGAACCGGTTGAAAGCGACATCTGACCCGAATTTGCAATACCACGGGCTTGGTGATAGACCGAGAGCATTCGTGCAGGGGACGATTCCGATGGGCGACTTCTACCGCGGCGGCCGACGAACGTATGGGAGTGCGGTGTTCATTATCTCCATCGTACTGCTTATCGGCTGGCTGCGAAGTAGCGTCGTGGTCGACCAATTTGAACTTGAAAGTCGGTTTAGCGGTCCTCAGCAAGAGATCTATTACATTCGCTCGAACGACAGCGCGATTCGGTTCATTTGTCACTACGGATGTGGGAGAGCAATTCGCGAAGAAAAATTGATCGTCGTGCATTATGCAGTCATCACGCTTCCACTTGCTGCTCTGGCAGCTTGTCTTATTTTCTGGACCTCGCGGAAGAACGCGGCTGGATAGGTCGTGTCGTAGTCGAATCGCGCGGCCAGCGTTGGAGAGAGGATGGCGTGTTCCGAAGACTCCGCGCGCCCCACCTGTTATGTTGGTGTCAACGGCGACTTGGCCGGCTCCGATGAAGATTCACGCAGAAGAAGCTCTTATGTCCACTGAACGCAAGCAGAATGTGCAGTACCTGATCTTCGATATCGAAGCGATTGCCGATGGGGATCTGGTTTCGAAGATTCGCTATCCGAAGGAATCCATGCAGGGGCCGGAAGCGATTGCACGATATCGAGCCGAGTTACTGGCGACGACGGGCAAAGATGTGCTTCCGGTCACGTTCATGCTCCCGATCTCGGTGGCGGTGGCCAAGGTGGATGCCGATTACCGGTTGCTGGACCTGGCAGTGCTGGATGCTCCGCAGTTTCGGCCGCATGTGATCGCGAAACATTTCTGGCAAGGTTGGAACGGCTATGGGCGGCCGACGCTGGTCAGCTTCAATGGTCGAGGTTACGACCTGCCTGTGCTGGAACTGGCGGCTTATCGCTACGGATATTCGGTACCGGCCTGGTTCAATGTCGAGGCGAGGGCTTACGATCAATCCCGCAATCGCTACAACTTAGAAATGCACCTCGATCTGTTCGACTTGCTGTCGAACTATGGGGCGGCGCGGTTGAGTGGCGGGCTGAACCTGTTGGCAAACCTGATCGGGAAGCCGGGTAAGGCCGGGGTCGATGGCTCGCAGGTTCAGGACATGTACGATCGGGGTGAGTCGGTCGCGATTAACGACTACTGCCGCTGCGATGTTTTGGATACCTACTTCGTTTTCCTGCGGTCGCGAGTCCTGCTGGGCAAGATCACACTCGAAACCGAGCATGAACTGGTGACCGCGACGAAGACCTGGCTGGAAGAGCAAGGGAAGACTCAGCCGATCTACCTCCACTACCTCTCTCACTGGGGTGACTGGCAGCCGCCAGTCGACTAAGCCACATTGCTCGATGAGATCGTGGGACGAAGTAGCCGATACCACTATCATCCCTTGATGGTCTCTTAGCGTCGCGATTTTCAAACGGTCTCCTCAGGTATTGGTGATTACTCGGCATGGGTTACCGCAGTCTTCAAGAATGCGTTCAGGATCTGGAGCGCCATAAGCAGCTGGTCAGGATCGACGCCGAGATCGATCCGAATCTGGAAGCGGCCGAAATCCAACGGCGCGTCTATGCTGCGGGCGGCCCCGCGCTGCTATTTGCGAACGTGAAGGGCTGCCGCTTTCCAATGGTGTCGAATCTGTTCGGCACCATCGAACGCACGCGGTTCATGTTCCGCGATTCGCTGGAAGCAGTCCGGCATTTGGTCGAGCTGAAAATCAATCCCGGTGAACTGGCCAAGCGTCCGTTCCGCTATCTGGATCTCCCTCGGACGCTGTGGTCGATGTGGATTCGGAAGGCTCGGTCCGGCCCCGTCATGGCCTGCCAGACGACAATCGATCAGTTGCCGCAACTGAAATGCTGGCCCGATGACGGGGGTGGATTTGTCACGCTGCCGCAGGTCTATTCCGAACATCCCGATCACCCCGGCTTCAAGAATTCGAACCTGGGGATGTACCGAGTCCAACTGGGGGGCAACGACTATGTCCCCAATCGCGAGATTGGACTGCACTACCAAATCCATCGCAGCATCGGCGTGCATCACGCAGCGGCGATTCAGCGGTGCGAGAAGCTACGCGTCAACATTTTCGTCGGTGGTCCGCCCGCGATGACCTTGTCTGCGGTGATGCCATTGCCGGAAGGGCTATCGGAATTGCTGTTCGCCGCGGCCCTCGGTCGTCGACCCGTTCGCATGGTGACGCCGCCCACGTCGAATGGCGGGTCGACTCTGCCAATCTATGCGGATGCCGACTTCTGCATCGTCGGGACAATCGACCCGAGTCGCACGAAGCTGGAAGGTCCGTTCGGTGATCATCTGGGATACTACAGCCTGCAACATGAGTTCCCAGTGCTGGACGTCGAACGAGTCTATCATCGCCGCGATGCGATCTGGCCGTTTACTGTCGTCGGTCGACCACCGCAGGAAGACACTTCGTTCGGTGAGATCATTCATGAAATCACCGGCCCGATCATTCCCACCGTGATTGCCGGAGTGAAAGCCGTGCATGCGGTTGATGCCGCCGGAGTTCATCCGCTGCTACTGGCGATTGGCAGCGAACGTTATGTGCCCTATGCCTCAAAGCGATCACCGCAAGAACTGCTGACGACGGCGAACGCGATCCTGGGCCAAGGCCAACTGTCACTAGCCAAGTACCTGTTCATCATTGCCGGCGAAGATAACCCCGACCTGAAGATTCACGATATTGCCGCATACTTTCGACATGTGCTCGAACGAGTCGACTGGCGCAGCGACCTGCATTTTCAGACGCGAACGACGATGGACACGCTCGACTATTCCGGTAGCGGCTTCAACCAGGGATCGAAAGTTGTCATCGCCGCCGCGGGACCAAAGCGGCGCGAGTTGGGAACTTCGCTTCCCAGCGATCTGCGGTTGCCGCATGGATTCCGCAACCCTCGGGTCGCCCTGCCGGGGGTAATTGTGGTCGAGAGTGACGAGAGGAAATTGACGAGTGACGCGGAAGGAGACGGAAGTTCGCTGCTGGCCGCGTTTCCGTTACTGGTCATCGTCGATGACAGCGAGCTTGCTGCGAAGACAATGAACAACTGGTTGTGGGTGACGTTTACTCGGTCGAACCCTGCTGCCGACATTGACGGAATCGGCGCGTTCAACGAACAGAAGCATTGGGGCTGCACTGGACCTTTGATCATCGACGCCCGCATCAAACCGCATCACGCTCCGCCACTGATTGAAGACCCCGCCGTGACAAGACGGGTCGATCAACTCGCGGCGAAGGGTGGGCCGCTACACGGCATTATTTAGGGTAGACGGCACTCGGAGCGTGCCTTCTACATTGGCGGAAGTCGCGATGTGGCCTGCTTCTAAGTCGAGATAACGAACAATTCTCGCGGGGATTTTGATCCTTTTGCAATCTGCTTCGTTTGCAGTCCCATCGCCAACGCCATTGCGGCTGACAGGTGGCGGATGGATCGAATTGCGATCCTCGTAACTGATTGAAGTGCGTCAACTATTTGATGCGCTAGACAACTCGGCCGCCGTTGTTAACGGAAGGTGTCCTCGGGACTGCCTCGTGCATGGTCCTCAGTCGATATGCCAGCAGCCCTCGTGATTCACAGATCGTGATTTGTGCGACGGGTGCTCGTCGAAAATGCTCTTGGGCTGAATGTCCCTTGGCTCCAGATGTTTCAGTGCCGCGATATCGGTGCGCACTCTGAGAGCTTTATCCTGAAGAAAGGATCGAATTGTATGTGGCAATCCCATTGGAATGTCATTCACGAAGAATCCATCGGCTTTCTGATTGGTGCCAGCTTTGCGCTGCTTGCTGCCTGTGTGGCGAACTGGCGACGACGGCGACGCGAATTTCGTGAGATCAACCAGGGACATCAGTTCCAGCAGTTGGAGTTCGCCTACGCCTTCGTCACAGCGGATCGAAACGGTCAACGTCGCTTCGTGGTCCGGACAATTGGCTGTCTGCCGCTCAAGGTGTTTGTGGCCAAGGATGCGATTCGCTCGCATCTGCTCGGCCTGTCGCGCGAATCGGCCGAAGACGAGCTGAATTCGGTCATCGCCATGGAAGGGAAGCTCGGCTCGTTCGTACTGCGAGAACTGCACGGACATCTGCGCACGTTGCTCGAAGAGAAAGGATTGAAGCGAGAGTGGTGGCTGATGGCTCCGATCCTCGAAACGTACCGGCCACTGCAGTATGTGGCTCCGACAGTGCTGCTGGTCCGCAAATCGGACCTGCCGATCTTTGCATCATTCGATTCGTGCCGAGACCTGCTGGTCCATCATGGGTCCGATGCCGCCAAGATTTTGACGCTGATGGAGGTCCACCGCAAATTCAAAGATCAGGAACAACGGCTGGCCCGAGCGCGTGCGGAAGGCCGTTCGACACAATACCTCGAGGAAATGTGGCTGTTGGACCTCAGCTTGTCGACCGACATGCTGGAACCGACAGACGAAGAAGTCTCTGCTGGAACTCTGAAACCGTTCCGTACTCCGCCATGGACTCGATTCGCTTCGACCTTGAAAGAACTGGGACTGAGCATGCCGACTTTAATCGAAGAGCCGATTGCTGAAGAGAAACCTCAGCTTGTGGCGAGCGGCACATAAGCGATTAGAGCGCTCCCATCAAACTGTGGCGTCCCGCGAGCAGAAAACCGCTTGGTCTAACCCATGTTTCAACGCGACACTTAAGTGCGAACGCACTAGACGCGATCTTGAGGCAACGCTGACAACACCTCATCGGCGGCGCGGCAGCCGTGGTCGAAAGCTTCTTCGAACAGGGCGACGCCGCTGAGGTCGGTGTTGGCGAAGTGAATGCGACCGTCAGGATGGCGGGCGTCACGACGTTGCTGACTGGAGATGAAGCCCGGCTTCGGTCGAATCATTGCGTGACCCCAGCGGAAGATGTCCAATCGCTCGACGAGTTGTCGAATCTGCGGATGTGGAACTTCCAAGTCCGTGAGGACCACGTCTGCCAGATCGGCCCACGTGGCCTTCAAGAGCTTCTCCCGCACTTCACGCGTGTGCGATTCTGTGAACGGGTAGTACCAGGTGAGCACGGTCGGGCCATAGTCGCGACCGGCCTGATGAGTCGCGACGACATAGCCCAATGAGCGGCTGCGAAACATCACGTTGTCCCAGCAGAGCGGATACCCCTGTTTTTGTGGCGGTCGATCCTTTAAGTGCAGATTCGCGACAAACCACGACCCGTACTCGAACTCATCCGTTTTCCGCTTGGTTCGTTCGGTGAACTCTGTGATCAATCGTGGTGCCAGGAATTGAGGCGCGGCGAAGATGACGTGTCGGGCTCGCAGGCCGGTCACAGATTGAGTCTGCGTGTTGAAGCAGGTGACTTCGACGAAATCCCCTTTATCGCTGGTGACTGGCGTCAGTTGTGTGACCGCCATGCCAGTCTGCAGACGCGGGCCGATGACTTCGGCGAGGTAGTTGATGATCCGGCCATTTCCTTCGGGCCAACTGATCAAGGGCTGATGGTCGGCCCCGGGGGCGCGCAGCCTCGATGCGAAGTAGAGCAGCCCCGCCCAGGCGCTGGTCGTTTCTGCGGAAAGGCCGTAGTCGTCGCGGCAACTGTAATCGACCAGCCAGTGCAAACGTGGTGAATAAAATCCATTGCCCCTCAACCAATCAGCCATGGACAGCTTGTCCAGCTCCATGATCTCTTTGTCGTCCGTGGCCAGGCTGGTCGGAATGGCAAAGGCGCGGCGTCCGGATGAGTCTCGCCAGGCCGCGAACAGGTCAATCAATTCGCGAAAGGCCTTCAACTGCATATGGTCTTCTTGCGAAGCCCCGGTCGCGGGATACAGCCCCTCGATCCATTCCCCTTGATAGAACAGTCGCTCTTCGGGGTCGCGACAAAGATACTGTTCGGCGACGACCGGTGATCCATCCGCGGCCAGCGATTCGACAACCCCCATCTCGGTGAACAGCCGAATCAGTGGCTTGTTGTCGGCCAGCGGGACAGGGACATAGTGAGCTCCCCAAGGATAAGCGATGTCTCCTGCTTTATCAGAACGAGACGTCCCCCCGGCGACGAGTTCCAATTCGAGGACGACAAAGTCATCGCATTTTCCTTGCAGCAAGGCCCGTCCGGCCGACAGGCCCGCCGCGCCGCCACCGACGATCGCGACTTGGACATTTCGCCATTGATCGTCGGCTGGGCGTGGTCGAAAGCCGTCGCGCAATCGATGCCCGATGTCGAATGATTGGCCGAGCAGTTCGCCGTGTAGAGGAACAACAGGGGGTGATGAGCATCCCGTCGCAAGGGCCGGAGCCCCCAGCATGAGGGCGATCAGTTCTCGACGGCTTAGTCGCATTTTAGACAACCAGTAATCTGTGGAGAATGAGTGTCGCTGTCAGACGAGCAGTTATACCGATTGCACGCCCATGTTGAAGACTGCATGAACGTGGCACCCCACGAAACGTCAATGAACGTTCTCAGCGACGTTCAATCCGCTCACTTCCAGACTCCCCACTCTTCATCGTAATAGTGGACCAAGGCCTGATTGTTGAGTTGATTGATGTCGGTTTTCACGCGAACCAGATCGTGCGGCAAAACAAACATGCCGTTCAACACATCGTCGTTAAGAAACCGTGATTTGCCAGTAAGTTCTGTCGAGAGCGTCAGCCGTTCGGGGATTGGTCCCGCTGACGCGAGGATGAAACCCCACTCGCCGAATGTGGGCACGGGAGCGTGATAGGGACGCACCTGGTAGCCGGTCGCCTCAAGTGTGCTAACGATGCACCAGTAGGATTTGGGGGCGACCAGCGGGGACGTGCATTGAATCGAGATCATCGCGCCGTCGTTCAGGCGATCGCGCAGCATGCGATAGAAGCGAGTTGTGTACAGCTTGCCGATGGCGAAGTTGCCGGGATCGGGGAAGTCGATGACGACCGCATCGAACTTGGGGCCATTCGCTCGCCCGGTCCAGATAAAAGCGTCTTCGTTGATGACGGTGACTCGGGGGTCTCGAAGCGACGACTTGCTGAGTTCCGCGAGGGGCTGGAACCGATCGGCCAGAGATGTCATCCCCGGATCGATGTCGACCAGCGTGACCGATTCGATCGAGGGGTATCGCAGGATCTCACGCATAGCGAGGCCATCGCCACCACCGAGAACCAGGATCTGCTTGGGTGACCTGATCGGCGATAGCGCGGGATGAACGAGGGCTTCGTGATAGCGATACTCGTCCATCGAGTTGAATTGCAGATGCCCGTTGAGATACAAGCGAAAGCCTTGTTCGGATCGAGTCAGCACCAGTCGTTGATAATGGGTCGTTTCTGCATGAATCACGGCATGACCGAGGGCACTCTCTTCGGACAGCTTAGTCAGTCTCTCGGCCTGCGCAAACGCGATCAGCAACAGGCCGATCACCAACGCACCACGAATCCGCAGACTTAACAGTCCGCTCCGATTAAGTAGCGGTCGCAGCAGGTACGTTCCCCAGACGCCGACAACCGCATTGAGCAGGCCGCACAGTAAGGAGGTGCGAATCAAGCCGAGTCGCGGAACGAGGAAGATTGGAAACATCAGCGATGCGAGGAGTGCCCCGATGTAGTCGAATGCGAGTACGCGCGAGACCAGGTCTTCGAAGTCGAGGTGCTCTTTCAACAGCCGCATCAGCAATGGCAGTTCCAAGCCGACCAGCGAGCCGATCGCAAACACGAATCCGTAGAGCACCACGCCGAAGATGTCGACTCGCGAGAAGGCGGCGAAGAGAAGCGGGGCCGATAACCCGCCGACCAAAGCGACGCCGAGTTCCACTTCGATAAAGCAGCGGGCCAGCGATTTATCCACGACGAACCGCGAGATCCAGGCCCCCGCACCCATCGCCGAGAGATAGAGTCCGATCACCAGGGAAAACTGCGTGACGGAATCACCGAGCAGATAGCTGGCGAGCGTGCCGGCCAGCAGTTCGTAAACCAGCCCGCACGTGGCGATGATCAGCACGTTCAGATAGAGCAGCACCAGCGGAGCACGGTTCATCGACCCTGCGGACATGTCAACCTTACTAAAGTAGCCAAGGTCGCCAAGACCTTGGGTGAGTGTCCTTCGAAGTTGTTGGCAAATCGACTTCACTCAATCTCTTGGCGAGATTGGCTACGCGGATTGCGGGGACCTCGCTGGCTGAGATGATGCGATCACAGGATCGCGGCGGCAATGATGATCGACATGCCGATGATGACCGATCCGATGATGATCGCCAGGGCGGTGTTCTGGTCTTCTTCGATCTCTTTGCGTAGCGAGAACGGCATGAGCGTCTTCATGATCCAGAAGCAGCCCCCCAGGACCAGCACCCCGACCATCGAATAGACGATGACGGCGGGCAAGTGCCGCCAGACGCTGGGAACGCCCCCGACGTCGATGACTTCAGCCAACAGCGAAAACGAGTTGATCGAGAGCACTATTTTCCTCCTCCGCCAAAGCCGCCTGAACTGCGACCGCCACCACCATACCCGCCAATGTAGCCGCCGCCGCCAGATGAATACGAACTGCCGCCGGTGCCGTCATCAAATGTCGGGCCGGGCCAGCCATTCACAGCGGCAGCGGTAAAGTAACTACAGGTCATCAGACAAAAGGCCAGGTAATACCAGGCCGCAGGCGACAAGTTCATTCGTCAGATCCTTGGTAAGGATTGAAATCACTCTGTTTCCAGCGTTCCACTTCGAATTGTCGTCGGCCAAGCATCGTCAGCAGCGGCCAGATCGACAGGATCACCAAGGCGACATAGAAATGAAATTGATTGACTGGGGTCGTGACGAGTTTGGACAGGAACATCACGTTCAGCCAGATCAGGATTACGACGAAAACACCCCACATGATGTAGACATCCTTGGGAGGCGGAGGGGCCGGCTGAATCGCGCCGACACCCCATGGAGTTGGCAGATCTTTTACACCGAACGCCACTTCGACCGCTTCTTTCGGCAAGTAAGTACCGAGCGAAATATTTAGTTCGCTGCCGGTGTCATTGGCTGAGGCTTCATAAGAAATCATGCGCGGTGGCGCGATGAAATCGGTCGACGCGACTTGTTCTTCGATGGTGACTCGCCAGTAGAATTCACCTGCCACGTACTGCACAAACGCAGTCCCGCGATCAAACAGTTTGAAGGTCTCGCCTTCGTAGACGACCGAGTTTGTTTGCTCCACAACACTGGAGACCGGAATTGCTTCGACGAAACTCCAGTGACCCCCGTTGAGGACCAGCCAGCGAAACCCGATCTTCGGATTGTGCAACAGGTATTCGGACCAACTAAACTTCTTGCCGTCGTAGACGACGTATCGGACCAGGTACCCGATGACCGTAACTTCAACGCCATTCAAATGGCCGACAGCGCCGAGCGGAATCAAAGGCTTCTCGCCCTGTTTCATCGTCAGCGTCTGCAGGTATTCCAGCTTGCCCTGCTGACAATCGAGCAGCGATTTACAGCTGGGGCAGCAGACTCGTAACGTTTCATCCGGGGCATGCAGTGTGAGCGGGCTGCCACATTGCGGGCAACTCAGTTGCAACACACCGACGTTGGCAGACGGCGGTTGTTCGAACTGCCACGAGTCGCCCGTCAGCTTCAAATCATCGACGGCAATTTCGCGACCAAGGAACAGATGAGGTCCGTCGGCATCGTATTCGAGCGTTGCGAACTCGCTGTCGGCACCATGCAGGTCGACGAAGCGATGTGCGGCATTCGGATGGAACGCCCACGGAATGTCGCCGTCAGCGGATCGAGCAGTCGCGGTCCCCGATTCCGCCACGACCAGCGTGTTGCCATCGGGTAAGTTCAGACGATAGCCGGGTGTCATCGTTTCGAAGTCGGGGATCTGTGAAGTGTCGGTAAGTCTCTTTTCCGTCGTCAGGTAGAACTTGCCTTGAGCGTAAGCCAGCCAGCGGACTCGATCACCAGGAAACTTCAAATAGAATTCGTCCCAAACACCGCCCGCAGGGTGCTGGTATTGGACTCGGCCAACGACATCGAAGCTCTTCTTTTCGAATGTTCCCGTCATCCCCTTCTTGACCGGTGAATTGGTCTCGAACAGATCGGCGACCTTGCCGAGGTCTTCCAGCTTTTTGTCCGTGCGTGCGACGACAGAGTGACAGAAGCCGCAGACGGTGACGAGCGCGGTGCTCAGCTGAAACTCAATCGGCGCGCCACAGGCCGGGCAGTTCGCAATGCGCTGCTTCACGCGAGACCTCCCGGGGGAATCTCACGTTGGTGGTCGGTTCGGAATCTGGCAGCCTCGATCAACACTGAAGTGGCCCCGGTTGTCTCTCAGGAAGCGTTGGCTCGGTACTATACCGTTGATGACTCAGGATTGAGGGGGCAAGCCACGATAAACTTCCGTGCGAACTACGTCAAAACGGCGGCCAGACATTCCGGATCATCAAAACCGCGCACTATTCCGTCCGCCTGGAGGATTGGGGGCGAAGTCGTTCGCTGAGGAAGTACAGCGGCACACCGAGCAAAAAGGGGACCGCGATCAACGGCAGCAACGGCGTGGCATAAGTCGTGGCTGAATACAGTCCGAAAACGCACATCCCACAGAACAGCAGCGGGCACAGCGGAAAGAAGGGAGCTCGAAAAGGTCGTTCGATCTTCGGGTCTTTCACTCGCAGCACAAAGTACGCGATGCCTGTCGTCAGAAAGAACAACCAGAAGATCGGGGCGGAGGCTGCATACAGGGTCTCGAACCCGCCATAGTACTTGCCCCAGGGAACCGGAGAGGCGTGGATGGTAGCAAGTCCCGCGTCGACCGCTTTGCGACCAGCATCGGTTCCTACGCAAAAGATCATGGCACAGGCGATCCCGCCCTGCACCAGCAGCGACCAGACAGGAGCTTTCGACCAAGTGGACCATCGTCCCAGCAGCGAGAAGACTCGATGATCGGCCCCGACCGTGGCGTGCAGTCGAGAGACAGAAAAAACCAAGCCGTTGACACTGCCCAAGGCCGACACCATCACCAGCACGCTGATCGCCCGTTCACCGAATGACCCGAACACCTTCTTCATCGCATCACTGGCGGGCTGATGAGATGCTCGCAGACCTTCAAAACCGAGTGTCGCCAGATAGGCGGCGTTGATCAGGACGTAGCAGGCGGAAATGATTCCTATTCCCAAGAGCAAAGCTCGCGGAATATTTCGCTGCCGATCGCGCACATCAGCAGCAACGAAGGCGGCATCGTTCCAGCCCCCGTAGGCATACAGAATCAGGATCATCGCGAGCGACAGCCCCGGTCCTTCCACCGGACGTTCCACCACGAGGGAAGCCGAGCCGCTGGCACTCAGGCCCCCCGCAATCAGCATCACGATCCCCAGGGTCTTCGAAGCCGACAGCAGGTTTTGAGTCCACTTGCCCGAATGAATCCCCAGGCAGTTCAAGGCGGTCAGGCCGGCGACCGCAGCAATCGCGAACCAGACGACAAGTTTCTCATCGACTCCGAAAACCTTGACGGCGTACTCGGCGAAGACGTACGACAACGCCCCGATACTACCGGTCTGGATAATCGCCAGTTGCGACCAGCCGAACAGGAAGCCGATCGAGGGCCCGAAGGCTCGTGTCAGATAATTGTACTCGCCGCCGAGACGCGGATAGGTCGTGGCGAGTTCTGCGTAACAAAGGGCTCCGACGAATGACAACCCGCCGCAGATCAGCCACAGCCCCAGGCCGGTCCAGGGGTCGGGGACGTTCGCGAAGATCGTCCCCGACATCTTGAAGACAGTCGTGCCGATCACGATCCCGATGATCAGACTGACGGCATCCCACACGCTCAGGGCCGCAGTTTCCTTTTCGGGCTGATCAGACACGGATTAAGAACTCCCAAGTTGGATCAAGAATCAAGAAACGTCCGAGCGGGGGGTGTCAGCGCCCTGGCCAATCATGGGGGCGACGTAAATTTTGCCAGGCGGCTGACGCCGCACCGCTCAGGAAGTACGGACTACTTCTCAACCGTCGCATGGAACCCGGCGTCGTTCAGGGCCTTGACCAATGCCTTGCCGTCGAAGTTGCCCTTCACGGTGATGGTTTCGGCGTTGGCCTTCGCATCTTCGGATTCAACTCCTTCGACAGACTTGATCGCCTTCTTGATGGTGTTGTTGCATTGTCCGCAACAGTTATGCACCCCTTTCAATGTCAGGCTGGTGACTTTGCCTTCCTTCGCGCCGCTGTCGTCCTTAACTGTCAGATCCTGATTGTCGACGACGCCATGAAAGCCCGCTGCCGCCAGACTGTCGAGCACCTTCTGAGCCGTCTTCGTATCCGACGCGGTAAACTTCACCGTGCCGTCTGTCTTGCTCGCGGCGCCTTTGACCTCTTCGGCATCCAGAACCTTGGCAACAGCTTTCTCGCACTGTCCGCAACAGACATGCGTCTTCTTCAGTTCCACCTGAACATCAGCGAAGGCCTGGCCTGCAATGGCCCCCACGAATACGAGTGCCGCCAGCGAAGTTTTCAGACCGTTCATCGTTCAGCTTCCTTCAAGAGAGTTGGTAATAAACCGGTGCCCGCTGGTATCGATCGCGTGCTTGACCGCTCGACGTGTACAGTCTGACAGCAACGCAGTCGAAATCAGTCTGACAAACGTCAGCGATCAACGCCAGACTGCGATCACGCAGCCGATCTTCAACATCGTCTCTTCCAATTGAAAATTTGCATTTTGCAATTCGCAATTTGCAATCTCCCTCTTCCCCCACAACTTGGAATGAGCCCCTCCGACCGATACACTCCGCACTCTACGGGCCACCATTTCTTAGGATCATCGCATCGAAGAAGGATCTGTCATGAGTCGTGTTTGGTCATTCATTCTGCTGGGTCTCGGCTTGGCATCGCCACTGGTGGCGGCTGAGACGCCAAAGAAGATCGTCGGTTCGCTCACTTATCCGGAATCGGTCTGCTACGGACCGAACGGGGCGCTCTACATCTCGGAAATGGGCGAGCCCGGCAAAGATGGTGACGGCAAGATCAGCATGCTCAAGGATGGAAAGACTCAAACGTTTGCCGACAAGCTGGATGACCCCAAGGGGCTCGTCTACTTCAAGGATCACCTCTACGTGACCGATAAGACGAAAGTCTTGAAGATCGATGCGAGCGGCAAGACCAGCGTCTACGCTCCACCGGAGATGTTTCCGAAGCCACCGTTGTTCTTGAACGATCTCGCCATCGATTCCGGAGCTGGGATTTTCCTGGTCAGTGATTCGGGTGATCGGAAGGGCAAAGGCGGAGCCGTCTACCGGATCGACGTGCGACTCAACAAGATTGATACACTCGCCGATACCGACACGATCCCTGAATTGAACACTCCCAACGGCGTCGCCTTCGACGGAGGCGACAGCATTCTGGTCGCCGACTTTGGGACTGGCAACTTGTTTCGCGTCCGGACATCAGACCGCACCGCAGCCAAAGTCGCCGAAGGAATGGATGGGGCGGACGGATTGATCTGGGACAACTTTGGGCATCTGTTCATCACTTGTTGGAAGACCGGAAAGATCTTTGGAATTCCTCAGCCGGGCGTCGCTCCGATTCTGATGGGCGAAGGTTTGGAATCGGCGGCTGACTGCTGCCTCTCGTCCGATGGCAGCCAACTGCTCATTCCCGACATGAAGGCCGGAACGCTGACTTCGTTCTCCACCAAGATTCCGGGCTGGGAAGTCGACGAGTCACCGCTGAAGCTGGAATTCAAGACCGCGTTCCCGGACTTGAAGTGGACTGGCTGGGACGATGGCAGCGAAAAGGGCCAGGTCAACGCCCTGCGACCCATCGTGCTGACGCATGCTAACGACGGTTCGAACCGGATTTTCGTTGCCACGCAGCAGGGTGTCATCCATGTCTTCGAGAACGACGACAAAGCGACGAAGACCAAAGTCTTCCTCGATCTCTCGTCGCGAGTGCGCTACAACGACAAGCAGAACGAAGAAGGCTTCCTGGGTTTTGCGCTGCATCCGAAGTTCAAAGAGAACGGCGAGATCTTCGTCTTCTACACCGATGTCAAAGCCAAAATGGCCAACGTGTTGTCGCGATTCCGCACCAAGGCGGGCGACAAGTCGGTTGGCGATCCTGATTCCGAAGAAGAACTGATCCGCTTCGAAAAGCCGTTCTGGAATCATGACGGTGGGTGCATCACCTTTGGCCCCGATGGCTATCTGTACATCTCGCACGGTGATGGCGGAGCGGGCGGTGATCCACACGAAAACGGCCAGAAGATGTCGACATTGTTGGGCAAGGTCCTGCGAATTGATGTCGATCACAAGTCGGATGGGAAGAAGTACGCGATTCCCAAGGACAATCCATTCGTCTCGCAAAGCGACGCGTTGCCAGAAATCTGGGCCTATGGCCTGCGGAACGTCTGGCGGATGAGTTTTGATCGCAAGACAGGTGACCTGTGGGGTGGTGAAGTGGGTCAGAACATCTTCGAAGAAATCGTGCTGATCAAGAAGGGTGGCAACTATGGCTGGAACTTGCGAGAAGCGTTTCATCCCCACAGTCGTAAGGGATCTGACGTTCGCAAGGATCTGATCGAGCCGATCTGGGAATACCACCACGATGTCGGTCGGTCGATCACCGGCGGCTATGTCTACCGCGGCAAGCAGATTCCGAGCCTAAACGGAGCCTACGTCTATTCGGATTACGTTTCGACGAAGGTCTGGGCGCTGCGCTATGACGCTCAGAAACGTCGAGTTACCGCGAATCAACAAATTGGCGATCGTCATCCTGCCGCAATGTCGTTCGGCGAAGACGAACAAGGCGAGATCTACTTGCTGAGTGCCGCCGGCAACGGCAAGGGAATCCATCGCTTGTCCGCTGGCTCCGCTAAGTAGGATCTGCGGTTGTTTGACTTTGGTTCGGGGTGCCACGGTCTCACCGGACTTGCGGTCTTCGACATGGCTGTGTCTTTGATCGAGCACACGGCCACCTCGAAGACAGTGAGTCCGTTGGCACCCGAGCCAGAATCCGAAACAACCATCATCACGCACAGGCGCTTAGTGGATCATGTCCAGCGCCGATCCGACGAGTTGATAAGACGTTGTCAGCACACGCGAATTCGCATCATAGGCTCGTTGAGCCGTGACCAGTTGCGTCATCTCCGAAGTCATGTCGACGTTCGAATCTTCCAGCGATTTCTGTTTGACGCTCCCCAACCCATTTGTCCCGGGGATCGCCGTGGTCGCAGTGCCCGATGCCGGAGTTTCGCCAAACAGGTTGTTGGCTTCCTGAGATAATCCGGATGGATTTGGGAAACTGGTCAGCTGGATCTGCCCCAGGACTTTGATTTTGTCAGGTTCAGAACCTGTCACGACCGAGACCACACCGTCGGCACCGATTGATGTCGAAACCGTGTCTGCTGGAAATGTGATGGGCGGCTGGACGATGTTTCCGGTACTCGTCACTAATCGACCCAACGCATCCTTCTGGAACGAACCGTCGCGGGTGTATTTGATCGTTCCATCAGACTGTTGAACGCTGAAGAAACCGTTCCCGCTGATGAAAACGTCCAGCTCTCGGCCCGTGGCCTCTTCGCCACCCTGCTTGAAGTCGCGAGTCGAAATGTCAGAGACCTTAACACCATTCCCAACCTGCAGATTGGCCGGACCGGTGTAAACCAGATCCTGAAAGTTGATCGTACTCCGCTTAAATGCGGTCGTGTTGACGTTGGCCAGGTTGTTCGCCGTCGCTTCCACCGACGTCTGAAAGGCGTCTAATGCGGTCGCGGCGGTGGTCATTCCGGCAAACATCGGGGGACGATCTAAAGCGTGCGAGGTCCGCGAGAAGAGAGATCAGTCGAAGAGGCGAGTGACGTCTCTTGTAAGTTCGAACCGGGCGGGCACTTCGAATCAACTCACCTGAGTTCCTCGCAAGCACGGTCACAACCCCTACCACTTCTCGTAATGCGGAACAACGACCCTCGGCCAAAATCGCCAGAAAACGCTGTGGCAGTCTGCGCAAACTTTGCGGGCGCAACATTAATTGATAAGCCGGTTCTTCCTTCGGTAGGGTACCCGGATATCCGCTAAAGCTGTGAAGTTGGGAGAAGACGGCATAGCTGTCATCCTGCGACTAATCGTCAAACCCATCAGAGTCCGATGGAGAGACAGGGTGCTTTGCGCACCTCAACTTGGCCTTCGGCAGATGTTGCCGTTCGAACGAAACCAGCGAGGTCCATTGTGATCCGAGGACTGTATAGTGCCGCGGGCGGAATGAATGCGACCGCGACCCAACAGGACGCGATCGCGCACAATCTTAGCCACGCCATGAAGCCGGGCTACCTGCGCGAGATCGTTCGATTCGAAGCACCAGCTCCTAGCAGTGAGATGGTCGGACCGACGCCGACGCTGCATACCGACTTCGCACCGGGCACGATGCAGCAGACCGGCAACAAGCTTGACCTAGCTCTCGAAGGGCCGGGGTTCTTCGCGGTCCAGGGGCAGTCCGGTCCTATGTACACCCGCAACGGCGTCTTCCAGATGACCGAGCAGGGACGTCTAATCACGATGGAGGGTCTCCCGGCTATGGGCCAAACGGGGCCCATCGATATCCCACCGGGAACATTCTCCATCGAAGTGCTCAAGAACGGGGCCGTGATTGCGGATGGGATCGAAGTTGATCAGGTCAAGGTGGTCGCGTTTCAGGATCCACATCAACTGCAGCGAATCGGGACATCCTATTTCTCGGCGCCGCCAGATGCGCCCAAGCTCGACGTTGCACCCAATGTTTTTCAGGGCTGTCGCGAAGTCAGCAATTCGACAGTCGTTCAGGAAATGGTGCAGATGATCGCAGGTGTGCGACAGTTTGAAGCCGCTCAGCGTGCGTTGCGATCCATCGGCGATGCCATCGCCTTCAACACGCGACCGCTCAACAGGTAATTTTCGATCATGATGAAGTCCCTTTTCACTGCCGCGACGGGCATGCTGGCGAACCAGACGGTGGTCGATACGACCGCTAACAACCTGGCCAACGTCGACACGACCGGCTTCAAACGCAGCGAAGTCCAGTTCCAGGACTTGCTGTACCAGACTGTGCGCGCACCTGGTACGCAGGGTGCCACCGGCTACGAAGTCCCGACCGGCATCCAGATCGGTAGCGGTGTGCGAACCGCCGCCATTACCAAGGTCTTCACGGAAGGGGTCGAAGAGAACACCGGCAACAACTACGACGTGGCGATTCAGGGCCAGGGGTTCTTCCAGATCCTGCTGCCCAGCGGTGAATTCGCTTACACCCGCGACGGAACGTTCCGTCCGAATTCGACCGGACAACTGGTGACGGCCGACGGCTACATGTTGCAACCGCCGATCAACGTCCCCATCGATACCCTCGATGTCACGATCGGGACCGACGGCACGGTCTCGGTCATCACGGGCAGTAACCCCACGCAAACGGTCATCGTCGGCAACATTGCTCTGACGCGGTTCCCCAACCCCAGCGGTCTGGCGTCTGAAGGCCGAAACCTGTTCGCTCAAACTACCGGCTCGGGTTCGCCACTTCAGGGCATCCCGGGAGCTCAAGGCTTCGGTGTTTTGCAGCAAGGCTTTCTGGAACTTTCCAACGTGCAGGTCGTGACCGAAATGATCGGACTGATCACGGCACAGCGAGCCTTCGAAGCCAGCCAGCGTGCCGTCTTGACTAGTGATGAAATGCTCCGTACCAGCAACGACATGATCAGGTAAACACAGGCATCGCTTTGGTGATCAATCACATGCGCCATATACTCCATCCGATTTGGTCTGTTGCTCAAGCTGCAATGCTGCTTGTCAGCGGTGGCGCGTACGCATTGTCGGCACCTCCGCGTATGCCCGCCAACGGGGTTGTGATTTCGCTCTATCCGAAATGCGACGTCGCCAGCCACGAGATCTTGGTCTCGGATGTCGCTCGCGTCGAAACCGCCAATGCAGCACTCAAGTCCCAGATCGAATCGCTGGATCTGACAGATGCGCCAGCGCCAGGCGAAGCCACTGCCGTAACTGCCAAAACCATCGAATTCCGCTTAAGAATGGCCGGATTCGATACGCGGTCCTTCAACATCAAAGGGACTCAGTCCGAAGTCACCGCAACGGGCAAGACACGCCGCGTTCGTGATGAACGGATCGAACCTGTCCGCGCCACCTCCTACGTTCCAGCTCGATCTGCCCAATTCGAGTCGCCCACACCAGAACTCGAAGTGGAGTCACCCGCTCCAAACAGACGAGCGCAAGTCACTCAAGAAATCGGCGGTCCCGGTCAATCGGTCGAAGACGCCATCGTCGCTGCCGCCCGCAAGGTCGTTCTGGAACAATTGCCCTGGCCTGTCGACGACATCTCGTTCCGGCTGGCTCAACCCCTCAGTCGCGATGCCAAGCTGTTTAACACGGGTGAACGGTACACCTGCGTAGCGGAACTCCGCGGTAACGGTCCTCCCGTCGGTCGCGTCAACGTGGACGTCACGATGAAGTCAGATCGTCAGGCGCCGATTGAGGTTTCTGTGGCACTGGAAGTACGGCACTTCGAAACGGTGGTGGCGACCGCCCGTCCCGTCGCAAAAGGGCGAAAGATCCAGAAGGAAGACCTCTATATGCATCGCTGGGATGTCACGGCGGCCACCGACTACACGACGCAGCCAGATCAGTTGATTGGACGCACCGCAATGCGGACGCTGGCCGCCGCACAAATCGTGCGTGAGAAGGATCTGGACAAAGCCAGCGAGACGGAAGCGAACGGAGATCAGTCCGTTCGAATCAAGCGGGCTGATCGAGTCAAAATCCTCGGCCGGATCGGCAACCTGGCAGTGACCGTCTCGGGCGAAGCGATGCAGGATGGACGAATTGGAGACACGATTCGTGTTCAAAACACGGAATCAAAAAGCATCGTGCAAGGCAAAATCATCTCAGCAGAGGAAGTCGAAATCGCCTTCTGAAAGTAGCAGGCACACTACGTGTGCCGACTCCTTACCTTCAGGTGCGGCCTGCTCTCTTGGCGAAGAATTGAAGGAACCGAACATGCAAACGACCCGACGTCAGTGGATCATGCTGTGGCTGACACCCTTCGCCGCAATCCCGTTCTTTTCACCCGCCCAACTGGACGCCGATTCCATCTGGGATCGCCGCGACCAGCGCAGTGGCTATCTGTACATGGATAACCGTGCCCGTCGAGTTGGCGACCTGTTGACCGTCTCCGTGAACGAAAACACGGGTGCGACCAACAAGGAAGAACGCAACTTGAAGAAAGACACGGCAGCCTCCGCCAAGCTGAACCTGGCTGCCAGCGGAAACGCCGGTGGAGCGGGTCGTGCCGCATCGGGACAGATGAACGGCAGCAATTCGTCGGACCGGACGTTCCAAGGGAGTGCCGACTTCGCCAGCGAACGCCAGTTGCTCGACCAGATGACCCTCACCGTGGTCGATATCCTCCCGAACGGAAACCTCGTCATCGAAGGCTATCGTCGCCGGCTGGTTCAGAACGAAATGCGATTGCTCCGCGTCTCCGGCGTCGTTCGTCCCAACGACATCGAGATCCCGAACTTCGTCGAATCGCGGTTCATCGCCAACTTCAATGTCTCGTACGAAGGCAGCGGTGTCGAATCGAAGTTCACCAATCAAGGCTGGCTGGGTCGCATCGGAAACAAGGTCTGGCCGTACTAATGACTGGGAGGGCGAGGCTCCTGCCGAGCCGCGCTTTTCGATGGATTCACAACAACAAATGCGGCTCGGCAGGAGCCTCCCCCTCCCAGAATACAAAGTCGCAGTCGCAAGCGTGCCCGAGGCATTCTTGTCGGAGACAACAGCATGTTACGACATTGTCGATTCTTGATGGCGAGCGTGATGCTGTGCGCGGCAAGTGCCTCGTTGTGCCAGGCCGAAGTCCGGATCAAAGACATCACGTCCGTCGAAGGGGCTCGCGGCAACCAGTTGTATGGAACAGGACTGGTGTTCGGTCTGAACGGCACCGGTGCCAAGTCGCTCTCCACGCAGCAGATGGCGATCGACATGCTGCGTAAGCTGGAAATGACCACCAAGCTGCAACGTCAGACTCAGCTCGACAACGTCTTCAAATCGACCAGTATCTCGCACGTGATCGTAACTGCCGAGCTGCCGTCGTTCTCTCGCAAGGGAAGCAAGCTC
Source organism: uncultured Schlesneria sp. (assembly GCA_903840265.1). GTDB lineage: Bacteria > Planctomycetota > Planctomycetia > Planctomycetales > Planctomycetaceae > Schlesneria. The sequence continues at coordinate 26,626 of CAIMFH010000021.1, read as the reverse complement.
GATGTCGTCGTCTCGATGGCGGATGACGGCATCAGCCTGGAAGGGGGCACCTTAGTCCTCTGTCCATTACGCGGAGCCGACGGAGAAACGTATGCCGTCGCGCAAGGAAACATCTCCATCGGTGGCTTCCGAGTCCGCAGCAATGCTCCGGGTGGTCAGCAGAATCATCCCACCAACGCACGCATCCCTGGCGGAGCGATTGTGGAAAGAGAAGCGTTGGGCGAAATCGATCAAGGGGGAATCATCCGCCTGCTACTGCGTGACGCCGATTCAGCAACCGCCTCCGTGATTTCGACCGCCATCAACCTGCGATTTCCTGAAACGGCGTTTACCCTCGATGCAGGGACCGTTCAAGTTCGAGTCCCTCCGCGGTTTCAGCGAAATGTCGCCGAATTCACCGCGGAAATCGGTCAGTTGAAGGTGATGCCCGATTCACCCGCCCGCGTGGTGATCAACGAACGTACCGGCACCGTGATCGTCGGTCATCGCGTTCGCATCTCATCCGTGGCCATCGCACACGGCAGTCTGGTGATCAAGCCAGGAAATGCTCCTGCACCAACAGCACCAGGTGGTCTAATGCCATTACAAGTCGATCCCAATGGCCTGGCCGAATCTCTCGCCCCACGAGACGGCTCGCGCGACAAGATTGACGACATCCTCGAAGCCCTGCGTCCGCGTCCGGCTCCTACACTGCAAGGGCCAGCCGCGTTGTTGGAAGTGGAACAAACGTACACCGTGGCCGAACTGGCCCGAGTTTTAAATGCCCTGGGCGTCTCACCCCGTGACCTGATCGCCATCTTCCAGGCGCTCAAGGAATCGGGGGCCATGCATGCCGAATTGCTTGCCATTTAACCTCTCTCGCGCGGGTGCCAACCATGTCGACAATCGGTTCAGCCATGATCTCCAATTCAATGCCACTCCCCGAGTCGGCTGGCAGCAGCCATGCCTCGGGACGAGCGAACTTGAATCAGTCCGCGACTCAAGTCGCTCAGGACTTTGAGAGCGTCTTCGCATCGATGCTGCTGAAAGAAATGCGTCAATCACTCGAACCCGGCACGATGTTCGGCGAAGACTCGGGCGATGTCTACGGCGGTCTGTTCGATCGCCACTTCGGCGAACAGCTCACCAAGGGGAACGGGCTGGGGATGAAGAAAATGGTCGAAGAGTCGATCGTGAAAATGCAGCGAGCCGGACGACCGATCGCAGGTGGCGCTCCCGCCGCCCCGACTGCCGTCCCCGCTGCGAACGCCGTCCCTGCGGCGACCAAAGCGGACGCCATCGCCCCCACCACAAATTCCACGATGTCGATCTCAGGATGAATGCCATGAACGCAACTCAGATCTCCAATGAGCTGGCCGAGCGGATGCAGCGGCACCTGACTGAAGAAGAGCAGTCGCTGGTCACCGTCCTGGATGCGGTTCGCGCCGTGCATGATTCGCTGCGAAACCTCGACGGCAACGCCCTCGCCGACGCGTTGGATAGCGAAGCCGCTGCCCTTCGTAAAGCAGAAGTCGTGCAGGCTCGACGACAGCAGATTCGCGTGGAAGCGGCCGGCGCATTAGGAGTACCACCGCAAGACGTCACGCTCAGCGTGTTCGCCGAAAAGACGAGGGGGCCGTTGCAGAAAAATGTGGTCGAAACTCGACAGAAGCTGGCGCAGATGTCGACCGAGATGGAGCGATTGAACCACCAGAACTCGGCCATGCTCCAGCAGTCGCTCTCGCTCATCCGCGGCATCGTGGGACGGTTGACGGGAACCGCGCCGGGTGAAACGTACAGCGCGGGCGGTGCCAGGGAAGAGACACACGTCGGTTCGCTGATGCAGTGGGGTGGCTAAATGACCGTGCGCGATAACGGTTGTTTTGGATCTGGTCTGGGTGCCACGGTTTTGGAGTCTTCGACAAGGCCGTGTCTTATGTCGAACGTTCGATTGAATTGAATGAAATGAGTCCTTGATTGGGGTGCGAGGCAACACGTCGCACGGCTGCGGGCTGAACTATGCTGGAATTTTCCATTGGCCTTTCGGCGATCCAGGCGGCTCAACGCGCCATGGAAGTCACCGGAAATAACGTTGCCAACGCGAGCACGCCGGGCTATCACCGCCAGGTGGTCAAGCTCGCTGCGCAGGCTCCTATGGAGCTGAACGGCCAGTCGTACGGTCGCGGCGTCGAAGTCGCCGACGTGCAGCGCACGATCAATACTCAACTCGAAGCGGCGATCACCACACAAACAACGCAAAGCGGTTACGTCGATACCAAACTGACATCGATGAATCAGATTCAGTCGATGATCCCGACCGATGCGTCGTCGATTGCCAATGAACTGAGCAGCGTCTTCAACGATTTGCAGCAGGCCTCATCGCAACTCGGTAACCCCGCGTCGCGCCAGACCGTGGTGACGCAAGCTCAATCGCTGGCGACGCAGTTCAATTCGCTGTCCGCGAATATGGACCAGATGCGCACCGGTATGGATAGTTCGATCGCCTCATCCGTGAGTTCGATCAACTCGATGCTGACGCAGATTGCAGGGCTCAACACACAGATCGCGCGAGCCGTCGATCAGGGTGTCAGCCCGAATGATTTGCTCGATACGCGCGACCAACTGGTCAACAACGTCGCTCAACAAATGCCGCTGGAAATTCAGCAGGGCCAGCAACAGCAGATCACGGTTCTACGTTCCGGGGCTCCCCTCGTGATCGCGGGAAATGCTCAACAGTTGCAGTATAGTTTGGACAAGAATGACCAGATGCAGATCAGCGTCGCTGGCGCCACGACACCGCTGACGATCGACAATGGCTCTCTCGGAGCGCTGCTCGACGCCCGTAACAACCAGCTCACCGATTTCCGGCAACGATTGGATGATCTGGCCCAATCGGTCTCGCAAGCGTTCGATGCCATTCAAAGCACTGGCGTGGGGCTGGCTGGCGGCTTTTCACAGATGACTTCGCAACGGCCGGTGTCAAAGTCGGACGCCATGCTCAACGCCGCAGGATTGACATTCCCTCCGACGGCAGGTTCGGTCTTCATCGGAGTAACGAACACGGCGACTGGCCAACGCACGATGGCCGAAGTTCATATCGACCCGGCAAATCAAAGCTTGAAAGACGTGGCCACGGCGATCGGGACCTCCAATCCGAATATCCAGGCCTTCGTCAACGATCAGGCGGGAACGGTCTCGTTGTACGCCAACCCAGGCTACAAATTCGATTTCGCCGGTGGAGTCGATGCGACCCCGACCACGTCATTCTCGGCCGGAACAACGGTCACCGCGACGACGGGCGGCGTTCCCTCTGACCCGTCCAACAACACCTACACCTTCACGTTCCTCTCCAGTGGAACTGTCGGTGTGACTGCAGGACTGCAAGCCCGCGTGACTGATCAAAACGGGAACGTGATGGGGACAGTCAACGTAGGCCAAGGCTACGAATCAGGCCAGCCCACGGCCGCGACCAACGGTGTCACCATGACACTGAGCGCCGGCGATGTGACCGCGGGAGATTCTCTCTCGACACGCGCTGTCGGCGACCCTGACTCCGCCGGAGTCCTCACAGCCCTCGGACTGAATACCTTCTTCACCGGGAACGACGCCTCTACGATTAAGGTCAACAGTCAACTGGTTGGCAACCCAGATTTGCTGGCGACGTCGCGAAGCGGCCAGGCCGGCGATACGACCAACTTGCAGCGATTCGTCTCGTTGCAGGATGGACAGTTGATGGGCAACGGAACGCTGACGTTCACGAAGTTTTTCAACAACATGGTCTCTGATGTCGGATCGCAAGTCAGTTCGTTGACGCAGCAGAGTAGCACCAACCAGGTCTTGATGACGCGCCTCTCGGACCAGCAGGCGAGTGTCTCCGGAGTCGATATGAACGAAGAAATGATGCAGGTCATCAAGTATCAACAGTTGTTCCAATCCGGTGCCAAATTCATCAGTGCCGTCAACGAAATGTATCAGCAATTGTTTCAGTCGCTCTAGAAGTATTTCACCGTCGGGTGCCACGGTCTTGGAGTCTTCGACAAGGCCGCGCGATTTAGCTTTGGTCAGGTAAGTCCATTCGCGTCACGATGACGCAACATCACGACACGGCGGTCCATCATGCGTGTGACATCAGAATTCCATTACCAGCAGGCACTGCAGAATATTCAGTCGAACTATTCTAAGATCACCACCCTGCAGAACCAGATCTCGTCGGGTAAACGAGTCGTGCAGGCATCCGACGATCCGAACGCCATGTCGCAGATCATGGCGAACACTGTTCAGGACTCACGCCTGACCGGTGATCTGACGATGATCCAGGACACCACCAACAAGCTACAGACCGGCGTTGATACGCTGACCCAGGTGCAGGATCTGCTGTCCAACGTGAAGACGCTTGCGCTGCAGGCCAATAACACCACCACCAGCGATCAAACCAATAAAACAATCGCCGTCCAGATCAACACGGCGATTGATCAGTTGATGAAGCTGTCAAATCAGACTCTTCCGGACGGATCCTATTTGTTCGGGGGAACAGCCAGCACCACCGCGCCGTTCACTGCCTCGGGCACGGACAGCAGTGGCCAGACCACAGGAGTCGCCTACAACGGCACGCAGCAGAATTCCGAGGTGATCGTCACTCAAAGCGTCACCTCGACCACGCTGTTGTCGGGGAAAGATGTCTTCCAGTCACGCTCACGCAGTGCCACTGGCTATGTCGGCGCTACCGGAGCCACTGCGGGAACGGGCACCGACAGCGCGATCGGCGAAGGCTCTCTGGTGATCAAGCATCTCCAGACGACATTCGCTGGCACTTCCGGAGTCACCGCCGGAACGTCCTCCTCCGCCAGCGACACGGTGCTCGGCCCCGCCGGTGCGAATTCGGTCGTCATCAACGATACCAGCGGCACGGGAGCCTCCGGCACAGTCTCGCTGAACGGCGGACCGGCCACCGCGTTTACAAATGCGAACAGCGATCTGAAGGTCACCGGTCCGAACGGCGAAGTCGTCTATCTGAACACAACCTCGATCTCGCCCGGCTTCAACGGCAGCGTCTCGATGACCGCGACCGGATCGATGTCCGTCGATGGAGGTGCCACGTCGGTCCCGATCGATTTCAGTGGGAACCAGGTCGTCAAGAACGGCACGACCGGCGCGATCACCAACGTGAATAGCACCAACATCCGCCAGGCCGGTACCGAACAGCTTCACTACACCGGCACATCCGATGTCTTCCAGACGTTGATCGCTCTGCGAGACACCATTGCCAACAAACAGGGACTGTCGGCCACCGACCGCTCAGATGTCCTGCAGCAACAACTCGGCGAAGTCGACCGCTCGCTCAACAGTGTGGGCAACACGATCGGCAGTCAGTCAGTCCAGGCCCAATCGCTGAGTACCCTCAAAGACCAGCTCACAACACTTCAGCTCAACCTGCGCCAAGGGACCGACAACATCCAATCCACCGACACCGCTTCCGCCATCGTCGACCTGCAAAAGCAGATGAACCTCTACCAGGCCAGCCTGCAGATCGCCGTCCAGATCAACTCGATGACGCTGCTCAACTTCCTGAAATAGCAGATTGCTTTCGCGCGTTCTTTCGTAAGTTATGCTTCAGCATATCTCTTGGTCCGGTCGACCAACATGGCCCCGATATCGCTCGCGGACTTCGGGTCACTCTTCGCCATCCAACCTGATCTGCACGAGAACTTCCCCTTGCTTTCGCAGCAAAGCCGTCGGTTGTGATTCATCACGCACCGGAACGACGGCAGCACGATATCCGTCCGCCTCAACTCTCACCCAGGTGGAGTCGAGTTGGGTGTGCGAGACAGGTCGCCTATGACTGGCACCCGTATATAATTCGTGTTCAATCACTGCCACACCCTTCTCATCCGTCGTCGCGAAGTATTTCTGCGGCAAGTCGCCGATGGGCTCCGACGCAAATCGATCGCGCAATTCATCCAGCGCTTTGGGATCTTTGGCCCATGGTCCTCGACTAACCATCACCTTCGCCCCCGAAATCGGCGTTCCGTGTTCGGAGTCGAACACAATCACTCGCACCGGAAGTCGAATCGATCCGTCCGACACCCATTGAGTCTGCGGAGACAACAACGCAATCAGCGCAGCAATGATCGCGACGACCACGATCCACTCGAGACCTGTGATTTCAGCCAGACGTCGTTTGATCGCTTGCATGGTTGGTCAACCGGGTTAAGCGTTTCGTTGCAAATTAATCAAGTTGACAACTACGCGCCCGGCCGTCCGTCGTTTACGTCACTATCTTCGATAAGGGTATCGAATTGTGATGACAACCGTAAATATTCGCCCGACCAGCCATTTTCCATCGCCGTGTCCTGAAGAGCCCCGGTCGGAGCGAACAACAGCTTTAGCTCCTCGTGATTCAACTCTGTCCCGTTCCCAAGGGAATCGATACCGCGATTAAGAACGGTGACGATCTCATCGCAGGTCATATACGAGTAAATCGCATCCTGCGATGCTTCCGAAAGTTCCCTACAGCGAATGAGCAATGTCAGGAGATCGAAAGGGGAGTCTAACTTGCGATCACCGCGATCCGTTGATGCCATATCTCGCTCCACCGATCACCGCGACGCCGTAACATGAAAGATTACGTCGTGATGAATACCTTCGAACCACCCGTTCCATCCGACGGAATGAACGCAGGAGGGGCAGTAATCCGTGCAATGGCCTGGGCATCGAGAAACCAGAGATCGTACCAATCATACACATCGACAAATCGCTTGCCAGCATGCTCTTCCCAGGTTCCGGCGATCGTTCCATCGTTGGAGAATGCCTGGACAAATGAGAATGCGCTATCCAATGTTGGTGCTGAGGCACTAAGGGCCGTGTTCTCGAAATACAAACCGAGACGCAAATCGATCGTGAACACGGATACCTCAGCAAGCTACGAGTCGGACCATCCAAATGAAAATAGACTCGCAAGTTTCTTGCAGACATCGGGTCGATTGAGCAGTTCGACCCAGGCGAGTTGGCCATTGACCACATGCACGGAAATCAAACCTTCAATGTTGGCGAGATCAAAAAAACGTTCGACCTCACCAGTCCAAATGCGAGGAGTGACCGTATAGAACGTGCCGCATGTTTCCGAATCACACGGGCATTGCTCCACTATTTCAGCGTCCCACACGCTGTCGGCTAAATTATCCCGGCCGATATTACGGAAGGCAGCGTCCAGATCTTTGGCCAACTCAGGAAGGTGATCCGCCAGCCAAAAACGATGCATACCAAAACCCCTCAGCAGATGTTATTCCCCCGCTTCGTGATCATTCGAAATCAAAAGGACGTGCCGCTAGTCGGCCCGGCTTCGGAAGCCAATGCGAGATGCAGGCAAGTTGTTCAACATCGGACTCAACTCATGATGCCCGGTAATTCGCAATCTGTCGAGGTTTCTCGTCGGGTGGGTCTGTTATCCTAGTGCTGCGCCAGACGCGGATAACTTCTCCCGTTCCCTGTGCCATCTGGCAATTGCACGAATCTCGAGCAGAGTACCCGTATAGACTCGATGGACGCGATAAAACATGACAGAATCTTCAGTCCCATCGTTTTTCATCCCCTAGCTCATGAGGTGACACCATGCAGGAAGGGTTGGATACCACCGCACCATCTGCCTCTTCCACATCGACCGACCCTGGTCGCAACGGTAATCACGCCGGATCTCCAGCCTCTGTTCATGGCGGGAAATCGCATCCGCAACCCGTTCGCGATGGTCAGATCCGCAAAGCCTGGCCTGTGGAACGCAAACTGATCGAATGGGTCTACGATCGCGTCGGCCGCCCGCGTCTGGCCATTGTCCTGTGGGACGGAACGACCGTGGGCGAGACGCATTCTGGCGTCGGACAAATCGTGATCCAGCAACCCGATGTCTTACGTCGGCTGTTCTGGAATCCGAACCTGGCGTTCGGAGAAGGCTACAGCGACGGAACTCTCCTAATCCAGGGAGAAGTACTACCGCTGCTGCTGGAGATCAATCGAGGGCTCGAGCGAGCGCGGCAACAACGACCGGTGCTGCGCGGCAAGCGATTCACGAGTCGTTCGCATTCGTTCGCCAAGTCGAAGTCCAGCGTGCATCATCACTACGACCTGGGGAACGAGTTCTACAAATTGTGGCTTGATGAGCAACTGATCTATACGTGTGCCTATTACCCCACCGCCGAAACAACTCTCGCCGAAGCGCAGATTGCCAAGCTGGACTATGTCTGCCGCAAACTACGATTGAAACCAGGCGAACGAGTGGCCGAAGCAGGCTGCGGCTGGGGTGCCTTGGCAATGCACATGGCTCGTCACTATGGCGTGTCAGTGAAGGCGTACAACCTGTCGACAGAACAAGTTCAGTACGCGCGAGAACGGACACAGCGCGAAGGACTAAGCGACAAGATCGAATTCGTGCAGGACGACTATCGCAATCTGACCGGTCAGTTTGACGCCTTCGTCTCCGTCGGCATGCTGGAACATGTCGGTCCCGAAAACTTTCGCGGGATGGGTCAACTGATCGCGCGCGTGCTCACACCGCTGGGACGAGGCCTCATTCACAGCATTGGCCGCAATGTCAAACGCGACCTTGATCCCTGGACCGACAAGTACATCTTCCCTGGGGCTCATCCCCCCAGCCTGCGTGAAATGATGGATATCTTCGAGGGATCAGGCTTCTCGGTCTTGGATGTCGAAAATCTGCGACTGCACTACGCGCGCACCTGTGCCGACTGGTTGAGCAATTTCGAACAGGTGGCGGGCCAGGTCGGACAAATGTTCGACGAGCGATTCGTCAGGATGTGGCGACTGTATCTGGCAGCCTCTTCGGCAACGTTCGACAGTGGCGATCTGCAGTTGTTCCAGGTCGTCTTCGCACGAGCCGAAAACAACACCCTGCCGTGGACCCGCGACGATTGGTACTCGCCACCGCTTCGTGGCCAGTCCACCGGTTCTTAAATGATGGCAATGATGGCTGATTTTGTTTCGGGTGCCACGGTTTTGGAGTCTTCGACAAGGCCGTGTCTTCTCTCCTTACTTAACTTGATGTTTCGGCAATCATCTCGACAGAAAAGAGATCGATTGTGACATTGATTCTCAAGCCAGCACGGCTTTGTCGAAGGATGCCACGATGCAGAACGCGGATGTCTTAATAGTTGGTGGCGGCCCTGCTGGGTCATCGTGTGCCTGGAAACTGCGTCAGGCCGGCGTCGATGTGATGGTGCTCGACAAGGCTCAATTCCCGCGGCATAAAGTCTGCGCCGGTTGGATCACGCCTCCAATCGTGGACGAGTTGCACATCGATGTCGAAGACTTCAAATCGCACCATGTGATGCAGCCGATCACGCGGTTCCTAACGGGCTTCATCGGCGGTCCCGAAATCGAAACGGACTATGCCCAAACCGTCAGCTATGGGATTCGCCGCTGCGAATTTGACGACTACCTGCTGAAGCGATCTGGGGCCCGACTGGAGTTGGGACATTCGTTTCGCTCGTTGAAGCAAGACGGTTCGCACTGGGTCGTCAACGATGAATATCGAGCCTCCGTCGTCATCGGTGCCGGAGGCCACTTCTGTCCGATCGCACGGCATTTGGAATCACTTCACAAAACCGATGCGACAGCTTCAGCACCCAAAGAGCCCGAACTTCCCGTCGTGCTCGCACAAGAAGTGGAGTTCGAGATGTCGGCCGAACAGCAATCAGAATGCTCGGTTCATGCGGACCGCCCCGAATTGTTATTCTGCCCCGACCTGAAGGGCTATGGCTGGGTGTTTCGCAAAGGCAACTATTTGAACGTCGGCCTGGGCCGCGAAGCCGAAGAACACTTATCAACGCATGTGTCAAAGTTTGTCGAGTTCTTAAAGACTCGCGGCAAGATCACCTTTGCACTCCCCGGCAAGTTTCAGGGACATGCCTATCGTCTGCGAACCGAATTGCCGCGACCTTCCGCTGAACCGGGTGTCATTCTGATCGGAGATGCGATCGGCCTGGCTCACCGACAAAGTGGCGAGGGGATTCGGCCCGCAATCGAATCCGGCTTGCTCTGCGCCGACAGCATTCTCGAGACCTCGGCCAACCGAGAGAATCTGAACAGCGTCTACCTCGCCAAAATGCGGCATCACTTTCGGGAAGGGACGACGACATCGCCACTTTCCAAGCTGATTCCGCATGCCTTCCGCCAATTCGCCGCTCATCGCCTGATGAGTTCCCGCTGGTTCACTCGGCGCGTGTTACTGGATCAATGGTTTCTGCATCGCAATTAGGTCAAACTTCCCGCGTGATGCCGATGTCGCCGAGTTCTCTCTGAGGTAGTGATGACCGACCCCCTGCCGTTACTCAAAGATCTGATTTCGATCCCCAGCGTCAACCCTATGGGCCGCGATGTCTCAGGACCGGAATTCTTCGAAGGCCGACTCAGCGCTTACCTTGTCAAGTATCTGCAGACATTGCAGGTTCCATACGAAGTCGTCGAGATCGTCCCCGGTCGAGCGAACATCCTCGCCCTGCTGACATCGCCCGGTGCCACCAAAACGATCCTGTTGGACGCTCATCAGGACACAGTCCCTGTCGATGGCATGACGATCTCCCCCTTTGAACCGACTGAAGTTGATGGGCGAGTCTATGGTCGCGGTTCGTGTGACGTGAAAGGGGGCATGGCGGCGATGCTGGCGGCGTTCACGCGGTTGGCTCACGATCGACCCGCCGGCATGGCAAACGTACTGCTGTCGTGCAGTTGCGACGAAGAATCAACGAGCATCGGGATCAACGATCTCGTTAACTCTTGGGGGAAGAGTTCGCCCCGATACTTGCTGAGTCCAACCAAGCCCGACGTCGCCATCGTCGCCGAGCCCACCGAGTTGGATGTGGTCGTCGCGCATCGTGGGGCGACGCGCTGGAAGCTGCATACGACCGGGCGAGCGTGTCATAGTTCGCGGCCCAATGAAGGAGTCAACGCGATCTATCGGATGGGGCGAGTGCTGAAGCTGCTGGAAGAATACGCCGCCTGGGTGCCAACATCACGACCCGCGCATCCGTTGTGCGGCCCCGCGACGCTCAGCGTGGGGCTGATTGCGGGCGGCAGCAGCGTCAACGTCGTTCCCGATGGCTGCGCGATTGATATCGATCGGCGCGTGATCCCTGGCGAAGAGAACCTGGCGGTGCAGGCCGAGGTCGCCGACTACCTGAAACAGCGCCTCGACTTCGATCTGATTCATGACGAACCATACTGCACCAGCCCGCCGTTGAGTGACGACCTGAGCGGCGAACTGGCGAGCCAACTGCAACGATCGATTGGTCAAGTGGTCGGTCCGCGTCAGAGAATCGGCGTGCCGTTCGGAACGCATGCATCTCGGATCGCGCGTGTCGGGATCCCGGCGGTCGTCTTCGGGCCCGGAAACATCGCGCAGGCTCACACCAAGGACGAATGGATTTCGATTGATCAATTAAGGCAAGCGGCGGACGTTTACTATCACTTCTGCGCGAACGGGATTTGAAAAAATCATGAAAATCGGAAGTTAATTTGCGGCGGTATTGTCCAAGAGGACGTGACAATCTCTTCACGACCTGAGTTCGTCTTCAGGTAGGCTTCGGCCCAAGTGGTTGTCACCAGAGAACTTCAGTCCCGTTCGGGTGCTCATTCCAGTCGCCAGTCAAAGGCAATTCAGATGGTTCGGCAGGGAATCGCAGTCGGCAGCTTGCTCTGCCTAGTCCTGGTGATGGTGGCGTTTTCGCAAGAGCGACGCGGCCCTGGTCCCGGTGGCCCAGGAGGACGCGGACCGTTCGGCCCCGGCGTCAACAATGCGATGCTGTTGGGGATGCCTGAAGTCCAGAAAGAAATCGGACTGGATGACGCGAAGCAAAAGGAAGTCGGCGAGTGGGTCGCCAAGACTCAGGAACAGATGCGCGACGCCTTTTCGAACATCAACTTTCAGGAACTCCAGTCGCTTAGCAACGAAGAACGCGACCAGCGAATGTCGGATGTGCGAGCCAAGACGGACGAAACGATCAAGCAGGCCGATGAGAAGCTCGCCAAGATCATCGACGCCAAGCAACTCGCCCGATTGAATCAGTTGAAGTTGCAGCGCGAAGGGGTCCAGGCCCTGCAGCGAGACGACATCGCGAAGACGTTGAAACTGACCGAGACGCAATTGCAGGAACTGCGCGACCAACCGCCCATTTTCCCATTCGCACCAGCGGACGTTCGCAAGCAAGCGGAAGCCGATAGCGTGGCGGTGCTGTCGGCCGATCAGCAAACTCAATTTGCTGATCTCAAAGGAAAGGCGTTCACCTTTCCGGAAGGTGGACCGGGCGGTTTCGGCGGCTTTGGGCCTGGCCCCGGTGGTCCTGGCGGAGGCGGTCGCGGACCTGGTGGTCCCGGCGGCATGATGGGCCAGGAACGAAAGCTGGTCGCTCAATTCGATAAAAATGACGACGGCCGACTGAACCGCGAAGAACGGCAGGCGGCTCGTGAGTTCATGAAGAAAGACCGAGCCAACGGTGGCGGCGGCCGAGGTTTTGGTGGACCCGGCGGTCCCGGTCCCGGTGGTGGAGGCCCCGGAGGGGGTGGTCCCGGCTTTGGTGGTCCGGGCGGGCCTGGAGGAGGCGGTCCTCGCGGTGGTGGTCCTGGGGGCGGAGGACCAGGCGGTTTTGGCCGTGGTGGCGAGCCACCCAAGCCGGGCCCGCGACTGACCCCCGGCGATGTCACACCGATTGCGGATGGCAACCTGTACGAGCCGACCGTACTGCGGACGCTGTTCCTGGAATTCGAAGATGAAGACTGGGAAACGGAGATGGCCGAGTTCAACAACACCGATGTCGAGATCCCTGCTACTGTCACCGTGGATGGCAAGAAGTACCCGAACGTCGGCGTCCACTTCCGCGGCATGTCATCCTTCATGGGAGTGGGCGCTGGTTCAAAGAGATCGTTGAATCTGACGTTCGATTTCGTTGACAAAAAGCAAGATCTCTACGGCTACAGGACTCTTAACCTGCTCAACGCTCACGAAGATCCGACGTTCTTGCACAGCGTGCTGTATCTACAAGCGGCTCGTCAGCACATCCCCGCTCCGAAAGCCAACTTCGTCAAAGTGGCGATCAACGGCGAAAGCTGGGGTGTCTATGTGAACGCTCAACAGTTCAACAAGGACTTCCTCAAAGACAACTTCGATGAAACCAAGGGAGCTCGGTGGAAGGTCCAGGGAAGCCCCGGAGGACGTGGCGGCCTCGAGTACCTGGGCGATGACATCGCCGCGTACAAGGCGCGGTACTCGCTGAAGTCGAAAGAAAGCGAAAAGGACTGGAAAGCCCTGATCAAGCTCTGCCGGATTCTGAATGAGACCCCTGCGGACAAGCTCGAAGCGGCACTTGAACCGATCCTCGATGTTGACGGAGCCTTATGGTTCCTTGCTTTAGAAAATGCTCTGATCAACAGTGACGGCTATTGGGTACGAGCCAGCGATTACTGCATCTACCTCGACAGCAAAGGGAAGTTCCACATCATCCCGCATGACTCCAACGAAACTTTCCAGGCGGGCATGGGCCCTGGCATGGGGGGCCCCGGCGGACCCGGTGGTGGCCCAGGCATGGGCGGGCCTGGTGGTCGCGGTGGACAAGGTCCAGGCGGTGAAGGCCGCCCGGGTGGAGGTCGACGACCACAAGGTGAGGGCCCTCAAGAAGGCCGTCCGCCAGAAGGTGGTCCCCGCGACGAACGTCCACGTGAAGGTGGACCTCGAGACGGCGGCCCACGTGACCAAGCCCCTGGCGGACCGAACGGTCGTCAAGGTGGAGGCCCGGGTGGTGGTGCTCCTGGCGGGTTCGGAGGAGGTCCGCGCGGCGGAGGCGGCGGTGGGCTGGAACTTGATCCGTTGGTCGGACTGAACGACAACTCGAAACCACTCCGCAGCAAGCTACTGGCTGTCCCCGCCCTCAAGACGCGTTACCTCTCCCATGTGAAGACGCTGTCCGACGAGTGGCTCGACTGGAAGAAGCTGCAACCGATGGTCGATCAGTACGTCACCTTGATCGACAAAGAGATCCAGGCCGACACGAAGAAGCTCAGTTCTTACGAAGCGTTCCGCGCGACGGTCTCGTCAGACGAACCCAAGGCTGAAGAAGGACGACGACCTCACATGTCGCTACGAACTTTCGCCGATCAACGCCGCAAGTTCCTGATGAACCGGCCCGAGATTAAGGCGCTGGAGCAAACGAACTGATCACTCAAACATGAGATCGCTCATTTGACTTTCACCGGGCAGGCCAGATCATATCGATCTGGCCTGCTTCTCTTTTGTGACTCGTTTAACCGCGTGGGCAACGCCCCGCACATTCAATGTGATTGGCGGCTTGGATTTGAACTAACGCGCGGGGCGATGCCCACGCGGTTAAACTACAATAATTAACTTCAATCTCGCGACAGGAAAGCGACCTCGTGTCCGCTCCTTCAAGAATCGGTCTAATTGGCGATGTCCACTGCGAAGATCAGTCGCTGGCATTGGCCATTGCGACACTGCATACCGCGGGATTCGAGACGATCGTCTGTACCGGCGACGTGGCAACGGGACCGGGCCGCATCAACAACTGCTGTGACCTGCTCCGTCGCCACACGATCGCGACAGTTCGCGGCAACCATGATCGGTGGCTGTTGAATCACATGGTCAATGTCAGCCCGTTCGCAACGACTCCAGGCTCGTTGACCAAATCGTCCTGGCGATTTCTGGAATCGCTGCCGGTGACAATCGACGTGCCGACATCAGAAGGATTGGCGCTGATGTGCCATGGCATCGGAGCCGAAGACATGCTCTCGATCCTGCCCGAGCAGCCTGACTCGGACCTCGATGATCATCCGATTCTGTATTCGCTCGTGGAGTCACAGCGTTATCGCTGGATCATCAACGGGCATTCGCATCGACGAATGGCGCGTCCCTATCAATCGCTCACGATCATCAACGCAGGCACACTCCGCCGCGACCACGACCCCTGCTTCGCAGCGATTGATCTGGAGCAACGGGTCGTCAACTTCTGGGACATTCGCGATCAAGCGACTGCTGTGCTTAGCCATGAAATCGCGTTGCAATGCTGAGGCCTATTGAACTCGACCGACACCGAATTGATCGCCCGTGCGCACAGGTTCCTGGTCGCGCAGATCGATTTCCAGCATCTTCTCGCTTTGAACTGCCGCACCTGTTTCGTCCGTTAATGTCGCGATGATCTTTCGCGTTCCCACGTCGAACACCTCGCCCGTTGATGGATAGGCGAGCTTGCCGTCCAGGCTGAACGTGATCCAACCGGGTTCATCGCGGACCTTCAGGCTGGCGACTTGCTTGGGAGGCATGACCGTCGCGTCAAAGACGTGCATGGAATGATTGAACGCGTCGCACACCCAGACTTCCTTTTCGTCGGGAGTCAAGCCGATGCCGTGGCTGGGACAACCGTGACGTTTGACAGGACCTTTCTCGTAGCCGGCCACTTCGACCCGATGCAGTTTTGTTCCGGTCGTGATGTCGCCGATTTCGAAGCCGAGCAGATCGTTCAGGCAGACGAAGCACACCGTCTGCTTGCCGTTGATCGTGAAGGGCCGAATGCTGGCGGTGAACGGGCCGACTGTTTTCGAGACCTGATGCGTCGACGTGTCGGCGACAGTCAACAGCGGCGACTTCAGGCCCGCCAGATAGCAGTGCTTTCCATCGAGTCCGTAGACTGTGTTGTGAGCTCCCGACTTCGGTTCGATCTTCGCAATGATGTCGCCTGTCTGGCCGTTCACCACGTGCCAGTGGTCTTTTTCGAGCGACGGGACGTAGAGGACCTTTCCATCAGGCGCGATAGCCATGCGGTCGCAGCCGCCGTCGTACGCTTTCTCCCACAACAACTTTTCGGTTAACAGATCGAAGCACTGCAGCGTCTGAATCGTGGAGACATACAGCCGCTGAGTCGTAGCATTCGCGCAGATCCCTTTGACATTCAACGGCTTGCCGGCACCATCCAGCCCGGCTGTCGGGATCCGCTTGACGAATTTGTGACCGGCGTCGATGTCGAAGACCAGGACGCCGTGACCACCGTATTCCAGATAGTTCCTGACACCGGGGGTCGCCACATAGAGTTGCCGACGCACCGGCTTGTCTGCGGCATGGACGCCGATCACCGGTTGCAGCGCGACAATGATCAACAGGCGAAGAACGAGCGAGCGCGACATGGTGTCCCTGTCTGAAGGATCGAGATGAAGCGTGAATTGTGATCCTTATCCGTTGGAGATGCGAGCCTTCATGCGTCAAATGAGTTTGGCATCAGGATAGAACTTGCGCATCACGGATCTTCGCAACAGATAGAGCGCGACGAGATTGACGCCTTTCCACCACAGCAGCCACGAAGTTAAGACCCACGCCTCAATCAGATCGGACACCCCGAACAGCAGGAAGGCCAAGGCGTACCAGAGTTCCAGTGATGAGCTTCGATTTCTTCGCCATCGAAGTAGGACCAGGATCGCAAACACGAACCACGATGCCGCCTCAAGAAAATTGAAATCGCGGCAAACGATGTCGACCCAGGTGTACGGCTCCTTGCCCGGTCGCGACCACGACCACCATGTTTTCCAGAACAGGGTATGTGCGAGGTCGTCCATTCAACCCGATCTTAGACGCGATAGAAATCGATCCACTGCACGCGGACTTCTTTTTCGTCACGCCAGAGCGACGAGGGGAAGATGATATCCAGATCGTCGCCGTGTGGTTTGAATTCGATCTTCAGCCAACCGGTGGGGTTGAGGTCGTCTCGCGAGAACTTGCCGTCGTCATCGGCCAGGAAGAATCGAGCTTTATTCGTATCGGCGGTCTCGGCGCGAATCTGCATCCGCGACGATGTGACATCGAAGCCTTCCAGTGTCTTGAACGGATGGCCGCCAGCATAGCGCAGCCGGAGTGTCACATCCTTCGGCCAGCGTTCTTTCGCCGACAACGTCATCCGGCCGATGCCGCTGGCACTGGTCACGGTGATCACTGTGCGGCCTTCTTCTTCGGTGATCGTGGCTTTATCAGCAGGGAATTCGAGCTGCAGCCTCAGCGGTGCGGGATCCGCAGCTCTGAGAGGAAGTCCCGACAAGGCCATCACACCACAGACCAAGCAGAGTTGCCGGATGCGGTCCATTGGAACCCCTTTGGTCATGTGATCGATTGTCCGGAGGCCAGTCGCAGAGCCAGCTTCAAGTTGGCCTGCGTCCAGAGTAGCGGGCAGATGTCATTGGGGACGTAACGGCCTTGTTCACAGTAGTATGACTCGGGGCAGCGATAGGCGGGTGTCTTGGTGCCGGGTTTGGTCAGTTGATACAGCGATCGTTGCAGATGATGAATCTGTCGGCGTCGGTCTTCGGCATCGTTTGTCCGTTGGAATCGCAGACCGTAGTGGATCGAAACGATCGGATCGAACAGACACCACTGCGCTTCCATACCCGGTTCCAGCAAGCGATCTCGATCGGCGAGGTTATCGCTGAAATCAACCGTGCGCTGGTCCGCCGCCAGCTTCTGCTTGTAGTCGGCACACCAGTACGAATCACCGATGTAACGGCGGATCCCATGATCGCCCATCAAATGCGTCGTCACGTTCGAGACGATGCGATCAGCCGCCTCGGGCGTGGCGACTCGAAACGGATAGATCAGGAAGAGCAGCGCAGCATCGTAAAGACGATGCTGAGCGGGATCGGGCTGTAAGCATTCGGCCGGCAGAGTCTGAGCCAGCGCCTTCTCACCCTGAGCGATCAGATCTGCAATATCTTCGCGGGAGATGAATTCGAGAGCCGTCGCGTCCGAGTCGATCAGCTTCTGGAACTCGTTCAATCCAGCGACAACAGCCCCGATGCTGGAGCAAGCGATTTTACGGACTTCTTCCCAGTGACCGCTGTCTTCATCCTGCCAGTATCGGACTGCTTTCAGAAACAGCGGGACCGACGACAGCGTTTTCCATTCGTCCTTCGTCATCGGTTCGGCGATCGCGGTCAAACGGCAACGACTGTAGAGCCACAGGAACGCGCCAAGGGCGTCGTTTTGAGCGTGCGACCATTTCTCGTCAAGTTCGACGAGATGATTGCCATCGAAACGGATATGCGGCCGCTCCATCGGGTCTTGCAGGTTGCTCTTGCCACTGATCGCGTCTGTGAATCGCGACTGATACTTTCCGAAGTAAGTCAGCAAGGACTGCATCGCGGTGACCGCTTTGGCCGGTTCGCCGCAAACCAGATGAGCGTGCGCGATATGGATATTGTCGCGGACCCAGACCGAACGATAGCCGGTCAGTTCAAAGTCGCCACCTTCTCCAGCCGCAGCGGAAAACAGGCCGGTGCTAAGAGTCGGAAATCGAAATGTCCCCTGCTGCTCCAAGAACGCCGCAATCCGTTTCGCATCGTCTTGAAAAGTGGACTCATTGAGAGCCAGCACATCGTAGTAGCGTTCCGCCATCTTTGCTTCCTGCCGAGTGAATCCAATTCCGTAGTCGTAGCCAAGTCAAAGCCAGTGATCGAGGTCTTTCGACTTTCAACCGCAACGATACGCGATCCGAATTGATTGTCAAACGCCCCTTCGTCATTCACTGGGAGATGAGAAAAGAAGATCTTTAGCCACTCATGAAACACGAATTGAACACGGCTTAGTTCGGCGCGGTCGGAGACCCGCGCCGAGCAAGCCGAACAAACTTATCAGTCACCTCGAAGGGTCGCGACGATTGGTAACCGGACGGCTGTTCGTACGGCGAAGGCTGAGGCCAGCATTCCCGTAGTGAACACAATGACCAATAACATCAGCAGCGAGGCGACGGGGATGTTTCCTGCCTGGCTGACCAGATTCGGGGCGACAGCGAGAAACGCCGAGACCGAACCGGCCAGCAGTCCCCACAGCAACACGAAGGCGTTTTCAAACAGAACCAACATGCCGACGGAGCCAGGGCTAAAGCCAACCGCGCGTAGCAGAGCGAGTTCGGACTGACGTTCCAGAACATTGCGCAGCATGACCGTCGCCAGTCCGAATGTGCCGAGCAGCAGTCCCAGCCCACCCAGCGTTTGGAAGGTCGACAGGTATGTGTTCTGCACGGATAGGAAACGCGCCAGTCGTTCGGCGATCGGTTCGCAATCGAAGCCGTATTCCGACAGTTCTGTTTCCAGCAGCGTCGTGGTGGCCTCGGCGAGTTCCGGTGGGACTTCGATCAGGAAGTAGCGAAATCCTTTTTGTTCGGGGTAGACCTTCAGGAAGTTGTCTTCGCTCATGACGAGCACGCCTTGGAAGACACTATCTTGAAACATCCCCGAGATCTTCAGTTGATGTTGCGGGTGCTGGTCATCGGGAATCGGAATCGACTGGCCGACAAACTTGTGCAGCGAAAACATCAAGGTGTTCATATCGCCGAGGACGGGAACGACATCGCCCTTCCATGTTCCTACGGTTTCCGACGACGATTGCGCCGCGTCCAAGTCGCCGCGAACTGGGGCGGCATCGCGTTGCGGAGATGCTGGAAGCTCTGTCGTCAGCACGTTCCATGAACCACTTGCGAAAGCAAAGCGACCTTCCTCGATCAGCAATTGGGGAGCCCCCAAAATCTTCGGGACTTTCGTTTGATAGAGGTTGAGGCAACTGGCGTCTTCGCCCGGCTTCACGCGGAATGGGACCACGCGCATTGCTTCCAGAGCCTTCGCGGCCGGTGAATCGGGCGGGGCAATCAGTTGCAGTTTCTTCCGGCCTTCCGCGGTGTTCAGATCGTACAACACGGGACTGCTGGATTCGGCGACCAGCGTGAAACCACCATTGCCCGACTTCTTGTCCGGTCGATCTCCAGTCGGATCTTTGCGGAACGCGGCGACGGTGATGATCAGGAACGTCGCGGTCGCGATCATGCCCGCGGTCATCACAGTACGCATCCGTTGTCGAGAGGCGTTTCGTAGTCCAAGCCGGCCAAGTGCGACGTTCCCTTTGCCCCGCAACACGGACGTGCTTTGAGCTGTGTTGGAATCGGGCTTTCCAGACAACCATGCGGACAGGAACGAGAGTGTGGCAATCAGCGCCAGGATACCGACGCCGAAGAAGGCCCCCGTGGCAGGGATCAGGCTGGCGACGATTCCGACTGCCAGCAGCAGAGCTAAGCCCGTGCAGATGGCCGCTCTTCGACGCGCGCGTTGAGCTCGTTTTTGTTGGGCAGCGAGATCGATTTCCTTTTCGGTGACGCCTGACAGTTGCTCACGCAGGCTTAGTCCGTTCAATTGCCGCAGGGCCCACCAGATCGAAGTCATCGCGGCACCGATGGCGATCGCGAAGCCCGCCATCAGACTGACGGGGCCGACTTCCAGAAACAGGTCTTGAGTTCCAATCGCGCCGACCCACCAGTGCGTCAGTCCATAGATCATCAGCCAGGCATAACCGACGGCCGCGACCAGTCCGATCAGGCCACCGGCGATGGCAACGATCAGTCCTTCCAGCAGCATCAGTCCGCGGACCCCCTTAGGTGCAAAGCCGATCGCTCCCAGCAAACCGAGATCGCGGACTCGTTGTTCGATTCCCAGTCGGAACAGCAGACCGATCAGGATCATCGCGGCCGCAATCAAGAACATGCTGAAACCGAAGAACAATTGCGAGAAGTCGGTGGACCCGTTCGCGGCCATCAATCCAATCGCTTTGACGGGCATGAATGCCAACCCCAGTTCGACAGAATCGATCTGTTTTAGAATGGCGGCCGATAGCTCTGCCTGGCGTGCTTTCACGGCGGGGTTCGGCTGGCCCGGCAGCGGTTCCTGGCTGGCCTTCCAATCCGTATTGCTAAACCGGATTGAGGTGAGCGTGCCGTAACGGCTGGGCCACATTACCTGGGCCGACTTCAGCGGCAGGAACATCTTGGGAGTGGCTCGGTACTTGTCCCAGTACGCATCATCACGAGCAGTGACGACATCCAGGTTCATATCGAACGGCTGATCCCAGTCTGACAGCGATTCGACATCGGTGATCCCCTTCACTTCAGGTGTCAACGCGCGATCGAGGGCCGCTCCGGTCATCTTGACGATGCCGCGCACCTGTGCCGTGCGATCCTCTTCGGGAAGCTCACCGCGCGAACCGACGATGTGATAGGCGAAGCGGATGGGATCGCCGACGTTCAGCTTCAGATCTTTGGCCAGCCACTCATTCAGAATGACATCGCCCACGCGCATGGAGGTCGGTTTGGGTCCCACGAATTCAAAGCCCGCGAATGGTGTCCCGTCCAGTTCTAATACATCGAGTCCCGCGACGGTCGAATACATTGAGTAGCCGGGATCAGCGCCGGCTCGATTCTTGAGCGCCCCCAGGGCCTTCTTGTCATCCTTCAGGGCACGCTTCAGCAGGTCGCCTGCTTCCAGTCGCGGGTTGACCAGTCGATTGGCCAGGTAGACCATCACGGGCGAAGTCGACAGCTTCAGTTGGTCGGCCCCCTTCTGGGCGGCAGCAGCCAGCTTGTCTTCCAGAATCATCTGCTCGGATTCGAGAACTTCGCAGTGAAGCGTCGTGTCGTGTACCAGCTTCAGGCTGAGGTCAGCCAGTTGAATCGTCTTCCGCAATTCGGAGTTGTATTCGTCAACGATCTTTTGAGTATCGGACAGCGGCCGCTTATCGAGGCCACTGGCGAACAGGGCATTGATTCGACCGGGCTTGCCCACCGGATCGCGACGGCTGGGGCGGACCTCATCGAGATCGAGTCGCTCCTGCAGCAAATGCAGATCGACGAACGCGTTGAGCGGGAGCGCCTGAGTCGGATTGAGGCCGAGGCGAGACAGAGGGCTCCCTTCAGCCGTGATCGCGCTGACCTTCAGAGTCACTTCCTGAGAATCGTTGTCTTTGCGTCCGAGCAGCGTGTCACGCGGCACGGCGGTGGGAAGTTCGATCCACAGCGTCACTTCTTCGCCGACTTTGGCCTGCAGAGCGGCCGCAGCCTGCGCATTGAGGACGACTTCGGCTCCTTGCGGCGGTTTGACGCCGTGCGAGTCTATCAGCGGCCACTCCTGATTGAAGCCGTAGACATTCACCTGACCGGCTCGCCGGAGTGTGCCACCCGACCGGCATTGCAACGCGGCCTGCATAACGATCGCCGGGTGAACTGGGATCTTCAGCTCTTTCGCTAAGTCTTCGCGAAAGAATCGCGGCCCCGTCACGGCAAAGTCGATGTTGCCGAGGCGGTTCAACGTCATCTGTCGCAGGCTGGCGCGAACAGAATCGCCAACGATCAAGGCACCGCCGATGACAGCCGTTGCAGCGACAACACCCATCAGCACGGCCAGATTGGTTCGCCAGTGATGCATCAGGCTGCTGAGAACTAAGCGATGACGCGTCATCCAGTTACCTCAAACTTAAAAACTTTGATCCCAGTGGATCGCAAATCACCATTTGGCACTTCAATTGCTGAATGGCAGTTCAAGAATCCTGTAGTTGACCTACGATAGTCGGAGACGGGCTTGAAGCCAAACGCGTTCGGGGCCATCACTTTCTTCAATTTGGGTGGCACGCTCAGAGGCTTTGCGAAGGGCGTGGTCATGAATGAAGCCGAAATCCCACGCCCTTCGAAGACTCATGGTGTGCCACACTCCCCGCATGGTGAGAAAGGCGATGCCTGTAAACGCGTCAGTCGCGATGGCGTTTCCTGCATCTCGCCGCTACCCTGTTAATCCTTTTGGACCGGCTGCGGTTGGGAAAACAGAGTGGAATCGAACCCCCTCCCCAGCCGAAATGCATGGTGTGAAATGACGAATCCAGCCACAGGCAAAGCGGTGATGCAGAACGAGTTTGTATCCCGGACGGATCGGGAAGCGAGTGCAGCGGCCATTGCAGTAAACGGTTCCAGCAAATCCAGCCCAGACGGAATGGCCGTTTTGATGGCCGTCGATCAGGCCATTGGCCCCGAACTGCTTGAAGCCGAGCAGATTCTGGCCGACGAACTTCGCAGCGAAAATCCTTACGTTAGCGATATTCTTGAGCATTCGACTCGATTCCGCGGCAAGCGCCTGCGCCCGATGTTGCTGCTGCTGACAGCCAAAGCCTGTGGCGGCATTCGCCAGGATCACAAGATTCTGTCGGCCGTCGTTGAGATGATCCATCTGGCGACACTGGTGCATGATGATGTGCTGGACGAGGCGTCGACACGTCGCCATGTCGCGACGGTGAATTCGCGATGGAACAACGAGACCAGCGTTCTATTCGGCGACTATCTATTCACGCATTCGTTCCATCTGGCGAGCAGCCTGGAAACGACGTACGCCTGCCGCCGCATCGGCCGTTCGACGAATATCGTCTGCGAGGGGGAGTTGTCGCAGATCAAGGAACGGGGAAACCTGGACCTGTCGGAAGCGACCTACTTCAAGATCATTGACGGTAAGACGGCAGAACTGACGGCACTTTGTGGCCACTTGGGAGCGAAGTACGCTGCCAATTGCGAAGCCCTGATTGCCCCGATGGAACAGTACGGAAGATCGCTGGGCCTGGCCTTTCAGATCGCCGACGACGTGCTGGACTTGATGGGTAACGAAAAGAAGACCGGCAAGACACTGGGCAGCGACCTCGACAAGCAGAAGCTGACGTTGCCGCTGATTCGCCTGCTGGCCACCGTATCCGATGCGGATGCCGCTGAGATTCGGCGATTGTTGGCTCAACCTGACGAGACGACACGACAGCAGCTAACGCCGTATTTCGAACGCAGCGATGCCTTTGAGTACACCAGCAAGCGAGCTCAAAGCCTGGCCGCGGAGGCTCGAAGTCAACTCGACGGCTTGCCAAACTCGTCCGCCAAACGCATCCTGTCTGAAATAGCAGATTTTGCCGTCCAGCGAACGTTCTAGTCGAGGTGCCGTGACGCTCCCGTCGTCGACCACGAACAAGTGCGTGCGACTGCTTCGAAAAGTCATGCATGACTTGGGAAGCTGGCGATTCTGCGTCCACGGATTATCGACTGGAGTTCATGCGTGACAGAGACTGCCTCAGGACTGCCTGCCCCGACCGAAACCGATCTGGAAGCTGTGGAACGATTGGGCGAGGCGTACCGGCGCATCGTCGGCCAATTGGGCCGGATTGTGGTCGGACAGCGGGCCGTTGTGGAAGAACTGCTAATCGCAATGCTGGCCGGGGGACACGCCCTGCTGGTCGGGGTGCCGGGGCTGGCCAAGACCTTGATGGTCCGCACCCTGGCCGACACGCTGAATCTGTCGTTCAATCGAATCCAGTTCACACCCGATCTGATGCCGGCTGACATCACCGGGACGGAAGTGATTCAAGAAGACAAGTCGAGCGGCGTGCGCGCCTTCAAGTTTCTGCCCGGCCCGGTCTTCACGAACGTGCTGCTGGCGGACGAAATCAATCGAACCCCTCCCAAGACCCAGGCCGCGTTACTGGAAGCGATGCAAGAGCATCAGGTGACGGCCGGTGGGCAGCGACATCAGTTGCCGAACCCCTTTTTCGTACTGGCGACGCAGAACCCGATTGAGCAGGAAGGGACGTACCCGTTGCCCGAAGCTCAGCTTGACCGATTCATGTTTGAGATCCTGGTCGACTATCCGACCGAAGACGAAGAGTTTGAAATCGTCCGGCAGACGACGATCACGAACGACACCGTCATTGAGAAAGTCTTGAGTTACGAGGAATGGATCTCGCTGCAGGCGCTGGTTCGCCGCGTCCCGGTTGCTGATTCGATCATTCGCTACGCCATGCAGTTTTCGCGACTGACTCGCAAGACCCCCGAGGCCCCCGACTTCGTCAAGCAGTATGTCAGTTGGGGAGCGGGCCCACGTGCCAGCCAGTACTTGATTCTGGGAGCGAAGGCCCGCGCTATCCTGCACGGTCGGCCTTACGTCAGTATCGAAGACGTGCAAGCCGTTGCCGCGCCGGTGTTAAGACACCGTATCCTGACCAACTTCAACGCGGAAGCCGAAGGGATTCGACCGGACGACATCGTCAAGAAATTGACCGCTCTGATCCCCACCGATGGCAGTGTCAGCCGCCTGTTGCCGAAAGTCTTCAAGACAGCCGGATCGAACTGAACGGATTCTTCGCGTATCAATCATCAGTCCCCTACGTCCCATTTGTCCTATGACAATAGGACGCATGCGACTTAGGGGGCCAATGCCAGATCGATGATCTGTGATCATCAGACTGGATACTTCCAGTCGCCGCGATAATCTCGTTTGAGATGCTTGTTTGCTTCGTCATCACCGATGACTCGTTCCTGCTTGGCATCCCAGTCGAGGCTGCGGCCAAGCTTGAGACTTAGCATCCCCAGCAAACTCATCGTTGTCGAGCGATGGCCGATTTCGATGTCGCTGACAGGGAGCTTGCGTGACTTGATCGAGGCCAGGAAGTCGGCGAACAGTTCCTTGATGTTCTGTTCGTCGGGCATATGTAGTTGCGGATCTTCGTGAATCGGATCGCCTCCCACCGGATAGAATGTCCAGCCCTTCTGCCAGCCCATATGGAACGTTCCCTTGGTGCCATAGAAGTAGCAGCCGACCGATTCGCCCTTCTCCGCATTGTTACCGGCGAACTGACGATGTTCCCAGCAGGCGGTGAAGTTATCGAACTCGAAGCTGGCAACCTGATGATCGGGAGCGTCCGTAGTTTGCTCGGTCTGCGTATTCACGGCCGAGCCCTTGATCGAGCGTCCACCGGCTGAGAAGACCTTTTTCGGGGCGGTCTCGTCCATCACCCACAGGATCTGGTCCATCCAGTGAATGCCCCAATCGCCCAGCGTTCCGTTGGCGTAGTCCAGGAAGTTGCGAAACCCTTTCGCATGGATCTTTCCATTGAAGGGTCGCAACGGTGCGGGACCACACCACAGATCCCAGTCGAGTTCCTTTGGCGCGGGCTTGTTGGCTTCTGGATCTTCCTTGTCACCAGGGTAGTGCACGAATGCGCGGACCATTCCAATCTTGCCCGCTTTGCCGGAGCGGATGAAGTCACGGCCCGACAGATTATGTGGCGAGACTCGACGATGCGTGCCGACTTGCACCATGCGGCTGGTATCGCGAGCCGCCTTCACCATCGCTCGACCTTCGAGGATGGTATGCCCGACGGGCTTCTCGACATACACATCGGCTCCGGCTTGCACCGCGGCGATGGTAATCAGCGGATGCCAGTGATCGGGTGTCGCCACGATGACGATTTCGGGCTTCTCTTTGTCGAGGAGCTCGCGAAAGTCCTGATAGACCTTGGGTGAATCGGCGGTCA
Organism: uncultured Schlesneria sp.; assembly: GCA_903840265.1. GTDB lineage: Bacteria > Planctomycetota > Planctomycetia > Planctomycetales > Planctomycetaceae > Schlesneria. Next base: position 453 of record CAIMFH010000021.1, on the reverse strand, counting down.
ACTCTTTCTGCTCGCCCTTGAGCTTCTCGACCTGACGCAGATCGGCGTCGCACAGCGCGACGATCTGACACTGCCCCGAAGCGATCGCCTCACGAACAATGTTGCCGCCCCACCAGCCGCAACCGATGAGGGCCGTGCGATAACGCTTGCCACCCTTGGTCGGATCTTGTCCAAGCAGCAACGCCGGAGCAGTCAGTGCAACACTAGCGGCCGCGGCGGCTTTCAACAGCGTGCGTCGCGTCAAAGATACAGGCAGAATGAGATGAGTCATCGAGGAGCCTCTGGGTGGAAATCGAGATGATGACGAACGTCGCGCCGATGATATCGCGAGACGAATGGCGATCACAGTCGAACGAATGGCCAAAGAGGTTATCGCGTTTTCTGGGAGGGCGAGGCTCCTGCCGAGCCGCGCATGTCGATGGACTCACAATAACAAGCGCGGCTCGGCAGGAG
>CAIMFH010000020.1 GCA_903840265.1 uncultured Schlesneria sp. | reverse complement strand
CGCGTTGCAGACCAACCAAACAAAGCTTGCCTGTCATCCTCGCAAAATCGACGGGATCTCGCCGATCGTGCTACCGGCATGAGCCACGCAGCGACCGCCGGCCGAATTCGCAAAAAATGGCTTTCACCACGGGCTGCTAGGGTCATTACAAGCCCACAGTCTGAATATGTCTTGCCATATTTGCGTTCGGTGATTTCGAGTTGCTTGTTGCCAGGAATTCGCAGGAAGACCCTGATCGGGAAGACATCTGATTCGAGATTGCAGAGAATACACTTGAATTGCGTAAAACCTTCAGCAACGTGGGAAAGAATGATGTCAGCAAATATTCGAAGCCGTGCGAGCGCCTCGTCATCGGCGAGTTTCAAGGTCTCGCCAAAATGATTCCCGAGCCTGCGAGCAAGGTCCAAGTGTGCCAATCCACGAACAATACGGAGAGTTTGGACCTACGCCGGATCACTAAACCGGCTGACAGGACTCCTCTCACATGACCGGTGTTCAGCCGTCCGTTTTTTTTCGGATTTCATTCTCTCGGGTGATAAGTCGAAGCGTCGAATCGCAGTCGGAAACTGCTGAGCGAAACTCGATCGGTGACGTCGGTGCCACACGATAGGTCGGACAATCCTCGTGACATCGAGACGGTGTCCGGATAAACTGGCCACCGCTCTCAGGAACGGCCGTCATTGATTCCGCGTATGGCCCCGCTGAAAAACCCACGAAGCGGAAAAGTTCAACGAACGATCTAACCGGCTTCGTCCATGAAGCCGGTTAGATCGCAATTCGTTCGCCAGTCTGACTTCACGATTCTCTTGGAATGCTTTGAAGAAACCCGACCCCAATCTGTCGGCGATGTGCGACGCCAATTGCCGAGGCGATTTGGACGCGATACGCAAGCTGCTTGAGGCCCATCCAGAACTGGAAAAAATGGGGCCGGACGACAATCACACACCATGGTTGCATTGGGCGGCACAACACGGGCAGGTTTCAATCGTCGAATTCTGGCTCGAACGCGGATGCGATGTGAACCTCAACCAGCCCGGCCCCCCAAAAGAGGAAGGATTGTTTACGGCACTGCACGTCGCCAAAGATGCTACCACGACGCGATTTCTACTTTCTCGCGGGGCGTTGGTGAACGCCTGTCACCGCGATCTCGGCACGCCGCTCCACTATGCGATCACCCGGGCCGTAGAACCATCGCAGAAAGGCCGGCGGCGTCCGGAGGGTGCCAACATGGACCAGATTCGCGTATTGCTTGAGGCGGGAGCAGATCTCACAATGATGAACGGCGAAGGGAAAGGCTACTCTCCCCTTGCTTGGGCAATGCACCTCCGTCGCAAGACTGCCGAGCAGGTCTTACGTGATGCCGGCGCTCCTGAAAACGGCTCACTTCCGTTCCGCCGCCGCGCTCAGGTGAAGACGCTGGATTTGGGCAAGGACTTCGATGCTGTTTATGAATACTTGGCCAAGCGCGTGCGTGATTTCGACGCGGCCAAGCACAATGGGCTGGGCGGACCTGGAACGGTGAAGATGGTTCACCTTGGATTCGATTTCGTACATGCGGGCTGGGTGGTATTTTTATTTGACACTCGCCCCGATGCCCAACCAGACGGCGAGTGGACCTCGGAAATCGAGGGCAACGAGTTGGATTTGCCTCATTGGCGGCTCGCCTCCGAAACTAACAGGGAAAAGCCAATCACGCTGATCCAGACCGACGATACGCAGGTTGAGATTCCTACGAATACTGAATTGGCGATTCCGCTGGGCAAAATGCTAACGGAGGTGCTTTTCAAAGCTCGTGCGAGCGGTCTGTTTGCGGCACTTCCGAAGGCCGTCGGTTGTGAGTTGAGTGTAGAACACTTCGACGGCGTTTACGGCTGGCCAGAGCACAATGAACGCGGTGTCGAGAACCTCGCCTGATTCGTGCTCGCCGACGAACCAAGTGTTGCACGTGCCCCCTCACCCGATCAGGTCCATGTGATTCACGTCCGTCCCCGCCGCAATCAAGATCGCCGCCGCTTCCACGCTGCCAGTGGAGGCGGCACCGGACAAAGCATTGCTATTGTTGGGCGAATTCAAAACATTTGGGTCGACGCCAAGCTCCAAGAAAAGTTTGAGAACTTCTGGCATACCTATGGCCATGTGCAATCCGGGCGTCTTGCCGAGGGGGTCGGAATGCGGTTCATTGATGTCGGCACCGGCGGCGATAGCCGCTTTCACTGTGTCGACATTGCCCATAAAGAAGCCTTCGTAGAGTTTCTTGTACATCAATTCGTTCCTGGGAGGTGGATTCCGGACTTGGTCGGATGTTATCCAAGCCAAATGGATGCTCGCAACGCCGACATCGCTGCCTCCGATCAGTTAGTACCTGCTGAGATCAGAAGTGATCTTCTCACGCTTGAATTCGGCCAACCATGACTGGGAGCGGTCCGCAGGTTTTGCGCGTCGGTTTGATCGATTGATCGACCGGAGCGGGGAAACGTGCGTTTGGCGGCTCCAGTTTTGCGGACCAATGCGGCGAATCGCGCGAGCGATTTCCTGGCTAATTTCATACCGGTCTTCTGGGGGAGTTTACTCCGGCGCGAAGCCATCTCGCAAAGGACCGTTGTCCAAAATCGAACGAGTTGCGATAATGGCAAGTCCGTCCCGCGAAGGTTCGAAGCGGATGCGTCCAATCCCTATGGCGAGATTCTGACAATGAGTGTAAAGCTCGTTTTCACTGCTCCCGCGTCCGTAAAGGATTCGCTGGACAACGCAGTAAAGGATGCCGGTGTCCTTGCGGCCTTAGCAGACTTGAGTTGTCTTGAGGGGACTGTTCTCGATCACTTGTCGGCCGAAATTGACGATGCAAAGACATGGCGAGGCGGTTTCTTGCGAATCGCATTTTCGGAGACCGGGGCACCGATTCAGGTCATAATCGATATCGAAAGTCCCAGAGAATTGACGAAGCAAGAATTGAAGTTGCTTCGTGAGGACCTGGATGGCCAGGTCTCGGATGGGATCGGCGAAGGAGCGTTCGATTTTCTGAGCGAAGCTGCCGACCTGACCATCGAAACCTATCCGCCGGGCTGCCGGAAAAGTATGCTTGTTCAGTCGGACGGTAACGCGTGGATGCCCAAAAACCGCGCCACTGAAGCCAAGCTGAACCGCGAACGATGTAAGCGTGCCGCCGAAGCGATGAAGCAGTGCGAGGCCGCCGTCACGGCGAAGGCTTCCCCGAAGTCGGGAAAGGGAACGGCACAGCGCGACATCAAGAATTTGATGAAATTGCTCATTTTAAGCGATAGTCACCGACGCCCCAAGGACATCGTCCGAAAGATAGGAGCCGAGATCGCCTCTCTTGGTGGAGACCTGAGCTTCATCAAGTCGAAAAAGCTGCCGTTCGTGAATTTCAGAACAGAGAACATCCTGATCCTGCTGTTGGAGGCCAGGCTGAACCCGAACCTGCTGGATCAGGAGGGCCAGTCGTTGTTATGGCTGTCGACTTGGAATGTGAAGTCACTTGCGGCGTTGTTGGAACGGGGGGCCGATGTGAACATCGTCAATGACGACGTGTTCAAAGAGACGGCTCTGATTAGGGCCAGTTGGACGCACGAAATCGAATCGGTCCGCTTCCTGCTCGAACGCGGTGCAAATCCCCGCATCAGGACATTTTTTGGGGGAACGGCACTCGACAAGGCGAAAGAGAACGCTTCCAGTAACCCCGAAAACGCCAAGGCCGTGATCAAACTCCTGGAAGATGCCTAGTGCTTCGTAACCGCCTTTGGAATCGCAGCCCGCAACGGAATCATGCTTGTCAGCCACTATCGGCACTTGGAAAAAGGCGAAGACGAACAATTCGGCCCAGAATTGATCCGCCGCGACTCAGAAGAACGCATTTCCCCGATCCTGATGACAGCGCTGTCACCTGGCATTCGCGACCTCTTCGAGGCGGCCGAAGAGTACATGTGATGGTACCGCAAAGCCCCAATCGAGCGTCGCTGCTCTGACCGTCTCGATCCGTCGCGGCCAGGGAACCCCACCTTCGAGCCCTAACCGCGACGGACGAAGACGGCAGAATGAAACCGGCAGATACCGACGCACTTCCATTCCAACAAGGGCGGCTGCGCCGCGGATTGGTTTCGCGAAGAGGCCCTTCCGCTCGGGGCCAAATCCGCCAGGGGCCGTGTTGGCCGGGATTCGAACGTTGCATCAAACCCACACTTGCTGGGGAAAATCAAAGACCATGCATCCAGTACATTCAGCAAACGCTGGCCACGTTATCGTTCACGGACGTTGAGGAGCTGTCGTCGTGTGTTACCCGATTAGCGTTCGCTGGAATCACTCACTTTCGGCCGTTGCGCTCCGGACTCTGGGTCAGCTTCACCGCCCACAAGCTTTGTCAATTGTCCTTGCGAATTGATGAGGCCATTCCGGATCATCCGTTCGAAATGCTCTTTCGGAGTCATAGAACCGGCTGAAGCTTTGAGCGCGGCCCGCATTTCGGCGATCGTTGGTTGCTTGTGCATACTCATCCACCTCTCACATGTTCGGACGAAAAACGCCCAGGATGCAATCGACATTCCGCACTGCAATCTGGATATGCGTTTCCGCCGAAATCGTTGTTCCCGGAAAAACAGGATCGCCCTCCAGGAAAGCGCCGCGCACGGTGTCGTAAACCATGCCCTCCCCTGCTAATCGGTCGATCGCGTCATTGATGACCGCACAATCGAGGTCACGAAGCTTCTTTTCTTTGCCACGGTTTGTTGGTAACGGTTGCTCAGCAGCCTCGAACGACTCCCTGAAAAGCTCAAACGTCTCTGTCAGCAACTTTGTTATGTCTTCATCAAGCAGATCGAAACAGCTTCCCAATTGGATCACAGCACCTACGACTGCCCCGTTACCAGAAAAATGATCGCACGCCCATCGAAGTGCTCTCTGCGGCGAATGTTCCCAAAAGTACACGCCTTCGCCCAGCCAATCGTACACATTCTGGCTCTTTTGCCAATCTCCAATCGGAGTCTTGCCAAGCAGGATTGAATCAGAAAAATCCTGACTGCAACCGTGATATCCGACGATGATGCGGGCGAACTTCTCCATGATTTCTCATAGGTCGATTCTAACGGTCGTCGACGGAGAGGTCCACCCGCAAGATCCCAATTCATTATCAAAGCCTCGGCCAAGGTTCAAACCAACGATAACGAGATGATCAACTGCAGAGACTTATCAGGGGCGGGCCGCTTCTTTTCTTTGGGCCTGCAGCTGGCAGTCTCCGTCCGGGCAGCCTGCGTCGGTTGGATCGACGTTGGATCGACCGAAGCATCGAATCGTAGCCTTGGATGCGTCGATCGGGCTGACATTTAATCGAGACTGCCAATGGTACATGAATCCGTGGTAACAATTTGGTAACAACATTGGCCGTGTCAGCCCGATGTCAGTACAATGCAAATCGACAGAGCCGGTGACGTAACTGGCTTTTATAAAAGATATTTGAGCATCACTCCAACGTGATTGCCATGTTACCGGGAAGCAGTCTCAGGTAGATTCACAATCCAGAAGCCTTCACGCAAGAGGCACTCTGAACTGGGCGTTGCCAGCCTACCGTCATCGTCCGTCGCGGCCAGGGAACCCCTTCTTCGAGCCCTAACCGCGACGGACGAAGACGGCAGATCGGAATCGACAGGCAACAACGCTCGACCAAATCAACGCAGACGGCTGCGCCGCTGGTTTGTTTTGCGAAGAGGCCCTTCCGCTCGGGGCCAAATCCGGCAGGCTTCCTCACAATTCTGCATTGGCAAACCCGGACCAAGTCATCGCGGGTTGGGTTGAAGCTTCCGTACAATCGATCCCACACGACCATTGAGCGTAGTCGCGAAAATACTCTGGAGTGTTCTGGTAAGTCCGCCACTTCGGTGTCGCAGTATGAAATGCTCCGCGTGTCGGTGGCGACACTTCGTCCTTGAGGTGGAAAAACAGCTTCGCATATGCCCTCTTGACGAAGATTTCCCACGTTTCATGAAGCACGGTCAGCAACGACGCATTCATCCGGCCCACGACTTCTTCAGCCATTCGATCAACGTCATTGCCGATGGTGATTCGCTTGCCGGCCGGAGCCCGCGTGATGTACTCGCCATCGTGCAGCATGTTGACGATCGACGAACCGGTGGCCCGTCCGAAACTATTCGGCGAGGTTCCTTGTATCGAGGCACATTCACTGATTACACTCCAAGGACATGATCACACTTGGCCTTGAAGCGCAACGCTGGCCATGACCGATGTTTACGTGACGAGCCCGGCGAGGCTGGTATGCAGCGGAAATCGCGTAAGGTACTGTCATTTTCTGCCCTGTCTCGGTGCTTGGGGCGGGTCTATTCTTTCCATAGGGAACAACGTACACACAATGATGATATGCATGATGAAAGGGATGATATGCATGATGAAAGGCTCTTCGAAACGTCCCCTCTGATTAAAGAACTTGAACTGCAGGGTTGGATATGGAGCGAAGGTGATAAATTTGGACGCCACCTGATGCTTCCCGAGGATCCCGAAGCCTACATCTGTTTCGACCCATTCACCGGTGAAGCACTGCTTTCACGAAAACTCCAATCCTTGCTCGACAAGCAGCTCGGCATAGACAAGACTAGCGTTCGGCCATCACAACAACTGTAAATGCAGTCGAAGCGACTCAGGCGATTTCTCGCACGCCGGTTATCCGTTGTAGCGCTGCAGGCACCGGTGATTTCTAACTGTACTGGCGGCACTTTCCGGCACTAAATCCGCTGAAAATAGCACTAGAATGGCAGAAACTCCGGAAACTTTTCGAATTCCCCACACTGCCGCCAAAGGCAGTTGGCGCAACAAAAAACCCTAGCTGCCTGAGTTGTGGAAACGCGGTAAGTCATTCCCCGTCCGAATTGGAATCGAAATGGGCAAAGTTCCTGGCCGTTACCTTCTTGGAGCGGGAGTGGGACTGGCAGTTCTGATCGCAGTCGCAAGTTTGTTCTTCCGATCCCAGCCGCCGCCTGTCGTCACCAAGGCCCCCCTTGTCAGTCTTTCGCTTCCCAATCTCCCCCTTGAAAAACCGACCGGTGGTTACATTGGTTCTGCGGCTTGCCAAAGTTGCCATCCGAACCAGCACGGCAGTTGGCACGAGTCCTACCACCGCACGATGACCCAAGTTGCTTCCGAAGAGAGCGTCCTGGGCGACTTCAACAATGTTCGACTCTCAGGCAAGGATTTGGGGGTACGCCTGTTCAAGGAGGACGGACGGTTCAAGGTGGAAATGAACGTGGACAATTCGACGACGACACACGTCTACACCGTCGTCATGACGACCGGCTCTCACGTTCGCCAAGCGTACTGGCTGGCCGATCCGGATGATAAGCAACTGATGTTGCTCCCTTTCATGTACCTTCGGGCGGAACAACGCTGGATTCCGCGTCCGTCAGGTTATATCGGCCGGAATTCGCAGGTTGACAGCTCCGAGCTGACCGCGTTCCAGACTGAGAAAGGGAGATGGCAATTCGCTTGCATCAGATGTCATACCACGCACGGACAGGCGCACCCCACGGGTGAAGCGGGACAGTCTTTGCCGACTCCGCGCGTCGCAGAGTTTGGCATCTCTTGTGAGGCCTGTCATGGGCCCGGCGCAATACATGTCCAAGCAAAGCGTAACCCTTTCGTGGGAAAAGAAGCAATGACCAGCATCGTCAACCCGGCGAAGCTGCCGCACGACCGTTCGGCCCAGGTGTGCGGACAATGTCATGCGGTATTGTTCCCCCGCTCCGAAGCTGCGATGACCCACTGGCAACGAAACGGCGACACCTTTCGTCCGGGTGACGACTTGTTTGCCGACCCGATCTGTTTTGTGATGCGCGGTCACCTGGATCCCTCGATCGACAAAGAGAGTTTCTGGCCCGATGGAATGGTCCGAGTCACCGGTCGCGAGTTTACCGGGTTGATCGAGTCTGCGTGTTATCAACGCGGCAAAATGTCGTGTCTGTCATGTCATGAAATGCATCAGCACAGTGGCGATACGCGGACCCCGGCAGAGTGGGCCGCAGGCCAGCTCAAACCTGGCATGGACGGCAATCGCGCTTGTGTGCAATGCCACAACCGATTCGAGGACGCCGCCGTGGCGGCTCAGCACACTCACCACAAGGCAGACTCATCGGGAAGCAAATGCTACAACTGTCATATGCCGCATACGACTTATGGGCTGATGAAAGCCGCTCGTAGCCATCTGGTCAATTCGCCGAACGTGTCGAAAACCTTGCAAGCGGGGCGGCCGAATGCCTGCAATCTGTGCCATCAGGATCAGACCCTGGCTTGGGCGGCGGAAAACCTGGCGCTCTGGTACAAACATGAGATTCCGAAGCTGTCGGCGGATGAGGAGCAGATCGCCGCATCCGTACTTTGGGCCCTTCGCGGCGATGCCGGTCAGCGAGCGCTGACCGCCTGGAGTTTCGGTTGGGCCGATGCGCATGAAGCTTCGGGCGTCAACTGGCAGGCGCCGTTTCTGGGGCAGCTCTTGGACGACCGATACAATGCGGTGCGTTTCATTGCCCAGCGGTCGTTGAAGCGATTGCCCGGCTTCGGCGACTTTGAATACGATTTCATCAGCGCACCGAATGTGCGTTCCGCCGCGGTGGATCACGCGAGGAACGTTTGGCAGCAAGCTCAGGATGGCCAGAAGCCTCCGTTTGCCAGCCGGACACTCATTGACCCCGCGGGCCAAATTCTGGAGGCTGATTTCCAACGGCTGTTGCGACTTCGCGACGATAGCCCCGTCGAGCTCGCTGAATGATCTGGAACACGCAGCCACCAGCGGCGTAGCCGTCGTGCTTGAACCGCACAAGTGACGATGTCTGCCGGCCCGCCGACTTCGAGATGCTTATTTTTCGGTTCGGAGGCAATGCAATGCCGCGTTGAGCGCCGCGGCCGCTTCGGGCGAGCGGGGCGACAGTTTGACGGCACTTTCAAACTCGTGGACCGCATCGTGCCATCGCTGCAATTCGACGCAGCACATGCCGAAATCCATGTGGAGTTGATACTGTAGGACTGACGGCGCATGAGCAGGCATGGCGTGTGACGCCCGAATGAAGCACTCCCTGGCGGATTCAAAATCCTTGCGATGCTTGTATGCCGAACCGAGTCGAAAGTGGGCCAGGCAGTCTTCCGGATCGCGGCGAACAGCCTCGGCAAACCATTCAAAAGCTTCATCGCGTCGGCCAAGCTTCTCAAGCAACCTTCCTCGGTAGCTGGCAATTCCACAGACACCGGGGTATTCGTTTTCGGCGCGTTCCGAAAGATTCAGTGCCTCATTGTTTTTCCCGGCCCAGCTTAGGACTTGAATCACTTGGACCAGGGCGTTCGCGTGTTGCTTTTGGTCGATACCATCAAGGACGGTTCTTGAAACTCGCTCTTGAAGTTGTGAATCGGACGATTGCGCAGGGGCAACTCCGAATTTCACAAGTTGATCGTAAAGCGCCCACGCGAGACGTCGGTTTTGTTCGATGGTGGGATGCAAGTGATCGAGGAACGATTCATCGCCAGGAATTCGGTGTCCCGCCGTCGCCTCGAGCTGATCCTCAAGAAGCTTCGGGAAATCGATCCAGGGCACTCCACTTCGTGTCGCGACTTCGACTACCGAATCGGAAATGGTCGTGGAAGCGCGCAGCGGGCAGACGTCCTCGTCGATGGCTCTCACGAAATAGTCTCGAGCCTCGCGCTGTTGACCGGCCTTGAATAACACGTCCCCCGTTTCCCAAAGAGTCAAGGCGTGCCGCGGATCGATCCGACTCGCTTCGATAAAACGCTCGGCCGCCTGATCGAAGCGGGATGTGTCGCGAAGTTGTCTTCCTTCCTGTACCAGGTGCTGCCACTTCGCGGCATCTTGAGCAGCCAATGGGCTGGATTCACTCTTGAATGGGCTGAAGTCGCGAAGATTGCAGGCTGGCTTGACGAAAATAATCTTGGCGCCAGCGCTCTTCGCAATCCCACATGCCCGATCCAGACTCAACCGAAAATGTTCGACGACACCCTGATTCCATTGCGGATCGCGATGATAGCTTTCGGGGCCGACCGTTCGATCGAGAATCGCCTCGACTTCGCCACTAAGCAGATTGGACTCGGGTTTGGCTTTTCCCGGTTGCAGAGTCCCGTGAATGACAGTTCCCATGCGCGTTCTCGTGCGAACGAAATCGGCAAACTGCATAACTGATCCCCGATTTTTCAAATCGCCGTACGTACGTTCTTCAAGGAATTCGTTGTGCCCTTCGTAGAAAATGAACAAGTCAGGTTGATAGTCCGCCAGTTCCTGCATCACGTGGCAGATTCGGTAGCTGGCATAAGAAATCCCACCGCAATTGATCACTTGCCAGTCGCGATCGGGGTCGGCGTCACTCAGGCGTGCTCGCAGCCATCCACAAAAAGAAGTCCCGTCGCGATACGGGTGCCCGTACGTCGTCGATCCACCGACGCAGAAGATTCGATATGTCTTCTTCGTCCGCTTGACCCAGAACTTTTGATCGTTGAAGAATGCGAGTTTCGCAGGGTTCGTCCTCATCAACTGACCATCGCCCAGCGGCACGAACAACCGAGACCCACGATCGAATCCAACCAGCGGGTCGTTCGTCAGATAACAAGGCTTGACTCCAAACGCCGCCAACAGCAATTCGACAGCGAGCAGGAATAAGCTTGTGGTCAGGATTCCCATAGCGAATTTCTTTTTGACGGAGAGACGCCGACGCGGCACAGAACTGACCCAAGACTTGGAGCCGAGATGAGGCATTCCTTGAATCTCCTGAAACTCGTAATTTCCCAGAACCGATCGTTTCTCTCACGAACCGGACTACTTACCGTAACGCCTGACTTCTGAACGATCTCCTGGTTGCTGGCTGGCTGGCGAGCCATTATCGGCCTGCTGTTTTGAAGCGTAAAGGCATGCTACGATGATGTGTCTCGCTGAGCGGCACAAATTGGGTTCATCGCCGGAGCTTTGCTTTCGATGCGGATTACTATTTCGAAATGGCAACGGTATCTTATTCCGGTGATCGTCATCGGTTTGGTCACGGTCGGTGTTTGGTATCTTCGGCAATCGAAATCGGCAGCGAGGGAAGTAGCAGCGCGAGAATGCCGCGAGTTACGGACTGCAAAGCAGTGGAAGCGGCTCGCCGAAGTCGCACGTCGCTGGTCGGAATGGGACGCGGAGCGTGCTGATCCATGGCTTTATCAAGCGGAGGCCTCGGAAGAGGCTGGCGATGCGGCCAAGACTGCTGAGTATTTGTCGCATGTCCCGGAAAAAGATCCGCGAGCGGTGATGGCATTCGTTCATCTGGCGACCCTTCAGTTTGAAGCATTGAATCGGCCGCGCGACGGAGTCATGACGTGTGAACGAATCTTGCGAATCGATCCGCGGGTCACTCAAGCTCACAGTCAATTAATTTTCTATACCCTTTCGACGCTGCAACGCCAGGCGATGATTCGGCTGATCCGGGACGCAATTCGTGTCCATCGCGAATCACCCGAGAGCTATGTTTTCCTGGCTGGCGCTCATTGGCTCTATCCCGCCAATCTTTATCGACTCAATACCCATTGGTTGAAGTCCGACCCAGGCAGTGAGATGCATCAAGTCGCCCGGGCGATGCAGGTTTACACGTCAAATGCGAAGACCAATCCGGAACGAGCATCGGACTTCGAAGACGTTCCGACGGCGGAGGAATTGCTTAAGCAATATCCCCATAACACCGAAGTGCTTGCCTATCATCTGGAGAACCAAATTGAAGATGGAGATTTGGATGCCGTGCGAAAACTGTTGGATGCGGGCGACTCGACCACGCTGAGCGATGCGCGATTCTGGCGAGCGAAAGCATGGATTCAAGACACGAATGGAGAATCGGACCTGGCGGAAAGTTCGTTGAAACGAGCCCTGGAAATCGATCCCTATTGGTGGAAGTTGCACTTTCAGTTGATGGAGATTTATCGACGTCAGCAGCGATCCGAGGAATTCGCCCGAATGTCTGAGATTTATGAAAAAAGCAAGCGGCTTTCGAAGATCATCACCACTCTGGATGACGGAAAGTCAGCGGGCACTGAGTTTTACGAGCTATTTGAGTTTCTGGCGGACGCATTTGGGGACCAACTCGTCGCCAAGGCACTCCGTTTTCGCCAGCAGGGCCTCTAGCAGCCTGTGGAAAACGCATCTGGAACCAATGGCACTGTCGCCCGCGAAAGACCAGCGAAGATTGAGGTGCCTGAGAGTTCCAGACACCTTTTTTAACAGGCTGCCAGGACGGAAAAATCGGAAAATTCATCGAAGTCTTCAAAAATCAGTGCGCCGAGTCCGTGCAACGCGTGTTAAACTTGGTGGAAGATTTCGATAACTTTCAATTTCGGCAAAGCACCAACATCAAAACCTTCCATTACGTTGGTTTCAGGATGGGGGATTGACACTTTTTAGCCATCGCGTTATGTAAAAGCTTTCCGATGTTTCGGGGTTTCGCACCCCGTCTTTTGTTTTCACCTTGATGAGGCTTCGAATGAGATTCTGTCTGCTGTTGATGTTTGTTTCGATTAGCATGGTCCTTGGTTGTGGCGGTGCGCCGGCGGGGCCGAAAATGTACTCGGTCACGGGAACGTTGACCGTTGGTGGCAAGCCACTCGAAGATATCAACGTTCAGTTGATTCCCGTGGACTTGGGGACGGCCACGATTCTTTCGGCGGGCAAGACGGACGCTGCGGGCCGATTCGCAGTGGTTGGCACGAATGGGCACAAAGGCGCGGTGCCGGGGAAGTACAAAGTTGTGCTGGCCCGAACCAACACTCCTCCGCCAAGTTCCACTACTGCGGCATCTCACGATCAGTCGGGGGCGCCACCACAACAAGCGGATCTTCCATTCCCGGCCGAGTATAGCTCAGTCACCACATCACCAAAACCTGTTGAAATCACTAATCAGGCCGTGACGTTGGACTTGAAGCTGTAATCCAAAAAGTTGTTCGCTTATTGCTTTCGACATCTCGCGGGAGAGTACGCGTGTATTTTCCGTTTTACTTCGTTTTTTGAATTTCGGAGGTTTTATGAAGAAGCGTTTTCGTGGTTTTACATTGATCGAGCTGCTGGTGGTCATTGCGATCATCGCAGTATTGATCGCCCTATTGCTGCCTGCCGTTCAGCAGGCTCGTGAGTCGGCACGACGCACGCAATGCAAGAACAACATGAAGCAACTTGGACTGGCTTGTCACAATTACGCCGACGTGGCAGGCCAATTTCCGCAGAATTACGACTCTGTCGGAAGAAGTACCGTGGGTTCGTTCGGATGGCTCGTCATGGCGCTGCCATACATCGACATGGCCCCCATGTACAATCAGTTCAATTTCTCCGACCAATCCAAAGCCGCGAATTGCGGTAACAACGGCGGTTGGTTGAGCAACACAAATTACCCGCTCGCACAGAACAGCATCAACGCCTTCCTGTGCCCCAGCAACCCACAGACCAACAAGGTTTCGAACCAGTCTCCCGACGTCAACTCGGGGAACACGACTTGCCTCAATGCAAATCTCGGTCGCAGTGATTACAGCGGCTCCATGGGGTTCATGCAGGTCGGGTGGCGAGATTGCCCGAATAATCCCATCCCCTCCAACGGGAATGCAAGCTACACCCAGGGACAGGCCTCCTGGGCGGGTCAAGGCGATAACGGATATTTGGGCAGTTGCAATGGTGTGTTCAGCTTCTTCGGTACGGCGAAGATTCGCGATATCACGGACGGCACTTCCAACACGATTTTGATCTTCGAAAATCATCACTGGAATATCGGTAAGCCCAATCCAAGCAGCGTTTTGGAGACGGCCGCCTGGGCTGGTCCTTGGGGTGTCCAATCGACATGGGCGATGATCAATCAGCAACGCAATCCCAACCAAAACGATGTCCGTTGCGACGGAATGTCAAGTACTCACGTCGGTGGCGCGCATGCTTTGCTCGCGGATGGCTCAATCAGATTCATCAGTGAAAACATTTCGTTCATCACGATGCAGGCGCTCTCCACCCGCGCCACTGGTGATATTGTGGGAGATTTCTAATCCTCGTGCATTGCAAACGATTTGATGTTTGAACGCGAGCCAGCATCGCAGGGACAGACCATTGATGCTGGTTTTTGTGTTTTACACGATTCAGTGATTCGGCCCCCGCGACATTGCCAGAGAACCTGTCCCATGCGTGCCCTCTTCGCGATCATGCTCGCCTCTGCATTGGCGGTGCTGTCGGGGTGTGGATCAGGAAAAGAGACCTCGTCAACAGCATCTTCGAATCCGACGGCGACTACTGATGCGCAACGGTCTGAGGCAAAGAGATCAAATGCAGAGAATTCAGCGCCTCATTCCAAACGTTCTTCGCTTGGCTCCCCGTCACCTGCCAGTTTGAAGTCCTTTCCCAAGTTCGCGGACGTTTCCGGGCAGATAGGAGTCGAATTCAAGTATTCCAATGGAGCGACTGGACTCGCTCTGATGGTGGAAACGACCGGCGGCGGAGCGGGATGGCTCGATTATGACGGCGACGGGTTGCTGGACCTTTATCTCTGTCAGGGGGGAAATCCGCAAAGAACGTCGCTGCAGTTGGAGCCCGCCGATCAGCTATTTCGTCAGGTGGAACCGGGTCGCTTTCAACCTGTCGCTGATGTTTCCGCAATCGATGAGCGGGGCTACAGCATTGGCGTCGCCGTGGGCGACTTCGACGACGATGGGTTTGACGACATCTATGTGACCAATGTTGGTCCGAACACTCTTTTGCACAATCAGGGGGACGGAACTTTTCGCGATGTCAGTATTGAGGCGAGCGTCGCAAATCCCCTGTGGAGCACCAGCGCGGCCTGGAGTGATTTGGATGGCGACGGGAACCTGGATCTTTACGTTTGCAACTATGTGAATTACGACCCTTATCATCCATTAACCTGTAAGAATCCGGCGGGAAATCCCGGAACTTGCCATCCGCGTGACGTCGCGGCTGTTCCAGATGAATGTTATTTCAATCAGGGGGACGGCGCCTTTACCGCAGAAGCGGAGCGACGGGGATTGTTTGGGTCTGACAACAAGGGGTTGGGTGTGGTCATCGCGGATCTAAACAACGATGGCCTTCCCGATGTTTATGTTGCCAACGATACAACGCCAAACTTTCTGTTCATCAATCAGGGGGCGGGACAGTTCAAGGAATCCGCCAAACTACTCGGTTGCGCTGTGAGCCGCGAAGGTTCGCCTCAAGCCAGCATGGGGGTTGCGCTGGGAGACTTCGATCACAATGGTTGGCTTGACTTGTACTGCACTCACTTTACGCAAGAATCGAATACGCTCTACAAGAATCTAGGTCTCATCGGATTTCAGGACGTTACCGGGCTGGTTGGACTTCATTCGCCGACGTACATGAAGCTGGGATTTGGCACGATCATGACCGATTTCAACCAGGACGGTCACGAGGACATTTTTGTGACAAACGGTCACATCGACGATTGGCGAAGTAACGGAGAAGATCTGGAAATGAATCCGCAACTCTTCAGCTACCAAGGCCCGCGATTTGTGGACTGCTCATCGGAGGGGGGCGAATTCTTCAGGCGGAAGGGGATCGGTCGCGGTGTCGCGTGCGGCGATTTCGACAACGATGGTGATTGGGATCTGGCCGTCGTCCATCAAAACTCGCCCACCGCGATCTTGCGGAATGATTCGCCGCGCGGCCATTGGCTCAAGTTACGCCTCATCGCCACCAACAACCGACGCGGAGTAGGAACTCGAGTCGCGCTCCGACAGGGGAATCGAACGCTCGTCCAGGAACTCGCCGGGGGCGTTAGCTACTGTTCCGCGCATGAACGCGCCCTGATTTTCGGTCTGGGTGATTTTAGTGAAGAGTGCGAGCTGGAAATTCGTTGGCCGGATGGTGCCGTGCAATCTGTCCAGGTGGTCACCATCGATCAACAACTGACGGTGCGTCAGAATCGCAGCGCAGCTCGTCAATTCAGCCCCTGATGTTGCCCCGCAGTCCGCCTGCACGCGCGCAAGGGGCTGCTAGGTTTCAAACCGCGACCGGCTGGAACCGTGCAATGAACCGTTTGGCGTTTCGGTCGTTTCAGAACTTGTCGGCCCGTTCGGTGATGTCGTCTGTCTTGTTCGCATGACACATTCTAGACATTCGATCTTCAATGTGTCTTCTCAGTACGCCGCTCCGCAAACGGGAGAACAATTTCACCAGCCAAGTCCTTCGTGAGACCGGATACGGCCGGAATCGAACTCGGTTCTGCCACTTGGCAATTGCCTTGCACGACTTCTCGCACTTGCGACATTCCTCGGCACAAGACTTCATGTGCATGTCGTTGGGGAATGCTTCACACGCCTTGGCACAATGGTCGCAACACTTCGCACAGCAGTCGGCCATCACCGCGGAAAGGGGCCCGCCACTCGCACAGACCTGGGAGCAGGCGGCGCAGCAGGTTGCACAGTCCCGACAGTGCATCAGGCACGACAAGTGTTCCTTCTTGCCATCAGCCAGCAGGTTCGCGCAGTGTGTCGCGCAGTGGTTGCACATCCGCTGGAACAAACATCAACGCGTTAGCCGTTCATCGGCCAACGATCCGAAGTGGGTGAACCCGTGTCCTCCATGCGACTCCGCAGCCTTTGCAATCCGCAAGCCCTCGTCGCGATCCTTGGCATTCACAATAAACACGAACTGTTCCGAACGCAGGACTTCTTCGCCCATCTTCATGACCCGTTCCGCATCTTCCCCCCATAAAGCTCCGTCCATCATTTGATCGAAGAGCTCAATTCCATTCTGTCCGTGCAGCACTTTGATTTGTGTGATTGGAACGCCGACCTTTGTCATGGCGCTCGTCACCGCATCACACTCCACTTGCGAAACGACAAACCCAATGACGTGTTCCGCGGGCGAAGGGAGTGCCTGCTCATCATTCTGAATCGCTTCAACTGACATGAGTCATCTCCTTCTTGCTGCGGGACACGGCGGGGTGGCAGCGAGGCTGCTCATGTCCATCGTCTCTGCAGGACAATAAAAAAAGCCGACATGATAAGGCCCCCGGAAACAGGGGCTTCAGCATGTCGGCTTACAATGGAACGTGCCCGCCGAAACGCGCCGGCTCGCACTTTCTTCTGTCATCCGAATCGTCGTCGAATCAAACGATCTGATCCACGACACAGGTCATGATAACCTGCCGGACCCGAATTGGTAGAGGAAAGAAAAAGAACCTCATTGCTTTCGGCAGGATTGGGAACTCAGATTGGCTGAGGTGAGTCTTCTCACCGCCCTGTGCGAAGCGCCAGTTATGGTATCTATGTCGCCGAATCCATTGTACAATTCAGGACAGTGGCAAGAAGTCCGGCTGACGACACAGTCTGGGCGACAATTCGGAAGACAAACGAAAGTGCAATCCGGCGTGTGCTGGAGGGCAGGTTCATGTGTAAGCCGACGCGGCGAATTCCTTTTCAGGGAATTGGGCGCGTCGGCTTTTTTCGCACCTTGACTTGCTGGCATACGTTCGACGGAATTGAAGCCACCGACTTGCAAAGATGGTTTTGGGGAACACGAGTGCGACCAACTATGAATGCCCTGCAACAACTGTCATCGCTCGTCAAACAGGAATCTCAGGATTTACTTTCGCAATGGCGTCAACAGGTGCGGGAACTCCCTTCCGCGCGCCATCTCGATAATCCGACGCTGAATGATCACATGCCCAGCATTCTCGACGAATTGGCGGCGGCGCTCCAATCCGATTCTGGACAGACGATCCCGAATGCGATTCAGGATGACAGTGCACCAGCTCAT
Source organism: uncultured Schlesneria sp. (assembly GCA_903840265.1). Lineage (GTDB taxonomy): Bacteria > Planctomycetota > Planctomycetia > Planctomycetales > Planctomycetaceae > Schlesneria. The sequence goes on along the minus strand of CAIMFH010000020.1, from coordinate 1,784 downwards.
GGCCTGCAGCGGGTTCAAGATGGATTTGACATCCAGGAAGTCGTTGCCGAGTACAATATCCTTCGCGGTTGTATCCACGATCTTGCGGACCGTAATGGAGTGATCCTGCAAGGAAGACCTTTTCATGTTATCAATCGCGTCTTTGATTGTGCGATTGGCGCAGCGTTGCACGCTTATGCCGATCAACGAGCCAGAGAGGCACAGCAGCGCCGCGAAGAGTACCTTGCCTTTGTGGCACATGATCTTCGGACTCCCCTGAATGCGATATCTCTGGCGGGGCGCGTGCTGGAATTGAAGCTTCCAACACCAGGCAACGTCCCTGAAGTCGCGCGGATGTTTAAAGCCTTGCGTCGAAATGTGCTGCAGCTCGAAGGGCTCATTGGCAAGGTGCTGGAAGAGAATGCGAATCTTGAAACGGACGCCGGACTAAAACTGGAGCGCCGAGATTTCGATTTGTGGCCCCTCGTGGAGTCCCTGATTCACGACTTGCATCCTGTGGCGGCGACATCAGGCACTCTGCTCATCAATGGCGTGCCTGAGGACCTGGTTGTTTTTGCTGACGCAAGTCTATTGCGGCGCGTTTTTCAAAACCTGATCGCCAACGCCATCAAATACGCGCCGCAAGGCCAGGTGACTGTCGGCGCCATGGAAAACACTGAGGAAAAGACAGTCGAGTGTTGGGTGACCGACAACGGCCAGGGAATCCCCGAACCACTTCTCGATAAAGTCTTTGACAAGGGAGAAACTGATCCGAATAGCGAGGGAGGGCTGGGGTTGGGGCTTGCCATCGTAAAAACATTTACCGAGGCGAGTGGCGGCAAGGTCACTGTCGAAAGCGAAGTGGGAATCGGCTCGACATTCCGGTTTTCTCTGCCAGCTCGAGGAACGATTCAAGGATCAGCAACTTAGTAACGAACCCAGATCGCCGCGAATTAGACAAGGCTTCGAACAGCCAGTTTCTGACGTCGACGGCGTTTACCTTGGCTTTCTCTGTCCTGATGGTCTATACTCAAGGTTCAGTTCTTTCGGATGATTCAATGAAGGGCAGCCCGGTCAGCCGGGAGGCTCGTCAGCAAATAAGCCGATGTGATCGATCACCCTCGCGGTGCGATCACATCGGCTTTTTTCGTTCGATGCGAAAGATTCACCGTATTGCCGGGTGAAGGAACGAAGCCGGTCGCAAGCAAGGATGGTGAGAAACGAATGTCAGAACACAAAACTGAAGATGCATTGCATTTCCGAACGGAATGGCTCATGAGGGACTCCGCCATCATTGGCGATGCGGTGATTACCACGGATTTCAAAGGACGGATCACGTCTTTGAATCCGATTGCAGAATCGTTAACCGGCTGGACGCAAAGCGAAGCGATTGGACTCTCCCTGGAGAGCGTCTTTAAGATCGTCCATCCCGAGACTCGCATGACCGTCGAGAGTCCCACCGTTCAGGCCTTGCGGAACGGGGTGACTGCGGGACTGCCGAATCATACGGTGCTCATCGCCAGGGACGGTCGAGAATTACCGATTGGCCCGATCGACCACAGTGCCACTCCGATTCGCAACGACCACGGCGAACTGACCGGAGCCGTGCTGGTGTTTCGGGACATCACCAACCTGTACATCCAGGAGAAAAGAATACGAGCCGCCCTAGCAGCCCGTGGTGAAAGTCGGAATTGGCGGTTGACGCGTGGGAAAATCGCGCTACGCTATTGCCGCGGTTCCTGGTCGGGATCACACGGAGGTCGATTTCATGGCGATGGGTCGTCGGAAACAGGAGCATCAGGAGG
>CAIMFH010000019.1 GCA_903840265.1 uncultured Schlesneria sp. | reverse complement strand
GGGTCGCCGCCGGCGAATCCCCGCAAGTGAAGAAAGAGGTCATCCCCACGCAAGCTGCCAAGCCAAAAGAGGAACCTAAGAAGGCGGAACGGTCGACTTCAGATCGTGATGAGAAGAAACCCTCCAGCCAGCAGTCCGCCGACGAAGATGCGATCCGAGCGACCGCTGAGTCGTACGTGAAGGCGTTCCGCGAAGGCGACGCGAAGGCCGCTGCTTCTCACTACACTTCCGACGCGGAATATGTCGACGAGCACGGCAACGTTTACGAAGGCCGCAAGGCCATCGAAGAAGTTTTGGAAGCGTGTTTTAAGCGACATCCCGACTGCGATATTGAAGTCGATATCGGTGCCATTCGCTTTATCAGCCCTGGCGTTGCCGTGGAAGACGGAAGTTTAACCGTCGCTTACGACAGCGATCATGATCCTGTCGACACGCAATACACCGCGATTCATGTGAAAACAGACGGCAAATGGCAAGTGGCCAGTGTCCGCGAAAAATCGCCAAAGGACCGACGACAGCATCGAATGCAACTCAACCAACTCTCCTGGCTCGAAGGAGAGTGGATCGATGAAGACCGGGATTCCACCGTGTTTTTCGTCTGCGCACCGATTGATAACGGCAACTTCCTACTACGCGAATTCGCACTCATCGTGGATGGTGAGCCGGCGATCAGCGGCAGCCAGCGTATCGGCTGGGATCCACTGACAGGCAAACTTCGCACCTGGATCTTCGACTCTGAAGGTGGCTATGGAGAAGGTTTCTGGTATCGCGACGACGATCGCTGGATTCTGAAATCCGTTGGTGTGACGGCCGACGGCCAGATGTCTTCCAATACGAGCATCTACAAGAAGATCAACGACCACACTATGACTTGGCAATGTGTGGATCACGAAGTGGGTGGCGAGCGATATCCGGATAGCGACGTAATCACCATCGTACGCCGCGCGGCACCCCCGACAGTTCACGATGAATCAGAACTGAAGGCCAAAGTTGATGACGAAGTGAAAGCGAAGGCCCAGCAGCCGAAGTCGGAACCGAAGTCCAAATAGACCATTTTTCAAATCATTCAAATACTGAGGGGGAATAGACCAATGAAACTCAAAAGCTGGACAGCCTGGCTGTTATGTGGTGCGGTGATCTTATCGGGACAGGGCCAACTGTTCGCCCGTGGTGGTGGCGGCGGCGGCGGCGGTGGAGGCCACGGGGGTGGCGGTGGCGGTGGAGGCGGCCATCCTGGCGGTGGCGGAGGTGGCGGAGTCCATATGGGTGGCGGTGGTGGTGGCGGCATTCACGTCGGCGGTGGCGGCGGTGCTCCTCATGTTGGCGGCGGTGGAGGCGGTGCTCCTCACTTCAACGCGGCACCTCGAACTGGGGGCGGTGTACCAAACACAGGTGGCGTCCGCGCTCCTAGCATCAATCGTAGTCCCGCATTTTCTCAACCGAATTTGAACAACCGAGTCGGGACCCAATCGAATTTCGCGGGTCGGACAAATGTGGGTGCGGGAGCCAATTCCAATATTCGCTCCAATACCGGCCTCAACACGCCAGGGCTGAACAACCCAGGACGAACGAATATTGGAGCTGGGCTTCAGAACAATCCTGGTGCTCGAGCCAACATTGGGGCCAACGGACTCAACAACCCCGGCGCTCGTGCCAACATTACGAATAATGCGGGTCCTCGCGCTAACATCGGGGCCAATCTGCAGAACAATCCCGGCCGAAACAACCTGGGTGCCGGTCTGCAGAACAACACGCGAAACAATGTCGGTGTCCGCAACAATCTCAACAACAACAACAATGTGACGCGGAACCAGACGAATGTTCAGAACAACATCAATCGTGGAAACAGCGTCACGCTGAACAATCGACAGGTCAACCTGAGTAACAGCAACTACTCTCCGGCCTACAATCGGCATTCACAGTACCGAGGTTACTGGAATGGTCCCGGATATGGTGGCGGTTACGGCGGTTACGGCGGGTATGGAGGTTACGGCGGATACGGCGGGTACGGTCGCGGCGGCTTCGGGAACGGTTTCGTCAATGGACTGGGATTCGGCCTGGGCCAAAGCCTGATCGGCGGCGGGTATGGGGGCTACGGAGGCTATGGCGGATACGGTCTGGGCTACGGCTTAGGTTATGGTGGCTATGGCGGTTACGGCGGATATGGATACGGATATCGTCCACTGGGTTGGGGACTGGGCGCTTGGGGACTTGGTTCACTCGCCTATGGCAGCGGCTACCTCGGCTACAGCAACCCATACTATCAAAGCAGTTACGGCTCCTATGGTGGTAACTACAGCTATGCCCAGCCGATTCCGGTGTCCTACTCCGATCCCTCGTTGGCTGGTGGGACGGCGTCGACCGGTGCCACGGCGTGCGAACAGGCATTGGATACAGCGATCACCGTCTTCAAACAGGACGATTACAATCAAGCCTTGGATATCGTCAACAAAGCAATCGTCCAATGCCCTGACGACGCCGTGATGCACGAATTCCGAGCCTTGGTTCTGTTCGCGAAAGGCGACTATCAGCAAGCCGCCGCAACGATCCATTCCGTGCTGGCAGTCGGCCCTGGATGGAACTGGTCGACCCTCAGCAGCCTGTACAGCAGCGTTCCAACTTACACGAATCAACTGCGTGCGTTGGAAGCCTTTACAAATGCGAACCCTCAGGACAGTGCCTCCCGGTTCTTGCTCGGCTACCACTACATGGCCGACGGATATCCTGATGCGGCCGAACGACAATTCCAGAATGTGGTCCGTTTGACGCCAAACGACCGCGTTGCATCCGATCTGCTCAAGATGACCACAAAACCACCAGCTGGCGATGGGGCGGATACCAGCCAGCAGCCCACTCCGCAGCCTCCAACGGCGGCTCCTGCCAATCCCGGGACGCCTAATCCGGCTTTGTCGGATAACGCGAAGCCTCCGGAACAAAATATTCCGCCAATCGATGCCGAAAAACTGATTGGCACGTGGCATGCATCTAGAGATGACGGTTCAAACTTCGACCTGACACTGAATAAGGATTTGACCTTCCAGTGGAAGTTTGGACAGAAGACCGGAGCTCCCCAGCAATTCGATGGGACTTACACCGTGGATGGCAATGTGGTCGCTCTGGAACGGAAAGACGGCGGTTCACTCATTGCCGGGGTTGTTCCTGCTGGAGATAACAAATTCAACTTTAAGTTGATTGGTTCTCCCCCAGAAGACCCAGGTCTGAACTTTGCAAAATAGTTAATGCGTGGGAATGGAGTCATTAAGATGTCACTCATTGGCCTGATGTTTCTGATTTGTGCCTTGGTATCAGCAATCTTCACGGTGGACCGATCACCGTGGGAGCAAGGAACTTTCATGACTTTTCTGATGCTAAGCATGGCTGCGTTTGTCGTCAGTTCGTTAAGGCGACCGTCCCTGCTTTGGGCGATCATTGACGACCTTAACAATCAACGCCAACCACGGTTTCACACTCAACGGGCCCATGCGGCGAAAGGACAATGACAACGATGACTCCCACCACACACGTCGTTCATCAGCAGGATCACATCGCTCGGGAAGACTTAATTGGCTTCCTGAACGAGGATCTTGCGGGTGAATACCAAGCCATTATCTCGTATGTGATTTATTCGCAGGTCCTCAAGGGCCCCGAGTACATGGCTATCGCTGCCGAACTCGAAGTCCACGCAGCCGAGGAGCTGTCGCACGCGCTAATCATCGCTAAGCAGATCGACTACCTGGGCGGCATGCCGCAGGCGGTGCCCAAGCCAGTTAAGCTCTCGACCGATGCCAAAGAGATGCTGCGATTCGATCTGCAGAACGAGAGTGAAACAATCGCTCGCTATCGTCAGCGAGTTCGCCAATGCGACGCATTGGGTGAATACGCGATGGCGGAACAAATTCGGCAGATCCTGGTGCAAGAGCAAGAACACCTAATTGATCTGGCGACCGCCTTGGGAGAAGAAGTTCCCAAGATCCCGTCCTTGGAATAGCGACCGAGTTCCTCGCAATCCAACCATTTTAATGATCTTCTGCAAGGAGTATGAATCATGCCTAACCCAACAACGAAGTCTGCGATTGACACTGGCAGCGACGAATGGAATCAGGCGGCCGAGAGAGCAAAAGAGGCTGCCGCATGCGTCGGCGATATGGCAACACATGCAGTTTCCGCGGCCAGCAGCATGGCCGGTCAAGCCGCTTGCGATGCTGGACGAAAAGCAGATGATCTGACAGCTCGTGCTGGTGCGGGAATGCAGACCTTTGCTGATCGGCTCGCCAAACAAGCTCCTCAACAAGGAGCGTTCGGAAACGCCTCGCAAAGTGCCGCTCAAGCCCTGCAAGAGGGTGGGCAGTATCTGGAATCCGCCAAGCTCAGTGGGGTCGCCGAGGACATCGCGAATCTGGTTCGCCAGAACCCCTTGCCTGCGATCTTGATCGCTGTTGGCTTGGGCTGGTTCATCGGACGCAAACTGTAAGGGTCTCCCATGTCCACTGAACTTCAAGATCCATCCGCACCATCAACCGCCGCGCTCGTCGGGGGAATCCTCGCTGATCTCCAGTCGCTCGTCGAACAACAGTTTCGCGTGACCCGCCTGGAAATTGAAGGGGAACTCCGCCGCCGTGCATCGGCAGCTGCGGCCTTAGTCGTCGGCCTCGCACTCTGCTTGGTCGGCGGCATCGTGATCTCCATCGGACTGGTTTATCTGCTGCACACGCTGACAGCCAAGGTTTCCGTGGACAATTCCGCAGTCCCTTTGTGGGGCTGCTACGAAATTATCGGTATTGCTGTGCTTGCCATCGGGGGATTGATGGCAAACGCCGCCAAGGCAAGTTTGACGAAACCGAAGACAAACTGAAAAACAATGATGCTGGGAGCGGGGCCGAATGGACGAACTTGAACAACAACTCGAAGACACCAAGCTTCAATTGGAAGAAACCAAGCTGCAGCTAACCGACAAACTCGGAACGCTCGAACAGCAGGTTTCTCAAACAGTAGAAACGGCCACCAGTGCGGTCGCTGCGACGGTCGAAGCTGTACAAGGAACAGTTGACTCTGTGACAGGGGCCGTGGGAGACGCCGTACACGGAATGCATGATGCGTTCGACCTGCGTCATCAAATCGAAAAACATCCGTTTCTCGTACTGGGTGGAGCCGTCGTTGTCGGCTACCTTGCTGCCGGCTACTTCAAGACGCCCACTCGCAATGATCAACCGCAATCACCAGCAACGGATTCTGCAAACGGCGATCACGCCCGGTATGACAACGCGCAACCTCAATATTATTCCACTCCGCCACAACCAACTCCGCAACCCGCGGCTCCGCCGACCCCATCTCCGTTGGACAGCCTGAAAACGCTCGCTATCAGCACGCTGATGGGCTCGATGCAGGGAATCGCCATGCGAGCGATCCCGGAAATCGTCGGACTCGTGGTGGGTAATGTCATGGGACAGCAGGCACAACAACATCGTGAGCCACCCGCGCAAGAGTCGCCTCGAGCGAGAATTTGGCCCGAGGAAACGCCACCGTTCGCTTCGTCACCACCGACAGAGCAACATCGTTCCAGCAAGTTATCCTAACCCGAGGAGTCCATCATGAACTGGGATCAAATTCAAGGTAACTGGAAGCAAGTGACCGGTAAGGTCAAAGAAAAATGGGGCAAACTGACTGACGATGATCTGACCACCGTCGCCGGCAAGCGAGATCAATTAGCAGGAATCCTGCAAACTCGCTACGGGCTGGCCAAGGATCAAGCCGAGAAAGAACTCGATGATTTCATGAAAACGTTGAGATCCTGAATCCTCGCCCAGGTTGCTCAACACTGAGCAATTGATCGATAGCAATTGAGCAGGGCCGCGCGACAATCACATTGTCGCGCGGCCCTCTTGTTATTCCAGTCGAGATCACAAACGCCGAGACGCTGGCTCACACAAACCAGTCAGCACAGACTCGGTTGCGTCATAGCCAAAGCCTATCAAAGCGAAAGGGTCGCCTCATGGCGACCCTTCAACTCTTGTGAAAAGCCAGATCAGTCAGGCCGCTTAGGACGTTCACCGCTTTCAGAGCGTCCGCCAGCACCGCCAGGCCCATTGGGTCGACCTTCACCGGGACCGCCGGGTCCGCCAGGTCCGCCCCCACGTCGTTGAGCCATGTCCTGCGCGAATTTTGCGAGTTCGTCGTGATTCAACTTGCCATCTTTATCCGCATCGAATTCCATCGCGTGGTCGATAAATCGTTCAGGATTGGGAGGCCCGCCAGGTCCTTCAGGACCGCGGCCACCTGGGCCACCAGGACCGCCGCCATCGCGGCCTGCGCCCGCTCGACCTTGCTGCCCGCGAGCATCCGCATTGCGTCCAGATGCAGGACCACGGCTCTCTGTCCCACGCCCGCGATCTCCCGCACCAGCACCACGATCCGCAGGGCCACGTTCACCGGGAACACGCTCACCGGCGGGAGGGCGTGGACGAATTTCATCATCCGCCAACTTACCGTCGTTGTTCGTATCCAGCTTCGCCAAAGACGCAGAGGCCACCTTCAGTTCCTCAGCCGAAATCACCCCATCTCCGTCGATGTCCAAGACCGTGACAAATGGGTTCGGGGGTGGTCGAAAATCCCCGCCTCGCCCGCTACCACGAGGCCCCTCTGGAGGTTGTGCTACGGCGATCGCAGTACCCGCGACCAGCAGACTGAACGTCCATGCGAATCTCTTCATTGGCTTTATCCCCTGTGAATTCAGACAGAATCACCGACTAGTAAATCAAACCTTATTCCACGATGCGGAAGGCATCATTCCGCTTAAACACCAACGTCCCACCGCGCCCCGCGTTCTCAAACTCGATATGACAATCCAACGACACGCCAACGGCAGCGTCCTCGGGAATCTGCAAATCAACCGTCACGACATTACCCGTTCGTTCAACTCGAACGGCTTCGTATGGTCCGAACTGAACCCAATCGGGTTTCCCCATCGGCAGCCCACCGAATCGAGCATTCGCAGGAACGAGTTGGATCTGAACGGTCTGCTTCTTCCCGCGTCCCGCAGTGACGGGCTTCACGGAGGTAATCACATTGTCCAGACGGCTGTCGCCCGATGAGTTATCTTGAATCGCCCCCTCGCCAGCACGTCGCAATTCTCGGCTATTCGAAGGCTCGACGACACCGGCATAGCCTCCGATCACATAAGGGAATCGCCCCGGCGTGACGTGATAGTGGTAGCCGCGCACCTTGTCGTGATGGCCGTTACACACATCCAGAGCAGTCGCCCCCTTCAGATCCTTGGCCTTCACTCCATCTTCCTCGTACGGCCCGTAGATCGGGAACCCGTCCCAGGCAAAACCAATAATCGGTGAATGCTGTTTGCCATCGTCAGGAAACGGTGACTTCACACAACTGGGATACTTGTGATAGTGGTAAACGCCATGTTGTTGAGGGTGCCCGCAACACGAATCCAACCACACTTCAGAATACCCCTCGACCGCGTTCATCCCTCCCGCTTCGAACGGATTGAAGAACACCACACCATTCAGCGCCATCCCGATCGGCCCCATCGGCACACGCGTGATCTTTCCGGCCAGCTTTGGTTCCAGCGGTAGGCGAAAGTGAAAATCCTGGACGCGAATCGTGTTTGGATTGCCGCTATTGGGGAATTTCGCCGTGGGGTGATTCGGATACCCCTGGCTATCAATAATCAAAAACTGCGAATCATGGCTGATCTGAACGTTGTCGATGCCGTCTTTGTTCGAATCCTTGGCGTGATACGAAAACAGATCCACGAAGCGGTCGGCATCACGAAAGTAATAGACCGGCTTGTCCCCCGGTTTGACGTACCATTTGCCGCCAATCGACTGCAGATCTGTCGGAATCTCTTCCGCTGCCGTCACCAGGCCACCCTGGAAGCAGAGCAACCAGGCCAACATCAGGCACAGCTGAATAGAATTGGAAAACATCAGGATTCCAGCACGACGTGAATCTTTCGACCGACAACCAAGCGACCTTTCGCTGGCAGGCATAAACACCAGCGGATCGGAAAGGTTTCGGCGAATTCAGCAATTTCATTTTGCGACGTTTGCTCTGGCGGACTTCATCCGCGTAGTTAATCTCGCCACGAGATTGAGTCGGTACGATTGAGCGAGCGCAACAGGCGCACAGTCAGTTAACTGTGAAGCGCGCTGCCGGTCATGGATGCAGGTGGCCTAACGCTAATTGCGACCGGATCGGTATGCTGTACCCATCATTCCCAGATATTGTTCAGAACGATTGTCATCCATGCTTCGATTTGCCGCCCAGAATCTTCTCAGCCGTCCCGTCCGTTCCCTGTTGGCGTTGCTCGGACTCACCGTCGCGATCATGGGAATGGTCGGCCTATTTTCGATCGCCGTGGGAATCGACGATACGGTCAGAAGTTCCTTTGGACGAATCCCCGGTCTCGCCGCGATGCAACCCGGGGCTCCCATCCCATTATTCTCGCGAATCCCCTCGAGTTGGGCGGACGAGATCGCCACAGTGAAAGGAGTCCGCATCGTTCGCACCGAGGTGTGGGCACGTGCTCAGCTTGTGGAAGGGAAGCCGACCTTCAGCCCGCCGCGTCTATTGTTCGGACTAGACATTGAACAAACCCTGGCGCTGAAGAAAGCCGTCTATCGCGACGACATCATCAAAGGCCGCTTTTTATCGCTGGCCGACGTCGGAACTTTCAACTGCATCGTCAGTCAACAGATCGCCGACGCATTCCATAAGCAGGTCGGCGATCCACTGCGAGTCGACACCTACAACCTGACCATCGTCGGCATCTATCGCTGCAATTCCTTGCTGCTGGATGTCGCCATCGTCCTTGATGAGGCCGCTGTCAGAAAGATCTCCAAAATGGAAGATCGATTCATCACGTCCGTTTACTTCGAACCCGACGGGACCGTAGCCAATCCAGAATTGATCGAAGCAGTCCAAGCCAAATTTCGCGGACGAAATGTCGGCCACTCCAAAGGACTGGACACCCTGACAAGTGGTGGCCCGGTCGACCTGCTCAATGCCGCCGCCACGCTGCTGCAGGGCGCAGTCCCGGCAGAGTCTCAGCCTGATCCGGCCGCCCCGCCCGAGGAAGCATTAGAAATCCGTTCGGCCAGCGATTGGGGTGAAAAGGTCAAGGAACTGAGCAGCGACTTGGACATCTTCCTCTATTTGATGACAGGCATCGGCGTCGTCATCGCCTTGCTCAGCATCCTGAATACGATGCTGATGAGCGTCGCCGAACGGATGATTGAGTTCGGTGTTTTAAAAGCAAATGGCTGGTCCGCCTGGGATATCCTGCGCCTGATCACTTGGGAAAGCGCGCTTCTCGGAATCTTCGGCGGAAGCTGTGGTTGCCTGCTTGGTTGGGCAGTCGTCCAGTTTGCAAACTGGATGCTGCCGACAAAGCTGCATCTCTACGCCAGTCCCGGTCTGTTGCTCTTCAGCCTGGGCTTCAGCACGTTTTTGGGTGTGATCGGCGGACTCTATCCCGCCTGGTGGGCAGTGCGTATGTCCCCAATGGAAGCCATCCGCCGCGGCTAATCACCCACTCGTTTAGCCGCGTGGGCATCGCCCCGCGCGTTGAGGGTGAAAACGACCGTAACAGATCGATATCAGTCCCCTACGTCTCATCTGTCCCATTTCTTAGCCTACCGCCTGACTGCCCGTCCCCCCGGCCATTTCCACGCATGCCCCTGTTGGTCACGCAATGCCTGATCGATCTTCAACTTCAACTTCTGACACTCCAGATCACCTTTGTTTTGCACCAACGCCGCATCAATCTGCTGCTTGGCCTTCAACAAGTTACCTTGTTCAAAGCAGGCACACGCTCGTTCGTAATGAGCTCTCGTCAAACTGGTTCGATTGTGAGGACTCAAGCTGTCGCGGAAATGGGCAGCACGAGATTCCGTCTCGAATTGCAGTTTATCCCCCTCCATCATCGCTTCCGGTTCCGTGACAATTCGAGGGGTAATCAAAACAATCATCTCATTGCGAGACACCTGCTCCGACTTACTCCTGAACGCGCCACCCACCAGAGGAAGCGATCCCAGTACGGGAACGCGATCGATCGCTTCACGGCACTCTTCTGAGATCAAACCTCCCAACACGACAGTCGTCCCATCCCGCACCATGACGTTGGTCGTAACTTCCGTCGTTTCCGCATTCGGAAGCCCGGTCTTCTCATTGATCTTGGCCCGGCTGCGCTCTGGATGGACTTCCAATCGAACAAGTCCATCCGGCGAAATGAATGGTCGGAAGACCAGCTTCGTCCCCGTGTCCATGAACTGCACATTCTCAATCGTCTGCGTCCCATTGAACGCCAACGTCTTGTATCCCAGCCGTTGCCCGATGATCAGTTCAGCCTTCTGCTTGTTCAACACACGCAACTGCGGGGCGGCAACGAGCGACGTATCCGCGATCGCCTCCAATGACTTGATGAAGGCGTGCGTGTCACCTTGAATGAATCCGTACTTCAAACCGGCAGAACTCGAGAGAGACTCACCAGCAGGAGGGACCATACTCCCTGTCGCAGGAAAACCTTTCGCCCCGTTTAACAGCGCGAAGTTGACACCGAATGCCATGGTATCAGACAGAGCGACACTCAGAATCTTCGCTTCGATCATGACTTGCAGCGGAGGAACGTCCAGTTCGATCAGGATCTTGTCGACCTCGGCAATGACCTCAGGAAAGTCCTGCACCAGCAAAGTATCCCGCTGAGACAACCCGTCTCCGCCAGCATCGGTGGAAGTCGGGGCGATTCCTGATTGAGCCGGCGACGTAATGGCGTGCCGCCCGATCTCGGGCGTCAGGATCGGACTGATCAGCTTCTGAATTTCGGTCGCGTTGATGTAATGCAGTTGATAGATCTTCGTGATCAGTTTGCGATTCGCCTGCTTCATTGCCGTCGCTTCCGCCGCCGATTTCACATAGATGAAATCACCTTCGCGCTCATATACATAACCCTGCGACCGCAGAATCGCATCCAAGGCTTTGTCAACATTGACATCCTGCAGGTTCAGCGAGACTCTTCCCTGCACATCGCGACTTGCCAGAATATTGACGCCGGCAAGTTGACCGAGCATCTCCAAGACTTCCGTCAGGTTCGCGTCCTGAACTTGAATCGAGAATCGTTCGTCGGCATCACCAGGTTCACCCTGCACAATCTTGATCACTGGCTCGCGCCCACTGGCACCTTTACCTCTTGAAGCAGGCGCATCTGCACTTTCTGTAGGCACCGGTGTGGGACCGCGCGCGCTGCTTTGAACCGGCGGGGCAGGGGGCGGCACCTGCTCAGGCAAATTGAGCTGTGCCAGTCTCGAATCTTCGGCCTTCTTCAACGTCGCCAACGCACGTTCGAGATCCGATACTTGTTTATCAGTCTGAGCCTGCGCCAACTGATCGAGACGACGATGCAATCCCGCCAACTGCTCCTCAATCCGTCGCGATGCAGCGTCGTTCGCCTGAGAATCATCGACCGCTCGAAACTCGATTTTCGGCTTGGCACTGATTTTTGGAGCGGCAGTTTGTGACTCGGTCGCTCCATAAAACGGGTCGTCGCCGGGAACGGGAACCAGCGCATTTCCTACGCTTGGCGCAGCAGGAACCTCCGCGGTTTGCCGTGACGACAACTGATTCGGAATCGATGAGCGAACCGGCGGCGGATTTCTTGGGATCGATGCCGTGGGAAGTTCGATGTTAAACGGCGGTGTCGCTGACAACGGCGGACCGGATTGAGCATTGCCAGTCGCCGAGCCCGTCATCCCATTCGATCGGCTCGCAATCCGTACCGGAAGTCGATTCGAGTTTTCTGGCTCACCTTCCGTCGGTGTCGTCGCAGCAACTTCGCGATCTGGCGATGGCGAAATCTCGGCGATTTTCGAACCGTTAACCGCGTTGAATTTGGCCCAGCGCGGATTTGCCTTCGACTTCAACTGCCGTTGACGCACTTGGGCTGCCACGAACACCAACAACGGCAGCGAGATCGCCAGCAACAGCGAGAGAAAGGCGACGCGAAATAAGGGAGCGTGTCGGTTCATAGGTCATCCGTGACCGGCAGTCGGCAGATCGAAATTCGACCGGCCAAGCCATGTTATTCTCGCGAATCATCGCTGCTGCGAGGATCCAGAACATCCTTCAATCGAGATCGAGCAATCTTCAGCTCAATCGTTTCGTCGCCCGTCGTCAGCAAAACTCGATGTGACTCCACCTGCGTCAGCAGATAGCTTTGACCATTTGTTTGGATCTCGCGACCAACCGAGATAAATTGGCCGTTGATCATCGCTGCTCGTCGCGACCGACTAATCATCGTGCTGGTCAACTGCAATGGTCGCGATTTCCGCGCGACGACCGCAACTTTCGATTCCACTTTGGGATTCATTTCCAACGTTGGAGTCAATTCCACCTTTGGAGTCGGTTCTTCGATGATAGGACGAAAGTCTTCGGACTTCGGGCTGGCATCTTCAGCAAACAGCACCGGCAAAGGTTCCCACGCGTCGTTCGCTCCAAAGGGATCTCGCTCCAACCCGTTGACTTCCACAGCTTGAAACAGCGGATCGTTCGCGAGCGAATTCGCTAAGCTTGACCAGAACGGATCAGACCCGACGGCAGTTGTTTTTTTCTGTTCAGGGTTATCCGCAGAAGCATTCGCCGACTCGACAGCTTCGGACGTTGCCGCGGCGGCTCGCTTGGGCGTCAGTGCTTTCGCGAGCATCGGAATCCAAAAGCAACAACCTAGCAACAACAGTGCGGCCAGCAAAACAGCCTTCGGCCTGTCCGCTTTCACCTCACGTTGCCACCGGTGCCACAAATTGATCATGAATGGACTCATCGAATCACCGCGGATCGGCAGAAACTGCCTGTTACGAGCGTGGCCCACAAAGTCCGCGCCCTCGGAAAACTCAACGGCGTTAATCAGTTATCGGACGCAAGCGGACGACGGCTGACGGTATTTTCGGCAACTTCGGTAGAATTTAACTGCCGCGAATAAACGCTAAAGTGGACAGTGGCCTGGATCAGCCGTTGTGACCGATCAGCGTTATTGCGGACCAAGGCAATGCTTCCAAAAGTCACGAGTCGAGGACGCGTCTCCAGTCCCTTCAAGAATCCGGCGATCTCTCGAAACTCACCGCGACAATTCAACTGGAATGGATGCGTTGAGTAGGACGCGAATTTGATGGTCTGCAGCGGTTCCAACCGATGGATCGTTAAACCCGACTGCTGAGCCAGGCTGGCGACTTCGTGCAGAACCTGGGATTCATGCGACTCTTCCGGAAGGAATATCTCGACTTGAGCCAGCGTCTCGCGCTGCCCGTCCAACTGAGACTGCAATCGAGTTTGCTCCAACATCAGCGCGGGCAGCTCAGCCATCCTGGCGTGCGTCTGCGCCAGTTCCGCTTTGATGTCACGTGCCGCGCTATGCCCGGGACAAATGACTCCCAAATAGTAGACGCCCGTCAGAACAGCCGTTCCGATGATCGCAATCAAGGTGTCGTGTCGAGCAAGGAGTTTCATCATTCAATCCCGTAGCCAATCTCGCCAGGCCAATACCTATTCAAGCTCACTAAACATGCACTAATTTCGAAGATCGCCTCGATCACCGGAAGCAACGGGTTGATTCGTCCGCTGAGCCGCCAGCAACGACCTGGTCCGCAATCGAATTGCAAACGACCGTTGCATCTGCTCATCACCAGGTCGATGGTCCGTGAACAGCAGTTGCACACGTTCGAATAATCCAGCTTGGTGCAGCTGTCGCAGAAATTCAGCCACTTGAAGGTCGTCGGCCGCTGTACCTTGCAAGGAAATCATCAGCGCGCGTCGAGGCGTTTGTTTCAGCAATCGCTGCAGATCCTGATGAAGAGGGTCCATGCTCGATTTGTTCACTGCGTTCAAATCAGTCTCAGGTGTCGCACCTTCATCGATCTCCGCGTGCATCTCGGTCAGGATTGTTCGTTCCGGCAATGCACTGACGACGGCCGTCAACCATCGCGTCGGTGATGCGTGTAGTCGCAGTCCCTGCAGCAACCGCGTTTGATCTTCGCCCTGCTTCAGTTGGACGCGCAGTTGACCACCCTGGTCGACCTGGGAAAGCATGGTCGCAACTTGAATCTCAGCCCGATCGCGCCGTGCAAGCAATTCTCGTAGCGAACGCTGCTGTTCAAACCAACCCAACGCCATCAGCCCCAGCACAGCCACAAATAATCCACGCAGCCACGTGTCATTCTTCCGCGTGGTTTGAACGCAAACATAGTCGGCAGGTAGGAAATCAATCTCTTGCATAATATTCAGCGACAAACATCTTCAGCGTAGGGTGTGTGTCGAGTCCTCTGAACACACCATCATCCGTCCTCAAACCCACAATCAGTTCAATCGTTTCAAAGCCAATCCAAATGGAGTCGCCCAACGTCCACTTCGTTGCTGAATCGATTCCGAAGAAGCCATACCAGTCACGCCATCCAACGGTGAAACATTGCGGCACGTCAGCCCGACACGTTCACCAAAATACTCTGCCAGCCAAGTTGCCGATTCGCTTCCTGACATGACCAGTCCGTCTAGAACACGCCCGCGAAATGTCACCTTCAAGTAACGCAGACACAGTTCGATCTCATCGATAATCGCTTCGAAGCAGGGCCGCAGCGAATCGATGATCGAACGGTGAACTTCATTCTCGCCGTCCAGTTGCCGCGCCCCGAAGACTTCCGATCGCATCTGGCTGCCAATTGTTCGGTCGATGCCCAGCGTCTGCGAAACCGCGTTATCAAAGTGCTGGCCCCCCATTGCGATCGACTTCAGGAACAGGATGCGTCGACCTTCGGCGAACATCACTGTCGAAGCATTCTCTCCACAATAAAGATAGGCCGTCCGCACGGTGTCGGAGGTTCGGTGCGTCCGCAGCAAACTTCGCAGGAATGCGCAAGGTTCGACATCAATTCCCATAGGAATCAGACCGGCATTCTCCAGCACCTTCAGACGGCGATGAATCAGTTGCCGTGGGCAGGCAAACATGATCACTTCCCGCTTGGCAGCGCTCTCCTGGCGAATCTCGCCAGCAAACAAATGTCGGACTTCAATTTCGTCAGCAGGCAGCGATAGTCTCTCTGATGCCTCCTGTAAGATCGCATTGGCCGTCTCTTCCTTGGGAAGCTGAGGCAGCCGGATGGTCTCAATCAACAATTCATCCGCAGACAGGCAGGAAACGACTGATCGCCCACGCAACCGATGGTCGTTGACGAATGTTCGTAACGCATTCGCAATCACGCCATCAGCGGCTTCGGGCGCGGCAGAACTCAGATCGGGAAGGGGACACTGCACTGCCGTACGCAGATCCACCGCTTCCTTCGAACCGGTCAATTGCACCAGGCTGGCCGATGTCCGATCGATGGACAGGCCGAGTGGCGCAAGTCTGTTGCGGGTGAATGTCAGCATGATGGGGTTTCGAGCATCTATTCGGGATGGCGGACTGTTGTGACGCCATCAGTTGCACTTCAATTCTGGGAATCCTCCAAGTGGCTACAGAAGAACCATTCCTTGATGCCTTCTGACCACAGACCCCTCCCATCGAAGCAAACCATTTAAAATGTTGGTCACAGATTGATGGCAGGTGCGGAGTTTGACCCGCCACAGGCGAACTCGTAGCGACTCGGTATCGATCCAACCAATAAGTCCGATTGGACCGATAAAAGTGTCCAATGCAGTGCCACGGCACCTTGCGGAATGACACTCGTTTAACCGCGTGGGCACCGCCCCGCGCGAGATGGCGGGCAAGTAAATGAATAACTCGCCTGCCGCTCGGAGATTTTCGCCTTTATTCACGCCCGGAGCAGTGCTCACGCGGCGAAACGAAAATTAGCTTTGGCATCACTGAGATGCCATCCGGTCAACCGTGACCTGTGGATTTGGCAGCGTGCGTTCGCGTCGGAATCACCCGGAAGAACGCTCGTCAGTAAAAGAAAAAGCGCGGCAAGGTCCCCTCGAAGCTCCCAGCTCCTCCTTGCCGCGCTCGAACCCTCGATTCCTTACGGAGTCGAGTGCTGTACGGTATTTGCATTAGATTGTGTCGCACTCGCTTGCGGTCGCTGTCGTCGGTTGCGTGCGTTGCGTTTGCGATTTGCTTTGAACACCCGAAAGATAGGTCGAGTTCCGCGGCTGTCAAATCGGTTCTTGTCTGAACTGACGAACCGTTTCGAATTCGTCGATTTCGATTGAGAACTGAGGTGCAGAGTGTGTGGCACGCTATGAGTCTTCGAAGGGCGTGGAGATCAGCTCAATTGATGACCACGCCCTTCGCAAAGCCTCAGAGCGTGCCACCCCAAAATTGAAAAAAGCGATTGCCCAGAACAGAGTGGCAGACTGAATTGCGAGAGGGTGGATTCCTCAAGTATCCTGTGGGCCTGTCCAACTTGAGTTCCACCTTCGAAAGCCGCTCTCCGCATGAAGCCCATTGAAAAACTGCTGGTCGCCAACCGCAGCGAAATCGCTATTCGAGTTTTCCGCAGCGCTCATGAACTGGATATCCGAACGGTCGCGATCTACACGCACGAAGATCGCTATGCACTGCATCGGTTCAAAGCGGATGAGGCCTATCAGATCGGCAGTTCGGGTGAACCGATTCGGGCCTATCTCGATATTCCGGCCATTATCCGGATTGCCAAGGCCGCCGGTGTCGATGCCATTCACCCCGGATACGGATTCCTCTCCGAGAATCCCGAATTGGCCAAGGCCTGCGACGAAGCAGGCATTCAGTTCGTCGGCCCGACATCGAAGATTCTCGAACAACTGGGCGACAAGATCACCGCTCGCGAAATTGCCAAGGCCGCCGGTGTTCCCGTCCTCGGCGGAAGTTCGCAGCCGATCGCCAGCATCGCCGATGGCGAAAGCCTCGCCAAAACCTTGGGCTACCCCGTCATACTTAAAGCCGCCAAGGGGGGTGGTGGGCGCGGCATGCGAGTCGTCCACAAAGCAGAAGATCTAGCCAGCCTATTCGAATCGGCCCAGCGCGAATCTCTGTCCGCGTTCGGCTCACCCGATATCTTCGTCGAGAAGTTCATCCCCCGACCTCGACACATCGAAGTCCAATTGCTCGGTGACAAGCACGGGAATCTGGTCCACCTGTTCGAACGCGACTGCTCTGTACAGCGACGGCATCAGAAAGTCGTCGAAATCGCGCCGGCTCCGTTTCTCGCGACCGAAATTCGCGATGCCATCTGCGAATCGGCGCTGAAAATCGGCCGGGCCGTCGGCTATCAGAATGCTGGGACCGTCGAATTCCTGTTTGATACCGATCATAACAACTTCTACTTCATTGAAGTGAACCCGCGTATTCAAGTCGAGCACACCGTGACTGAAGAAGTCACGGGTGTCGATATCGTCAAATCGCAGATCCTCGTCGCACAAGGGACGCCACTCTCTGATCCTGAAATCGGCCTGGGATCGCAAGCCGATATCAAGACGAACGGATTCGCGATTCAGTGCCGGGTCACGACCGAAGACCCGACGAACAACTTCATGCCGGACTATGGCCGCGTCTCGCACTACCGATCCGCCAGCGGCATGGGAATCCGACTGGATGCCGGCAGCGCATTTTCGGGGGCTGTGGTTAATCCGTTCTATGACTCACTGCTCGTGAAGGTTTCAGCCCGTGGCCGACGCTTTCAGGATGCTGCCGCCCGTATGGAACGGTGCCTGCAGGAATTCCGTATCCGCGGAGTGAAGACCAACATCCCCTTCCTGATCAAGGTGATGACGCACCCGAATTTCATCAAGGGCGAGATCACCACGCGCTTCATCGATGAAACGCCGGAACTCTTCCAGTTCGCGCCCCGCAAGGATCGTGCGACCAAAGTGCTGACCTACCTGGCCGACACGATTCTCAACACGGGCAAGACCTATACCGCCACAGCAGCGAAGGTCAACCGCGCTCCCGCGCCCCTGCCGACGTTGGACCTGAATGCCCCGATCCCGCCGGGGACCAGGACCAAGTTCCTGGAGTTGGGCCCGAAGAAATTTGCCGATTGGGTGCTTGAGCAAAAGCCGCTCATGATCACCGACACGACAATGCGTGACGCGCACCAGTCGCTGCTGGCCACGCGTTTCCGAACTCACGACCTGCTGCAGATCGCCGATGCCTACGCGCGGCTCTGTCCTCAATTCTTCTCGCTGGAGATGTGGGGCGGAGCGACATTCGACACGTCGATGCGGTTCAACAAGGAATGTCCGTGGGATCGGTTGTCCCAACTACGCGAACGTGTTCCGAACATCCTGTTCCAGATGTTGCTGCGAGCATCGAACGCTGTCGGCTATACTAACTATCCCGACAACATCGTCGTTGAGTTCGTGAAGGAAGCCGCTCAGGCCGGCATGGACGTTTTCCGCGTGTTCGACTCCCTGAACTGGGTTCCGAACATGAAGGTCGCCATGGACGCGGTCATCGACACCGGCATGATCTGTGAAGCGGCAATCTGTTACTCGGGCGACATCCTGAACCCGGCGCGACCCAAGTACGACCTGAAGTACTACGTCAATCTGGCCAAGGAACTGGAAAAGATGGGGGCACACATGCTCGCCATCAAGGATATGGCCGGTCTGTGCAAACCTGCTGCGGCGGCGAAACTCGTCAAGACGCTGAAGGAAGAGATCGGGATCCCGATCCACTTCCATACGCACGACACGGCGGGCATTCAAGCAGCGTCAATTCTGATGGCCAGCGAAGAAGGCCTGGATGTGGCCGATGCCGCTCTCGCCCCGATGTCCGGCGGAACGTCGCAGCCGAACCTGAATGCGATTGCCGAGGCGTTGCGGTTCTCAGACCGCAATACCGGCTTGAAGACCGAGCACCTCGATTCGCTCGCCCGTTACTGGGAAGTCGTGCGGCAATATTACCTGCCGTTCGAAACCGTCATGCTGCCAGCCACGGCAGACTTGTATCAGCACGAGATGCCTGGCGGTCAGTACACGAACCTGTTCCAGCAGGCCAAGGCGCTGGGACTCTCTGATCGCTGGCCCGATATCTGCCGCCTCTATGCCGAAGTGAATCAACTGTTTGGTGACATCGTGAAGGTCACTCCCAGTTCGAAAAGCGTCGGCGATATGGCCCTCTTCATGGTCGCCAATGATCTGACCTCGGCGGACATCCTCGACGAGAACAAGGATCTCTCCTTCCCAGAATCGGTCATCGATTTGATCAGTGGCAAGATGGGACAACCACCCGGAGGTTTTCCGGCTCAAGTGCAAAGCCGGATTCTGCGAGGGAAGCCCGTTGTCACAGGTCGTCCCGGTGCCAGCTTACCAGCCGCTGACTTCAAAGCCGCTGGCGACAAGGTTCGGGCCATCCTGAAGCGTGAACCCTCGAACCGCGACATTGTGACTTGGTTGCTGTACCCGAAGGTCTTCGAAGAATTTAACGCACACCTCGACAAGTACTCCGACACCAGCGGCCTGCGAACGCCCGTGTTCTTCTATGGCCTGTCGCCGGCGGAGGAAATCGCGGTCGATATCGAACCCGGCAAGCGACTGATTGTCCGCTTCCTCACCAGCGGGGATCCCCACTCCGACGGTCAACGGACCGTCTTCTTCGAACTCAACGGCCAACCACGAGACGTCACTGTCGTGGACAAGTCGTTGGAACCCGACGCGACTTCTAACATCAAAGCGGATTCCACAAATCCAAAACACATTGGTGCCAGCATGCCCGGCATGGTCGTTACTGTCGCAGCCCAGGCCGGTGACAGCGTCAAGAAGGGTCAGAAGCTGTTCACGTTGGAAGCTATGAAGATGGAAACCAACCTGACCGCAGAACGCGACGGCAAGATCAGCCAGATCCTCGTCAAGCGCGGAACGCAGGTCGCCGCTGGCGATTTGCTGCTGACGTTCGAATAAGTAGTGATTTCAAAATACGAATAGCCCTGACGCGATGCGTCAGGGCTATTTTTGTTGGACCAGAGTCCGTCCGTATATCAGCAGGATCTCATTCTGCCGTCATTCCAGCGGAGGCTGGAATCCAGCGAGCCACGGGACGATGTCATTGCGGTGGTGATCAGCCGTGAATAGTGCGCACTATTGAGTCGATGTCGTACAGGGCAACGGAATGATATTCATGACCGCCGTTTGCTCGGCCTCGGTCAGCAAGCCTTTGAGACGCGATGAGAATTGCGGCGAGACGTACCATCGCCCCAGGATTTCGAAGAGCTCTTCCAACCGCTTGGGATTAACTCCCATCTCGATCTTCTGCTCTACTGACTCAGTCGGCTCTAAATCCAGAAACTGACTGACGAGCAGGAAGTCGCCGTCATTGGGTAGCTCCAAGTACAGCAGACGCAACTCTCGCGACAAGTACGAGTCCACTGGCACCGCCAAGTCGACGGGACCGCCGCGCATATGATTCACGAAGACATCGGGACTTCGCTCCACGAGCTGCGATGCCGACTCACAAACCGCGTAAATCACACTCTCGTCAACCAGATCCGCCGTATAGGTCTCACGTGCAATATGGCGATGCCAGGTCGTGGCCAGTAGATCGAGTTGAATCTGGGCCGGAACCTCCCGCAAAAACGGGATCTCGCCCAAATATCCATAGGCCTCGCCAACGTCGTTGGCCGAGCGGCGATGAAGCGACAAACGTTCAAACGTCTCTCGGAACGCCACACGAAAAGCGACGTAGCTGAGAAGCGACTGGGGCAGTGGTGTGTCACAGATCTTGAGCATATTTTCATGCTGATGGCCCCAGGGACCAGACACAAGTCCAGTTTTCCGGGATTTGAGTTTTGGACCGACAATCCATGACCTATAAGCCAACCGATCTACCCGGATTGCCAGATCGATTCGATCGACAAAGCCGCTCGGCCGACCTGAATTTCTCCAATGGAAGTTCAAACGGAACAGCCGCGATTTTGCGGTTGAATCAGAGTTGAATCCGTTTCGATCTAGGCTTTCAGCACTTGAGTAGCCATGATACAAGTCCCAACCTGTCATGGATGTTCTGACAATCACGTCGCATTTTGGATCGATGTCAAAGGTTTTCGCCATGGAACTCGGTGATCGTGTCGTGCTGGTAACCGGCGGTGCGAACGGAATCGGTCGAGCCATCTGTTGCCGAATCGCGCAAGAGCGCCCCCGTGGGATCGTTATCGCCGACCGAGATCTGGATGCAGCTCGGGAAGTCGCGTCAGAAATTGGCGGCATCGCCGTCGCCTGCGATGTCTCGTGCGAGGAGGATGTCAAAGCAGTTGTCGAACGGACGCTTCAGGAGTACGGCCGGATCGACGCCGTGATCTCCAATGCTGGCGTGACAAGCAAGGGCGGCTTTGAAACTCCGGACGCCGATTGGGATCGGCTGTGGCGAGTCAATGTTCTGGCTCACGTCTATCTGTCCCGTGCCGCGGTCCCGAAGATGGTCGAGCAGGGTGGCGGCGCGTTCGTCGTGACGGCGTCTGCGGCTGGACTGCTCACCGAGATCGGATCCGCCGCTTATTCCGTTACCAAGCACGGCGCGGTCGCGTTCGCCGAATGGCTTTCAGTCCATTATCGCAATCAGGGCCTGAAAGTCGCCTGCCTCTGTCCCGCGGGCGTTGCCACGAACTTTCTTGATCTCGATGATCCCATTCATCAGTTTCTGCACCTCAGTTCTGTGACGCCCGAGCACGTTGCCGATTGCGTGATCGAAGCCTTGCGACAAGAGACTTTTCTCGTCCTGCCGCATCCCGAAGTTGGTGAGTTCTTTGAATTCAAGACTAAAGACTACGACCGTTGGCTGCATAACTTTGCACACGTCAACACTCGCCTGAATCGCCTCAACGAACGAGCTGCCGCCAAGGCACAGACGAGCGCAGAATAGCTGCGCGTTACCGGCGCGTCGCGAATCGCAGCTTCGCCGAAGTCGATCGCGGGTTTGATCGCTGCTCCTCAGCACCAGGCCGCATGACCTCTTCGGAAATGGTGGCATAGATCCCATCCTGAAGACCGGCTTTGAAGGCCTGCTTCACACGTCGATCTTCGCCCGAATGAAACGTCAGAATCGCAACTCGGCCACCGGTACGAAGGCAGCTTGGGATCTGATTAAGCAGAGCATCGAGGGCACCGAATTCGTCATTGACCGCAATGCGAAGTGCCTGAAAAACACGGCGGATTGTGATGGCAATCTGATCCGCCGAGCAATTCGTCTTATCCAAGGCAGAGCGAACAACGTCCACGAGAGCTGACGTCGTCTTAATCGGCTGATGCTTCTGCGCCTGCACGATCGCCCTGGCAAGTCGCCCGGCATAAGGCTCGTCGGCATTCTCGGTCAGTACGGCAGACAGCTTGGCCTCGTCAATCTTCGAGAGCAGCGTCGCCGCCGCTTGGCCATGCTGAGGATTCATCCGCATATCGAGCGGCGCATCGGATTTGAAGGTGAACCCTCGCGCGGGATCGTCCAGTTGCATGGAGGAAACGCCCAAGTCGGCGAGAATGGCATCCACGCCATCAGGAAACACTTCGGCAACGACTCGTGCCAGTCCCGCAAAGTTCGAACGCCGTACGGTCAAGCATTGCGGCAAAGTGCCTTGCTCCAGCAACCGCTGCTCAGTCTTGGGAAGTTCAATCGGATCGACATCCAATCCCAGCAATCTGCCCGTGGGTTGAATCAACGACAGGATCTGAGCGGCGTGGCCTCCGTATCCCAGCGTACAATCGACAACCAAATCGCCTGCCTTCAAAGCCAGCATCGTCAGGATCTCTGCAACCATGATCGACCGATGTGAACCTGCAGGCGTCTTGCCGCCGGCAAGGATCTTGGCCACATCATCAGCGTATCGATCTGGTTGGTGTTCCTTATACTTCTCGCCGAATGAACGAGGGTGCGTCCCTCGGTAGCGCGGACGGCGTGGCGGACGGTCTGGAGTCGGATCGGAATCGGTCATCGTGGTGAACAGCAAATTTCAAAACGGGAATGGGACTCGGGCAGATTGTACGGCGACAGGCAATCACCAGACACCCCCGAAGCTTCGCATTCCCAGCCCAAAGAAACGAAATCACGCTTAGACGGAAAGCCGGGCCTCTGCCGCGACGTTGCGTCTAAGCGTGAATCTGCAATCACGTCCGCGAACGCGATCTGAAAGCCGCGTTAGTAGCCGCGACTTGTGTTCGCATCGTCGTCCTGCAAGCCCTGTTGTTGCAGCTTGTATCGCTCCATAGCACGAATCTGGTTTGCCAGCTTCTGCTCTGGTCCCATAGGGAAGTACTGTACGTCGTCGTCGAGGTAGTACGCCGACGGCAGTGTCTGGCCACTGATCGTGGTCTGAAAGCAGCCAGTCGAGAAGGCTGACAGCATCAAACAACCTGTCAGCATCAGGCCTCGCCCAAACCGATTCGCGTTCCGCATCATGACTGCATCCTTGCCCGACGAACTTCTAATGGCACGAAAACCATCCAAGTACAAAATCGGCCGGTGCAATCGGAAACTTTGGTCAAATCGTCAGACTTGGAAAAGATTACTACCTGCATCGAGAGAAAAGGCGCGGGACTGAATCAGTAACCCCAACCGGACTCGCGTCACATCCCATTACATGCAAAAGCCTTACGACTGACATAAAACAGCAGCAGCCAGCCCATCTGTACGGGCTGGCTGACTGTTTGACGTTACAACCACTTGCTATCTCAGGCTTTAAAGACTCGCTGGAGCTCTTCCAGAGACGTTTTCCCCTCGGCCACCAGCCGCAGGCCGTCCTTATGGAATGTCAGACAGCCCTCAGAGCGAGCCGCGACCTTGATCTGGTCGGCGGTTCCACCTGACGCGATCAGTTTCCGGAGACTGTCTGAGACGACGATGGTCTCAATCATCGCTACTCGACCGTAATAGCCGATCCCGTCGCATTTTTCGCATGGGGGGTCTTCCTCGCCCGTCTTCTCGTCGACCATCGGCTCGCCCTTGCGGTAGAGCACTTTCGTTTCAGGTGGCAGGCCAACCTTCTCCAGCAGTTTCGGATTGGGGCGGAACGCTTCCCGACAACTGGTGCATAAGATTCGAATCAGTTTCGTGCTGTAAGCGGCGTCAATGACGGTACTGGCGAGTTCTCGGTTTCCCGACCATTCTGCCAATTGCCAGATTCCGTTCGCGGCGTCTTTCGCCGTCATCTCGGACATGACGGTGATTCGATCGGCGACGTTCATCAGTTGCTTGGTCGTGTCAGCATCTCGAATTGGCTTAACCAGGACGACGTCAGCTTCTTCACGCATCATCCGTCCGATGCTGGTTTCAATATCGTCCCCTTCGTTCACCTCGAACAGCTTGATATTGATCAGTTCGCGACTGCCGGGATCGGCGATCGAATAAATCGAGTACAAATAGACGTCGATCCCACGAATGAGGGCATACAACGTCGTCGTGACGCCTGATCCCACCGGCCCACAGGAGACGATGATTCCGTGACGATTGGACGTCAATTGACGAATCATCGCTCGACTGGCATCCGTGAATCCAAGCTCTTGCGGCGTGTCGAGCTTATGCTTCATGTTGCGGATGCGGACGGTTAAACGCTCGGTTCCATCCGCCTGCGGTGCGATTTCGGTCGTCAGTTCGTACTTGATCTCATTAAATTCGGCCTTCACCCCGCCGACCTGATGTTTGCCTTTTAGTTTGGCATCCAGGCCCGACAGGATTTTTAGCATCTGAATCACCGCAGTAGCCTGCTGCTTGGGCATGCGACTACCGGCGAACGGCATTCCATCGACCGACAGCGCGGTTTGAGCCTTCTCGCCTTTGATCTCCAGTCGGATCATTTCGGCCCGGCGTTCCAACGCATCGGTGATCATCTCGCGAGTTGGTAACAACGCCGCCTGCACGAGACGCGCGTTGGCCGCCAAGTCAGCCGATCGGCCGTTCAACGCACCTTGAAAATTGACAAGATCGACCTCTTCTTCATCGTCCTCGTCTTCATCATCGTCATCATTGTCTCGAGATTTACCGAAGCCGAAGATCATGCTCGCCTCTCCCGTCACAATATCAATCAGTGGAATGGATCAGACCCGCTTGCGGACTCGCTTACAGCAGGCCATAGGCAATCAGGGTCTTCTTCAGTCGCGTCTCTTCGTCAGCGGTCAGCGGCGTCATTGGCAACCGCAGTTCGCCGGTGTCGCGTCCCAGCAGCTTCATCGCGGCCTTGACGGGAATCGGATTAGTCGCGATTCCCAACATATCCCGGCACAAGCCGAACAGCTTGAAGTGCCACTTTTGAGCTTCGGCAACATTGCCAGCCTTCCACGCTTTCAACAGCTGCACCATGTCACCCGGAACGATGTTTCCCACGACCGAAACGATTCCGCTGCCGCCCATGGCCAGCAGCGGCAACGTGAGGCTGTCGTCACCAGACAGCACCGTGAGATTGGTATTGGCCAGCGTATGCGAAGCCTGATCCATCGATCCCGTCGCTTCTTTGATCGCAACCACGGTCGGGATCTCGGCGATCCTGGCGACGACTTCGGGCTCCATGTTCTTCGCGGTGCGCCCGGGGATGTTGTAGAGGATGATGGGGATATCAACGGCTTCCGCGATCGCTCGGTAGTGCTGATAAAATCCTTCGCCGGTTGGCTTGTTGTAGTAGGGGGCGACCATCATCGCGCCGTCGGCACCACAAGACTTGGCGAACTTCGTCGTCTCGATCGCCTCTTGCGTACTGTTCGATCCCGTACCGGCCATGACCTTGATGCGGCCAGCGGCTTGTTCACAGGTGATGGCGATGACTCGGTTGTGCTCTTCGTGAGTCAACGTCGGGCTTTCGCCGGTCGTCCCCACGGGGCACAAGCCATTCGTTCCCTGTGCGACGTGCCAGTCCACCGACTTTCGCAGTGCCGCTTCGTCAACTTTGCCATCCTTGAACGGAGTGACGATTGCGACGGTCAACCCTGCGAACTGTTCGCCCTTGCGTGCCATTCTGATTCTGCTTTCAACGTGTCTAGTGGAGCTGGGCGAGTCGTGTCTCGGTCGGGTGCCACTGGCGGCAGCTTTGAACCGCCAGTGTCTTCCAAAACGAGTTCAAACTTCCATTACCCAACTGAGCCTTGAGATTATCGACGCCATCTTACTCGTCTATCTTTGCTGTTCGTTTCGGTTTTCGCTTCATTGCGAAGACACTGGTGGCCCAAAGCTGCCACCAGTGGCACCCGACTGAGCACCGTCTTCTTAACTTATTTTTGCGGTCTATTTCGCCAGTCAAGCCCCGACATCTCTGCCAGAGCCAACATCAACGCATGCGTTCCATTTCGGCCCCAGCCTTTAGCCTTCACGGACAGATAAAGCTGCTCACCCAAGGCCAACCCCGGAAGTGACAATCCCATCCGTTTCGCTTCAGCGAGGGCAATTCCCATGTCCTTGATAAAGTGTTCAACGAAGAACCCCGGATCAAAGTTGTTGTTCATCACCCGTGGGCCGAGGTTCGTGAGCGACCAGCTTCCGGCTGCTCCGGGGCCTACCGACTGCAGCATCGTGGGCAAGTCGAGGCCCGCCTTGTAGCCGTACAGCAGGGACTCACAGACGCCGATCATGTTGGTCGCGATCAGGATCTGATTTGCCATCTTGGTGTGTTGACCGGTGCCAGCCCCACCTTGATAGACGATCGTTTTCCCCATGGCCGAGAAGAGCGGCTGCAGAGATTCGACGATGTCCTTGTCGCCACCAATCATGATCGACAGAGCGGCATTCTTCGCGCCGATGTCGCCGCCGGAAACGGGTGCGTCAACACTGGCGACACCTTTCGATTTCGCGGCTTCGTAGATCTCGACGGCCAGTGATGGTTCGCTGGTGGTCATGTCGACCAGGACATTTCCTGATTTTGAGCCAGCGAGCGCCCCGTTGGTCCCGAGCATCACTTCGCGGACATCGCTGGGAAAGCCGACGATGGAGAAGATCACGTCTGATTGTTCGGCGACGGCCTTGGGAGACTCGGCCCACTTCGCACCGCGAGCGACCAGCGGTTCAGCCTTCGCTTTGGACCGTGTGTAGACTGTCGCGGAGTACCCAGCGGTCATCAGGTGGCCCACCATGCTGGACCCCATTACGCCAGTACCGATCCAACCCACCCGAGTCTGACCGGGTGCAATTTCCAATCCTGCCATTTAAGCCAATCCTGCTTTAACACCTTTACCGACAATACGTAACGACCACTGTCATTAAGCGTAATGTGGTATTGTTGCCGAGGGTGACGGAAAACTCCTGACGGATAAGCCAGTATATCGTCGCGACTGACGACAGTCACGTTTGCCAAGTCATCGAGCCCGCGGCTGGAAAATCGCTACTTCTTCGACCAATGACCCTTCACTTTGACGCCATCTTTCCGCGTGTAGCCGCGGACCCATTTGTAGTTGGCACCAGGCCGAGTCGCCTCGTCGGGGCCTTCGTCGTCGACAGGTGCGTCCGACGAAGTCGGTTCCGTTGACCTGGCAGTTTCGCTGGCAGGCCGAGTCGGCCGCACGAAGGGCGCGGACGGCACGGACATTCGCCCGGCTACAAACCCGATGATCAAGCCAACCACCAGCAACCCACCGCCGATGGCCAGCAAAATGGGATGCCCAGGCAACGCCAAAGCGGTCGCGGCCGCCGCACTCGGCGACCGGTTCCCCTTGAGCTTTGCCAGACATTCCTCGCACGCGAGCGGATCAAGCTGCGTCACCGACAACGCGACTTCACGCCCGCAATCCGGGCATTTCCACAACCGTTTTCCCGCAGGCACATCGACCATTGATCTGTCTCCCGCCATCGAAATCGGTTGCCACAGACACAGAGAGAATCAGAAGAATTTAACCACGGAATACACGGAACACACGAAATGAAAACAAGCATTGCTTCGTATCGTTTCCGTGTGTTTCGTGTATTCCGTGGTTCGCCTCATTCCTCTGTATTTCTGCGTTCTTCTCAATCGATCTGTTTTTCGCTCTACGTCAGCGAATGGACGACCAGACCTGACAACAGCTTCGGATAGAAATACGTGCTCTTCGGAGGCATCGTCTCGCGGCCTGCTGCGATCTCGCGGACGTGTTCGATCGTGGCTGGGGCGACCAGGCAGCCGAGTTGATGCGTTTTCGCATTCAGGGCCGTTGTGGTTTCGTCCAGCCGATGCACGTATTGGAACTTCGGTTCGCCGCCAAACTGCTTGAAGATCAGTTCGTCGAGCAGCAGCTTGTGCAGCAAGCTGACACCCAACGACTGCCAGGCGGCGCTGTGTTCGGAAGCGAGCTTGGCCATGGGGCTGGCATCGGTCACGCGAGCCAGAATCCAAGTGTTGTCTGACGCCGTGCCGAAACCGAACACGCTCTGGCCGCCGTCGGCTTCGATCATGTCCCACGTTTCCTGAGCCGCTTTGTCGCCCGTTCCAACGACTTCGACTTCACAATGCTGCGACAGACACTTTTGCAGTTCGGCGGTCGTAATGTTTGGCAGACCTGAAACCAGGCGGTGCGTGGGGAGAATCTGCAAACCGGCGTCCTGCATTCCGACAAACATCATCAGGACGAAGTTCGGCGCGGCCATGTCATCGGTCAGCTTGCCCGCGGCCTGTAATTCTCGGCGATAGTTCAAGGCCGTTTCATAGCGATGATGACCGTCGGCGATGAACACGGGCTTGTCTCGCAGGCCAGACTTCACCTGATTGATCACGTTGTGATCGGTGATGACCCACACCTTGTGAATCACGCCTAGATGATCTGTGGCAACGTTTGGAGTCAGCTTGATGCACGCGTCGTCCAGTTTCTGCTGCACCGAGGCGTTTTCGTCGGGATACAGACCGAAGATCGGCGACAGATTGGCGTTCGTCGCCTTAATCAACTTCAGTCGATCGGCCTTGGGGCCGGACAGAGTCTGCTCGTGCGGGAAGACGTTGCCAGTGCCGAACTCTTCGAGGCGGACTCGGCCGAGCACACCGCTGCGGACGTACTTCTTGCCTTCCCACTCGAACTCCTGGGAGTAGACGTACAGGGCGTCTTCGTGCTCCTGACGCAGGATGCCGTCCAGTCGCCAATGCTTCCAGAAGTTGGCAGCACGCTCGTACTTCGTTTCGGGCGTGTCGCCGGGCTCGTCCCGGTTCAGTTCGAGCCGGATGAAGTTGCAGGGATGCTTCTTGAAGAGGTCATCCTGCTGCTTTTCGTCGATCACGTCATACGGAGGGGTAATGACGTCCGACAGATCCCCCACTTGAGCAACATCGTAACGCCAGCCACGAAACGGACAGACTTCCACCATTTTCGTCATACTTTCTGCGGTCGAATGAAACGGACGCGGCGAACCTATGGCCACGCGCGGCCATAGAATGAAGTCTGGCGGGCGTGGGATCAAGGATGGATGTCAGTTCGGGAGCTAAATCGCTGTAAGTTGTTGTTCTGCATGACGCATCAAGGCTGTCAATTGAATGAGTAGGGACATTGCAAATTGCGAATTGCAAAATGCAAATTTTAAATTGGAAGACGAAGAGGAAGAACTCGACACAGGTGCATGACACAACCTCCTCTGCGTGTATTCACCGCTAGCGCATGACACAACCGAGGAAACCTCGGTGTTTTTGTAGCTGAAGTCGCCAAGACCTCGGGCGATGGTCGTTTGAATTTGCTGGCATATCGACTTCCGCCCAATCTCTTGGCGAGATTGGCTACGGGGAATCGGGCGGTATGACACAACCTCGGCCGCGAACATTACGAAATGGCAGAATTTGTCAGTCCATGGCAGGTTTTTGGGGGGGTACCCGATTTTGTCAGCGAGATGTCTAGCGGGATTTTGTGATCGGGGGTGTAGCGCCTGACACATGGATCTGCCTCCAACAAAAAACGGCCACACGTGTCGACCCGGTTTGGTGGTCAACAGGTGTGGCCGTTGGTTACGGTCCACTGAAATCTCGTTACATAGTCATTGAGCCGTTATGCCATTTCGGGGTGCGCGGAGCTAGATGGTGTTTTGCCTATTTCGGCAATTTGCGGCGAAAATGTCGGGCGAGAGCGTCGTCGGGCCTCCTGATGAGCCGCGCTGCGTGGCACGTTATTGACAGATTTTGACACCCCAGGACAATTCTTGACAATGGGGGACAAAACGACCCTGTTTTTGGCAGTTTTCCTCAAAAAAGTGGATGTTTTGTGACAGATCGCGATTTCGATTGAAGTGTCGCGGAATTCACGCTGTGACACACGATAGGGGGTGGCCGGGGCCGGTGCGTTTCGCGAAGCCCCGGTTTGCAGAAGCTGTGTTTGCAAGCAACGTCGATCGACTTTCGACCGGGGCTTCCCGTTGGTCCAGCCCCGGCCACCCTGCCGTCACTGAATGCACGGTTTGGCACTGTGAGAGCGGTCGATGTTGGGAGCATGCGAT
Source organism: uncultured Schlesneria sp. (assembly GCA_903840265.1). Taxonomy (GTDB): domain Bacteria; phylum Planctomycetota; class Planctomycetia; order Planctomycetales; family Planctomycetaceae; genus Schlesneria. The sequence goes on along the minus strand of CAIMFH010000019.1, from coordinate 95,021 downwards.
TTGACTTCGGGCGACGCCGTGGCACCTCCTGACACGAGGCTTTGGATTCTGTCCTCAAGTCCAAGGGGCCGGAACTTTGCCTAGCCGGAGCCATCGGCCCCGGAACAGAATCACAAATAATCAGAGATTGACTTCGTGTCTTCGCCAAGTATTCTCAGTGAAATTCGTAGTGATAAAAAGTAGCTAGGCAACTCTCCAGTCATTAACGACATGGATGCTTCACTTCCCACAGCTGAGAGCGCCCGCTCCACCGAAGAGCGCCGGAAGTTGCAGCGCGCCATTGCCGAGCGCGGCTTATGCGGTCTTGCCAACGACACGAAGTGGGACGAGTTCATTTCTGCGATGCGTGCTCGTGAGGGCTGGAAACCCAGCTATCGCTACAAGTGTATCGACGGACCACCGTCGGCTTGGGACGTTGAATGGTTTTACCATCTGCCTTTTCCCCTCATTTCCGTTGAGTGGTTCGACGTTTCGTTTTCGCAGCAGGTTCATCGCGGGATGTTGCTTTCACCGCTTGTCACAGACCATTCGACATGGATTGTGGAGTTGCTGCAGCGAGTAGGTTTGGAGTATCAGAAGGGCAGCACGATGATTCGCATCTTTGGATACAGCCCCAAGAGATTAGACTTGTTTGACGTATGACTAGTGCGTTGCAGCGAAGCCAACGGGAGCGCCGCGGCTGCATTCCACTTGTCCTGCGGGCCGAGCTGGTAAGCTTTGTCGTTCAGCGAGGAGCGACACGATGTGCATGATGGTTTACGTCGCGTCTGACTACCCATTGCCCATACTGGCTTGGGACCAGGACAACCCGCGGTTCCACACCGCGGACCTTTCGAAGCAACACGAACCGGTTCGCAGGCACTTCTCTAAGCCGTGCGTGTATTATGTTGGGTCGCACGAGCGCTGCGGCTGCGGATTTCAGTGGGGCGAGTCCGAAGGGGACGAGGATCAGGACGACTTACCAGCCAAGCAGGAATCGCGGCGGCGGCTGGCCGAGTTCTTGGCTGGTGCTCTGCAGGAGCAGCCGACAGTCGAGGTTTACTCATGCTGGGATGGCGACCAGGCCGCTCCGGCCGATCACAACGATCGCGTTCGGCCGGCAGAACTGCTTGAGCGCCGCACGTACTTCTGCGAGCGGGAACTGCTGGTCGTGTCGGAGCTGCCTGCCGAACCAGGCGCTGCAGCGGACTGAGGCAACCGGTGATGGCTCGCCAGGGCGTGAGGTTTCGGTAGTTGCTGCGACCCCAGAGCTTGGGCGTTTGGCTGCGAGGAGAACATGGAACATCACGTGTCATCCGACCAAGGCGAATTCGACGCCCCGGACGCTTCCAACCTCCGCGGCAGGTCGTCAGGGACTGGGGCGAAACGATCTGAGGCCGAAGAGATTCTGCGCTGGACCCTCTATTTGCATGTGCTGGCGATCCTGGTCTGCGTCGGCATGATTCTGCAGGAGCTCGAGTATCAGCATTCGGGTGCCTCAAGGCCGCGCGCCGGAACTCCGGGCGGGCTCATCATCGTTCCCGCGTTGCTGGGACTGGTGGCGTGTCCCTTCGCGACACTGCTCATCTGTGGTGTCTACTCGAAGAGCCTGACACGACGGGCCAAGTGGATGGCCCTCGCCACCATGGTCGTGCTGATCTGGTTTCAAGTGGTCTGGATCATTGGTCCTTCCGTCGGACATACCAGCGGTGCGAAAGAGATCATTCGCGAAATGGAACTGCGAACGAGGCAGTTAGAGACCACTCACATGCAAGAGACGGACTGAAGGGTAAATGACATTCGTGCTATCGGCGGGCCGAGCAGGCGTGCCGTTTGCCGCGATCGACTTCTCAAATCACTGATACGTTTGCGGATGTTTCGATGCCCATGGCGATCGATCGAATCGACAGACAATCCATTGCTATCGTCGATCTATCTCACGCCGTCATAAATTGCCTGGCTTGCGCAAGCGGAATATCCGCTATGTGCGGTAGATCTGGCACCGGTAGGCTTACAATCATGCATGATACGACCAGCAGCCCATGCATAATCGACAAGAGTGGTCGATAGGTTATTGACGGTATGGGCCATCTTCGCGGGTCGGAGTAACAATCGTGATTTGCTGGTCGAGCTGCTGTTTCCTTGCCATCGGAATGATCGCGTTCGCAGAGGATGATTCGCATGCCGCCATTTCCGACGAAGTCGCGGCTCCGGCGTTCGGTTTTCAGGTCCAGGTCGATCAGGACGGCAATCTGCAGCGAAAGTCAGGTCAGCCATCGAATGGACCGGGACAGGACTACCCTGCGAAAAAGCAAGGAAACATTTCTCAAGTCAGCTTTGCTGAGCCCGCTGACGAAATCCCGAGTGCGTCTGGCGCATCCCGACTGAGGTTGGCCCAGTTCCAGGAGCCCGAAGCAGTCATTTATCAGGATGACGGTGAAGTCTTTTTTGATCCAGAAGCGAACGGAGAGCATGTCTGGCAAGTCCTGCCCGCCGGCCTCATGTACAAGGCCTATCTGGCTGGCGAGAAAGAATCGCGGATGGCGTCGGTGTGGACATCGATCAAAGGACGGGATGGCGTCCTGTGGGAAAACACGCTGGGGGGACACGTCGGACTGTTGCGCTACGGGAATCGAAGTGCCATCAATCCTGAAGGATGGCAGTTGGACTTGGAAGGGGCTGCCATGCCACGAGTCGACATGGGTCACAACGATGACCTTGAGGCGGCTGACTTCCGAGCGGGATTCCTGTCAACCTGGCGGTATGGCCCCAACGCGTACAAGGCAGGTTATTACCACTTGAGTTCGCACATCGGCGATGAGTTTTTACTTCGAAATCCTGGATACGACCGGCTGAACTATGTCCGCGATTCGTTCATTGTGGGTTGGACGCGCTTTCTGACGCCTGATGCTCAGGCTTATGCGGAAGTCGCCTACGCGGCAAACCATGAATGCGGAGCCGAACCCCTGGAGTTCCAGTATGGACTGCAGTACACGCCGATGATTTTTGGGTTCCGCGGAGCCCCATTCGCCGCCATCAACGGCCACACTCGCCAGGACTTCGGCTGGATCACTAGCGTGACGGCCCAGGCGGGATGGCAATGGCGAGGCTACACCAATCATCTGTGGCGATTCGGCGTGCAGTACTACAAAGGCCCCGCGATACAATGGGAACTTGCCGGCCAATCTCAGAGCTCCATGGGTGCCGGGATGTGGTTTGACTATTAGCGCGAGTCGTACTGAACCTCACGATAACCCGCCCTGCGAAGCCCCTCCCCGTTACAGGGCCAACTTGCAGCACGACTCAGACGCAGTTGAGATCAAACATGACGCCGAAAGTGGCGGTCCACTTGACCCGCAGTCGCTGGCGGTTCAAAGTGCTGGGGTGTTGATCGGAAGCCTGTCGTCAATCGCGGGCAAGTCACTTGGAACGTTCGGCGGCGGAGACCAAGATGGGCGTCGATATTCGCTACATTCCGGCCGAGGCCGTTTCGGCGCTTCCCGATCGGCTGCGAGAGGCAGGCTTTGTCGTCGAAATCGGCAGTGAGACGACCTCCCAACACGCTGGCGTCGTTGTCACACTTGCCAAATGCCGGCGCGGAGGAGATACCCAGCGCCTCGGTTGGAACCCGATCCCGGGCCGGCCTGGCGTGTTCTGCATGGGGATCATCAACGCTCGGGGCTGGCGTCGATCGGTTCGAGAACGCCGTGAGCGACTACAGGCGGAGGTCACTTCGATTATCGAGAGTAGCGGTGGTTACGGTCCGTTTCCGAACTGAGCAAGCTATCCCTCGGACATCTCAAAGACAGCACGACCTTGTCGAGGACTCCGTCGCGGACTCCAAGATCTTGGGACCCCCGACGTGGATCCTGTGACAAAGTGCGTCGCTTCCTGTCACCCTGATAATTCAAAGTTGACTTTGTATCCAATCCCGTCGTCCTCGATGCTGACCCGATATGTGACTTGAGTCCAACTCCCGCCATATTTGCGAAACAGTTCCTGAAGATCCCACGTTGCCGAATAGATTGCGTCAGACGGTTCGACAAAGTCTCGGTGTCCATCTGGGCTGTAAATCGAGTGCTCGAACCCCTCTCCTCGTTCATCGCACGAGTATTTCACCTCTAGTACGACCTGTGTCCACGCTTGAGGAACCAAGCCAACCAACTCGTTAACGATTTCCTGATCGATAGCTGTCTCTTCATCTTGCAGTGTCATGCTTATTTCCTAGGGATTGAATATTGTTACTCCATAAACTTTCTTACCGTTGACTTCAATCCAATGCTCCACAGCATAGGGGCGAGTTTCTCCTGAATGCCTCAGCGGACGATGCCGCGTATGCACAATTTTTGTTGGAAATGCATCCGCAAGTTTTGAAGCCTTGATGTCAAATGATTTCTTCAAACGGAGGTTTGATTGTGGTGATTCGGATATGAGATTTTTCTGAACATTCACTTTTGAAGGATCTCTAACCCCTCCCTCTGGTATTAGATGGCCTCGATGCTCGCCCGGCATTCGGCCTCCTTGTGGCTCCGGTAGCATCCCCTTTTTTCTCCCGGGGTGTGTTCCGGTGATCTTGCCTACTGCCTCAATCGTTAGTCCTGTTTTGGGGTCGGTGACATACGATATTTCTGACTTCTTTCGGCTGCTTTTCGACGATTTGGAGGAAGTGTCCGTCGAATTCTGTGCCGGCGTCTTTTTGACGACCTTAAGCGGTATTAGTTTCTTTGGGTTTGGAGTCAGCGGCATTTCGCCGGTGCTGAGTCGTCGCACTTGGTTGTGGTCGATCGTGACCTTGTAGCGCTTGTTGAATGCGGCCGCTCCCTTGCCGGTTCCCCATGTCAGTAGGTCGACCAGTTTGCCTGAGGCTTGAGACGCGAGTTCTTTTCTCAGCACGTCCGCCGCCGCATTTAGGTCGGCTTCGTTCTGGATCGAACTGATCTCGAGGTAAATGCGATGTCCTGTGAGTGCTCCGTCAACTCCGACGTATGTCAGAAGTACTGCGTCTGCGGCCAAGCCGGCCAGGGGATAGGCATGCGCGGCGGCCAGTGCAGCCATCATGGCACCCATTCGAACCAGGTTGGCGGGCTGAATCGCCGCTCGCAGTTCCGCGGCGACTTCTGGAGCCAGCTTGCCCGATTGGAGGGCAATCTCGGCCGCTCGCGAGAACTTCTGTTCGAACGACCAGTCGCGAATGGGATTGTCTTGAGGAAGCCGGGCTCCGGTGATGAGAGCCAGTTTCTCCATTTGCGTCTTGATGCGGTGCAGCGCATCCTGGACTTCACGAATGTTGCGGAGGAGATCTTTGCTGGCGTACCTGCGCTTGGCACTCGCCAGCCATTTCTCCAGACGCACACGTTCGACAGCTAAAGTGAGGTATTTCTTCTGCGCAGCCCAGATCCGCTCTTTTGCCGCCAGCGGTGCGTTCTGATCGCTGTAGTCTCGCTCGGCTAACAACTCCTGAATGCGGTCCACCCAGATGCGGTGAGAAGCACGGAGATCGCTGGGAAAGCGATCCACGAGAAAATCCGTGTGGAACTTCAGTCTGGCCTGCAACTCAGCCGTGCTTCTGGTCGGCAATTCATTGAATGCGTCGCGATACTTGGCGGCCCAGGATTGTGGAGCCGTCCGCACGACATCCGTCTGCTTGGCTGGCGCTGACGAAGCCCCCGCGCCGCCAGCCCGCACGAACTCGCCCCCTTCAGGACGGCCTGCCGGAGCGCGCGGGTGTTTGGATTCGTCAAACGGTTGCTTCGCGTAATGAATGCGCCTGGCGTTCCGCTGCGCGAGGCGGATCGCCTCAAGCACAGCTCGTTCAAGCCGCGGCCTGTAGGCCAATACTTCGGCGCGGACAGCGGCATAGAGCACTCGAACAGAGTACCTCATCAGTCGTTCCTTGCAGTGGGGAAGAGGCCTGTCCAAAGAGGGCCGGTTCCCGAGCGGCGCTGTGACGCCGCTTCGATCAGGGCGTACGTTCATCCCGAACAGTGGTCGCGCGAACTTGTGCAAACCCTGTTTTCGAGATCCGAAAAGCCACTGGCTGGCCGAGAGGCCACCAGCACGAACGCTGAGAGTCAGCGTTCTTGATGCGCGAGCGCTACGACCTCAATCGTGCGCTGCGATCTGGCTCTTTCCTGAAGCCGTCGTGAGTCATCATCAGTCCTCCCGTGAGGTGAGGTCACAAAAAAAACGGGCTCACGATTTGACAGGCACCGCTGACATGCGGTCCCCTGCGAAATCATGAGCCCGTTGGTTACGGTGCCCATCCTGACCGTTCAATCAATCCCTTCCCGAGACAGGCGGGATTGTGCACCAAGTCGCGTGACTCAAGCTAGACCCTATTTCGACTATTTTTAAGAGAATTACGGAAATTGTTTGCCGTCGATTTCATGCAGAATTTGATCCGCATTCGGCGGGTAAAATTTCGCAGTGGAGGATCCGTGATCTCGGCGAGACGCGTGATTAACTGGTTCACCAAGATTGCGTGTTTCGCGGCCTCTACCCATCCTCCTCGCGGCAATTGCGGCAGGGCTGTCAGTGTTGCTCGCCGTTTCGGTAAATCTGACGGAGGCATCGACTATGGACGACTGGATTCACGTTTGAGGTCGCGTTGAACGATCCACTTGACCCGCAGCCGGTGGCGGTTCAAAGTGTTGGTTTGTTGATCAGCCGCCCGTCATTCATCGTGGGCAAGTCACTTTGTTCGTTCAGCTTTGAAGATTGGATCGATGAATCAAATCAGAGAGTCAGACTGGAAGCTGTTGCGTCGCCTGAAGCCGGTTGCGCTAGATCGGTTCTGTCAACGCGTGCTGTCGGATGTGCAAGCCAAGTGTTCCGACGAGGCGGCGACTGCTCACGAACGATATTTGCAGGTCTTCGGGTTGATCCATGATCAGAACAAAAGGATGGCGATGATCTTCGATGACATGCGCCGGTCGACTGCTCTGTACACGGTGACGTTGATGAGGACTGCTGGCCTGTTCACTGATGAGGAATTTGCCGAGTTCAGTGAGGAACTCAGAGAGACCATCCAGAGATATCAGGGCATCTGATCTGCCCAGCAACGCCATGCCCGCGTCAAGTAACAAGGGTACGCCTTGAGCAGCCTCTTAAAGTCATTTCGGATTCGAGGTTATTCTTGGCAGCTTCCACTTTCACCGCGACGATCCAGATTCGCGGTATCAACCCGTTCATCCTCGTGAGCGCTCTGCAAGCGAGCGCCATCAAGCCGGGTTGGCGCAAGCCGCTGCCGGTTCTGGCACGCATCAACGGCAAACCGGAGAAGGCCTGGCGCATTAACATGATGCCAGCTGGCAACGGCAGCTTCTATCTGTACCTACGCGGCGATGTTCGAGAGGCATCGGGCACAACGGTCGGCGATCGCGTGCGAGTGGAGATCGATTTTGACGCGAGCTATCGAAACGGCCCTCAGCATCCCATGCCGCGATGGTTCCAACAGGCACTGCTCGAGAACCCGCAAGCCGCGAAGAACTGGAAGGCATTGGCCCCCAGCCGCCAGAAGGAAGTCCTCCGTCGCTTTGCGGGACTCAAGTCTCCAGAGGCTCGCGCCCGGAACCTCAGCCAAGCCCTGCATGTGCTTTCGGGAGAAACCGGTCGGTTCATGGCTCGCACGTGGAAGAATGGATCGTAGGCGCGACTTGCGAGAGCAACGCACCATCTGGGTTGCTGAGCTGGCGTCGTCGCTCGCTTGGGAACGCCGCCAACCGTCATGGCTACACAATTGCCACAAAATCGAGCGATGTGGTCGATCAGGTGCTGATGAAACCGTGAATCGTGACTGCGTCGGCGATGTTCGTATTTGAGTTCAGTCACTGATCGCGGGATTTGGCAAGTTCATCGTGACAAACGTCGTCTTTCCAAGCGAGGCTGCCACCGCAGTGCTGTTGGCATCGGAGATGCTCAGCGTGACATGGCCTTTGTTGGCAGTGATGGTCGCGAACTGGAGCTTGCCCTGAGACTAGTTTGCTGGGGTATGGTCTAACAACGTGAAACGAGGTGTCCGATGGTTCAAGCCAGTGATCTGGATGCGGAAGTTCCTGGTGAGGATGCTCCAGCGACAAAAATACCTGAAAAAGTGCTGGTGATTGATATCGGCGGGACGAAGATCAAGATGCTGGCCACGGGGCAAACAGAACCGCGTAAAACGACGTCGGGATTGCGGATGACGCCCGCGAAGATGGTTGAGGTCGTCAAGGAGCTGGCAGAGGGATGGGAGTACAACGCGATTTCACTCGGATTTCCGGGTCTAGTCGGTGAACACGGCCCTCGTTCTGAACCGGGGAATCTGGGGGCGGGTTGGGTGGGGTTCGACTACGCTGCCGCTTTCGGACTACCAGTTCGAATCTGCAATGATGCCGCGATGCAGGCGCTGGGGAGCTACGAAGGGGGCCGGATGCTCTTTCTGGGATTCGGGACTGGATTGGGTTCCACGCTCATCATCCACAATACCATCGTCACGCTCGAACTGGGCCGGATCATCTATTCCGAAGGGACTGAATTAGGAGCCATTCTGGGTCGGCGTGGCTTTCGCATGCTGGGCAAGAAGGCGTGGCGGAATGTCGTGGCCACGGTCGTTCCTGCTTTGATGGGAGCGTTTGCTGCCGACTATGTCGTGCTCGGCGGCGGGAATTCCAAAGAGATTAAGGCTCTTCCGCCTGGGACGCGACTGGGTCATAACCTCACGGCATTTCGAGGTGGATTTCGACTTTGGCACCTTGAGGAATTGCCAACTCAGGATATCGCCGGAGAACTACCAAACAGCACATCGACTCCCAACGAATGGCGCATGTTTTGAGTAACAGGGAAGAGGTCGACCGATCCCCTTTGCTCTCTACAAGCTCTCCATTTGCTTCGCGTGAAGCGGGACGATTCATTGCTCGCACGTGGAAGAATGGATTGTCGGCACGAGTTACCCGTGCGGTGGGTGAACCTTTTCATGAGCAGTCACCGCGTGAGGGAACTCGAGCGTGAATGCTATCGAATGGAGGTAGGTTGCCCGCAGAGTGCAAGTGCCGGGGGGTGATTGTGATCCTTTCAATGGAGTTGGTAGCAGTCAGTGCGATCCGTTGACGAAATTGTTTCGCGTCGGCTTTTTCTGCGCCGATCCCGCGTCTGGATTAACCGTTGCTGTCGTGCGGCTGCTAAAACTTGGCGGACTCGGCGAATCGTCATAATCGTCAAACTGCTCACTACAACGTCAAAGGGGCATGAGATGAGGCGAGGGAATGATGGGGACTGGCTGCCGATGAATGACAAGGCTGGATGCCAATCTCACTTGTTGCGGAATCCGATGGATCGGAAAACGTTTGCGTTGCATGGTTCGATGCCACTCCTTCGCCGTGGTTGCGCTGATTGTTGTCGGATTGACGAGTGATGCCGCACGTCCAGCGTCAAGTTGTGGCGGCGAATTCCCGCAGACCATGCCGACCTCGCTTGAATCGCTCCCACGGGAGTTTCCGGACGATTTGCTAACGAGAGTTCAACCGATCTGGCGGCCGGCGGGTGAATCGAAGTCGGCCTATACACTGCGGTTGCGCGGTCGAATTGATACCGATTCAATTTGGTCTCACCAAAGTCCAGCGAATACGAACACCTTCGGTGAGTTGCAGGATGTCGTCGGCTTACGCCGCGCACGCATTGGCGTTGAGGGCGAGCTGGACAGTTACGGACGCTACGTCGCTGAGATCGATCTGGCTTCGGGGTTTGTCGTTCCGCGCGATGTCTATGCTGCGCTGGGTCAACGACAAAACTCGGTGGAAGCTCAAGTCGGACATTTTCGCGAGCCGTTCAGTTTGGAAGGCGGAACCAGTGCCAGGCACTTTGCCTTCATGGAACGATCTCCCGTGAACTTGCTCGATCCAGCGCGAAACTGGGGTGTCGGCTTGTTTCATGAACAGCCAGATTCTAACAGCTCAGTCGGAATAGGAGCCTTCTACGCCGGCACGGATGCGGGAGACTTTCAGGGAGGCGATGGCAGCACAGTGGGCCTAACCAGTCGCTTGACGACGGCCCCAATCAACCAACGAAATGGCGAGCAGCTACTGCACTTTGGCATCGCACTTTCGGAACGCATTCCTGAAAACGGCGTGATTATCATCAACCAACAGCCGAGCTCTCCGCTGCTGGATCTCGGGGACTCTTCGACTTCTCCCTTCGTACCGATCATTCGAATTCCCGCCACATTCCAGCAACTGGTGAATCTGCAGTTTGCTGCCGCAAACGGCCCCCTGTGGGCTCAGGCAGAATGGTATGGTTCATTGATCGATCAGACTGGCGGCGGGCTGGTCTTTTTCCGTGGGTGCCATGCCGATGTCGGCTATTTCATGACTGGCGAACATCGCAAATACGACCCTTCGAGCGGAGTTCTGGGGGCGATCCATGTCAATCGCCCGTTTCTTGCAGGACGGAACGAACGAGAGCAACGAGGTTGGGGAGCCTGGGAACTGACCGGACGACTTGCGTATCTCGATTTCGTCGATTCTGACACTCCCCTGGGAACGAATGGTCAACAAGTGGGAATCCAATTGACGCAGGCGACATTCGGAGCGAACTGGTATCTCACGGACTGGATGCGAATCATGTTTAACTATTCCTATGTCATACCCCATGAGCTCAATTCCGGGACGAGTAGCGCGAACATCTTTGGGACTCGGTTGGCGGTGTTCTGGTGAACAGGTTTATCATTTGTGCGAAAGCAAGGACGATTGCCATGACGAGGTGGCTGATCACTCTATTCTTAGTCTTCACGGGTTCGATGAACTTCGCAATCCGTTCTGCCATTGCGCAGGACGAACGACCGGAAGTCGGGACCGAACCGGCGGAACGGCCTGAGCTTGAGACGGATCGTGATGCCTTTACTCCCGCGACCAGTACGGTCGGCAAGAGATTGACGATATTCGAAACGTCGTATTCGTTCATCGATAATAAGGATGTCGCCGACACTCACAGCTTGCCGGAGATGCTGCTTCGGTACGGGCTGAGCGATCGAATTGAATTTCGATTGGGCTGGAATTTTGAGGTCGGTGGCGCGGGAGACATCGTATCCGGCAGCGAGGGATCGGAAGGGTTCGCGGGGAAGGTCGAGCGTGAATCTCAGATCCTGTATGGCCTGAAAGCGGCGATTTCTGAGCAGGATCGCTGGATTCCTCGAAGCGCGGTAATTCTGCAAGGCTTCACGCCGACCAGCGGCGAGGTACCGGCAACGGATGTCACCGCCACCTACACACTGGGTTGGGAGTTTGCGAACAAATGGCGGCTGGACTCGTCCATGCGATACGGCACCGAGCACAGTACCAACGATGCCTTCAATCAGTGGGCTCCTTCGGTGGTGTTGCGAGTCCCGGTCACTGAGAAGTGGCAGGTCCATGCCGAGTATTTCGGGATTTTCTCGCAGGGGTCTGAACACGATTTCAGCCGGGCTTTCATCAGCCCGGGCATGCACTATCTGCTGACAGAGAATCTCGAACTCGGCGTTCGACTCGGTTGGGGCATCACCAAAGATGCGCCGAGTCTGTTTACGAATGTCGGTGTTGGCTGGCGATTCTAGGTCGTCGTGTCATTCTGTTGGTTGGAATCATGCTGCCCGTGAATATTCCCTGTCCGTCATCTCTGATGGTGGCGAAGTCATTAGTTCTGCGCGGGTCAGATCCTCAGTTCTCCATCAATTCCCGGACTGACGGGCAAAATAAATGAAGCTTTTAGCGAGTCGCTGGTCGGCACGGAATTGTCGTAAAAATCGTTAAACATTGCCTGCTTTGAGGTCCGAAACGAATTCATGACGCGCAATCAAATAGTGGCGTTGCTCGACGCTACTACAGGGCCGTGCAGAAGCAGACAGTTCATGATTGTCCTGCAGATTCTGCCGAACCGCCACCAGCGAGGGCTTCACCAGATTTTACGGGTTGAGAGCCAACAACAAACCTGGAACGTGTGATACTCAGAAATGCGTTGGCCGTCATTGCTACTGATGACCGCACTGATTCTGGCGATGCCCGGTTGTCGAATTCTCGGACCATTTTCTCCATTCCGACCAGTGGAGCAATTGCTGATCTATCCCCAGTCCGTGGCTCCTACCTTCAGCCAGCAAGGGTCGAGTGGAGGGCGACAGGTCTGGGTCGAGACTGAGGATCATCATCGCTTGGAAGGTCGCTATTTTGCTCATCCAAATCCGCAGGCCGTGGCACTGTATTGCCACGGCAATATTGGCACCGTCGACAAGTGGGCCCATCTGACCGAGCGATTATCGAAGCTGCATCGTCTTTCCATTCTCGTGTTTGACTATCGCGGCTATGGCCGCAGTACCGGAATGGCCAATGAGCGGGGGATATTGCAAGACGCAGAAGCCGCGCGGGATTGGCTGGCGAAAGAAAACGGGATTCAGCCGTCTGATGTCGTTCTGATCGGCAGGTCACTGGGGGGTGCGGTCGCGGTTGATCTGGCTGCGAACGGTGGAGCGAGGGGCTTGATTCTGGAAAGCACGTTTTCATCGTTGCCAGATGTCGCGGAGCGCCATGCAGCGTGGCTGCTACCGAAATGGAATATGACCCAACGATTGAACTCTGGGGAAAAGATCAAAACCTATTCTGGCCCCGTGCTGCAGAGCCATGGTGACGCGGACCATCTGATTCCGTTGTCGGTCGCCAAGCAACTTTTTTCGAGTGCCCCCGGGCCGAAGAAGTTCATCGTCGTCCCGGATGGGACTCACAACGACGACCACATCCGGTATTGCGCCGCGGAACGGGAAAACTTCCTGCACTCGCTGCCGTAACGGCTTCGTTTCGAGCAAATGCATCGAATTGCATGACGCGGCGGTATTCACTCAAGCTCAATGGTGCGTTCACGTTTCGTCGCACCAGCAGCGTCACAGATGTCGTTGGACAGCGCCTGGCGTCACTGGTGGCGGAAGAACTCACCGACGATTCATCACCGCTTCACAATTGCGAGTAGAGTCGTTGGTATCTCTCTGTCCTCGCAACGCCTTTTCACGTCGAGTTGGCTGTCTGCCGACTGGCCGAACCATTTATCTCGCATTGAACGGAAGCAATCATGCTGCCATCGTTCGCCCTCTATTCTAATGAACTGACTGACGAAGAACGCGAGCTGGGTTTTGAATTGGTCGAGGTTTCCGACTTGGCTTCGTGGGATCGTTCCAACCAGATCCCTACCGTTGCTTTTCGGATGAGTGACTCCGATCGCATCGTGAAGATGCGGGTGCGTATCATCGGCGGCGTGAGCTACCGCCAGGAGCGACTGCGCCACATCGACACCGGAGTTTCTGTTTGGCTGCCCGTGGGATCTATCGTCTTCCCCACGGCCGAGCAGGCGCTGGATTCGGTTTGCTGCCGGAACTGAATCGCCACAGCTGGTGGTCGGTAGAGCGAAACCACGGACGCGATTGTGCAGCGCCGAGTATTTCTAAGAATGTGACGTTGTCTCGGTGTGCCGCCCCTTCAGGGCTTGCCAGGCTTGTCGATCGTGTTTCCTCGGGCGATGCCCGAGGCTGGTATGTTGCTGCCCCTTCGGGGCGGAGGACCAGATTGGACTCCGCGATGCGAGTTCAACGACCTTTTGGAGAGCTAGTCGCCTCGGCGAAATTTAAAGCTCCCAGTTGACCGATACCTTTCCACGAGTGAGCATGTTCGTCGAGACTTGTCTCATGGTGAACTGCCAGTCCTTGCTCGTGGAAAGACAGCGGCAATGAAGATAGCTGCATTGGTCTTCGCACTACTTCTGGTGCCGTGCGCAATCTACGTGGTCCGTCACTTTCGTGATCGGAAGGCACGTCTGGAACTGCAACAGGAAGCTAATGAGTATGGAGTCAGCGAAGAAGTTGCTGAGTTCCTGGTTGCAGCGAGAAACGAATACAACTTCAAGCAACAAAGCTTCCACGAGAAATGGCTGTCGAATTACGATCGCTATGACATCGATACTCCTGCTGGCCAACTAGTCCTCACGAAGGGCGACACGCTGACAGTCTTCGACGTGCAGACTATGGGAAGTGTCTGCAAAACGGACTCGACTTGGCAGTGGGCGTGGGACAACCCGAATGTTCCTGAGTACGCCAGTCGCGCAACATCGGAACTGAAGGCCGTGGGAGCCAAGTATGGCCTAGGTTATCTTCAGGAAGGGAACTTTCCCTTGATGAACGAATCGACTCCCTGGTTCCTGGGCGGATTTGCGCTAAAGGTGTCGAAGATGGACGCCATCTTCGTCGCGCGAGCAGGTGAAATGGAATACTACTTTCTGATCGCCAATCCGCGCGTGCTCAGCGCCGATCAGAAAAGGGACTTGGACCACTGAAGTGGTACTTAAACAAAAGAAGCACTGGTTATCCCATTACGGAGAACCAGTGCCTCGAAGTGTTCGTATCCCTGCTCGGACTTCGTTCGTTAGATGAACGGCGTCACACCTGGCTGGGCGATTGGGGCAACCTTGATTTCATCGCTGAGTGACTTCAGGTCGGGGCAGAGGAGTTCTTTTGAATTCATCGCCATGTCCCAAGTCACTTGCTTGCCCGTGTAACCGGCCATGCGTCCCATGATGCCGGCCATCGTGCTGGTGACCATGCGGTCGCCGTCGTTGATCGGCTTGCCGGTACGGATCGAATCGAAGAATTCGTCGTGTTCGACTTGGTACATGTCCGGACTGGGGCCTTCGTATTTCCAAGGATTGGTGCCGGTAATCGAAACCCCATCCTTGCCGAAACCGGTGATGCGGGCGGTTCCCTTGCTGCCCAAAACAGTCAGACCATTTTCGCTGTGGCAGCCTGAGATCTGGCGCTGAGCGATGAAGCAGCGGAGGCCGCTTTCCCATTCGTAGTTGACTTCGATGTGATCGAAGATGTTTCCACCGTGAGCAGGAATCTGGCGGCCCCCGACGGCGACGCATTTGCTCGGTGGGGCATCTTTAGCGACCCACTGCAGCCAGTCGACAGTGTGAATTGCTTGCTCGACCAGACCATCACCGGACAGCCAGGTGAAGTTGTACCAGTTGCGCAGCATCCAGTCGAAGTCCGAGATTCCCTCGGGACGAGTGCTGGCCGGAGGCATTGGCTTGACCGGGCTGGTCAGGTACGTCCCGTAGGCCGCCACGACATCGCCGATTTCGCCACCGTGAATTCGCTTGAAGAGTTCGCGACGAGGCAGGTCGTAGCGCCAGCAGAAACCGGCGACTAATGCCAGCTTCTTCTCTTTGGCGATCTTCACCGATTCGATCACAGACCGGATGCCGGGGGCATCGGTCGCCATCGGCTTTTCGGTGAAGATGTGCTTGCCCGCTTCAACGGCGGTTCGCAGGTGGTAAGGACGGAACCCAGGGGGAGACGCGAGCAGGACGACATCGCAGACATCGATCAGCTTGCGATAGCCTTCCAGGCCGACGAACTTGTAGTCGTCAGTCACGGCGACTTGTTCGGCGATTCGCTTGTTCGCTTTCAAGCTGCCGATCGCGTTATCGATCTGCTGAGGGAAGGCGTCGGCGCAGGCCACCAGCTTCACTTGTGAGTCAGCAGTCAGCGCTTGCTGGGCAGCCCCTGTTCCGCGGCCCCCACAGCCAACCAGACCGACCTTCAACTGATCGCTTCCAGCAGCGAAGGCACCGGAGTTCATGGTGAGGTTGAGGCCTAACGTTCCGGCCACAGTGGCACCGGTTTTCAAGAATTGGCGGCGCGAAGAATTCGTGGGATTGGCTGAGTCCGTCATGGTGTCGGTCTCCATGGCTAAAGGCTGTTGGAATGAATTGTGCCGGGCGAGACTCTCATGCTACAAACGATGATGTTACGATGCGAGTAGTAGAACTGAACTTTCCGTTGACGGGGCTCAGTTTTCCCCGCAGAATTCCGAAGAATAGATATCTCGCCGATTGAGGATATGATCGATCCTGCCGACTGTGAGTTCTCGATCATCGCGATTGCCTGCCCGTACTATCCCGCCCCGACGAGACGGAGTTGCCGATGCTGACCTTAACTGGCGTGCCATACCGCTACTGCGATGGCTTCCCTCGTCGAACGTTTCTGCAGATTGGTTCTCTGGCCGTCGGTGGTCTGTCGTTGCCGGATCTGCTGCGTGCTGAAGCCACTGGCAGCACATCATCGGCCAAATCCGTGATCATGGTTTACTTAACCGGCGGACTGGGTCATCAGGATACCTTCGATCTGAAGCTGAATGCCCCGGCGGAAATCCGCGGCGAGTTCAATGGGATCGACACCAGCCTGCCGGGCTACCAGATCAGCGAGTTGCTGCCGTTAACGTCGCAGTGCATGCATCGGATGTCCGTCGTGCGATCGCTGGTTGGACTGCGTGACGAGCACAGCAGTTTCCAGAACGTCACCGGCTATCCGATGGACTTGAGCAATCGTGAAGGGAAGCCGAACTTTGGGTCGGTCCTGTCACAACGACTTGGGCAGATCGATCCGGCCGTGCCCGCGTTCGTCGACCTGTTTCCCACGATGCAGCATAAGCCCTACAACAGCCCGCGATCGGGAGTCCTGGGTCCGGCGCATCGATCAGTACAGGCAGACGGCGAAGACTTGGCGAGCATGAAGCTGCGCTTCGTCGAACCGGCTCAGTTGGACAACAGGCGCAAGTTGCTCGAAGTGATGGATCGATTCCGCCAGCAGGCCGATGCTAACCCCGTGCGGAACATGGACGCGACCTACGACAAGGCGTTCGATGTGCTGACTTCCAGTCGCCTGGTCAATGCCCTGGACGTGACGCGGGAAGATCCACGGGTTCGCGAACGTTATGGGATGGGGTCATCGAAGCACCTGGGTGACGGGGCCCCGATGTGGAACGATCAGTTGTTGGCGGCTCGGCGACTTGTCGAGTCGGGTGTGCGCTGCGTGACTGTCGCCTACGGATTCTGGGATACGCACGGGAATAACTTTAAGTACTTGAAAGACCATCTGCCGCTGTTCGACAGAGGGGTCTCGGCCCTGGTGAATGATATCTACGATCGCGGGCTGGATCGCGATGTGACGGTCTGCGTGTGGGGAGAATTCGGCCGCACGCCGAAGATCAACAAGGACGCCGGTCGCGATCACTGGCCGCGAGTGGGTCATGCGTTGCTGTGTGGCGGCGGATTGAAAGTCGGCCAGGTTCTGGGTGCGACCGACAAAATTGGCAGCGATGTTCTCGATCGACCGCTGCATTATCAACAGGTGCTGGCAACGCTGTATCACACGGTAGGCTTGGGCGACGATCCTTCGATCAGCGATATTTCTGGACGCCGGCTACCAGTCCTTGATCCGGGGATTCATCCGATCATGGAACTTCTGTAACGACCTTAAGTGAACATGCGGGAGACTCGGGTGGAAGAGGGGCTCACGCCCAGGAAAAGCGGCCAGGGGGCTTACGCCGCCCCGCTCAGAAAGGTAAGAGTTTCACTGGCAGACGTTTGATCGTCCGGCAATACTCGTTGGTATGTCACATCTGCTCTTCATTGATGACGAACAAAGCATTTGCTGGGGCCTGACCAAGCTCGCTCAGCGTCTGGGCCACACCTCCGACGCTGTCGGTTCGGCGGAGCTTGGACTGCAAGCCGCGGAGAAAGTTTGTCCGGACGCCGTGGTTCTCGACGTACGTCTGCCAGGGATGACCGGGTTGGAAGCGATTGAGCGATTGCATGCGATCGCTCCCGATGCGCCCGTTGTCATTGTCACCGCGTATGGTGACTTGGAGACAGCTGTGGAAGCAGTGCGTCGCGGGGCGTTTGAATATCTGGTCAAGCCATTTGATCTACAGCTGGCCGAGCGAACAATCATTCGTGCGCTGGCCGCATCACGAGCGACCAAGAATGCGGCGGAATCTGCAGAGCCTCCTTCGACTCGAACTGAAGGGGGATCGGCATCAGATCGACTGGTCGGAAAGTCGGGTCCCATGCAGGCGGTCTTCAAGCAGATCGCTCTCGTCGCGCCATCGTCGGCCTGCGTTCACCTGCGTGGTGAGAGCGGAACGGGGAAGGAGCTGGTGGCTCGAGCCATTCATCGCTACAGCCGCCGGGTGGATGGGCCATTCGTTCCTGTAAATCTGGCGGCGTTGAATCCGTCGTTGGCAGAAAGCGAATTGTTTGGGCATGTGAAGGGGGCATTCACCGGCGCGGAGGGTTCCCGGAAGGGACTTTTAGAACAGGCAAATGGGGGGACCATTTTCTTAGATGAGGTTGCCGACATTCCCATGTCGCTGCAGGTCAAATTGCTGCGAGCCCTGGAGCATGGCGAGATCTGGCCGGTCGGTGGCGACAGCCCCCGTCACTCGGACTTTCGATTGATTTCGGCCACTCATCAGGATCTGCGGCAGCGCGTCGCTGACGAGTCCTTTCGCCATGATCTGTACTTCCGGCTGGTCACATTCGAGCTGGAACTTCCTCCTTTGCGAGACCGAAGGGAAGATATCTCGCTGTTGGCTCAACATTTTCTTGATCGGCTGTCGTCACCACCGTCGCCCGTGCTGGACCGCGAAGCGCTGTCCGAACTCGAGCGCCGTCCGTGGTTCGGCAATGTCCGTGAATTGCGCAACGCGATTGAACATGCATTGGTTTTAGCACGCGGCGGATTGATCGAGGTCGCGCACTTACCTCCGGCCGCGTTGCCGTCGATGGCAGTGACAGCAGCGACCGCGGATGGTGGACTGCGGCAATTGACCGAGACCTGGGCTCAGTCTCAGTTGCAAGGTGCTCACGATGGAGCTGAGCTGTATCAGCGATTCTTGACATTGATTGAGCCGGCGCTGTTTCGAGCAACCTTGGATCATCACCGCGGACAGGTAGCCTCTGCCGCGCGTGTGCTGGGGTTACACCGGACGACGCTGAAGAAGAAGCTCGACGAATACGGCATTCATGGCAAGGATGAATCGTAGTTTGTTCGATGGCATCGCTCGACCAGTAAGCTCAGCGATCGGCCAGCAACTCTTGAAGCTTGGCCAGCGTGCGGCTCAACAGCACACGAATGGCACCATCTGATTTGCCGAGTTGTTCGGCGACCTCCTTCGTCGATAGTCCTTCGACATATCGAAGTCGCAACGCTTCGCGCTGATCTTCGGGAAGTCCCATGATCGCTTCTTGCAGGCGAAATTCTTTCTGATCCCGCGAGAATGCCTGGCTGGCCGAAGTCATGCTGACAACCAGCAGGTCGATGAACCCGAAACCTTGCGGGGAGGCTGCTGGCCGTTCAATCGAAACTTCGCGTTCGGCACTCCGCTTCTGAGCCGCCACATGATGGCGGTGAGCATCGATGATGCGTTGTTCTGCGATTTGGCAAAGCAGTTTGAACGGATCCCGGCCGGAAATCGCAAATTGATGTGGCGCGGCGAGTGCCGCCACGACTACTTCTTGGAGGATGTCTTCCGGCTCCAATTTGCGCCGTAGTGATGGTCCGAGATTATTGTTGATGTATCCGAGCAACTGGTGCCGCCGCGCCTCAATGAACGCGACCACTTCGTCCGTAGTTTGCAGTGGCAAGGGTTGGGCCGAGTCCATGATCCTGATCCCTCTTTTGCAGTCCGGCCAATAATTAGCATGTAGAAGTGGGAAGTATACCGATTCCGACAGCTTTACAGCGAACATCCATCGGGCTACTTTTTCATCATTCAGAATGAATTGATTGAAAGTGGGTCCCGTGTCCGAAACGTCTATCCCAAGCACCGATGCCGACTGGTCGCAGATTGAGCCTGCGCTGGAAGCCTTTCTGGCGGCTTGGGACGAAGGTCCGGTGCCCAACTTGCCCGAGTATCTGGAGTCCTGTTCTGCTGAGATGCGACGGCCGTTGACTGTCGAGTTGATCAAACTCGATTTGGAGCAACGCTGGCAGCGCGGCCTGAAGCGGGTGATCGAAGACTATCGATCGGACATCGCGAATCTGGATGAGTGCATCACCGGGCCGTTGATCTTCGAAGAGTATCACATCCGCCGGCAGGCCGACGACGATGTTTCTCAGGCTGAGTACTTCAAGCGGTTTCCTCACCATGTTGCCGAGTTGGAGCGCTTGTTCGGCATGGATCCCTCGATGAGATCCACTGTCGTGGGAACGGCGGACTCACCCGAGAAGCTGACAATTCTCCCTGGTGAGCAGATCGACGACTTCGATCTGCTGCTGCGACTGGGGCAGGGGGCGTTTGCGACTGTGTTTCTTGCTCGGCAACGGTCGATGCAACGTTTGGTGGCTGTCAAGATTTCGGCCGATCATGGGCATGAACCGCAAACGTTGGCTCAACTTGATCACAACAACATCATTCGGGTTTACGATCAGCGGACGTTGCCAGAACGTGGCCTGCGATTGCTGTACATGCAATACGCGGCCGGCGGAACATTGGCAGGCGTGATCAAATTCATGCGGAAGCTGCCATTTGACCAATGGAACGGCCGAGCCTACTTGAAAGCCGTCGACGCGGCGTTGAATGAGCGAGGAGAGTCGATTCCGTCGGATTCGTCTGTTCGTCGCAGAGTTTCCGCAATGATGTGGCCGCAGGTCGTCGCCTGGGTCGGTAGTCAGTTGGGACAAGCACTCGACTCGGCTCATCGTCAGGGCGTGCTGCATCGCGATCTGAAGCCAGCGAATGTGCTGCTGACGACCGAAGGCGTTCCCAAGCTGGCTGACTTCAACATCAGTTTCAGCGACAAAATCGAAGGCGCATCTCCAGCGGCTTATTTCGGTGGTAGCCTGGCTTACATGTCGCCGGAGCAACTCGAAGCCTGCAACCCTAGCCACTCGCGGCAAGCGAGTGATCTGGACGGGCGTAGCGATCAATATTCGCTGGGGATTCTGCTAGCGGAATTGTTGACGGGCAAGCTTCCGTTCGATGACCGATCGAATTGTCGGCCTTGGGAATCGAAGTTGGCGGCGATGACGCAGCTTCGTCGAAACGGGCTCGCTCCGAACCAGCTTAAGTCGCCCGTCAACTTCGATACGGTCGGGCTCAAACAGGTTCTGGAGCAATGCCTGGATCCAAGAATCGATATGCGGTTTGCTCACGGACTCGATTTGGCACGCGAGTTGGAGTTGTGCCTGGACCCGGCCGGCCGACGCTTAATTGTGGGGAATGCCAAGCGTTGGCAGCGATTCGCTCGGTGGTTCCCGCTGACGACAGTCTCGCTGATTACCGTCATGCCGAACATCGTCGCCGCGGTGTTCAACTTTAACTACAACCATCGCGAGATCTACGAACTGATGCCGGAGGCCGAGCCGACCTTCATGCGGATTCAAGCGATCATCAACATGATCGCCTTTCCCACAGGAATGGGTTGCGCGTCCTGGCTGGCGGGGTCCGTCGGACAGGCGGTGAAGATCGACAAGCGACACGCCTTGTCAGCGAAGGAATTGGGCGATCGTCGTCAAAGGTGCCTGGAGCTTGGAAATCTCGCGGCGATCGTCGGATTGACACTGTGGCTGATCGCGGCACCCGCTTATCCCATTTCGTTGCATCTGATGCTGGGGAAGGTACCACCACAGATCTACGCTCATTTTGTGGTCTCGCTGGCCCTTTGCGGACTGATTGCGGCCGCGTATCCATTTTTTGGAGTGACGTTTGTCGCGATTCGCTGCTTCTATCCTCGCCTGATTCGTTGGGATTCGGTGACTTCCAACGATGTTCTCTTTCTGAGGCGATTAGCCAAGCAATGTTGGCTGTATCTGGGACTGGCAGCGTCGGTGCCGATGATCGCTGTCGTGATTCTGGTGTTGGCTGGATTAGAGCGACGATTTGAACTCGTCGCTCTGGCTGCAGGGGGTGTCCTTGGGTTTGGAATCGCGTTGACTGCGTTCCGTCTGGTGCAGGCTGACCTGGAGACACTGATACGACTGCTGTCGAAGCACCAGGACTGACGCGGCGGGAGCTTCGCCCGCCTCACCCTCCAAAAAACGAAATCAGCCCGACACATAGGTGTCGGGCTGATTGTGATTCTTAAGCTGCGACTGCAACTATCGCATTTCGACTGATGGATCGGGGTCCCAGCCTGCGACCGAGGCGTCGGGAGCCAGAACGAAGATCTCGACGCGGCGATTGCGAGCACGAGAAGCTTCGGTCTTATTCGGCTCGACGGGTTGATGCATCCCGTAACCAGACACTCCCATTCGCGCTTCTGCGATTCCGGACTTACGCAGCGTTCTTAGAACTGACAGGGCTCGGTCAGCGGACAGCCCCATATTGTCCTGATGTTTTTCCAGTGTGTGCTTCTTGGAGACAGGTCGATCATCCGTATGGCCTGACACCAGCACTTTCAGATGCCGAGCGTCCGACTGGTTCATGATGCTGGCGAATTCGGCAATCACCTTGGAGGCTTCGGGGCGAACTTCGTCGCTGCCCGAGTTAAACAGCAGGTCCGTCGAGAACTTGCTGACCCCCGTCAGTGGATCAAATTCGAAGTCGGGATACTTATCCTTGAGCTTCTTCAAACGCAACGTGGCGTCGTCGGACAGCGGGCTGCTGCTTGGTCGATTGCTCGTCAGGATGTTACGCATCTGGTCTTCGAGTTGACCATTGGAGGCCTGCAGGTTTTCCAGACGGGCATTCGCCGCATCCAGACCCTGCTTGGCCGCCAGATACTGCTGCTCGAGCCGCGCTTTCTCGGCCGCCAATTGCGACTGAGTCATGCCGATCCCGTTACGTTCCATCGCCAGTTGTCGATTTTGCTCGTACAACTGATGGGCACGCAACTGGCTCTGGCGGAGCGAGTTTCTGGGGACTTGGTTACACCCGCCTGCCGCCAGCAAACTGGCAGCCAAGGGCAGTAACACAAACATACGAACGCAACGTGACATCGCGAACTCCTCGGCAGATAGCGCGATTGCCTTGGGACGCACCAGCACAACGGATGCAAACAACGTTGCAAACATTGAGCTGAAACATCACGCAATCGGTGACGCCACAACCATCGTTCAATTGATGCTAGGGAGAGATTTCAGACAGGACTTCGATCGATGACAGCTCGACGACAGATCATCGTTCCCGCGACAATCTGCGTCTGGCCAAAGCCATCGCGAGGCGGGTTATAGTTCCCGAAAAAAGAGACGCCAAGAGGAGGCATGAGGAAATCCCACCGATATCGGCCCGAAACCGGTCAATTGGTGGCATCTGAAAACTGAATTCGGCGAATGCTGCCGATAAACTGCGAGACCGCTCGCGGAATGGCGTTGCCGAGCCTACTGAAGCGTGTTGATAGCCGAACGCAAATGACGCAAGCCCATTCAAATGAATGCGTTGCGACTATTTACTGAACATCCCGCCCACAGCACCGATCAGCTCACCATTGTAGACGGGGCTGTCGCCAGCCCACGTGGTTCGCAGCAGATCGACCGACATCAGGGCACCCATCAGCAGGACCGTGCAGGAAACCAGCAGGGTCAGGAAGAATCCCGTTCCCCACTCAACTTCCTGAGGAGCAGCGATCTTTCCGGCGGGAGAGCCGAACCCGATCCGGCTGGCACCCGATTCGAAGCCTTCGTCGAATTCGTCGTCGTCCGTTTCAAAGGCGTCGAGATCTTCGAGTTCGTCATCTTCGCCAAGAACTTCGTCGCTGACTTCGAGTTCGTCGTCGCCAAATTCGTCGGCCTCTTCACCGTCTTCGAGATCGAACATCGATTCGTTGACGGGTTTGCGGCCCTTTTTCACGACGGTCTTTGACGACTGATCTGCATCTTCGTCATCTTCAAACATGATGACGCTGGTTTCGGACTGATCGTCATCGTCCCCGAGCAGGGGGACTTCCATCGTATCGTGCAGCTCGTCGGCATCGTCGTGCTGCAGCATCATCGGCGACGTTTTGCTCAGATCATCAGAATCATCACGATCCTGCGCCAACATCATCGGGGCGGTGGCGTCCAGATTTTCGGGCTTTCGTCCTCGTAGATTCTTGCTGCTGCCGCCACCCTTCAGCTTCATACTGCTGGGGCTGCCGCGCAATTTCATACCGCTGTCGTCTGACAGGGTGATTGAACTATCGCCGTGGCCCAGACTTAGGCCACTATCACCTTCCAGAAGGATGCCGCTGTCCATGGGCTGTTGCAGACTCAGCCCGCTGTCATTCGTCATCCGCAGGCCGCTATCGCCTCCGAATCGAATTCCACTGTCGCCGACAAGCTGGATACCACTGTCGCCGGGCAGGGTGGAGATTCCCGGATCGTCGTCGAATAGGGCAGATCCCCCTGCATCGGAGGGGAGCAGGGCGACATCGCTGTCGCTGGACAGGTCACCTCGGCGACCGTGATCCATCAACTTGACATCACTGTCGCTGTCGGTCGCGGGATAGAGTTTCACATCACTGTCTGACTGGGCCAGACGGACATCGCTATCGGAGTCCGAGATCCGGCGCTTTCCAGGATCGACCAGCTTCACGTCGCTGTCTGAATCGGCTGGCGGCGTCACGGGATTGACGAGTTTCACATCACTATCACTGTCGGACTTCAGCCCGAGCTTGGAATCCGTAATCAGTTTGACATCGCTATCGGACTTGCTGGCGTCCATCACTGGAAGTTCGGCACTGCTTCCAGTCAACCGCCTTTCAGTCACGATGCGAACGTCGCTGTCTGACGAAGTATCGCGGCCCTTGCGAATCACGGTGGCCTGACGACCCAGATCGTCGTCGTCATCCATGATTTCCACATCAGGATCGGAGTCCGGCCGACGGCGTCGCGCAAACTCTTCGACATCACTATCTTTGAACTTCCACGTGCCGCGATCCGCGAAACCGCGGATGTCGCCTTTCTCACGATGGCGGATCAATTCCTCGGTCTTGATCTTCAGCAGTGCAGCAGCTTCTTCGAGACCCAAGTACTTCTTGCTGGCCATGTTGACCCTACTCCGCTCGAAACTTCCTGCGCCGTGAAACGCGACAAACCCTATAACATGAGCCCTAAAGCCGTCTTCGACAGTTCATCGGCTAATTGACAGATCAATTTGCGTATGACCCGCGTTCGGAATCACAAGTCCAAGCAAAATCTGGATTTGGCTGTCACGACCCCTACCAGCAGGTGCCTGCTGTCGGATCGCAAACCTGAAGGCTCATACAACTGCTAATCTTCACGCATATTGTACGGGCGCCGTTTTACGGCAGGCAAGACAATTCTCACCCAAGAAGCATCGCAACCGGATGCCACTGCCATCCGAAAGCGAGACCTTTCGGATGGCAGCGATCGTAACTTTTGCGGTGGATGTGCCGATTGACCGCGTTGTAGCCGTTACGACCTGCGATTGCTTACTGCAGAAACGCTCGTTTGTAGGCGCGTTCCACGTTCTGCTGCAGTTGGGTGTTGCCCTGGTGTTCCACTTCCAACCACTTCAGCGGATAGTCATTCGGGATTTTCAGTTGACCAAGTTCCTGGATCCCCTTCCAGACGCGAATTCCAAGTAGACACTCTTCCACCAAGGTGTCTTCGCTCTTGAGTTCGTTGTACTCCGGCTGATGCAGGATTTTGTCGAATCCGGTCATCCCCGCGAAGGACAACTCAAGAGCCTTGTCAAATTCCTGGCTCTTATACTTCTGACTGGCTTCGTACAAGCTGCGATGTGCCTCAGCAGTGGTCTGTTCGGATTCGCAATTGCCGCGCGTTGTCCAGTAGTAGTAATTGACCATCTTCCGATATCGGTCAACCATGTCTGTGACACGGACGACATCGTCGGGATTAGCGATTTCCTTCTTGATATCGTCGCGGGACATTCCCAGACGGATATCAAATTTCACCGGATTGTTGAGGTCGCCGATTGGAATACTGAAGACTTCTTGGCCATATTTTGTGGTCCAGTCCGAGAGCGCTTCGTTCCACGCTTCCCTTGTCACTTCGCCAAATTTTCCATCCTTCTGCAGGACCTGGGCATAGTCGAATTGGCACCGGGCGGGCATGGAGCGGAACAAGGTTCGATCCAGGATGTGTTGTGGACGGTGCTCGGTGTCTTCGATCTGGCAAGCCCGGATGTATTCCTTCTTGGCAACCAGATAGTTGTCCATGATGTCTGGATTGAACGCCGGATCCGGGCCGTTTTCGAACTTGGGATCGGGATCATGCAGGAAGTAGTTGCGGTAGTACTTCGCCTCGTCCGCGTTCCCGATCTTCTTCTGGTAGACGTTGGCGACATGGTACTGCAAATGGGTCGACTTGCGGTTTTGTTCCACACCGCGTTTCATGAACAGTCCGCCGACCTTCACATAATAGTAACGATCTTCAACAGCATCCCATTCGGCGGAGGTGTTGTACGCCAGGTTCCAGCCGTTCATTTCCCACACTTTTTCGAAGTGGGGCTGTAGTCGAACGATGGACTCGGTCGTCGCCCGCATTTCTTCCCATTGCTTGGCGTCGCGTTCTTTTTCGAATTGCGTATAGAGCAGGTTGACCGCGACCCCGCGCATGCCCAACAGGACCAGGTTCATCGCGGCACCGGACGGGTCGACTTTGCCCAAGTCGCTTTCGCCCAACTCGTATTTCGTGCGCAGGCGGGTCAGTGTTCCGCCGGGGCTGTCTTTTCCTGAAGCGGGAAGCCCCAGGCTGATGATCGGGATCAGCAGAATCAGGATTCCGCACAAATAGACCAGCTTGCGCTGTTGCGAGGTCAAAGAGGTCATTTGGACTCCAATTCACGAATCCGCAGTGCGAAGAAGCCTAACAGGACGCACGGCAGCACATAAGCGAGTGTAATCAGCAGGCAAGGGCCTAGCGATTGATCGAACGGAACATCGAACCCGTTGGCGACGTATTCCTGCATGTTGAAATACTTCAAATGCGGAATCACCTGCTTGCAAGTCCACAGGAAGAACGTCAACACCCAGTCGACACCCTGCATGATCGTGAATGCGTAGTTAGCCGGCAGGTCCGTGGTGGGGTTCATGTGTGTGACGATGCGATAGATCGATTCAAAGAACCCACCGCCCTGCCAGCCGTCCTTGATGCTCTTGCCGCCGATCAATTGATCCATGAATTTGTGAGTGTCTTCACCACTCAAGATGAACAGGATGAACGTCAACGCGGTCGCGATGGGGCCTTTCAGGAATGTACTAGCGCAGACACCCATCAGCACCACGAGAATCATGATCATCTCGATGCCGAAGACCGCCTTGAAGAACCCGACCGCAAAGTTCTGATCGGGCAGGCGAATGAACAAATCGATTCGTGCCATGCCGAGGTACTGCTCGCGATCGATGCACGAAACTTCGACGATCAGGTTCCCATCAGAGGTCACGAAGTCCTTGATCAGGTCGTACGTTTTCCCTTCGCTGGGAACTTCCAGCTTGCGAGGAATCGCCTTGGTGACACCGCGTTTCTCGACGATCGGCCAGGCTTGGGTCGTGTAAGTGATATTCTTTTCGGGGTTGCGGAACTGATAGTCGAACAGCAATTGGCGATTCATGTCGCCTTTGTAGCTGCGGAAGGCCATGAACTGATTTTCGATGTGCAGATTACCTTCGGAGTCGAGTGAATTCTCACCAATCCCGCTGAACGTCCAGATCGCCCGGGCCTTGGTGGCCCCTTCGATATAGCTGCGGAATTCGTTGATATCCCCGACATTGATCCCTTTTTCGACATCTTGACCATTACGATCTTTGAATGACAAGTTGCCACGCACGGGAACGCGACAGATCAGCATCGACCTGGCGTCGGCAGGGATTTGTCGCACGATCCAGATCCAGCCCACAACGGACATCACCACCAGAACCAATGAGCCTAGCGCCGTGAATCCCAACACGCGCCCCAGCACGATTTCCAATCGTCGTGCAGGCTTCGTCACAACCGTGTGAAGCGATCGCAGGCGAATTTCTTCGGGGATGCCGAAGCTGCTGAGAATGAACATCAGCGGCAGCGTCAACCAGGTGATCGCTCGCAGAACGAAGCTGATGTAAAGCTTCACCGTCGGCTTTGTGATCTCTTCGCCATCGTTCCCCATGAACCAGCCGGCAAACATGAAGAGCAATGCGAACACAACGAAGACTAGCAGCGCTTTGCGGCGATAGGCTTCCATGAAGGTCAGTTTGGCCAGCGCGAAGACCCGGCGGATCGAGATGCTGACGAGGTCAGTCAGGAAGCCCTGCACTTCGTCCGCAAACAGTTGCAGGCATTTTCCGCCGTGAATCACGAGCATCGACAGCAGCGAAACCAAAATGGCGGCAGCGCTTAAGCCGCCGATGACAATCAGCCAGTGGCGGAGCGCCGGGACAAGCGGCATCAGGTCCGGATCGAATGACATGGCTTGTGACGGCCTTTACAAGCGGAAGAATAGAAGAGTGGAACAGTCGCGCTGAAATCCCGATCGGTCAACGAATCAGCCTTACGAGGCGGTTCCTTCTTTGACAGTACGGTGACCTGGTCTTTCGCGGCTTTCCTGGACGGTCTTGAGGAACAAATCTTCCAAGTTCGCTGTGGGTTGATCCACTTTCAGAATATTGGCACCGTGCTTTTTCAGGACGGCTTCGACGTCGCGAATGGCCTCGGGGCTCAGCTTGGAACTCAGGATCTGCGTCTCGTCCTGTGCTTTGAGCAATTCGTCGACGCGTCCCATGACCTTCAGCTCACCTCCGTAGAGGATGGCGATGCGGTCACAAACGTCTTGCACGTCGGCCAGCAGGTGGCTGCACATCAGCACTGTCTTGCCCTGCTTCTTCAGATCCAGGATCAAGTCTTTCATGTCACGATTACCCAGCGGATCCAGACCGCTGGTCGGCTCATCGAGCATGACTAGATCAGGGTCATTGATCAGCGCCTGGGCCACCCCAATTCGGCGAGTCATCCCCTTGGAATATTCTTTCAGCTGGCGATGGCGAGCCTGCGGGGCGAGCTTCACCAGGTCCAGCAATTGCTCAGACCGCTCTTTTCGCTTTGCGGCCGGCATGTCGAACAGGCGTCCGTAGAAATCGAGCGTTTCGTAAGCGTTGAGGAACCGGTAGAGATAGGACTCTTCAGGCAGATACCCGATCCGCTCGTTCTTGCCGACGTCGGCGGCCGACTTGCCCAGAATCTTGATCTCACCCTCGGTGGGAAAGAGCAGCCCCAGCAAGAGTTTCATGGTTGTTGTCTTGCCGGAACCGTTTGGCCCCAGCAATCCAAATACTTCACCAGGGCGAACGTCGAGGGTCAGGGCGTTCAACGCTTTGACCTTCGGACGGCCCCAGAAATCTCGATAGACTTTGCTGAGGTTGCGAATTTGGATGACTGAGTCAGTGGACGGACCAGACAGGCTCATGCGGACTCCCGCTCACTTTCACGACTGGATCAGGTGTTAGTTAAGGAATTACAAATCAACAGTTTAGGTTCGGCAGATGAGTTCCACCCATCCGTCCGAGGAGACAATAGCGACCGGAAATGGTCCTTGGAATGACCGACACTACGCAGCAAATCCGTGCAGCGTTTGGAGCAAACTTGCCAAAACACGAAGTTTCCAATCGCGCGGAAGTCTTGCTCAGTCATCCAATTCCGGCATGTTAAAACTGCAGAGGAAGGACCGCAAGCAGTGGCGGGGAAGTCCGCGAAGAGTTAACAGATCCCGCTGAAATCAGTGACGACTTTGCAGGGCCCCGGTCGAGGACTGAAAAATCTTCTGAACCCGATCTTCCCCTTCGGTCGCCCCGCCCCGGTTGAGATCGCGCACGCACGCTTCACACAATCGGCAGCCGGCAGTCTCCAGGTGAAATCGCAGATATTGCGACAATCCGTCCCCCAAGCGTCCGTCGAGAAATCCGGCCCAGACCGCTCGCGGTGGACAGCTCCAGCGACCTCGCCGCCACATGGCCCCCAAAGTCACCTCGCCATGCTCGACCGACTGCATCAATTGGATGACCCGCTGCAGGAGTGGAGTCGATAGTCGAAGCTGGCGCTCCAGTTCCGTCGCGCGGCCGACAGGGAGACGTTCGTCGATGTAGGCCAGCAATTCCTCATTCGTGAAATCGTCGATTGCCATGGCTGATTTCGTCTTTTCAGGACACGTGACCTGGTTTTGACTTGAATCACAATCTCATCCGATCGCCCGAACGACATGCTTGCGACCACGTTCCGGCACCGCTAGCATACCAAAGACCTGAGGAAACGTCAGAGTCGAAGCGGATTTCAACACGCTTCAACGAATTCAATCCGATCTTGGTTCACGGTGGTGCGTGCTCATTCATTCACTCCAGCAAGCAGTGACTGATGGACGCTTTTCAATCTGGTCTGGGTCATCCATAAGACATTCGCCGTGATTGAATATCGTCATTTTGTCAACACAGACCCCCCTCACATCCTGCGTCTTTGGCACGAGTGCCAACTTGGTCGCGGAGCGGCCACCGGACTACGCTGCGACGAATTCGATGAACTGGTGTTCGCCCAAACCTATTTCGATCCAGCTGGCCTGATCCTCGCGATCGCCGATTCGAAAATCGTCGGTTTCGTGCATGCCGGTTTCGGAGCAAATGAAGACCGGTCCTGGCTGTCGGATGAACAGGGCGTGATCTGTGCCATCATGGTTCATCCTTCGATGCGGAATCAGGGCATTGGTCGTGAGCTGATGCGTCGGGGCGAGGCTTACCTTCGCGAACGGGGAAGCAAAACGATTTATGCCGGCCCCGCCGAACCGCGTGATCCGTTTTACTCTGGAATTTATGGCGGAAGTCAGTCGGCTGGTTTCCTGCATTCGGACCCCGCTGCGGAGCCATTTCTCACCAAATTGGGTTATGAGGCGACCGAAGAGCACATCGTCTTCCAACGTGGCCTAGGAGTCGGCTCGGCCGATCCTGTCGGCGTGCGTCTGGTCAATGTCAGGCGAACAACTCGCTTGACGGTGCTCAATCAGGAGCCGAAATCACTCTGGTGGCAGACGAGATACGGCCGCCTTGATGCGATGCACCTCGCACTGATTCCTCGAACGGGCGGTGCTCCGCTGGCCCGGGTCAGCGTGGTCGGCCTCGATCGCTATGTCGACGCGTGGCAGACGCGCGGAATCGGCTTGATGAGCCTGTACGTGACTGAGGCGAATCGCAAGAAGGGTTATGGTCAGGCGCTGCTGGTCGAAGTTTGTCGTCGAGTTCGTGACGACATGGTGCAATTGGCAGAAGCACACGCCTCCAAAGCCGACGCGGGTGCCATCGCCGTGCTCGAATCGGCCGGCTTTCGAGCCATTGATTCCGGTCGCGTTTATCGTCGCCACGATGCCTAACCGGTCAATCCGTGGACAAACATATGATCCGCGAATCATCCGCCGCTGCTAAACTGAGGCTGTGGCGGCTTCAGGACGTGACCATTTCTGTTTCGAGATACCGATGTCCATCGGGGATCTTCGACAACAGATAGTCCTCGAGAGACTCTGCCGTTCGAGGCGCTGAAAGCATTCCCAAACGAACGACGGCCGCGGCCAGTTGCTTCGGATTCTCTTGCTGCAACGACAAGAGATGGACGAGTTGACCTTCGCTGATCCAACCCAGACGAATGGCGGCCGTACCGAATCGCTCGTTCGTGTCATTCTGAAGGCGGATAATGTGATTCACCTGGTCGTCATCCAGGTAATGGGACTGAATCGCCAATTCGCCTATGCGAGTATTCTCGTGAGGGCATTCCAAGAGGGCTCGGGAGACCGAAGGAATATCCAGCAGGCGTTTGGAAACCAGCCATCGACTGAATCGATGTTGCAGCACAAGTTGCGAGAGTGCTCGCTCATTTTCGTCGACTAACGATCGGATGCAACAGCGATTGCGGCCTGAGCGTTTGGCGTCGTACAGGCTGGCATCCGCCGCTGCGATCAATCGATGTGGCAGATCAACATCGTCGCGGCCCGGGATTGAAATGGCTGCACCCAGACTCACGGTGACCGGGACTCGCATATCGCCAAACAGGAAGGGTTCCGCTTCCACTCGTCCACGAATCTTCTCTGCCAATCGCTCTAAGCAGCGTTCAGTCGGCTGGTTCACAAGGATCACGAACTCTTCGCCGCCGAATCGAGCCAGGATGTCGGAGTTTCGAATCGCGTCTGCAAAAACCTTGACAATCTGTTGCAGCACCACATCACC
This sequence comes from uncultured Schlesneria sp., assembly GCA_903840265.1. Lineage (GTDB taxonomy): Bacteria > Planctomycetota > Planctomycetia > Planctomycetales > Planctomycetaceae > Schlesneria. The sequence continues at coordinate 63,083 of CAIMFH010000019.1, read as the reverse complement.
GAACTGATGTCCGTAGGTGTCGTTGATCTGCTTGAAATGATCGACATCCGCAAAGATCAGCCCGATCGGCGAAGCACAGCGAGTGCATCGCTTCGCTTCGGTATCGAGCATCTCGTCGAAAAACTGGCGGTTGTACACCTTCGTCAACGGGTCGTGAAGGGCCTGCTTCTGCAGTTGCTTGTTCTGAAACTCAAGGTCTCGTCGCTCCTGCTCGGCCAGTTGTTGGCGCAATGTCGCTTGCGTGCAGGCCACATGTGCTCGCAATGTCAGCCGGACCAGTTGTTCGTTGGCCTGCATCATCAAATCGGCAGGGGCCTGAGTTTCATCAAACTCAAGGAGATTGGCGTGTTGCTGCCAGCTCAACTCCGTCTGGTGCAGAAATTCGGCGGTCTCTTCCGTTCGCCAGTGCAGCAGAGTTCGAGCCATTCGATCCAGGCGTTCGCGAGCCTGCTCGTTGGACTTAGTGCAAAGCACATCTCCCGCGCAAGAGGCGACCGCCGTGGCCGCCAGAGCGGGGAAGTATTCATGTTGACGCTGCTCCTCTAACAGAACATAGGGAGCATGATGCCAGCGGATCGCCTCGATCACAGCGACCGGCATCTTCCAATGTTCCATTAGACGGGCACCGACTTCGGCGTGCTGGATTCCCAGCCATTCTTCTTCGATTTGGGACAGGGACAGCCGTCCCTCCTGCGATGTTTCCAGGACGGGGCGGTATTCGGTTTCGAAAGTCGACATCAGTGCCAGCCGACCGACTTCGAGTAACAGGCCGCAAAGTGAAAAATCGTCCGCCGATGCGGGTGCAATCCGATGAGCAATCTCAGCCGCTGCGGAAGCCTGGATGATCGACTGCTTCCAACAATCTCGATAGTGATTCGCCATTGGCGAATTCGCCGCAGAAGCCAGAGTCAGCCCGAAACTCAGCGCCAATGAATTTGAAACGCTAGGGCCGAGTAACGACACCGCCCGCTCGATCCCTTTGACTTCCGATCTAACGCCGAAAAAGGTCGAATTCGCCGCTTTGACGACTTTCGCGGAGATGGCTGGATCAGCCTTCACGAGTTGGACGATCTGCCGCAACTCGGTCTCTGGGTTAGCGGTCAACTTCAATAGCGCCTGCGCGACCGTCGGCAGCGAAGGGAGTTGGGTCAGCGACCAAATTCGTGTGGGGTCAATCATCTTGAGTCACCAAAACGGCTCGATTGTCGTTCGCGTTATCCTCGCCATCTGACTCGAACGAAGAGACGGCCAGGATCGGACGCGAACCGGGTGGGGGGTCCAAGTGAAGATTAGTTCACGTCGCCGCCGAACCGCGAAAATCTAGGCATGGTAAATCGGCGACACGCGTGACACCCGGCGATATTGAGCAATTACACAGATATCACCGGTTGTGCCGATAATCCGGAATCTAACGATCGCAATCGGCAGACGTCAGAGGATGACCGCATTGCGCGAGAACGTTGCCACAACCGAACACTAGTCGTCGGGATCGCAGATCGAACGCATATCCTGCGACACTTCGCCCATCAGGGACGACAGTCGGCTCCAGGTAGGCCAGTCCACCTTGATCGTCCTCGTCTGCGAACCGTGCAAATCTTCCACCGCTCCACGAATCACGACGCCAAGTTGCTCGTGAACATAAGACAGGAGATCAGAAAGTTGAACGCGCTGCAAAGCATTCAACTCCGCAGGAACGGGAGGCCTTCCCAGTGGGAAGAGTGGAGTTGCGTCTGCGTCGATAGCCGGATCGGGATCAAACGAGACTTCCAGGTCACTGTCGTCTAAGTTGCTCTTTTCGGCAGAGCCCACCACTGTCGGTCGAGGCAGGCCCAAATCCGTCAGTGGTTCGTCGCTGGGAGACTGATCGAACAGCAGCACGCATCGGCCAACGAGAATAATATCGCCATGCTGCATGACCCGCATCTGGATCGGATGCCCATTCACCCGCGTTCCGTTTGTGCTGCCAAGATCGGTCAGAATGACGCGTCCCGAATGATCTTGCAGCTTGGCATGAGCCCGGCTGATGCGATCGTCATTCAACTGGATGTCGCTATCGGATTCGCGGCCGATCGTGATCGGCAACGCCAGTCGAACGTAACTTTTGCCGCGTTCCATCCCGTCCAAGATCCGTAACGTTACGAAAGTCATCGTGGAATCCAAAAACGCAAGCGAGCTAGCAATCGTTGGCCGGCGGCAACGACAATCTCTTCTAGCGTGTGCTGCGCCGAAGCGTCAAGGAGCAAATTATCCGCACAACAGGCGGTGTGTAAACTCGCTGTCGTCGTAGACGGATTCGACGGCATTGGCCACTGCACTGACCAGATCCCGCCGTGTGACAGGCTTCCGTAAAACCGAGAAAGCCTCAGCCTGTTCGGCATCGTCGCGCAGCGAGTCCGTGTAGTCCGCAGTGATAATGATACACGGAGCCACGATATGAAGCGCCCGCAGTTGTCGTAGCGCATCCAGCCCTGTTAATTGCTTCATATGCATGTCAAACAGGGCCAAATGAATTTCCTGATGCGTGACGAGTTCAACCGCTTCCTCTCCTGATCCGACTTCGATCAAGCGAAAAAACGGCGCAAAAATGTCGCACAATGCCTGGCGAAAATCCGCGTCATCGTCGGCAATCAGCAGTTGATAGTTGGTCTGACCCATAATATCCCAAATCAAGGCGATCCCTGCCGGATGCCGCTTCCTATGCGCGTACAACCACTTACCGCGTATCACATTAACGCATTTGCGTCAATCCGGAAAGTCAGTGCAACCAGATGCGGCTGGCAAGGCACACGACAATACTATTGCTCTGTCCATTCAATTCGATCAAACATTTCCTGCAACTTGACGATTCGAACCGGGCAAATACTAGACCAGTACGCCAGTCGTCCGTTCAGGTGATCTCGAAAATTGGGATGACCCGTTCGATTCTGAGAACCAGGGCCGTAACGCCAACAATTGTGCAGGATTGCTTTCAACTCATCAAAAGCTTCTCGGGGAATATTGGGGTGAACATTGAGACGAACGCCTGCAACTTGCTGCCTTGTTCCGGCTGGCATCACCTGCGTTTTGCGATGGCGAATTTCGAACCCCTCATCCAAGATGATGGCGTTGATGAGAATGCGGAGTCGAGCTAGCGACTTTTGCGATTCGAATTCACCCGAGAACACCAGATCATCGGCATAGCGCGTGTATTGAGCGGAGACAGTTCGCGCCAGTCCTTCCAGCCTGCAATCCAGTTTGTAGGCGCAGAGATTTGCCAGGGCCGGAGATGTCGGAGCGCCTTGAGGCAGATGCTTTGCCCTCTGACGCAGCCATGTCCCTTCGTCGACGCGTTGACCGTCTGCCGAATACAAAATTGCGGAGGGGGTGTCATTCGTGCAAAGGCCCGTCAACAAACCGGCAATGCGTTCAGGATATCCCATCGTTCGGAAGGCGGCGTGAACTCGAGAAGCATGCACTGACGGGAAGAACTCCCTGAGATCGATGTGCAATACGACCTGCTGTCCTGCGTGCGGAGAAAGATACGTGGCAACAGAACGCCCCCTGCGAAAGGCGTGTGCCGCTCGATGAGCAGGAACGTGGTTGAGAATTCCGGTGAGGATTTTTCGCTGCAGAGACTTTAGTCGCGGCTTCGGTGTCTCAAGCAACCGCTGCCCGCCGGAAGGCTTTGCCAACCAGCGGTAGCGATAGTGACCGAGCGTCTCTTTCGCGGGCACATTGCCAGAATGTTCCGTGTTCCAGCCCGTGCGATTTGCAAACCATTCCAATTCGCCAACCGTGATCTCGAACCAGGCCGCAAGTTCCGCGATGGTGACAAGCGCAGGAACCGACCACAACATGGCGGCGCCGTCGGCGGGTTGCATCTGGCTCTGCCAAGACTGAATCCTGCGACGAAATCGAGTGGTTCCCGGTACGCGTTCCGGTTTGGGGATCACAGCCTGAGCAGCGACATATTCCTGCAGATGACGTTGTGTTGGCCGGGCAGACGTGGCTGGAAACGCCATCAACACTCGATCAACCAACTCCCGAAGCCACTGACGCTGAATGTCCTGCACAAACACAGACTGTGCCCGCGTTAACAACCCGTCGGCAGTCCAAGACCCGCCCAGAAACGAGTCTGAAATCGCAATCGCTAATCGTTCGCGGATCGGCATCGGAAATTGGGTGAGGTGCCCTGCCAAGACGAGTGAGGCGCGAGTAATTCTCCACCGGTGTGGAGTTCCACTCGTGCTGCGAGATGCCAAGCGAACCAAAATCTAAGGGGTAGCCCCAAAGTCACCCAGGCGTCAAAGGACGAAGCCGAGGCGAAACCAAGGGCACCCACCCATTCCCTACGGTAAAATTCTAACCAGTTATCGTCAATCGTCTTAATTCCATGGACGGAGATTCAGACGCTTGGATTGCCGTTGCCGTAATTCGGCCCTTTTTCTACAACCTCGCTTTTGCTTAAGGCGGCTTGTGCAAGGATCGAGGGCCATTCATGTCGGTGCTGTGGCGACACCAAGTCATCTTGGGGCTGGTGGCAGGACTCGTGTTCTTCACGAATCTTGGCAGCTACGCGCTCTTCGACGAAGATGAACCCAAAAATGCAGTCTGCGGTTTTGAAATGTATGAGCGTGGCGATTGGATCGTCCCCACATTCAACGCCGAGTTGCGCACCGACAAGCCGATTCTCATTTACTGGTGGATGCAGCTCTCTTTTCGACTGTTTGGTGTTTCCGAATTCTCGGCGCGGCTGGGTTCGGCGTTGCTGGCTGTAGGAACCGTTTTTCTGACGTATCATATGGGGCGAAAGTTGTATTCGCCTCCGATCGCATTTCTGGCCGCGTTGATCCTGGCAACCAGCTTAATGTTCTCTGTATTGGGTCGCGCTGTCACTCCCGATGCGACGCTGCTCTCCTGTCTGATGCTGGTCTTCTCAAGCTACGTCTGGGCCGTCGCCGCTCGCCGCGGTGGACACTTTTGCGGAGTCGATGCGACGCCGCAACACATCGAACTCGTTCCACAGTCAATGTGGACTGCCGTGCCCATGTTCGCTGCGATGGGACTGGCGATTCTGGCCAAGGGCCCCATCGGGGTTCTGCTGCCATGCACGATCATCGGCTTGTTTCTGCTGATCAACAGGCGGACTCAAGATCTGACCGAGGGCCGACTGCCAGCGCTGACAGGATCGTGGTGGCGACGCTACGTGCAAGTCGTGCTGCAGGTGTTCCGCCTGGGACCGTTTTTTCAAACGGCTCTCGCGATGCGTTTGATCTGGGGGGGGCTGATCGTCATGGCGGTCGCGCTTCCCTGGTACGTGTTGGTCGGTCTGAAAACTGACGGTGCCTGGCTGAAGGGCTTTCTGGGTGATCACAATCTCGGTCGGTTTCTCGAACCGAAAGAGAATCACAGCGGGCCGATTTTCTACTACGCCGTCGTTTTGTTGATGGGATGTTTTCCGTGGTCTGTGTTCCTACCGCTGGCCGTTTGGCAATTGCGATCCAGGCTGATCAAGGGTGCGGCATGGAGTGACAGCGACCGCCTGTTGGCGTGTTGGACAGGAGTCTGGTTCGTCTTCTTTTCCCTGGCGAGGACGAAGTTACCCAACTACGTGTTGCCGATGTATCCAGCATTGGCTCTGGTCACAGCCCGGTTCCTGCACGAGTGGACTATGTCGGCAGTCGGAACTGGAATGGTCTCGTTTCGGCATTGCCTTCGTGCACTCAGCTTCGTTGGGGTCGTGATCATGGTGGGAATTCCGATCGCCTCGACGATCCTGTTTCCCGGCGAGCAACTATTATCTTTGATTGGGGTAGTTCCGTTGGTAGGCGGGGCGATTGCCTATCTGGCAACATTACAAGAACAACGGACTCGTGCGTTGCGAGTCATCTGTGTGACGGCCGTGACGCTAGCCGTCCTGGTCGTGGGGATTGCCCCTTTGCGGGTCGGCCAGCATCTGGATTCGCCGAAGCTCGCGGATGCCGCCCGGCTGATTTCTGGTAGCGATCGACCGACGATGGCGACGATCGATGCCTACGCTCCCAGCTTGATTTTCTACGCCAAGAAACCAGTCGAGGGCCTGCGACGCCCTGACGATGTCACGACATTCCTGAAGGAACATCCCGATGGCTTCGTGGTGACTCGGGCGGATCGCATGGGCAAATTGCCGCTGAAAGAAAATCATCTCGTCGAAGTCTCGCGCTGTCGACGTTTCCTGCGACGCTACGATGTCGTCCTGCTGGCTCGATCGCAGCAAGTTGCCGCCGCGGGGGCAGCGACGCAGCGCTGAGTCGTTGTCGACCACCTTCTCAAGTCGATACGAGACCCGCTGCTTCTCGATAACTGAATTCGAGTAGCAGCAGCATTTCCAGATATTGAACCTGCTCGCACCATTCCTTCAGGACTGGATCGCTCTCGGCCGCAGCGCAAAGATCGACAAAGGCAAAAGGATCCCAAGCACCGTTGGCGAGAGGATTTGAAATCGCGGATCTCTGCAAGCGATGTTCGACTCCCATCGCCAGGTCCGTAAAGATGGGATGCTTGCCGACTCGGCGAAACCAATACTTTGAATTGCCGTAATCGGGTTCTCGCCGATGCAAAATGGCGTGCCAATAGTCACCGGTGTGATAGCGACCTTCACCTTCAATCGACTGCGAACAGGCATGACTTTCGTCGAATAAGTCATTCAACAGAAATAGCCCGGCACGTAACGCAGTCAGGGTCGCTCCTTTCGCATTCGCGACGTGAATTCGCTCAACGATCTCTCGCATCCAGCCTGATTGGGTCGGGACCGCTGATGCAGTCAAGGGAGGCACCACGTATCCCGTTGAAGCATGCGGAGTCTCGACAAAGGACACGGCACCGGTTTCGGACATCCGCACGACGAACTCGCACAACGACTGCGAGCAGTCACACGCCAGTGCTGGCGAAGGCCATGTCTGAACGGAGATTGCGATTGCCAGATCCTGCTCTGGTCGAGCCGCGATAAAGCTGATGATGGCTGGCAGCAAGCTGGTGAGGCGCGGATTTCGCGCCGGATGATTGGGGTCAACAAATGCGATCATGCTTGCAGAAGGGTTTTGCAGAACCGATTGCTGAATGAACTCTGTCGGCATCGCTTCCGGCCGCGCGTGAATCACCAAATAGTCGACTCCGCAGCCTTTCGCATCTTCGACTATCTCCGAAATCGAACGCTGGTCAGTCCATTGAATTGATTCGAGTCGAGCTGCCATCGAGTCCTCGATTGACGTTTACCCAGTCTTCTCTTTTCGATCAAACTATACCTTACGGTTGACCTGGCATCGGCTGGCCAGGCTGAGGTTGTCCACTGAAACCGGCACCGTTTGGTTGTTGAGGAAAATTTCCCTGCGCAGGCACAGGTCGTGTTTCCGCGGTGGGAAGGGCAACATCCACAAACTTGAAGGTAACGGTCTTCTCTTTGACCCCTTTGAAAACCTTTCCTTGCAGGTTCAATTGCGGAGCGAATTTGCCGTTGTTTCCGAGCGCAGTTAATTTTTGCACGGTTTGATTCTTTTCGAATTCGGGGTGCGAACTCATGTTGGCAAACAACTCCTGCGATTCCGGGTTGTTCGCTTTCACCTGTCCCAGGAAGAACCCCTTCGCGCACGAAAGCGTTAGTGCCTCTCCCATCAGATCGTTCGACTTCATTAATTTGACTCCGGCTGCCTTCAGTCCGGGATCTGTCAGCGGGCGCTTCGCCGTTTTCGGAGCTTCAGCAATCGTGAACTCCTCGGAATCATCGGCCGTCAAGATTTTGAACGATCCTTCGATCGCGGCAATCGCCTTCGCAGTTCCGGCAGGCTGATCGACGGCAACAATCAAACGCAACGTCCCCTCGGGATGATCGAAACTGATTCCCTCGCCCGGTTCGAAGGGGACAACCATCTTGACGACGTTGGCATGCACAATCGATTGAGTCTTCGAGACTTTCAACGCGCCGCCGCCGGCCAGTGCGACAGTCTTCAGAGAGACTTGGCCGAAGCCACAGATTTCATGCAGGTCATCCCCCTTCAAATCGAAGATCAATTGCATCTGGTAGGATGTTTTGAGGTCTGGACCCAGCGCGGGAAATTGACTCCACGATGTCAGCGCCGACAGCGTCGTTCCATCGGGCAGACCTTCAGCAACCTGTGCATCGACGGGATCCGTTTGACCTGGATTTTTCCCATCTGCAGAGGTCGGAAAATTGAATCCTGGAGGTGCGCCGCCTGGACCAGTTGACATCGACTTCGGGGCGCCAGCGAGTGGTCCTCCACCGCCGCTTCCCATGCCGCCGGTCATCGCCATCATCATCAATAGCGGAGGAAGTTGCTCAATCTTTTGCTGGTCGCTGTCCGGCAGATTGGTCGTCACTTTTACGACCTGATCTTTCGTCTCGATTTTCAGGTTGTTCAGCAATTGATCGCCCAATTCCACCAACAACGGTTGGCCCGTCATTTTGAAGGAATCGAACGCTTTGCGAACTTCAATAAGTCCTGATTCCGCTCCGGTCTTAACAGTTGTCGCTCCTTGAGCATCCTTCAACAGGAATGATGTCTGCACGTCAAATCCACCGCGGATATTCACGCCCAGACTGAACGCTGTCATGGATTCCGTCAGAGTCTTCTGCATCGCTCCAATTTCAGGTGACATGCCGGGAATCGGTTGGACTTGTGCTTGAGACAGCGATTTTGGATCTTTAGGAGCTGCCAGCAAAACGACGTGCGGCGTCGCATCCGCAAACGACAGTTCTTTCCGAGGAGTGACTGTTTCACCACGATCCATGATCGTCTTCAAGTCATCACTTTTGGCGATGATCAGAGTCGAAGGCTCGGCCAGCCAACTGCAATACTCGTTATTTGTCGCTTCAACATACTTCTTCGATTTGTATTCGGCCGGTTTCAGATCCGGCGCCGATTTCAGAATCTCTTCCATCGAGATCGGCTTCTTCGTACGGACGATGGCAATGACCTTGGGAGGTTGTGGTGGCAGTCCCATCATGCTGCTGGCTGCCACATTCTGAAGCTGTTGCGTGTCGGTCATGCCCATCGTCACGCTTTCCACGTCGGTCGGCAACAGGCCTGTCGCCGCTTGAAAATCCTTGATCCCGGCCGCGGCACTCGGACTGTCTACCAGGCCCTTCAAGAGTGGTGCCTGCCATAGGTCGGCAACCTTGGCATGCACAATCAGTTCGGTATCTTGGGGCAACCACCGCAAGGCCAGCATGCGTTCGGTTGGTGAGATTGCAGGTGGAGCCGGAGGTGCTGGTGGAGCATGCGCAACCATCGGAGCGGCCGCGACGGGCTGAGGTTCTGCCATCGGGGGAGCCGGAGCAGGCTTGCTCGAGAAGATGCCGGACAACCACAGGCCGACGCCAAGCAGTGCAACAACCGCAACCGCACCTCCGGCGATCAGCGGTCCGTTCGAGCCACCACCACCGCCGCCGTTTCCGGAGGACTTTCGTTTCTTGCCACTCTTCGCAGGGGTCGGGGCCGTTGAAGGTCGCTTTCGACCTTTGGATTGAGCGGGCGCATCGTCATCCGCTTCGTCCGATTCCTCATCGTCCGAGGCTTCCGCGACAAAAACGTCGGAACACTTTGGACATTTGACCTTCTTGCCCAGCTTGCTGCTGTCGGGAAGTGTCACCTTCGCCAGGCAACCCGGACATTCAACGGAGATTCGGTCAGCCATAGAATTCCCCAGCGCAGCGGTGTAGATGCGGCATCTGCCAATTCAAGCGTTCAGCATACGAAACCGGCGCGTCCATTTGGAGCTTCAGCCAATTCCGGAGACTATCGCCCGAGTAAAAACCGCAGCGCACCTTCCAACTTGGGGTGTTGAAAATGGAAATTGGATTCACTGAGCCGGTTCGGCATGACTCGCGCGCTTCCCAGCAGCAGGTCATCTGCCATTTCGCCCAGTGCCAGACGAGCCGCAAAAGCTGGCATCGGGAAGATCGTCGGGCGTCCCAGTACGGTTCCCAGCGTCTTCGTAAAATCAACATTCGTCACGGGCGTCGGTGCAGTGGCGTTCACCGGTCCCGACAGACCCGGATTCGTCAACGAGGTGTGAATCGCTTCGACAACATCGTCGATCGAAATCCAACTCCAATATTGTCGCCCGCTGCCAATCACGCCCCCTACGCCCATACGGAACGGGGTCAGCATCTTCGCCAACGCCCCTCCCTTGGGGCTGAGAATGACTCCGATTCGCAGATTCACCACGCGCATTCCCAACTTCCGGGCAGGTTCGCAGGCCGCTTCCCAGTCGCGACAGAGATCCGCGAGGAACCCCGTTCCCGGACTCGTCGACTCCGTCAGGATCTCAGCCCCGCGCTGGCCGTAGTAGCCAATCGCGGATGCGCAGACCAATGTTTTCGGCGGCTGCTGCAACTGGGCCAGCGTATCGCACAGGAACTTGGTGGTATCGACGCGACTGGTTCGCAATCGCTCTTTAACCGTTTTCGTCCAACGACTCGCTGCGATGTTTTCGCCCGCCAAGTGAACAACCGCATCCAGACCCTCCAGACGCGCCTTTGGCAGATCGCGCGAGGTCGGATTCCAGTGAATATCGTTCCCCTGTTTCGCCTCCGACCGCGTCAGACGGAAGACTTCGTGACCATTCGCAGTCAGAACTGGAACGAGTGCCGAACCGACTAACCCCGTCGCCCCTGTGACCAGTACCTTCATGGCCTGCTGTCCTTACTTGATGTGATGCTCGCGGATGATGTGAAGACGGCTCGAACAAGGGACTTCTGTCGCCTTGTTCTTCCATGTTAGACACTTCCGCCTAATGTTTCAGCAATTGCGACCCCGCGGCCGCAACGGATTCTAGACATGAGAGTTGAGTTGGGCCACCGGATGGCAATCGTCAAAACCAGGGATCGCACAGATTGGCCGTCGAGTTCGACTTGCAGAACGACGTTCAATCCGAGAAAACGCTCTCTTGCGTGTTACCGAATCGGCCTAGTAGTGCTGCGGGTTTAACGTCCCATGGAATCGTTGATCAGTTCCTTGCAGACGATGCCACTGTGGATCGCAATCCCGGCGCTGCTGCTTGAAAACGCCATCGTCCTGCTGTTGGCGATTGGCTGGGGCGAGTGGGTGGCCTGGCGATACCGAGATCGACGAGTCTCAGCGATAGCACCTCCATTGCAGCGAAACGAAGTACTGACAGCAGTCAGCTCAGTGGTGACGTGCACAATCATCACCGTGATCGGATTGTTCCTGTGGCGATGGCAAATCATTCGCTTTCGCACGGATGTCGGCCTTTGGGCCTGGTTAGACGTACTGGTCCTGTTGCTCGTCATGGATCTGGCAATGTACTTCCTGCATCGCCTGGCTCATCATCCGCTTTTCTACTCCTGGTTACATCGGTTGCATCACGACTTTGATCGACCCAGACCGTTAACGCTGTTCATCCTGAATCCGCTCGAAAACTTGGCGTTCGGATCACTGTGGCTGGTCGTGATCTCGCTCTACAACGCATCGTGGATGGGGATGTCGATTTACCTGATGCTGAACGTGCTCTTCGGGACGATGGGACATCTGGGAGTCGAGCCCTTTCCGATATGGTGGGGGCGAGTGCCAGTCCTGCGTTATATCGGCGGCAGCTCGTTTCATGCCCGCCATCATCAGGATCTTGCGTGCAACTTTGGCTTTTACACGCTCGTCTGGGACAAGCTGTTCGGCACGCTTCGGAAGGACTATTTCGAGTCCATCGGAACTGTGCCAGATTGGGTTTCAAAGTAGACAGCAGATTCCGTGTACTGCCGACTCTATGGCAACGGCAGCTTCGCGAGCGGATTGCCCCGTTCAGCAAGTGGAAACTTAACAGGCTTGCTGTCTCGCGCCGAAGCGAACACGGCCGTGATCATTTCCACGATCGCCCGCCCATCATACATGCTGCACTCGGGCTGGCGGTCATCTCGAATCGCGTCGAGCAGATCGTGCACTGCGGCGATGTTGCCGGCATCGAGGCCACTGCTTTTGATCGGTTCGGGTTCGCCCACCCCGGCTGACGTGACTTGTTGCCAAGTCGTACCACTGCGTCCCGGCGACCACGCGGGATCCTTCAACAGCCACACAGGGGCAGGATACCCAGTACCGATTTCGATAATGCCTCGGCTACCAAAAATCTGCAGACCGAACCGCGACGGATTCAGTCCTTTCCCCCGCACAGAATCAAAAGTTCCCACAACCCCATTTTCAAACGTGTAACGAGCGTGAACCGCATCACCCGTCAGCAGTCCGACTCCTTCATTCCCCTCGACCAGGCCTGCGGAGGAAACAGGTTCTCCTTTGTTGGTCACGGTGGCGTAACAATCGATGGCATCCCCCGCAAAGAACCGCATCAGATCCAGAACGTGCGAACCCAGGACCCACAGATCCTCGCCGCCGCCGCGAGCATCTTCTTTGCCACGGCCACGCAGTTCGAGAAGATCGCCGATCTGTCCTTCCTGAATCAACTGGCGAGCCAGAATGGCCGTCGGCGAATAGTGTGTCTGATGAGCCAGCGCCAACTTGATGTGCCGCATTTCGCATTCGCGAATGACTTCGTCCGCTTGTACTGGCGTCGGGACGAACGGCTTTTCCATGTAAACATGGCAGTTGTGACGCGCGGCGGCCACGGCCATGTCGCGATGCTGATCAATCCAGCGTGGTCCGATCGCCACCAGATCGAGACGCTCCTTATCGAGCATCTCCGTATAGCTGACGTAGGCGGTCGCCGCTTTCGTTCGTTTCTGAGCGTCGAGTCGACCTGCTTCATGTTCATCGGCGATGGCGACAACTTCGGTCTCGGGAATATTCGTCCAGACGGTATCGATCCCATGGCCATAGTTTCCCTTGCCCGTTCGGCCAATGATTCCGACACGAAGACGGTCCGCCATTTTCGATCTCCCGTTGAGCTTCAGGATTGCTCGCACCAAGGCGATAGCCAGCGCGTTCTTATAGCGCGCCTGGTCTTAAGATCGCTACTGACCGATGCGAATTCTTCTCAGAAGTGGCTTTCCAGCGTCAACGCGGCTCCGTACAGTTTGAGCGCGGAGTGGGCTGGGCGATCGCGGCAGGCCCGAACTCGTTGATAGTCGAAGCGGCACTTCGACTGTGAATGAGTTCGGGCCTGCAGAGGAAAGTCCGGGCTTCACAGGACACGGTGGTGGGTAACGCCCACCGTTCGCAAGAACCGGGACAGTGCCACAGAAAGTATACCGCCAAAAGTCGACGTTCTTCGTAAGAAGGCGGCGGCGTGGTAAGGGTGAAACGGTGCGGTAAGAGCGCACCAGCGGACCGGGTGACCGGTTCGGCTCGGTAAACCCCACCGGAAGCAAGACCAAGCAGGGCGAAGTTCGTGAGCCTGGTAACAGGTGTCACGGCGCGGGGCTGTCCGTCTCGTCACTCGTCCGGGTAGGTTGCTTGAGCCGACGAGCAATCGTCGGCCTAGAGAAATGGTCGTCCACGACAGAACCCGGCTTACAGGCCCACTCCGCATTTTTGACTTTCATGTTTCGACCCTTGAATTCGAAGGAGGCAACATGTCAAAAAGTTTTGCTCCACCCGGCTATAACAGTGTCAGTCCCTACCTGACCGTGAAAAATGCTGGCGGCTTGATCGACTTTCTGGTCACCGTATTCAATGGCGAAGTGAAAGAGCGGATGACTCGACCTGATGGTTCCACCGGGCATGCCGAGGTTCGGATCGGTGATTCGTTGATCATGCTGGGCGGAGCTTCGCCCGACTGTGTCTGTCAGCCGACATCGTTGTACGTCTATGTGGCGGATGTGGACGCAACGTATCAGATGGCATTGGCTGCCGGGGCGACTTCAGCGACTGTACCAGCAGATATGTTTTACGGTGATCGAGTTGGGTCGGTGAAAGATGAATCGGGCAATCAGTGGTGGATCGCGACGAACAAAGAGCAATTGAGTTCTGAAGAACTACAGCGGCGAGCCAACGCGGTGAAGCGATAGAGGAAATAGTGCTAAGGTGAGCCGCGACGAATGACATTGCGCAGCTCACCAGTACTACATTGTTTACTTCACAACGAAGTTCACCATCTTGCCTGGCACGACGATCGTCTTCACGATTGTCTTTCCTTCCATCTGCGAGACGATCGTTGGTTCGGCTTTAGCGGCCGCTTCCATCGTAGCTTGATCCGCCCCGGTCGGGATCTTCACCTTGCCGCGCAGCTTGCCGTTGATCTGCACCGGGATCTCGATCTCGTTCTCGACCAGATACTGCTCGTCGTGCTTCGGCCAAGGTTCGTAAGCCAAGCTCGAAGTATGTCCGAGCAACTGCCACAACTCTTCGGCGAGGTGCGGGGCGAACGGGCTGAGCAACAACACGAACGGTTGCATGGCTGATCGAGGTCGCACCTCGAGAGCCAGGAATTCGTTGACGAATTCCATCATCCGGCTGATCGCAGTGTTGAATCCGAGCGATTCGATGTCGCGTGTGACCAGCTTGATCGTGTGATGCAAGACCCGAAGTTGATCTGCCGTCGGCTCGACGTTTTGAATCGCAGGATTAAGCCGCGCGACGTCCTCGGCCTTTTCATCGGCTATCATTCGCCAGACGCGACCGAGGAATCGCGACACACCTTCGACACCCTTCATGCTCCATGGCTTCACCGCTTCGAGCGGCCCCATGAACATTTCGTATAGACGCAATGAGTCCGCACCGAACTCGTCGACGACGACATCCGGGTTGATGACGTTGCCGCGCGACTTTGACATCTTCTCGGCTTTGCCATGCTCGTCGACCTCGCCGAGGATCATCCCCTGATTCACTAACCGCTGGAATGGTTCGCAGGTGGAAACGAGACCTCGATCGAACAGCACCTTGTGCCAGAATCGCGAGTAGAGCAAGTGGAGCACCGCGTGCTCGGCACCGCCAACGTACAGGTCGACCGGCAACCAACTCTTTTCAATCTCGGGATCGAGGAAGCACTCAGAGTTCTTCGGATCGGCGAATCGCAAGTAGTACCAGCAGGAGCCGGCCCATTGCGGCATCGTGTTGGTTTCGCGTTTCAAACGGACTCCGTCCGCATCGGTCTTGTACAACCACTCAGCGGGGGCCTTCGACAACATCGGGTCTGGCGTTCCGGTCGGCTTGAATTCGGCGAGACTTGGC
This sequence comes from uncultured Schlesneria sp., assembly GCA_903840265.1. GTDB lineage: Bacteria > Planctomycetota > Planctomycetia > Planctomycetales > Planctomycetaceae > Schlesneria. The sequence goes on along the minus strand of CAIMFH010000019.1, from coordinate 47,973 downwards.
AAGCGGACTGGCAACGTCGCTTCCGCGTCCGCGCGCATCAAGCCGGTTGGCTGACCGTTCGCATCGAGTTCGTGCCAGATCGGAAACGGCTCGCCCCAGTAGCGCTGGCGTGAGAAGAGCCAGTCTCGCAAACGGTAGTTCACCGCCTTGTGGCCAACGCCTCCCTCGGCGAGTTCACCACTGATCGTGGCTTTGAATTCCTGAGTCGGCAAACCGTTGAACCGGTCCGAATTGATCGCCGTCCCTTCGCTGATCATCGGACATGTCGATCGACCCGCTTCGTCACTCGGCAATAACACGGCAAGCGCCAACTCGTCTTTGGACGGCTCATAGCCGGCAGGTGGTTTGACGACAGCGATGATCGGAATGTTGAAATTGACGGCGAATTCCCAGTCGCGCAAATCGTGAGCGGGAACGGCCATGATCGCTCCGGTTCCGTAGCTGATCAGCACGTAGTCGGCGACCCAAACGGGAACTTTCGCACCGTTGACCGGATTGATCGCATAGCCACCGGTGAACACACCGCTCTTGTCTTTGGCGAGATCGGTGCGATCAAGATCGCTCTTCAAGGCGGCCTTCTGCCGATAGTCATCCACGGCCGCGCGTTGCTCGGGGGTCGTGAGCTTATCCACGGCGGGATGTTCTGGCGCGAGCACCATGTACGTCGCACCGAACAGCGTGTCTGGTCGAGTGGTGTAGATGCGCAAGACGTCATTGCCGGGTTCCTTGGGGAAGCCGGATTTTCCGCGCGTCGATTTCCAGTCGGCGAACGAGGCGTTGGAGGAGCCGAGGAAGAAATCGACTTCGGCTCCTTCGCTGCGGCCGATCCAGTTCCGCTGCATCTGCTTGATCGACTCGGGCCAGTTGAGCGGCTGCAATTCTTCGGCCAGGCGGTCGCCATAGGCCGTGATCCGCAACAACCACTGGCGCAAGGCGACTCGTTCGACCGGATGTCCGCCCCGTTCGCTTTTGCCGTCGATGATCTCTTCGTTGGCGAGCACCGTGCCGAGTTCCGGGCACCAGTTCACCGGGGCTTCGTGCTGATAAGCCAAACGATACTTGTCTTGATAACGGCGAACCGCTTCTGTTCCATTCGCGGTGACGTCAGCAGGGATCGGCAACTCGGCGATCGGCCGGCCCTTGCCTCGACGAGTGATTCCGTCAGGGCCGGTCCAGGTGTGATCGGCGTCGTACCAAGTGTCGAAAAGTTGCAAGAAAATCCACTGCGTCCAGCGATAGTATTCGGGATCGGTGGTGGCGATCTCGCGGTTCCAGTCATAGCTGAAACCGAGCATCTTCAATTGTCGCTTGAACGTCTCGATGTTTTTCGCAGTCGTCGTCGCGGGATGAGTCCCCGTCTTGATCGCGTAGTCTTCCGCGGGAAGGCCGAAGGCGTCCCAGCCCATCGGGTGCAGAACCTGCTTGCCCTGCATCCTGCTGTACCGGCAAACGATATCAGTTGCCGTATACCCTTCAGGATGACCAACATGCAATCCCGAGCCCGAAGGGTAAGGGAACATATCCAGCACATACATCTTGGGCTTGGTGGAATCGAACGAGTCGACCGCGAAGGTTTGATGCTGATCCCAGAAGGCTTGCCACTTGGGCTCAATTCGTTTGGCGTCGTAGCGAGGCATGATTGGACTTGCGCGATCACAAAAATGAGGAAACGTTTCGATTCTGACACCGGCCGCTGTCGATGGTTCACCAAGGTGGCCAGCTTGTGCGGCCAGTGTAGAGTTCGGCTCGCCGAATGAGAAGTTCGTCGGAAGCTACAACTACGAGGGCCGCATTGGCTTTGGTTCAGAAAAGGGACGCAGGGCGACTCAAAATAACGAAAAAAGCCCGGTTCCAGCGGATGCCAGAACCGGGCCAAATCAATTGCAGCAGAAATCAGTTTCCGTCGGCGGCCTTGGGAATCGCGATCGGTTCGGGGGTGGTTGGGGCCGGCGGCAACAGTGTCGGGTTCAGAGGAGGAAGCGAGCCGTTGTCAGTTGTCGACCCCGGTTCTGGTGGTTTGCCTGGGGCAGGGGGATCGACCTTCTTGTTCGGATCCTTTGGTAACTTCTCGCTGAAGTAGTCGAGCAGCTTCTGAGCGGTCTCGTCTTCAGGCGCCAGGCTCACGCATTTTTCGAGTTGCTGAACGGCCTCTTTGGGATAGCCTAGGAATCCGTAGTGATAACCCAGCAAGAATCGCAAGGCGGGATCGTCGGTCTTTTCGCGAGCGACCTTTTCCAGAGCTCGCAGTTGATTCGTGTAGTCATCGATTTTGCCATACAGTTCGCGGTAGTTCTTGACGACCGTCTCCCACTTGTCTTGGGGGATTTGCTGCATCCCAAACTGAGTCGCGCCGGCCGATTCATTGAATTGCTCGGATGCGAAGAGTGCTTGAGACAGCATCAAAACCAGCACGCCGTTGTTGGGATCGTCGATCAAACCATGCCGCCAGGCTCGCACGGCACCCTTGTAATCACGGGCCTTGAACGCGGTCTCACCGATCGCGGCATACTGTTCAGGAGTAGGCAGGGCTGAAGTCACCGCCGATTTTGGATCGGCACTGGCGATTTGCACGGGATCTGCTGGCATAGCAGCCAGTGACGCATCAGTCATGACGGGAGTCGATGAAACGATCGCCATTGACGAACCGTAAGGGGCATAAGTCGCGCCGTAGCCGTATCCCATCAATCCCGGCGAAAGACTGGCATAGCTTCCGTAGCCATACCCATTGTAGCCGTAGCCACCATATCCAGATCCATAACCGTATCCCCCATACCCGTAGCCAGGATACCCGTATCCATAGCCATACCCATACGGCTGGTAGGAGCAATAGGGTTGATAGGCGAAGCATCCCCAGCGGCCATAGCCGTATCCACCATAACCATAGCCGTATCCGCCACCCCAACCCCAGCCGTAACCGAATCGGCCCAAGCCAAAGCCGAAACCGTAGAATCCGGGATAATAGCCGAGCCCCCAGCCTCCGTAGCCACGATAACCATAGCCGCCGTAACCACCGTACCCGCCCCAACCATGATGTCGGTAGCCATAGTTACCAATCCCACCGACATGTCCGTTATGACGGTAGTTGAAGTTTTGAGTCAGGCTGTTGTGGACATAGTTCCCGACATGATTGTGATGCAAAGCATTATTTTGTCCCAACCCGTTGATGCCGTTGTGATGGTTGTTGAACGATGAGTTGGCCGTTTGATGATGATGGGCCAGGAATGCGGAATTCCCGACGTTCTGATGATTGGCAAAGCTCTGCTGCCCCTGGTGATGCAATCCCTGGTTCTGGAGCCCATTGTGCGCCAACGCACCTTGAGTTCCATGGTGCTGCAAGAATTGCGATGAGTGTTGCTGCGAACCCATCGACGCCAGACTCGCGTTGTGCTGCGTGTTGCCGTGATGTTGCAGGAACTGCGAGGCGTGGTTGTTATGCGTGTTACTCAGCATCGTGGAATTCACGTGATGAGTCGCATTGTTGCCCAGCGCTGATTGAGTATGGGCGTGATTCGAATAGAACTGTGAATTCAAGTGATGAGTGGTGGCCGCATTGCCAAGATGCTGCTGCCCACCGTGGAATGCATTATTCCCCTGAGGATGGGTCACACCGTTCAGCACCGATTGATGTTGCAATCCACCAACGCCCTGATGCTGTAGGCCTTGGTGCTGAATCCCCTGGTGTTGGATTCCTTGATGCTGTAGTCCCTGATGCTGCATCCCGCCGAGATGCTGCACACCACCCATATGTTGGCCACCAATGTGGCTGCCTCCGCTAAAGCCGGAGTGAGCGTTGAAACCACCCATGTGGCTGCCCGTGAGGCCACCGCCTCCCATATGGCTTCCGCCCATATGCCCGCCACCCATGTGGCCCCCACCCATATGTCCGCCGCCACTATGTCCGCCACCTCCGTGCCCACCCCCATGTGCATGGACATAGGGCGCTGTGGTGAGTGCAACAATGAGACAGGCAGCAATGCCAACGCGAGGGGGGCGAATCATGGCCAGGACTCCAGACTTAAAATGGCCTTCTGAATTTCAGCTTGATTATTGTATCCACCTGAATGGCCAAGAGGCATCCAAATTCATTCGACGACTTTCGATCTTTTAATCAAGTCCGTCCTGAACTGCTCGCAGCAATGGATTTAACTTCGCTTGGCCAGCCCAGTTTTTCCGACCAACCCGTCCACACGGAAGTGCCTGACAACTGCTCACTGCTCCCGATTGGAGTCAAAAACCCTTCGCCAACAAGCCGCCGTCAACCAGCAAAGTCGTCCCGGTGATGTAACTTCCCGCATCGCTGGCGAGCAGTAGAGCGGGGCCAGCGAGTTCGCGTGGATTGCCCCAGCGGTTGACGGCCGTCCGCTCGGCGAAAGTGTCCTGCTCAGCTTGACTAAGCACACTGGCGGGAAGATCCGTCAAAAAGGGCCCCGGCGCGATGCAATTGACAGTAATCCCATCCTCGCCGACATCCAGCGCCATCGCCCGCGTCATGCCGATCAGCGCGGCTTTCGTCGCCGAATAGCAACTGCGACCCGGCTTCGAAGTCAGTCCCATCACCGAGGAAATGTGGATGATGCGGCCCCAACGATGGGCTTTCATCTGCGGAACCAGCGCGCGACTTAATCGCATACATGAGGTCAGGTTGAGTTCGACGATCCGATCCCACTTGTCGTCGTCGATCGAGTCAATCGATTGCGGGATATTCGACCCTGCATTGTTCACCAGTATGTCCACGCGTCCCATCGCTTGAATTGCGTCGTTCGCCAAACGATCCGAAGCGGCGCGGTCGTTCATGTCGGCGACGAACCATCGTCCCTTGGATTTTGTCCCGGCCAGGATCTCGGCGAGTGCCGGTTCGAGCTCCTCCTGATGGCGACTCGAGATCACAATGTCGGCTCCCGCCTCGGCGAAGCCCCTCGCCATCGCCTTGCCGAGTCCTTTACTGCCACCAGTGATGAGAGCCACTTTGCCTGTCAGATCAAACAAGGGAGTTGCCATGGTTGTGCTTTCAGAAGTTGCGGAAACGACAGAGGACTGAAGTCGCTATGTCATATCGCCTTCGCGAAACGATCGCTACAAACGGCATAAGCCAAATCCTCCGAATCGCTCTATGGCTGAGTGGCTGGCACATGGATTGCGTTCGTAACGAATATCACAACGCGGACGCATTCGAGTTGAACGTTTCCGCAATGTGAGACGGTGAAGCACAACTCGAATCAGCGATCAGTGATTAATAGAGTACGATTTTGTGGAATTCACTCCTCAGACGCGGTATTTCCAGTTTCGCCGTTTTTGAAATGTCTACCATATTCGGGTTCGACGTTTGTAGGATTGTCAACCGGTTCAATTCTCCAATAACCGGGGCAGGTGGAATGATGGCTAATCTCTGTTTCCCCAAGTTGATGAGTCGATTGCTGGTCAATACCGGCGCGGCGATGTTGGTCGCAGTGTTTGCGTTCGGGTTGAATGCCGACGCCCAACCGGCGCTGGTGCCGCCGCCGCTAAACGACCCAGCCCCCCCCGTAAATATCGGGCCGAACTTCGCGACGCCAATCCCGCGAGCGTCCGCCGTTGTGCCCCCCATGTCGATTGCTCCTGCGCCCGGCTACAACCCGCCGATGGCGGTGTACCCCAGCCCAGTTCGAGCATTCGACGGGCGTCCCGTGTATGTCGGTCCACCCGTGTACGGCCCCGTCTATGGACCTCCAGTCTACGGCAGACCGGTGGGCCTGGCACCGGGCGTATTGGCATATCCTCCCAAGCCGGTCCCGATCACAAGCACTGATGCATCGACAATCACCACTTATTCGCAAGCGAACGCTCCCGCGGCAGGCTTTCCACTGGCTCCTCAAGCGATCGAAGCTCGTCGCCCCACCGGCCCAGCAAACCTGCGATTTTCAGTCGGTGAATCATTCCTGAATCGAATTGTCGCGCAAGAGCGAGTCGAGCCGGGTCCGGTTCGTGACAACATCTTGGGTGCGCAGATTACAGGTCGCCAGACCACGATCTCTCGTTTACGGGTAGATCTACTTCCCTCTAACGAGCAGGCTCGAATCTCACTGCTTTTGAATGGCGATGTGAAGACGTTAACGACGGGTGTTACGCCGCAAGCCATGATTGATACGGCGGGACAACAGCAGTTTTCGGCAATGAAGGACGTGTATTTCGACGGCGAGAAGTTCTCGACCCGCCACGCCACTGTCTACATACGTGCTAACAATCAGACAATCGGTGCCACAACGGCATTCTCAGGAACAATGTTCGGCGGACTCGCTGATCGCATCGCTTATCGAGTTGCCGAACGTCAGAAGTCCGCCGGCGAAGCCGTTGCACGAGACCGATTGGCCGAAAAACTGTTCCCCACCTTCGATGGCGAAGTGGACGAAAAGCTGGCCCAGGCGAACCGTCAACTCGAACCTATTCGCCGGTGGCTTGATCACGTCAAACTGTTGCCGTCGACGCAGTCCGTTTGGACAACCGATTCGCAGCTGAACTACGAAGGTTTCGTAGGGGACGACAAGGCGGCGAGCACATTGGCACCTGTCGATCAAGTCGAAGGAGATATTGGACTGCGCGTTTCGATTCACGAAAGCCTGGTGAACACGTTCATCTCGCGCACCGGGCTGAAGGGGCTGAAAACGACCGACAAGAAATTGCGAGAACTGGAGAAGACATTTCTGTCAGCAGCTGGGCAGATTGTCCCCGGTGACGATGACACGAACGCGGGTGATTCGAATGGCTTAGCGGCGCCCGGAGCGACCGAAGGGATTGTCACGGACATCGAATTCGACGAAGTCGATCCATTGACCGTGCGATACGACCGAGATCAGGTCCTTGTCACCATCAAAGCCCAGTTCAAGCCAGGAGGACAGACTCTTGTCCCGCCGATGAGCGTCACGATTCCCTATCAATCCCAGATTACGGGCAATAAGATCCGGCTGGTGGCTGGAAGGCCTCGCGTGGTCGCTCAGGACCGGAAGGACCCCAACGGACCGCCGACAATCCTCGAAACAGCCGTTCAGAAGATTATCGAGGCGGATCTGATTCCGCTGGACTTCGATCGCACGCTACCAGCGTCATTGTGGAAGGCATCGGGGCCCGCGCCGCGTATCGCCTCGCTGAAATCGGACAACGGCTGGCTGACGATCACGGCTGAATAGTACAGAGATAACTGCCGCGCAGAACGAAAAGCAGATGCTCTTGCGGTGGCGCCTCAATAGGCCCCGGACAACTGTCCGCCGTCGGCGACGCGAACGATCAGTAGTCGTTGTGTTTTCCCGGCATCATCGCCGCGTCGGAAGAAGAGGTCACCCATCGATTCTGGGTTGTCCTGAGCGGCCGTAATGATCGCGATCTCGCCCACATTCATCGTCAGGCTAAATTGCTGAGCGTGTCGCACGTCGACGTTTTGTCGATTCTGATAAATCCAGCCCTCCGGAGTCGATGTCGTTCGCACCTTCATGTCACCGTGATGAATTTCTGGCTGGAAATCGATCCGAACCCAGCCATCACGCAGGCGAGCCGACTTGACTCGGAACATCCCGCGAACGTTATCGTAATCGCGAGGCTTGGTCCGTTGACCGTCCGCGATATTGACGTGGCATTTCTCGATTGGATTACTCGCCTGAACTTCGGTCTCAATGCCAGGTGGCAGCAGCTTTCGCAAGCCGACCATTAGTTTGTTACTGCTCGTTTCGCTGGAGCTGTAGTCGGTCACCAGGTTCAGCAATGTCTGCACGGCTAACGGCGGACTCGACCCTGCCAGGCCCACTAAAAATCCATTTTCGTGAAGCACCTGTCGAGTTTCGGCAGGAATTGCCGCGATTTGATCGATCTCTCGCCAGAGCGAGGGCCCCAACAGCGGATCGTCCGCGGGCCGGTCGACGAAGAACACTTCCAATTGAACCGAGTCGGCGGCAGTCTGAATGGGAGGCAATGAAGGCCGGTTGAGCCGCACGTTCTTGCTCAAATCCGCTGCAGGAAACAGCGAACACCCTCCAAAGACGCAGAGTCCCACCAGGACAGCCAGCAATGGCAGCCAACGACGCAGCGCAGCGTTGTCGACGAGCACGAACACGTGCGATTCCGTAGCAGATTGGGTTGTGGGAGAGGGGAACGGCGGAATCTAGGCGCACCATCGGTTCATGTCAATTTGAGTTACGTGGATCATCCAATTGTCATGATCCCCTACCGCAGCTATTATCCGCGCTCGGAAAAGACCCTTACCAAGGACTGAGTTCAGTATGTCACTGCCGGAATTTCGCGTAGGACTCGGACATGATCGCCATCGACTGGTGGCGGGGCGTCCCCTCGTGCTCGGTGGTGTTTCGATCGATTATGAATTCGGACTGGATGGCCATAGCGATGCCGATGTGCTGCTGCACGCCTTGACCGATGCGATTCTGGGAGCCGCCGGATTGGGGGATATCGGTGAATGGTTTCCCAATACCGATCCACAATGGGCGGGGGTTGACTCGAAAGTCTTCCTGAAGGCTGCGGTCAAGGCCGTTGGCGAACGCGGATGGGAAGTGGTCAACGTCGATTGTACGATCCACGCCGAACGACCAAAGCTGTCGCCTCATAAACGACTCATCGCAGCCAGCATTGCCGAACAACTGGGAATCGCCGAAGATCGAGTCAACGTAAAAGCGAAGACCGGAGAAAAAGTCGGCCCGATCGGCCGACTGGAAGCAATGGATGCCGATGCCGTGGTGCTGCTCGGGCGGAGCACTGCGAACGTATAGATTGGTTTGATTCAGGATTCTTTTGTCAGCAGGGAAGACGGAGCTATGCCACTTCGCGTTTACAACACGCTGTCGCGTCAAAAAGAAGATTTTCAGACCGTTGAACCCGGCCAGGTGAAGATGTACCTGTGCGGTCCCACCGTCTACAAACCCGCTCACATCGGCCATATGGTCGGGCCCGTGATCTTCGACACGGTCAAACGCTATCTCGCCTATAGCGGCTACAAGGTGACGTGGGTCGTCAACATCACCGATGTCGATGACAAGCTGATCAATCGTGCGAACGAGCGTAAGATGACGGTCGAAGCCCTCGCCAAAGAAATGACGCAGGACTATTTCGACAACCTCAAAACGATGGCGGTCGATGGAATCGATCATTTCCCATACGCGACGCAGCACATCCAGGAAATGCAGGACATCATCAGCACGCTGATCGAAAAGGGTTATGCCTACCCGCTCGAAGGCGATGTCTACTTCAACTGCACGAAGGACGAAGATTACGGCAAGCTCAGCGGACGCAGCCTGACCGAGTTGCTCGCCGGAACACGAGCTGAGACGCACGGCGGCAAGCATCACCCCGCTGACTTCGCCCTCTGGAAGGGCTCCAAAGCGGGAGAACCAGCCTGGGATAGCCCCTGGGGACCAGGTCGTCCCGGCTGGCACATCGAATGTTCAGCCATGGCGAAGAAGATCCTCGGTGATTCGATCGACATCCACGGTGGTGGTCTCGACCTGATGTTCCCTCATCACGAGAACGAACTCGCACAATCCGAAAGCTGCACCGGGAAACCGTTCGCTCGCTATTGGATGCACAACGGCCTGATGCAGGCCAGCGGTGCTGCGGGAAAGGTCGGCGGCGGCCACGACAAGCATGGCGACAAAACCGCCGATTTGACGGCTGCTAAGGAAGCTCAGGAAGCGAATAAGCTGGCAGGTTCCAAGGGAGCCGCCTCCGTCAAGGAATTGTTTGCCAAGCACGACCCGGAGACGATTCGTTTCTTCCTGCTGGCGACTCACTATCGCAGCCCGATCGACTTCAGCGACGAACGTATCGCCGAAACAGGCAAAAGCCTCGAAGGCTTCTACCGTCTCTTCGAAACCTACGAACGTGTTGCCGGCCAGTCGTTCTATGCCCTGAAATCAAGCGATGTCCGCAGCGACAACACACCGCTCGCCGGCGAACCAGCCGCTTACTTCGCAGAGTTGAATACTCTGCGACAGCGCTATCTGGAAGCGATGGATGATGACTTCAATACGGGTGGAGCAGTCGGTGTCCTGTTCGATCTGCGCAAGACACTGAACGCTTTCATCGGCGATCACAAGCTGGATACCGCAACCGCCGACAAGTCCAAGCTCCCGGCCGTGACTGCGGGAATGCAGCTGCTGAAGGAACTGTCGTCGATCTTAGGCGTGTTCCGCGACGCCAAGAAGAAGGCCGCTTCAGCCGACGACGGGACCGTCGACGGCCTGATGCAACTGGTCATCCAGATCCGCGCCGACGCTCGCAAAAACAAGAACTTTGCAGTCGCCGACCTGATTCGCAACAAGCTCAACGAACTGAAGATCACGCTCGAAGACCGCACCGATCAAACGTTGTGGCGGAAAAACTAAGATAGTGACGAGAGAAAAGATGAAAGTAACGAGGGAAGAATTCCTGCCTCGTTACTATCATCTCGTCACTTTCATCTTTCCTGCTCTTCCAACACCCCGATCATCGGCAGATGCCGATAATCGTCGTTGTAGTCCAGGCCGTAGCCGATCACGAATTCGTTGGGGATGCGGAAGCCATGATAGTCGGGAGTGATCTCGACCTGGCTGCGACCGTCTTTCCAAAGCAGCACGGCCGTCTGAATCGATGCCGGACCGGCGCTGGCGAGTTCTTGCTGTAAACGCACGATCGTTCGACCGGTGTCGAAGATGTCATCCACCAGCAGCACGTCGCGGCCGGTCAGATCGGGCATCAGACTGGTGCCGACCGTGATTTCGCCCCCTTCTGTCGTCGCTCCGCGATAGCTGGAGGCCTGCACAAAGCCGACGCGGTGCGGAACGCTGATCGAACGCATCAGGTCGGCAACGAAAATCACGCTCCCATTGAGAACCCCCAAAACAGTCAGCGGACGGTTCTGATAGACCGTGGAGATCTGCACTCCCAACTCGGCAACTCGAGCGGCGATTTGATCAGCGGTAATCAATGTGTACATCTCGGGATGCCAATCATCTCGAAGTTTCAGAGTCTGATGCAACGAATACACCGACTCCCTTGGAAAACAGGTGGCGGCGTGCGTACCTTACCTTGATAACGCTTCGTTTGCATGCTCCCGCCATTAAGGATCTCGTCGTGCCCTGGTCGTCGGACACTCTTTCAGGGAAACCTGCTGACATCTTTACTCCTGAAGGATCCGAATCGGCCAGCGGAGTGGTCGTGTTCCTGCACGGCTACGACGGCGTGACGATTCGCGACAACCCCGCCTATACGAGCGAACTGAATCGGAATCGCCTGGCCTGCGTCTGTCCCCACGGACCGGAATGCTGGTGGACAGATCGTGTGTTCGAATCGTTCGATGCAACGTTGAGCCCGATTGATTTCCTCGCTCAGCAACTTCCCGAGTACTGTCTCAAGAAGTGGGGCCTCGAACCGAGTCGCCTCGGAGTCACCGGTATTGAAATGGGAGGGCAGGGCGCGCTGCAACTGTCGTACAGGCACGCTCGCAAGTTCTCGATCGTCGTCGCGATCTCGCCGAAAGTCGATTTCGAAACCTGGTACGGACACGGAACATCACTGGACCAGATCTTCCCGGACCGCGAGGCGGCCCGACAAGCAACGGCGATCCTGCACATCCATCCGCTCGACTGGCCCAAGCATCAGTTGCTGCTTTGCGATCCCGCAGACCATTACTGCATTGACGGGACGATCACTCTGTCCAGCAAGCTGTCGTCGACGGGCATTCCGTTCGATACCGATTTCCAATCAACACATGGTGGCTTCGGTTGGGCCTACGCCAATGCGATGGCGCCACGCGTGATCGAATTCATCGCAAAACAGCTGCCTTAAAACAAAACGAGCCTCGGAAAACCGTAGTCATCCGAGGCCTCGTCGAAAAGAATCTTTAGCGAATGCGCTCACGAACGGTCGTCCCAAAAGGACCATTGTGAACGTGGACGCGACTGTAGTGCGGTCCTGGAGTGGGGCCATACACTCGCGTCACCTGCGTATAGTTGTTCGGCAAGGCTCGCGTCGTTTGTTGCACATAGTTCGGACCATAGAGCGGTGCCGGAGCCGCATAAACAGGCCGGGCCACGACGACTGGGGGCGAATAGACAGGCACTGTGTACGCCATCGGCACGATCGGGCTCGGAGCCACATAGACGGGCCGTGCATAAACCGGAGCGTACATCGGTGCCGCATAGACCGGCGCAGCATACACAGGAGCCGCGCTGTAGACGGGAGCTGAACTGTAGACTGGTTCCGAGTAGTACGCTGAAGTCACAGCCGGACTCGGTGCCAAAGGTGCCGCATACGACAATCCCGGGACATAGACGCCGCCGGTCCCTCCATAGGCCGAAACGACCTGGGCCTGCGCCGACTGAGCCGCAACCACTGTCATTGCCATTGCCAGAATCCATCGACTCATCATTTGATCCTTTCAAACAGGGCAATGATGCGAAGGTCGCTGCTGCGACAGGAGGCGTGCCCCGATTGGCCAAATTATATCGATTGGGCAATCTGAATAGCTATCCACTGCCAGCCTGCAGGCTATTTTTCAGGCTGCAGCACTGGGTAGAGAATCGCGGCTTTGCGTGCGGCATATTCGACACCGAACCGAATGGCATCCAGCGGCTCAGAGCCCGACGAGATCTTCGCAGCTATCGCAGCCGTCAAGGAATCGCCGCAACCAATCGGGTTCACCACGCGCACCGACGGTGGGACAATCCGCTCCAACCCACGCGGGCCCAGTACCAACAGTGGATCGGGACCACCACTGACAATCACCCACTGGGCGCCCAGTTGTCGCACTTCGGCCATCGCTTCGATGACAGCAGATTCCGTCTTCAGCGGCCGTCCCACTGTCATTGCCAGCTCCTCCCGATTGGGCTTCACCAACAGTGGCTGCAACGGCAGACATTCGACAAGTTCTTGCCCCCGCACATCCATAATCGCAGAGGCCGTCGTCCGTTCCAGCAAACTGCGATAGAAGTCGTGCGGTGTCTGCTTCGGGAGCGACCCACTAAGCACCACCACTTTTGCGGCCCGCGACTCTTCTGCGAAGGCCTCGATGTAATGATTCAATTCCAACTCGGTCAGCGGCGATGAATTCTCGACAAGCTCCGTCGTTGTTCCGGTCGCTTCATCGAGCAGTGTCGTGCAGACTCGAGTCGATGCCGCGATGGATAACCATCGCGCAGCAATCCCGCGCCGAGTGAAATCGTCTTTGATCTGCGTTCCGGTGCTGCCACCGATCGGACAAAGCGTCAGCGAATCGGCTTGCAGGTGATGCAGAGCCGCGCCGACATTCAGTACTTTGCCCGAACCGCACCACAGACTCTCTCGCGCGCGATTCACCTCACCCGTCGTCAATCGGTCAAACGACAGAATCTGCTGCCAAGCAGGTGTCAGTCCGGCTGCCAAAATCACCAGAGTTGCTCCAACAACGCATACAGCTCGTCATCCGAAACATCGCGCGGGTTGCCGCTCATGCTATTGCCACGCGAACCGGCAACCAGTCCTTGCAGTTGCACTCGTTTGACATCGATCTCGCGCAGGCGTTCAGGGATCCCCACACTTCGACAGAGCTGCTCGATGCGTTTGATAAAGCAATCAGCAGCCAGGGCATCCCGGCTATTCGATTGATCAAACAGGCGTTCCAGTTCCGCGAGCCGCGCCTGGCTCACTTCGCGATTTACTCTCAGTGCCGTCGGCAACATCACCGCACACGCGAGCCCATGCGGCACCTGACATGTCACACCCAATGCCGCCGCGACGCCATGAGCCAATCCCAGTCCTGAATTTGCCAGCGCCATACCTGACAGCAGTGCCGCCTGCGACATCGCCTCTCTCGATTCCCGCAACGTACCGTCGGCAACGACACCGGCCAACGCGGGAACAGCCAGTTGCAGCCCTTGGCGACAGAGTGCCTGAGGAATCGGAGCCGCACGTCGTGAGATATAGCTCTCGATCAACTGCGTGATCGCATCCATCCCGGTGTAAGCAGTCGTCGTTGCAGGCACACTGACTGTCAGTTCGGGGTCGATCACCACCAACCGCGGCACCATTAGATCCGACCGCAAACTCTTCTTGTAGGGCTTGGTCGATGAATCCCCGTTGGCGGCATTCGAGGAAACCACTGAGTTCTTGGTCGCTTCGGCACCGGTTCCCGCTGTTGTCGGCACGGCAATAAATGGCAGCGGTGACTCAGTGATCTGAAATCCGCGACCGACCCCCTCCAGATAGTCGACCACCGAATCGGCCTGTCGATTCGTGGCCAGCGCGGCTGCCGCCTTGGCGAGATCGATCGTCGATCCACCGCCAATCGCAATCACGACATCGTTCGCGGTCGGATTTAGCGAGCGAAAAGAGGCCGTTAGTCCATCGACATCGAGAACTTCCGGCTCGCGCGATTCGACCGGAAATCCCAGCACCTGCAATCCCGCCGAAGCCAGATCGGCAATCAGCCGATCAATCACGCCGGTCCGTTCGAGCGTACGGCTTCCCGACACCAAAAACACTCGCTGCCCCAAGGTCGCAGCCAATGTGCCCAGTTCAGCACGCCGACCCCAGCCGAAGACGATCTGCCGGGGTGCGAGAAACGAATAATTCATAGTCGTCGATCATTGTGGAAGTCTTCAACCCGTTTCTCACACGCTGCTATCAACCAGTGAATTCATTGCCCACCTTGCGAGCCCGCTGCGGCTTGTCCACATCGATCCCCAAGGCCATTCCTGCTTCGACCAGCAGATTCCATCCCGCAGCCAACTGCACAAATCCTGCCAGGTCGCCGGCATCGGGAATGGTCACTGTCGGGAACATCGTCGGCCGAGACGAAATGGCGATCACCGTCAGGCCAACACCTTTCACCAGCACATCGTGGAATTTCTGTTCAGACTCTTCGTACGGATCAATCCAGACCACCACATCGTCCGCCTGCATTATCTCTTCGATCCCATGCACCGCGTACGTCCCCTCGAGGTAGTCGCTACGCTTCCGAGTGATCTCATTCGTCTTAAGCGTTAGTTCCTCGGCCACACCGTCATTCCGTCCGGCGAAGTAAATCGCGCCCGCTTTGGCCAGTTTGGCCGTGATCGCTGGATCAATCGTCTGAGTCAGAGCCGTCCGAACTTGTTCTGACAGCAACGGTAGTCGCGAGGCGAGCGTCGGCTGTCCGGCAATCGCTTCGACCAGAGCTCGGCAGAACAGCGCCTGTTCGACGACGCTCTTCGTCGCGGCGACAGCTCCTTCTTTGCCGCACTTCAAGACATGGCCACGGGCAGCTAAAGCTTCCAGCGGCGAATCTGGCATCGCAGTAAGGCTATACCGAGCGGCATGCTCCGATCCTTTCAGGCCGTTGAACAGCCGAATCACTTCGGCGGTACGACCCGAATTTGACATCCCCAGCACAGACCAGCCTTTTACGCAATACTGCTGCGATTGCCGCCCCGCTTCCGTATGCAGCACGCAGGGCCATCCCTGCTGTCGCGACTGCATAATCGCCGCTTTCGCGGGAAACAATCGGCTGGATCCTTCACCCGTAAACAGCAGCCGTCCGGTGGCGGCGATCTCCGCCGCGGTAGCATTCACGACACTGGGGTCGAACGACTTGATGACGTCAGCCGTAGACAGCATATCTTTCACAAGATTGCATTGAGAATAGGGAGCTCGATCAGCGATCACGATTCAATTCCTCATCAATGTTGCCAGCGAAAGTGCGGCAATCTCTGAATGATAACAAAGACCGGCATCAATCAGGCCTTTGCTTTTTTCGCGGCCAGCGACGAATAGGTTGGCAGCGGCCCCACCAGGGGAGCGGCATAGTCGAGAAACGCCTTCGTGACGCCGAAGCCATCCTTCGTGATGAAGTTATCAGGCATCGGGCGCTCGTGATTTGCAACTTCGCTCAATGAAATCGTCCCGAAGTCGATTGCGTAGGGCTCACCGGGCTTGTTAGTCCGTTTCATCGTCACCATGACGCCACCTTCGCCTCGCGCCGCCAGCTTGACCGCTTGCTTGCCACACGCAAATGCTTCATCGAAGTCCAGCTTGCAACCACGGTCGGCCGCACACATCGGCAGAGACTCAGTGACTTGGAATTCACCGCGCCAACCGAATTCGTCGGCAATCATCCGGTGCAGCATCATCGCCGCACTCGTGCCTCCCATAGCACCGAATTCCACATTCCCGAACTTGTCCTTCGTCTGTGACACAGACACGGGAGATCCATCGGCGTTGGTCAGCCCTTCACCACAGACGATGCTGGCAAAGCCGTATTTCTTCTGGGCGGCAGCGACGGCCTGCAGAAACGCGTCACGATTGAAATGGCGTTCGGGCAGCAATAGCACATGCGGTGCGGTTAAATCTCCTCCCCGCGCCAATGCCGTGGCCGCCGGTAGCCATCCCGCGCTGCGACCGACCGATTGGAAGATGACGAATTGGTCTACCTTCTGCATATCGCGAGCCAGCACGCCCGCTTGCAGGACGCTCAGCGCCATATACCGCGCGGCACTGGGATATCCCGGTGTGTGATCTGTCCCATAGAGGTCATTGTCGACGGTCTTCGGCACGCCGACCCCGACCATCGAGTGGCCATTTTCGTTGGCGTATTTCGTGACGCGATGAATCGTGTCCATCGTGTCATTGCCGCCGATCATGAAGTAGTACCGAATGTCGTACTTCTTCAATTGCTTCAGGATCGTCGGGAAGTGCTCGTCCTTCAATTTCAACCGGCTGGAGCCCAGTGCACTGCCGGGTGTCGATCGCAATCCCTTGAGTACGCTCGGCGCTTCACTGCCGAGATCGACAAGGTAATCATTCAGGACTCCTTCAATACCGAATCGCATCCCGAAGACGCGTCCGACGCCTTTGGTCTTGAGCGCGCCGTCCACAACCCCGGCCAATGACGAGTTGATTACCGACGTCGGACCACCCGACTGTCCGATCAGCACATTTCCACCGGCCATTCAGCGAACCCTCTGAGAAACCAAGAATAATTGTTACAGCAAACTCATAGCACATCGGCATGTCATCTCAGTCGAGTTGCCCCGTCCAAGCCAACAGTTGCTTCCAGAATTGAGCATAGTCGCTGCCCACTTCAATGGCTCCCGCACCGGGTGCCTGAGCCGTCACCCGAGTCGCTCCCCAGTCGACAAACCCGCCGACCCAATGAGGTGCGACATCACTGGCGAAGGCCGCCACGCGACCGCGACCTCGAGCACTCGCCACCAATGCTGGAATGCTTTCACGCGTTGTGACCCACTGAATGGCACCAATATCCCGATCATATCGTGGCTGATAAGGAGTGACGTTCAGCCAGACATATGCCTCAGGCTTGGCAATGAACCGGTTCAATCCCCCAACAGTCGGGGGCCGCTGCGACCAGGGAAGTCCAAATACTTTCTCGTCCCGCCAGTCGGCCGGATGCAACAACGCCGGTTGATCGAAGTTGACTCGATCATCCTCAGCGCTGATCTCGACAGGTAAGAGACCCGCCAAAGGTGCCTGATCCCAATCGCCACCGAGCCCGTGAAATGATTCCCACCCCCCAATCATCAGCAAACCCATGCCTCGATTCACTTGGTCGATCACGAGTTGCTGCAGTTCGGGAGCAAACTGTTGAGCGGGATAGTCGCTGAGGATCAGCAACGAACGCGGCTGATCGACGATGTCTCGCGAGACCTTCACGTGGCTCGGGACGTAGTCGAACTGCCAACCGGCATGAGTGATCACTCCCGCGAGATAACTCGCGGCGGTCTCCAGACTCGTATCACCACAGTAAAGGATCGGGGCTGTCATGGGCCTGGCTTCAAGAATTCAATTCGTTCCGAATTTGCCGTCAAGAATCAGTATATCGCTCGTTCGAGAACATGCCTTTTAGCGGAAAGTGCTACGGACCGCGACCGCATAGACCGAGCAATTTCCGAACTTCTCAGCATTGCTATCCGGGCTACTTGATACCAAGCATTCGATCGAGCGAATCGGCCGTCTGATAGACTAATGCCTCGGGCCAGTGCTGGTACGGATGGAAGTACTCGAAGGTCAGGTAGCCGCGATAATCGATCTTTTCAAACGCCTCCAGCACCGCTGGCCAGTTTGTGGTTCCATCCAGCAGCGGACGGAAGGCTTCCAACGACGAATCGGTTCCTTTCTTCGTGAACTCTTTGAGATGCACATTCTTAATTCGCTTGCCCAGAATCGGAATCCAGTGC
This sequence comes from uncultured Schlesneria sp., assembly GCA_903840265.1. GTDB lineage: Bacteria > Planctomycetota > Planctomycetia > Planctomycetales > Planctomycetaceae > Schlesneria. The sequence goes on along the minus strand of CAIMFH010000019.1, from coordinate 29,815 downwards.
TCCGGGAACTGGTACTGCATGATGTTCCCGGTGTCGAAATGAACGTGAATGCGATCGCTGTGGAAACTATCGACAAAGTCATTCATTTCCATTGGCGTCATCAGGAAGCCGTTGAAGAAAATGTTCTCCATGTTCAAGTTGACCTTCAGCCTTTCAGCCGCAGGAATCAACTTGCCAATCGCTTCCTTCGCCCGCGTCAGGCACAAGTCGTTCGCGACGGGCTCATAGTCGGTTCGCCATGGAATATGAACCGCACCCGGAACAACCAGGACATTCTCGGTGCCCAGATCATGAGCGGCCTGCGCGATCAGTCCCGCCAACTCCAGCGCGCGAGCTCGCTTGGCAGGATCATGACTCGTAAACGGATAGGGCCAGAACAAGAACGAGCAGATGCCACTGATCTGAATCCCGATCTTGTCAGCCATCTGGCGGATCGCCGTGTATTCCTTAGTCCCCGATTTCGGCGACAGATCTTTGTCGAGATCATAGTTCAGTTCGATCGCATCAAACCCCGCCGCCTTGGCCAGCTTCAGGCATTGTTCAATGGACATCTTGTCGGGATAGGGGAACGCCCACTGGTTAATCGACTTCTTCATCGCATAGCGTTTGCCAGGCTTCGGTGCATCACCGACGGCGGCCTGAGCCACGCGTTCTAATCCGAAAGGACCGTGCATCGCCGCCATCGTACCCGCCGCTGCGAACGCGGAACCTAAGACGGCTCGGCGTGAATATCCATCCGATTCGCGAGAAGCTGGCAAGTCTGTCATGAACGACTCCATAAGCAAGATCAGCGATGAAGCGGCTATCCTACTTATCAGCCATGCCAGCGGCAATTGGGCGGTGATAAACGCAAAGTCGCCAAGGCGCAAAGACGCAAGGAAGGCGACGACTCTTTTCTTCTTGGCGTCTTTGCGCCTTGGCGACTTTGCGTTTCAATCCGGTATGATGGCGTAAAGACCCTGACGTTGCCCGACCACAAAATTGCCGTGCTTCGTGTCACTTGCGAAACCTCTCACCCCACTTCAACGTGCAGCATTCCACTTTGAGGGCAATCCAAACATGAGCCGATCCAGTAGCAGTGGCGCACGGAAGCCTGCGTCCAAATTCCCTCAATTGCGGAAGCAGATGCAGAAGAATGCGATCACCAAGGGACTGCAGCAAACCAAGAGTCATCAGCCGAAAACCAAAGGGAAAAAACTCCCATGACGGATTTGATCAATCGTCGAGAAGCTTTGTTGGCGGCAGCCGCCAGCTTGGCCTCGCTATCAGTCTCACGTTTCGGCGCGGCCGCTGAACCGAAAGCCATCATCGAAGAAACAAAACTGATCAGTTGGAAGCCGCCGCTGTATCATGGGTGGCCAACGATCACTCGCCGCAAGAATGGTGAATTGCTGGTTGTCTGGTCCGGTGGCCGCGAAGCCCATGTCTGTCCCTTCGGCCGTGTCGAATTGATGCGGTCGCAGGACGATGGCAAGACCTGGCGGTGGCCTCAGGTCTTACTCGATGGTCCGATTGATGAACGCGACGCTGGCGTGCTGGAGACGGCCAAGGGGTCGATCCTGGTCACGACGTTTACGTCACTCGCCTATCAACCGCTGCTCGACAAAGCCGAGAAGCTCGCGCCGGGTCAGCCGGGAGCTTGGGAAGACCTGAAGCTTCGGGAATGGCGAGCGGTCCATAACCGCATCTCGGCCGAACAGCGTCAGGCCGAGGTTGGCACGTGGATGATTCGCTCGACCGATGGCGGCGTGACTTGGTCGGCGCGCTACGAAGTCCCAGTGAACAGCCCTCACGGCCCAATTCAATTGGCAGACGGTCGCCTCTTGTACGTCGGCGTCGAGCTTTGGAAGCCAGAACGACGAGTCGGAGCCTGCTACTCCAAAAATGACGGCCTGACCTGGGAGTGGCTCAGCACGATCCCCACTCGCGAAGGAGACAACAATCACGAATATCACGAACTGCATGCCGTGGAGACCGCCAAAGGCCGCCTGATCGCTCACATCCGCAACCACAACAAAGCAAACGATCGCGAAATCCTGCAAACGGAGTCAGAGGATGGAGGCCGTAGTTGGTCCACGCCGCACCCGATCGGCGTCTGGGGCTTCCCCTCGCATCTGCTGCGGCTAAGGGATGGCAGACTCCTGATGAGTTACGGTTACCGCCGACCGTCAATTGGCAACCACGCCCGAGTCAGCAGTGACGAGGGAGACACCTGGAGCGAGCCTATCACGATCAACGCCGGTGCCCATTCCGGTGATATGGGCTACCCGTCCACTGTTGAATGTGACGACGGGACATTGGTGACAGTCTGGTACGAGTTGCTCAAGGATTCACCGAACGCACAGTTGAGACAGGCGAGATGGCGGCTGGGATAGTTGGCTCGTTTCATTCATGATCGGCATTGGCATTCAGCCAATTCTGACAATCATCTACAAATCGGTTCATATCGGGACGAGACGAGCGCGAGGCCACCAAGAGGATGCGACCATGATTCGATACTGCTGGCTCGTGACTATTCTAATGCTGAGTTTTTCAGCGCAACTGGCGCACTGCCAAAGTCGACCACTACCACCAAAGCGAAATGAACTCGTTGACCCTGCCGACTCATCAAAGCCGCGGAGCACGATCATCGAGCTGAGACTGTTCGCCAACACCGATGGCGGCGGATTGCATTCTCAGCAATGGAGCAAGCTGCTGGAGCCGATGGATGTCTCGATCCAGATTCAGCGACCGACCGTGAACGACAAGCCGGAGGTTCGTGAACGAATCGTCGGGACAATTCGCTATGTCACGGCGATTGGGACTCTTGATCGCAGTGGCCGGATCAGCTTTCCGGGGCATTCGTTTGAACTCGCAGATGGGCCCAAGCTGCGCGAGTGGATTGATGAACTGAAAACCTATGGGGCTCAAGGGACGCCCAATGGTCAACCCAACTGGGGCTTGTCGAAAGACCAATTCAATCTTCTCTACAGCAGTCTGCTGAAGCCTGCGGAAGCAGAGACGATCGATTTACCAATCACAGAGGCCGTCACCAAATTGCCTCTTCCGGCGAAGTTTCCGATCAAGTTCAGTCAAGCCGCGACGGCGCAGTTACGGCTGCTCGGTTCGAAGTCGACGGTTCGACAAGATGTGCGTGGATTCACCGCCGCGACGGCGCTGGCCATCATGTTGAACGACTGCAGCTTGGGGTTTCGCCCCAATCGCACTCCGGCTGACGGACTGGAATTGCTGGTCGAACCACAAGAGCTGCGTAAAGATCTGTGGCCGGTTGGTTGGCCGCTGCAGAAGCAACGTCTGAAAGCAGCACCCAAACTATTCGCGATGACACCGATCGAACTCGACCAGGTCCCGCTCACCGACCTGCTCTCGACTGTCGAAGAGCTGACCGAAACCCCGGTTCTGATCGATAACTACGAGATCGAAAAAGCGAAGATCGACCTGTCGAAAATCGATGTTTCATTCAAACGAGCCTCTACATCATGGAGCGTCGCCTTAAAGACCATGGTGATCCCCAAGAAGCTCTCTCGCGAGATCTGGCAGGACGAAGCGGGACGCGCATTCGTATGGATCACCACGAATCGTCCTGGTCGCGCAGTTGCTGAATGAAAAAAGGCCCCGTCTTGCGACAGGGCCTTCTCGTTTCAATCAATCACTACTTGGCTTCGGGATAGTGTTCAAGGAACCGGGCCAGCAGGTGGAAGTCACTTCCAGGAATGATGTGACGCACTTCGGTGACCAGATCTGACTGCCGCACAAGTTGCTCGAACGGAACGTACTTGAGCTGCATCTGGCCTTCAACTGAAACCATCACGCCGCTCAGACCTTGTTCAGCAAGGGCACGATAGGCACCGACGCCCAACTGGCTTCCAAGGATCACGTCGAATGCCAGCGGCCGAGCACAACGGGTTTCGTAACCGAGTTGCAGCGGCGTGAACTTCTTGTCCTTGCCGGTCTGATCTTTGTAGACGGTGGAGACCCACTTGGCGACTTTACGATACAGATCGACTTCCGACACCTTGATGTGGCCGTGATCGTCGCGCTTGATACCGACGAGGTACTTGGCGGGCAGCAGTTCGGCCAGACCTTCCGAAATCACGATGACGCCGAAGCCACGCTTGTTCTCTTCGCGCACCTTAATCGTGTTCGCGATTCGGGCGACGAAATTGTCGTGATTCATGATCTCATGTTCGACAATCTGTTCGCCAGGCTTGCGAATGTCGTCGTAGCCCATGAACGCGCCGTTTTCGTCGATGACCGTCTTTTCGATCGATCGCTCTTCCGGCGGAATGTCTTCCACGCTCAGCACCAGACTCGCTTCACCAGCGATGGCAGCTCCATAAGCCAGCCAGCCAGCACTGCGTCCCATCGCTTCCACGATGAAATACGCCGAGTTCGCTTCGGCGTCGGCCAGCAGGTTACGAATTTCCGTCGCCATTACGTCGACAGCAGTGAAGTAACCGAACGTGAAATCAATTCCGAAATAATCGTTGTCGATGGTCTTGGGCAGATGCACGACGGGGATGCGCGGCAGGTCTTTTGGCAGGTATTCCTGGAAGAGCTGAAACTTGTTCGCTGTCTTCAGCGTGTCGTCGCCACCAATCGAGATCAATGCTTCGACACCAATTGAACGCAAACCGTCGTAGACCGCTCGCAAGCGTTTCGTTCGCTCGGCATCCTGCAGGTGAGCCGGGCTGGAAATCGACTTGCCTGGGTTGGCTCGTGCCGTCCCCATCAAGATCCCGCCGGTGTTTCGCGTGCGCTGCAGCGTCTTCTGGTCGAGCACAAGGAAGTCGGTACCTGCCACCAGTGGAGTGGCCGGATCATACTTCTCGAGATTCGAGTAACCATGCTTGATGCCGACGACTTCAGTGCCGCGTCGCAGGAAGCTGGCGGCGGCGGTCGAGATCACCGCGTTCGCGGCAGGAGCCGGTCCGCCGGAAAATAGGATCGCGACCTTCTTGAACTGACGCTTGGGAGTCGAAGAGTACACTTCAGTCATTGCGCTGGCTCTTTCGAGATAGAAAATTGACGAGGCGAGCTATCGAGCATCTCGCCACGAACTCATTGTGGGATCAGCCAGGTCGGTGACGCAAACGATCTGTCGTAATAGCGTCGAACTCGGCGGAAATCAGCCGATTACTTTACCAGCAGGTGTTGTTCGATAAACGTCGTATCCATTCGGCCTTCCACAAACGCCGAATTATTCAGAATTCGCTTCAGCAGCGGAATCGTCGTCTTGATCCCTTCGACAACGAATTCGTCCAGACAGCGTTTCATGCAGGCAATCGCTTCGGGACGCGACGGCTTGTGAACAATCAGCTTGCCGATCATTGAATCGTAGTACGGACCGACTACATATCCCTCGTGCACATGCGAATCCCAACGAACTCCATGGCCACCGGGGACGCGCAGTTTCGTGATCCGACCGGGCGAGCCGCGGAAGTCATTCTCTGGGTCTTCGGCGTTGATACGAACTTCAATCGCATGCCCGTTGCACGGAATCGCCTTTTGTTTCCATGGCAACGGTTCACCACTGGCAACGCGAATCTGCTGCTGGATCAGGTCGATGCCGGTCACCATTTCCGTGACAGGATGCTCAACCTGAATACGGGCGTTCACTTCGATGAAGTAGAACTTGTTATCCTTGTCGACGATGAACTCGACCGTCCCGGCATTCGTATAGTTCGCCACCTTGATCAGTCGGACAGCAGCTTTACAGATGTCTTCACGGACAGCCTGCGGCAAGTTTGGAGCAGGGGATTCTTCGATCAGTTTCTGGTGTCGGCGTTGGCTGGAGCAATCGCGTTCCCACAAGTGAACCACTTCACCATGCAGGTCGGCAATGATCTGGACTTCGACGTGGCGAGGATTCTCGATGTACTTTTCGAGATAGACACCAGCGTTATTGAAGGCTTTCTCGGCTTCAACGGCAGCCTGCTTGAGGCCGGTCTTCAGCGAGATGTCGTTGCGAGCAACTCGCATCCCCTTACCGCCGCCACCAGCCGTGGCCTTAATCAGCACTGGATAGCCGATTTTGGCGGCAATCGCCAACGCGGCTTCTTCGCTCTCAATCAGGCCCTCACTGCCCGGAACCAGGTTCACTTTAGCAGACTTGGCGATTTCCTTAGCGGTGATCTTGTCACCCAGCTTGCCCATCGCATCTGAGGAAGGACCAATGAAGTCGATGTTGCAACTGCGACAGACTTCCGCAAAGTGCTCATTTTCCGACAGGAAGCCGTAGCCGGGGTGAATGGCTTGCACGTTGCCGATTTCAGCCGCGCTGATGATGTTCTTAATCAGCAGGTAGCTGCCCGCCGCTTGAGCCGGCCCCACACAAATGGATTCGCTGGCGAGCTTCAGATAGTCTGAACCTCGATCGGCCTCGCTGCAGACGGCGACCGTTTCGATTCCCATCTCACGGCAGGCGCGAAGAATTCGAAGAGCTATCTCGCCTCGATTGGCGACCAGAATGCGCTGAAACATGCTGAGACACTATCCGTGTTGAGGGGCGAGGTCGTCGTCCTGGAAGGAGAGCCTTCAGAGCCGACTTGCGACAATTACGGCTTCACGCGGAACAAGGGTTGACCGAACTCGATCGCGTCACCGCTCTTCACCAGGATCGCAGTGATCGTTCCGCTGACTTCGGCCGGGATCTGGTTGAAAACCTTCATGGCTTCCAGCAGACAGACGATCGTTTCGGGCGTCACCACCGAGCCAACGGAAACGAATGCAGGCTCGCCCGGCGACGGTGCGGCATAAAACGTCCCGACCGTGGGACTCTTGATATCGATCAAGCCAGCATCGGCGGCCGGTGCAGCAGCAGGTGCGGCCGACGAAGCAGCCGGAGCGGGTGCAGCCGCCATCTGGACGGGAGCTGGTGCGTATTGCTGCGGGACCTGGACCACTTCGGGACCACGTCGCAAACGCCACTGCTCGTCACCGCGTCGCAGGTGAACTTCCGTCAACCCATGCGATTCCATCATCTCGACCAGTTGCTTCAACTTATCGAGGTCAAATGGGGCATCGCCCGAATTAGCAGTCTCTGCCATACGAATCCCTTATCGCTTCTGGTCTTAGCCTATCGGCTCGACATTTTAGTTGCTTGAAGGACTTGCCCGGTTGAGCGGGTTCACTACCCATTCAATCGCCTCGTCACCTGTTCAACATCTCTCACATGATCGTGATCGGCTCGTCCTTGGGGACAGAGGAAAGAACCTCATGGCCGTCACGTGTCACGAGTATATCGTCTTCGATTCTGACTCCGCCTACTCCCGGCAAATAGATCCCTGGTTCGACAGTCACGGTCATCCCAGGTTTCAGTTCGTCGGTTGAGATGGGACTTAGTCGCGGCCCTTCGTGAATCTCCAAGCCGATCCCATGCCCCAGCCCATGTCCAAAGTACTTCCCGAAGCCTGCTTGATCAATCACCTTTCGAGCGGCAGCGTCGACATCCTGACATCGCGCCCCCGGTCGAATTGCGGCGATCCCCGCCTGCTGAGCTTTCAACACAACTCCGTACACGTGGTGTAGTTTCGGCGGGAGCTTACTAGTGACCAGAACCCTCGTCAAGTCACTGTGATACCCCTTGCTGCTGACCGCACCCCAGTCAACCAGCGTGAAACCAGCTTCGTCAAAACGACGCAAACCGGCACGATAGTGAGGGAGCGCAGCTCGATCGCCTACTGCTATAATCGGCTCGAAGGCAGCGCGAAGTGCACCGAAGCGGCGCATTCCATGCTCCAGCTCATGTGCCGCCTCTCGCTCAGTCTGACTGGGAACGATCAACGACCTCATGATGTCGAACCCGCGTTCGGCCTGCCGCACGGCGAGCCGAAGTTCGGCAATCTCGTCAGGATCTTTAATCATCCGAAGCTCTTCAGTCATTCCAGGTTGTGAAACGACTTCGACCGGCTTCAGCTTCTCAACCAGCAGATCACGGACGCTGGCGACCAACGACGTGCTCTCGACTCCGATCGATTTAAGCGAGAGCTTCGGCAGCAAATTCGCGAGAAATTCCGGCATCAAAGCCCGGGCGGTCCGGATTTCGACTGCGATATCGGGGCATTCGTCCTTTAATTGAGTCTCAAATCGACTATCGCTGATGATTAGAAGCTGGCCCGGACCGATCAGCAGGTACGAGTCTTCGCCTGTAAAGCCTGTTAGGTAGGTGACGTTTCTCGGATTCGTAACCAGCATCGCGCTGACGCCGGACTTACGAATTAACTGGACTAGTTTTGACCGGCGAGATGCATGGCGATCAGTCGACATCGACAAGAACCCATCAAAGTGGAGCGATACGGCAATTCAATTCGAGTTAGCTCGCGGCAGGTGCAGTCTCGGCTCGGGCAGCCTTCGATTCTGCCGTCTCCGGTGGCAAGGCTCCCAGCCATGGTCCCAACCGCCCAAAACGTCCGCTGTTCAATAACACTAAGTAAGCTGGTACCAGGATCGGACGGACGACGAACGTATCGAGCAGCACGCCGAAGGCCAGTGCAAATCCAAGCTGACACATCCCACGAAGTGAACCTGCGGCCAGCGAACAAAATGTTCCGGCCATAATGATCCCGCAACTGGAAATGATCCGCCCGGTCTTCTGCAGCGCATGGATCACACCCTGAACCGGACCATATAGCTTCTGCTCTTCTTCGATGCGAGTCATCAAGAAAATGTTGTAGTCCTCGCCAACCGCAATCAGGATCGTGAACAAGAACATCGGCACCTTCCAATCCAGCCCCGCGAAGTTGGCCGGATCGAAAGCCCAATAGGCCAGATAGGTAGCCCCGAGAGCAACCAGATAGCTGAAGAGCACCGTGATAATCAGGTACAGGCAGATCGCAGGCCTTCGCAGCAGCAGGACCAGAATCAGAAACACACTCGAAACGACCAGCACGTCGATTCGAATCTGATCGCCGTCGGTCACCGTTTTCAGATCGCGAATACTTGCCGTCGAACCCGTGATCAGAATCGTTGTTCCAGCCCCACCGAACTTCTGCAGCAGAGTCCCAATTTCATTCTGGATAAACGACAGGTGCTTCATGCTGTCGCGAGAAAACGGGTCCATCGCGGTCGTGATTTCGAGTCGAGTCACATGATCCGAAACCTGCCGGCTCACGTAATGCTCGATAATCAAATCGCGAGTTCTCTTCCGTCGTAGCGGTGACAAACCGTTGATGATGTCGTCGATCGATTCTTCGCCACCATAAGGGTTTGAAACACTCCGCACGTCTGCCAACTGCAACTCATCGCGACGATCGTACAACGATTTGGAAAGCTCTCGAATGAGCGTCAGCCCACCAGGATTGGCCTCATCGCCTGGCTGAGAGAAATCAATCTTGTCATTTTTCAGCAGCACCGTGATCGGACCAGTCGCACCGGCCGGAAAGTGATCCTGAACAGCGCGAGTTCCCGCCAGGCTGGCGGAGTTCGAGGGCAAGTCGGACAACAGCCCGTAGCTAAGATGAGTGTAGAACATGACACCGACCACGGCGAACGGCATCATCAGACCCAGACTGACCAGCCAAAGCGTCATCGGGCGGGTGATCAACAGTCGGCCGACCGAGTCCCAGATGTTCTGCATCCAGCGAACATCACCCAGCTTCGACGCCAGACTGACTGTCGGCAGCCACCCTCCAGAGGTGTTGACTCGTTCAGTTCTCATTTGCGGATAGAAAGCCCATCGACCAACCAACCGCAGGAACGCAGGCGTGAAAGTCAGCGACGCTAACAGCACAATCACCAGACCGAACGAAATCGCAAAACCGGCCTGTCGGAACTTGCCGAACTCGGCGAACATCATCATCCCGATACCGCAGATGACGGTGCCGGCACTGGCGGCAATAGCGGCCCCGACCTTCGCGACCGAGTTCGAAACTCCTTCGCTAATGCTGACTCCGCCGTCCAGCTCTTCCTTGTATCGTGCGATCAAGAACAGGCAGTAATCGACGCCTGCCCCGTACAGCAGCACGGTGACATACGACTCGACGCCGGTAAACAGCGTTACCCAATGTCGCTCGGCCATCAGAATCAGCAGCGACATCGTCAGCTTCACCGAGACGAAGACCGTCATCAATGGAATTAACGCCAGCAGCGGAGCTCGATAAATCCCGATCAGCAGGATCACAACCAATACCACGGTCAGGGTTTCCGTGGCCTTGGCGCTATTCTTAGCGGCGACCTGCATGTCGCGTCCGACGGTCGCTTCACCGCTGAGAGAAAGGTCTAAACCGGCCGGGATGTGCTGGCGGAACTCCGGATCAGTGAACAGGTCTTCAATCGCCTTCACCGTCGGTTGGTTATGAGAATCCAAGAAATCGGTCGTCAGTTCCACCAGAACCAAAGTGGCTTTGCCGTCTTTGCTCTTCAGCAGCCGTCCCAGAGTCGGATCCTGATAGGTCCGAATCGCCGAGATGGGCGATCCCCCTTTGTTGCTGACCGCACCGACGTTGTCGGCAAGTTCGTCACCCTGGGCCAAGCCCCCTTGTTTTTCGGCAATTTCGAGTAAACGCTGTCGTAGCTCGGTATTGCGTTCTTTGGCGGCGTCGACCTCCTGATGATTGTCGATCCACTTCCAGTCGCGTTCCTGCAGGCCGCTCTCCTGCTCACGCCGAACGACAATGACGACGCGGCTGGGAACGAGCTTCTTCGGAAACGCCTCACCAAACAGCTTTTCAGCAACGTGGCTTGGTGTGGTGGACGGCAGAAATGCAAATTCTTCGGTCTCTGCCACATCATCTAAAGGTGGCGCCATGACAGCGGTCACAATTAACACGCTGAACCAGGCCAGTAGAATTCCCGGCCAGGCACGGACAATCAATTCTCCGAGCTTCTCAAACATCCAGCGGCCAACCTTCTGCTGTGCAACCGCCGAACGATCGGACGGGCATTTGTGGGATTCAGGGCCCGGCGAATCAGGCCGGACTCGACAGGCCTATTGCGGAATCAATGTCCCACTGCTGCATGTGCATCCGCATGCCCATGATCATCGTGTCCATGTCCGTGATCGTCATGGGCCCCATGCGCGTCGCCGTGGCCATCGTCTGCAACTTCTTCAGGAAACTGAGCCAGCTTCCCACAGGCGCCCGACAATTGCACCGACCCACACAGGAACATGATCGTGAACAGCGCTGTCACATAGACCGTCTTGCCCACGAAATTGGTGACATTCAGCCCGAAAAGATGATGAGTTCCATCCGTCGGTGGAGCGACCATGCCCCACACCAGAACCATCATCACCCCGATCAAGACCACACCAATCCAACCACCCACGATCATGACTTCGCGCAATTTGACCCAATTCACGGCCAGCAGCCAGAACGCGACCCAGGCCATCAACGGCGTCCAGGGAAGCATCATCCCCAGCAGGGTGATAATGAGGTTCCAGCTCGCCGAAAACAGGGCTTGGAAGTTATTGATTAGTTCATGCATCTCTATATTTCTCCATCACCTCTGAAACCGCCGACACCGGCCAATTTCAGGACTGAAAAGTCCGTTTCGCAGGAATAAATACTCAAGAAGATTAATCATCACCGACGTGTAAAATCCGCCAGAACCCTTCACGGGAACAGACGTAAGCACAAAAGAGATAACAAAACCCCTGCAACGAAACCAGTCAGTCGCATTGTCGCAACTCCCCGACAGCGACTCTCGAGCAGCAGTCAGACACGAAGATAACAATAAAGTAATGTACGGCAGCCGGTCCGCGGTCACGCGTTCGACTGAGTTGCCAAGGATGCCGCATTTGAGGCATCATCGCGCCATACCTTCCCGACGTTCGATCGCACTTTCGTGATGAAGATTGCCCCATGATCGAGGACACGTTTCTGGCCCCTGAACGCTCTGCAGCCCAGACGCTGATTGAACTTGCGTTCGCGGAAGATCTGGATTCCCGCGGCGATTTGACTTGCGCGGCGTTGATCCGCCCCGACGAACAGGCGGTCGTTCAAGTTGTGGCTCGGTCGAAAGGAATTCTGTCGGGCTCACCAGTCGGAGAAATGGCTTTCGCCCATCTGGATCCATCCGTCACGTGGGAACCCAACCGACGCGATGGGGAGTTAGTTTCGCGGGGTACGGTCGTCGCGACCGTGATGGGACCGCTCCGGTCCCTGCTGACCGGTGAACGAACGATGCTCAATTTCATGACGCACCTCAGCGGCGTCGCGACCGTCACCCGGCAGTTCGTCGATGCCGTCCAGGGATCGCGAGCCAAGATTCTTGATACGCGGAAGACTTTTCCTGGCTGGCGCCTCCTCGAAAAATATGCCGTTCGCTGTGGTGGAGGCACCAATCATCGCATGGGTTTGTATGACGGCGTCCTGATCAAGGACAACCATATTGCCGCCTGGTCCGAATCGTCGAGTATCGCGGCCGCCGTGGAAACAGCACGTCAATTTGCCCCGTCGGGAGTATCGATCGAAGTGGAAGTCGACTCGATTGAGCAACTGAAAGATGCGATTCAAGGCCATCCCGACATCGTCCTGCTCGACAACATGGATTTGGATTCCTTGCGCGCGTCTGTCGCAGTCCGAGATCGACTGGCACCCAAGATATTGTTGGAAGCGTCAGGCGGTGTGACGCTCGCAACTGTGACCGCGATCGCTCAGACTGGCGTGGAACGCATCAGCGTCGGAGCTCTGACACACTCCGCACCGGCACTGGATCTAGCATTCGACTGGAAGTCTCGAATTCAAGGAAAACAGCAATGAGCGACGTCGTTATCAAAGTTCGCGAGAATGGTTCGATCCTGATCACTGGCCCGGTCACCCTCACCGATCACCTGGGCAACCAGTACGACCTGACAGGCAAAGCCAATATCGCACTCTGCCGCTGCGGCCATTCGCAGAGGAAGCCATTTTGCGACGGGGCTCACAAGACTTGCGGTTTCATCGGCAACGAAACCGCCCCGGTCACGGTGGTTCCAATCTCGCCCGCTCCAACGACCCCGGCTCCTTAATCCGTGTCTGAAGTCGCTTCGATCTGTTCGCTCATCAGAAAGTTGCACGCATGAGGCGGTTTGTATTTCTCTGCGGATGTCTGTGGGTCTCCGCGAATTTGGCAGTTTTTGCTCAGGCTCAGCCCCCCGGCGACTCCGCTGCGACGATCACGGCGACGCTGACGGAACTGCATGAGGCCGTCGATAAGTTGAAAGTGGGTCGCGAGGATGTTCGCCCCGTCGCAGATGTCGAAGTCTTCGCCAAGGCGGCCGATTGGATCGTCCGGCACAATGAGTTCTATAAGCCGGATTACGCCAAGTGGACTGTCGAACTCCTCGAGACAGGCCTGAAACGTGCGAAGGAACTCGCCGAGTCAAAGAAGCCGTGGCTCGGCCGAGAGGGGTCGACCGTGCTGGGCTACTACTCCGAGATCGATGGCTCGGTCCAACCATTCGCTGTCCGGATTCCACCCGACTACGACCCCAAAGCCCCGAAACGCTGGCCGTTGCACGTCGAGTTGCATGGACGTGGAGACACGCTGAACGAAGTCAGCTTTATCCACTCGCACGAAGGAAAGCATCCGAAGGGCGACAACAGCTATATTCAGTTGGATGTCTTCGGACGCACCAACAACGCCTATCGTTGGGCAGGCGAGAAAGACGTCCTTGAAGCGATGGCCGCCACGAAGCGCCTGTTTCGCATCGACGATCGCCGAGTCACCTTGCGGGGATTCTCGATGGGGGGTGCCGGAGCCTGGCATTTGGGCCTGCACTATCCGTCGCAGTGGTGTTCCGTCGGAGCCGGTGCCGGTTTCTGTGACACGATCCACCACCTTGGTTTGAAACAGCCGCTGTCGCCACTGCATCAGCAACTGGTGCGAATCTACGATGCTCAAGATTACGCGCTAAACGCGTTCGATGTCCCCACGATTGGCTACGGTGGCGAACTGGATAAGCAGATTTTTGCTTCCAAGACGATGCATGAACTCGGCGAAAAACTGGGCGTCCCGATTCCGCGCCTGATTGGCCCGATGACCGAACATAAGTGGCATCCCGAAAGCTTGGCCGAGTTCATGAAGTTCCATGCCGAATACTCAGCAGCGGGGCGTCCCCAGTATCCAGCACCGTCGAAGATCAAATTCATCACCTACACCTTGAAGTACAACAGCACCGATTGGCTGATCGTCGAAGAACAGATCAAGCCCTATGAAGCGAGCATCATCGAAGCCGAAGTGGACCCGGCCAGCGATACGCTGAACGTGACAACCCAGAACACGTCTGTCCTGCAGATCATGCGAGATGTGGCAGCCAACATTGTGATTGATGGCGGCAAGCCGCTGCCGCTCGGTGCCGCAGCGGGCGGCTTGTTGCCCGGCGTTTATTTCGAGAAGCGTGAGGGAGGCTGGGTGGGCTGGGACTACAACCAATCCCATAAATATGCGTCTCACGACAACGCTGGTGACGAACCGCGAAAACGTCACAACCTTCAAGGACCGATCGACGACGCGTTCATGTCGCCCTTTGTGTGTGTTCGTCCGACCGGGGTTCCGTGGTCAACGGCTCAAAATGACTGGGCCAAGTGGACGCTGTCTCGTTTTGAAGGCGAATTCGACAAGTGGATGCGGGCTCGTGTGCCGGTGATCAACGATACTCAAGTCACTGATGAAATGATTGAAACGAAGCACTTGATCCTGTTTGGCGACCCAGGTTCAAATGCAGTGCTGGCCAAAATCGTCGGCCGTCTTCCTGTAAAGTGGACAAAAACTGAGATCGGCGTAATGGGTCAATCCTATGACAACGCGACCCACGGCCTCGCCCTGATCTATCCGAACCCGCTCAATCCCAACCGGTACGTGGTCGTGAACTCAGGCCACACATTTCATGAGCCCGACTTCAAAGCGTCGAATGCCAGTCTGTATCCGAAACTGGGTGACCTTGCCGTCTTGAAATTCGCCCCGGCCAAAGATGGCTTCACCCAGGAGGCAGTCCTTGCGGAGATTTTCGATCCTCGCTGGCGACTGAGTGACCCACAATCGCCAGCGGAATGAAATCGATCGCGACAGCTTGAGACGTTATTTGATTCGGATTTCTCACGAACAGCATTCGATTAATCACATTCGCGTGCTTGCTCGTCGGTGCCAGCGCCATTCACGCCGAACCGCCCACATTTCGCACGGACGGTGGCAACGTGAAGCTCACCTAGTTTCAATTAAGACCGGGTGAATTTCCGCCTCCCGGCTCAGCGCACGCGAGTTGAGCAAATATCGACCTGCGGACACACGATTAGATCAATGACACCGCTCGCGGCCCCATGGTCGAAGTCATCGCAAGGCCGGCGACTCCCGGCCAAAATGGGCTGCGACTTCGATTTCAACCCGACCTTTTGCTCGAAGGTTATCGACCGAAGAAAATTCTGCGAATTTTTGGCGCTGACTGGCATATCGATGATTTGGCTCGCGAAGAACGCGCCTACGATGGCTGATCCGACCTGCTCAATGGTTGTTCAATCCATCCGGCATTCGCTATCGTCTGCGACATCAGAACGGGAGTGAGACCGGAAATACCGGTCGTTAGCAATTGATCCGCTCTGATCGGCGATCTCATATAGTAAATAAGGAACGTTGAATGGCACGGTGCCTGGTCACCGGCGGGGCTGGCTTCATTGGAAGCCACCTGACGGAGCAGTTGCTGGAGTTGGGTCACGAAGTCGTCGTTCTGGACAATATGTCCACCGGACGGCAAAGCAACCTCGATCGGGTTTCCGAACACCCACGCCTATCAATTCGCAACGGTTCAATTACAGACCCTGTGCTGCTTGCCGAATCCATGGCGGGAGCCGAAATCATCTATCACCTGGCGGCCGCCGTGGGTGTGAAACTGGTGGCAGACGATCCTGTTCGCACCATCGAAACGAACATCTTCCCAACCGAGGTGTTGTTGCGCGCCGCGGCTGCGGCCAAACAACGAGTGTTCATCGCTTCGACCAGCGAAGTCTATGGGAAGAATCCCAAGGAACGCTGGGTCGAAGAAGACGATTTGCATTTCGGCCCGACATCACGTCCCCGCTGGGCCTACGGCTGCTCGAAAGCGATCGACGAATTTCTGGCATTGGCGTATCACCGCAAATTTGGCTTGCCGGTCGTCATCGGTCGCTTCTTCAACGTGGTCGGTCCGCGTCAGGTGGGACACTACGGGATGGTGATTCCGAGATTCGTGGATCAGGCACTTAAAGGCGGTCCCGTCGTGGTCTATGACGATGGCGAACAGGTTCGCTGCTTCGCGCATGTGAAAGAGGTCGTTAACTCGATCATTCGCCTCGTGGAAACTCCTGCGGCTCAGGGGTTCGTCTACAACATCGGCAGCGATGCTCCGGTCTCGATTCGAGACTTGGCCAGCCAGATTATCGAGCGAGTCGATCCGCGAATAGAAATCCAGTACCTTGCCTATCGCGATGCGTACGGAGACGACTTTGAAGATGTGCGCCGACGCGTTCCCGATGTCTCGCGCCTGGCTGCCAGAATTGGATACAAGCCATCCATGACACTGGGCGAGATTCTGGACGACATCATCCGGTGGAAGCGAGAACAGCGCGATCCCGACTAGCACAGATCTTCGCACTGAGCACTGACGCGTGCCAATACCGCTCTCGCATTCGGATCGCTGCTGAAGCAAACCGATGGTAAACCCGCTCGACGATTCACAACTTTTGCGGTTGGCAGGTGATTTAAGATATCGCCTGTTTCCTCCGCTCCGCGGGGTCACCGTCTTTGGCCCATTGGTTGTTTTGACCGGCCTCATCCCCGCGCTGGCCGCGGTGATGGGAACCGAGTTTGACGATGTCGTGGCTGGTTGGGGCTTGCGGGCGCTCGATCTGACCAGAGCGATCGATATTCAAGACTGGCTGGAACCGGGACGAGGTGGCTTAGGGAAAGGCTACCTCCAGCAACCGCCACTTTCATCATGGCTGCTCTCGATAGTGGTCCCGCGGTTGGGCACAGAGTCTCTTCTCGCTTGGCGGGCACTTCCGTTAATCGCCATCTGCTGTGCCATTTGGGTGATGTATTTGATCGGTCGCAGACTCGGCGGCGCGGCGTTCGGCCTGATTACAGTCTGGGCGCTCTGTGGGCATCCGGTGTTGCTGCGTTTGGCTCCGAATCCCGGACCCGCTGCGCTGGGAATCCTGTTGATCGCCCTCACGGTCTGGGGATTTCTGAGCCACCTGGAAGGCCCGCTACAACTCGTTTCGATTCGGATGCTCTGCGGCGCAGTAGCCTGGGGCTTGGCTCTGCTGACCGTCGGTCCCGTAGCAGTCGTGCTCTTCATTCCCATGCTGCTGCACGCCTGGCTATTGCAAGGGGGGCGAAATGCATCGACCACTCCTCCCGCGGCAGGAAGCCGACTCTGGCAACTTTGGCTGGGGATGCGGACGCTGATCGTCTTCATTTTGACAGCGTTGTCCTTCAGTGGCTGGTGGCAGTTGATGATGCTGACCAACTACGGAAGCGGCTTCTGGCATTCGTGGTGGGCAGGGCACGTCACATTGAACGCGTCGCTTGAGACGCCTCATTCCTGCTGGCGCGAATGGCTCGCTCAAAACACGTTTCTCGTTGGCTGGCTCATCCTCGGATTGGTCAGTGTGATCCGGGAACTGAGAACCCCCACCAGCGAAGTCGTCCGACGACGCTGTCAATTCGTCCTGGGTTGGTGGTTGACCGCCCTAGCGCTGCGACTGCTGTTCGATATCCCCGGACTGCGCCGATCGGTTCTAATCGATACTTGGGACGCATTCTTGTTGTTGCCGACAGCACTGCTCGTCGCCTGGGGAATCAAGGCGACAATCGCTCGCCAGACCAACCTGCTCGCGGAATCGTTGCTGGTCGTGACGACGCTGGCGCTAACCACCTGGCGAGTCTCGCAGCGGCCTTGGCTTGGCGTCACCGTCTTTGGTCTGGCGTTTCTGACAGTCATCCTGCTTCCAACAATGATGGTGCGAATTCGTCGAGGGGCTCGTCGGTGGACCGAACGCGATTGGCGGTGGGTCATGCAAGCCGCCGTCTGTCTGATGTTTGTGAGCCATCTTTGCTGGGGGGTGTTGGAACTGTCGCGTCCCACTTCCAGAAGTCAATCGCTCACTGAACTGCGCAAGCGAATCTCTCCGATCGAACCGCTGCCGCGAGTGACACTGCTGACATCCAACGGCAACGCCCCCGAGTCACTGCTATTTGTGCTCGCCAGTCGCTGGCCCGAATCGCAGTTCTATGTCTCCAATGCTCAGGATCGACGCCCAACCCAGGAAGTCGCCATCAATGCTCAGGACGAAGAATTGGTCGTCGAATGGGCGCGACAGGAAGTTCGCATTACCAATGAGATCTCGGCTGATCGCCAGGCGACGGCGATTGGAGATCCCTTGCGATTGAGCGGCCGGCGATTGACGATCTATCACTTGGGACCGCGCCAGCACTGATAACTGGCCGCAATTATAATGGTCTAGACTCGGTTCGGGTGCCACGGTTTTGGAGTCTTCGACAAGGCCGTGTCTTCTCCTCCCCCCAATTCACTCATTCTCTTAGCTACCGGAGGCATTACGCAGCACGTGCGATTTTAGAATCCGCCACGATGCGATTGCTCACCATCAGTCGTTGGAACGCCGTCCAGACGCGTTCCACATTCAACTCTTCCAGGCACGCCTGATAGTCTGCACCGCGATTCGGGCACTTCTTGCAATAACTCGCCGCACAGGGAACCGTGGTCGAGACCAGCTCATGCTGAGGCCCCCCCGGTCCCGAACGAGCCGCCGACGTACACGTGAACAGTCCCAGCGTCGGAATCCCCAGCCCCGCAGCCAGATGCATCGGACCAGAATCATTGCTGACAACGGTATCGACCCGCTGCAACAGGGCCGTCAATTGCTTCAAGGTTGTGTGTCCGGCCAGATTCAAGATCGGTGACGAATCGGACAACAGCACGGACAATTCCTGTTGCAGTCGATCCGCATCGGGCTGCTCGCTACGACTCCCCAGAATGATTGCCGAACCGCGCCACGCGCGCAGGCCTCGTTCCATTAACGAGGCAAACTTCTCCACGGGCCAGCGCTTGGTTTCCCAGCGTGCCCCGGGATGAACCGCAATGATTGGACGCGGCAGGCCAGCCAGTGCATTCGCGGCCCAGTCGCGATCCACATTCGAGACCACAATCTGAGTCTGCTTTTCGGCATCGCCGTGACCCAGCACTTCCGCGACTCGCCAGAGGCGCGCATGCGCGGGAATGCTCTTGCTGGTATCCGGGATCACGCAATTCGTCGTCAACGACGCCCCTTCGCGAGCCGTCTGCAAACCGACGCGAATCGGTGCCCGCGTCGCCAACGTCATGACGCCTGTCCGCAGCAATCCCTGAAGATCGAATGTCAGATCAAATCGACGCGAAGCCAGTTCGCTCAGCAGTCGCGACCATTCTCGCCAACCGCCTCGGCGGTCAAACAGCAGCACTTCATCGACGCAAGGATGACCATTCACCAAGTCGGCCAACTCGCGGTTGACCACCCAACTGATCCTGGCCCCGGGGAAACGCGACTTCAAAACCGGCAACAGCGGAAGCGTCTGCACAACGTCTCCGAGCGCACTCGGCTTAATCACGCAGATCCGCGTTGGAGTGAGCTGCAGGAGTCGGGAGGAGCAGACTTGGCGAAACATCCGTGTTTCCCAGTGCGGAATGGTAAGTACGATTTGCGGCTCGCATCTTAGGTCCGTTAAGTTCAATCAAGCAAGAGCAACGTCGGCTTCCGCATGACTCTCTGTTCCGAAAGACAGACTGCTGCCAAGGTTGGCAATTCAAGTTCACCGTGTCAAACCGGCCTGAAATCATCCGCTGGAAGTCACTTTTTCCCGCGTCGGCCGAACAGTAAGATGCCATTCCACAAGGTTGTTCTGCATTCCAAGGATTTTTGCCGATGTTTAATAAGCAGGAACTGATCAAACTGTTCCATGAACGAGCACTTAAGTTCGGTGACTTCACGTTGGTATCCGGCAAGAAATCGACGTATTACCTTGATGGCAAACAGATTTCGTTACATTCCACTGGCCTGCGTCAGGTCAGTCTGGGCTTGCTCGACCTGCTGTCCGATGTCCCCTTCGACGCGATCGGCGGGATGGTAATCGGAGCGGATCCAATCGTCGGCGGCGTCCTTGTCGCCGCGGCCGAACTAAATCGGTCGCTCGACGGCTTTCTGGTCCGAAAAGAGCCCAAGGGACATGGAACGCAGCGCTACATCGAAGGTCCGGTCAAGCCCGGAGCCAAAGTCGTCGTGATTGATGACGTGGTCACAACCGGCGGCAGCGCTCTCCAGGCTGCCGATCGCCTGATTGAGTTCGGTTGCGAAGTCGTCTGCGTGGTGGGAATCGTCGACCGTAAAGAAGGTGGTGCCGCCAACTTTGCGGCTCGCAAGATCCCATTCCGCTGCTTGTTGTCGATCGAAGATTTCGGAATCCCTGCCCCTGCGAACGGCTAACGCGACCCTCGTTCCCGAAGCGGGCTCTCCACTTCGCGGTTGCTACTAGCGCGCATCCCATGTGACTGTGGCGTCCCGCGAGCAGAAAACCGCTTAGTATAACCCATGTTTCAACGCGACAAGTAAGTGCTATCAGCACTAAAAGAATCCGCTCACTGCCGCGACGAGGCCAACTGCTGTGCGGAAGCCGACAAACGAACCTTCGCCCGAGAAACGCCAGGAAGACGCGCCGCCTGAGGTTCGTCCCGACTCGGACGAACCCGAACCCGCCGCACCCAGTGACGGCGAGATCGAATTTGCCTCCATCGACAACCCCGACGACGAAGATCGTTCCGCAGATTTTGAGCTCGTCGAGGAAGCCGCCGACGCCGCACTCGTCGCCGAAATGCTTGACGAAGATGACGCCAAGCCCGAACCACCGCCGGAAAAAAAGTCGGAACCCGAACCCGCGCCCCCACCACCTCCACCCCGACAGATCGTTCTGCTTGGCGCGGGTCACACACACCTGCAAATCCTGAAGTGGTGGAAGAGCCGTCCCTTCCCGCGGACCGAAATGACGTTAGTCACCGCGTTCGATCGAGCGGCCTCAAGCGGGATGCTTCCGTCCACCTTGGCGGGACTCTACCCCCCCGACCAAATGCTGATCGATCTGCCAAAACTCTGCGAGCACTGCGGCGTGCGACTGATCGTCGATCGAGCCAACCGCCTGGACCCACGCACGCGAACGATTGAATTCGCACATCAACCCGCACTGCAATTCGATATCGCCTCGATCAACATTGGCTCCGTTCCCGCGGCCGAACCGTTGTGGCAATCGCACCGCATTCTGATCAGCGTCAAACCGCTGTCGACATTTCTGCCACGCTTCGAAGTTCGATTCCGCGAGCTTGTCGAACAATGGCGCATGGCACCCGGTCCCGAAAATCTGCAGATCGTCGTTGTCGGTGCTGGCGCTGCCGGCGTCGAACTGGCCCTCTGTCTGGAGCAGCACAAGCACGAACTGGAACTCCCCGCCGACGTACGCATCGTCGATGGCAACCCCACGGTGCTCAGCGAGTTCTCGCCGCGAACGATCCGCCGAGTCGAGAAACTGCTCGCACTGCGCGGCATCGATCTCAGTCTTGGTTCCGCCGTCGAAGATTGCGATGACGAGAGTGCGGGACACCTCATCCTCCAAAATGGCGACCGAGTCCGAGCGGACCTCGTCATCTGGGCTGCGGGAGCAGCACCGCCAATGGCACTGCGTGGATTCGACCTGCCAAAAACTGAGCGAGGTTTCCTGTGCGCTCGTCCGACTCTGCAGACCACTGACGATGCCCCCGTATTTATCAGCGGTGATACCGCCGACTTCGAAGCGTATTCGCTCCCCAAGTCGAGCGTCCTTGCAGTCCGCCAGGCACCCGTCTTGTGGCGGAACCTGCGAAACTACCTCGCCGACAAACCGCTACATGAATATCGCCCGCAAACCAGCTTCATGCGTCTGCTGTCATGTGGCGACGGCACGGCAATCATGGATTACAAGGGCTACACATCTCACAGCAGTTGGGCCTGGGCTCTAAAACGCTGGATCGACTGCCGCTGGGTGAAGCAATTCCAGGTTCGCTAAGACCGTTCGGTTGCTGCATCGCATCGGCTGTTGTTACTTTGTGCGTGCATCAAAGGATGTTTGTTTCTTCAACAGGAGTAGGCAACGTGAAGTTGAAATTGAATTCGTTTCTGGCCGCAGCCTGTCTGCTGGCGATGTCGGTGACCGTGGGTGCTCAAGACAAGAAAGCGTTCCTCGACGCCACCGAAGCAGGGCCCGACTTCCTGGTTCAAGGCGAATACACCGGCAAGTTTGGCGATCACGCGGTCGGCGTTCAGGTTATCGCCTTGGGCGGTGGCAAGTTCGATGCTGTCGTCTATCCAGGCGGACTTCCTGGTGACGGCTGGGATGCCGACAAGAAGACCAAGCACAAGCTCTCAGGCGAAAGCAAAGACGGCTCCACAACGCTGTCGGGTGGTGACTACAAGGCTGTCATCTCCACCAACACGTTGAAGCTGTCGCAGGGAAGCACTGCGGGCGATCTGAAGAAAGTCGATCGCAAATCGCCGACCCTAGGTGCCAAACCACCCGAGGGAGCGATCGTCCTGTTCGACGGAACCAACGTCGACAAGTGGAACCCAGGCAAGCTGGAAGCGGACAAGCTGATGGGCGTCGGCACTCGCACGAAAGATGTCTTCGAAAACTACACGCTGCACCTGGAGTTCCGCACTCCATTCATGCCCAACGCACGCGGTCAAGGCCGCGGTAACAGTGGCATGTACCTGGGCGACCAGTACGAATGCCAGATTCTCGATTCCTTCGGACTCGAAGGCGAAAACAACGAGAGCGGCGGCGTCTACACGCAATCCAAGCCCAAGGTCAACATGTGCTTCCCTCCGCTCAGCTGGCAGACCTACGATGTGGAATTCACCTGCGCCAAGTTTGACACCGACGGCAAAGTGACCGCTCCTGCTAAAGTGACCATGAAGCACAACGGAGTTGTGGTTCAGGATCAACTCGACTTAAAGGTCACGCCCGGAGGTTCCCGCAACGACGAAAAACCAGGCGGCCTCTTCCTGCAGGATCACGGCGATCCAGTGCGCTACCGCAATATCTGGCTGGTGAAGAAGTAGACCGAGTGATTGAGTCGAACAGCTTGAACAGCCGGGGTGACGCCAAAGGTCGCTTCGGCTGCTTCGTTTTTCGTACGGCGCCTTGGTGAGCAGCCCTCACAACCGATCCGATCGCGCAAGTCGACTCAGCTCGCCTTCTTCGCAGCAACCAATCGGCGAAAACGGCAACTTTCCGCCATCCGCGACCGATCTTCTTCACCGTGCCATGCAAGCCGACGGAGCGCCTGCGGGACACGGAGGTCGTTGCCCTTTTGCTCAGCCGCAAACCACGTCGGCTTACGCACGCGCCTGCTTCATCAGCTCGACGTACTGGCTGGCCAGCGATGTGATCCGAGCGAAGTCGCCCCGTTCCACGGCTTCTTTCTCGACCAGTTGTCCGCCCAAGCCAACCGCGCAAGCACCCGCTTTGACAAACTCTTTCAGCGTCTGCAAGTTCACGCCCCCTGTCGGCATGATGCGAACCTGAGGCAGGGGCCCCTTCAGCGCCTTCAAATACGCCGGCCCGCCGATATCAGCCGGGAACAGCTTCACAATGTCCGCTCCCGCTTCCCACGCCGTTAACACTTCGGTCGGAGTATAAGCCCCTGGCATGATCCCCTTGTCGTAGCGCAAGGCCAGCTTGATCACGTCCAGGTTCACCGTGGGCGACACCAGAAACTCGGCCCCCGCCAGGATCGCCGTCCGAGCCGTCTCCGGATCGAGCACCGTTCCCGCTCCCAACAGCACCTTATTCCCCAGGTCCTTCTTCACCGCAGAGATCACTTCCACAACGCCCGGCGTGGTGAACGTCACCTCGATCACATCGACGCCACCCTCATACAGGGCTCGCGCGACGTTGACCAGCTGAGTACTCGACGACGCCCGAATAATCGCAACCAGGCCCCGATCCAGAACACGCTGCAAGCTTTCGTGACGGCTCATCTTGGAAACCCTCTAGCGGACGCGATCTGCATCCCTATCTCAATAAGTTCGCAACCAAACCGAAGGGCTCGTCGTGGCAGGATCCTCTTTGGGAGGGCGAGGCTCCCACCGAGCCGCTAAGTCTCGTTGCACTCGATCAACATCGCTGCGGTCACACACGAGCCGAAAACTTTTCAGCGTATTCCAGAACCCACTGATCGATCAGCTCCCGGAACGCTTCCAGATCAAGCTGGGCGAGCATCTGGAAGTGCGAACGGCTCAGGACTTCCTTATTCCGAATCGCACCGCGAGCGATCAGCTCCACGATGTGACTGGCCGAATAAGGTCGAATCACTAGTTCCAGCCGACTGTAAAGCCGCGTTAGCTTGCCGGCTCCCTGAGCGACGTCATCGCGAGAAATCTTCGCACCCCAGCCATCCGTGTCGACGACTGACTCAAAGTCGAAGCCGGGAAAATACTCAGGCAGCTTCTTCAGACAGGCCTCAATATGCTCGGACAGATCCAACCGAGTCTTCGAGTGCAAGTTCTTACACTCATCTTCCGTCATCGCCCGCTCGGCGCGTTGACGATCGTCAGCAGAACGCTGCCGCTGCCCACGTTCGATGGCACGTTCTAACCGCTGATCAAAATCCATAGTCAACTCGCCCACTCACGATGCCAGAAATCCAAAGGACAGGCGAATTCGACGACCGCAAAACGAAGCAACCCGATTCCGCCTGACGCTATCGATTCTAGAACTGACAGGTTCGCCAAGCAATCACCACGCCAACGGGGTGCCGCCTTTGCCTGAAAATTCGAGGAGCTCGCCTACGGAGACTGGGCTGCCGCCGTCGGATCTCCGAACTCATCGTTCAGCTTGATCGCAGCCCTCACCAATTTCTTGATCACAGCAGGACTGATCTGATCATTTTCGACAAGCACCATATTCGCCATTTCGTACTTCCCACCAGGCTTTAGCCGCTCATCAAGTTCCTGCAACCGCTTGCCGCGCCAAAAGCCAAACAACACTCGACTCTCTTCCGCACGAATCAGCAGCACGGGACCGTTAAAGAAATAGACCAAGTGCCCCCACCTAATCTTCTCCTCAAGCTCTCCCGCAGCCAGAGTGTGCCGCCGCAGGATCTCAACGAGGGATTTCTGCCAACCTGTGAGGGCCGCAACGTACGCATCGGGTGATTCAGCGGGAACCGCCTTCTTCATCAACGCCTCCTCACGTGCAGATCACTTGCAAGCGGAGCACATGCCATCTGGATTCGCAATCACCCGAGTTCCGCAGTGATCGCACTGTGCGATATCAAGCTCAGCCATTGCGAACCTGGTTTGCAACAGAGCCCCGGTCACGGATCTGTCTGTTTTCAGGTCCAAAGGACCGGCAGTTCACTTAGCCAGGGTCGAAGGCCCTGGAACCGATCACCCTTATAATCTCTTGAGGCCTGAAGGGCCGGCAGTTCAATCTTCCATCGCAATGATCTCGCCCACCATTGCCGCATAATCGCGCGTGTGTGGATACTTTCGCCGGTAAGCTCCGACGAAAGAATTGCGAAAAAATGACAAGCTGAAGTCATCTCGCCAGATGCCGATTGGCAGGTTGTGAAACGCATCCGCCAAATCTCCAGCCAGCTCCGATTTGCCGGCCCATCCTAACATGCGCAATTCTGACAACGCCTCACTCATCATCTCACACAGCTTTTGGCGCTGGGCGTTCGTCAAAACATTGCCGTCGGAGTTCATGGAAGTCTCGAATGGAAATCGACTGAAACACTTAGTTTGACGACACTGGTGCCTGATGAGCCCCCAACGTAGCCAGTAGTTCCAACTGCGACTTGATGAGGCCCTCATACGAACGGATTTGGGAAACGAGCCCAGGTAAGACAGTGGAAGTATCTGACGAAGGAACCAAGACGTAGGTACCGGAGGGCACGGTGAAACTCCCTCTTTTATTCGGCGTAGTGAAAACAGGCAGCAGTTCTGCACCGTTCTCCGCGAAGAAACGATAAACGCCGTCTTCGACGTCGACGCCTTCCGCGGAGGCAATTGCTTCCGCCTGAGTTTGAAATGAGTCCAGCGAGCCGTCATCGGTCGCGAAAACATAGGTCACGGTCGGTTGCGTTGTGACACCAGCCTTCACAATTCGCGAACAGACGAGTTCCGCGATGTCATTCACAGAAAAGTCGCGTTTTCGGTCATCACTGGACACAGGGAATCCGTAGTCAATGTGCAAGTCATCGAGGAAATTGTTGATCGCCACGGGAGCCACCATCAGCTCCCGTTCCATCGGCACGTTGAATTGATCTCCGGGAATGTCTAATTCGGCACTGGCTCTGGCCTCGATCAGTTGTCGAACCTCCAACGGAGACATCGCATTGACTTGTGCGCGAATTACCGCGTCCCGCCCTGGATCAGCAAGAAGACGCCGGATGGTGAAGATTCCGACGATTGTCATGACTGGAAAGCCCAGCAGCAGTGGACACCAGGCCACGACTGCGACTCGTCTTGCCAGCCAATTAGAGGACATTGCGCACACTGACGCGGAGAGATACATCACTCCAAGAACAAATATCCATCCGGTGCTCACGTTCCTGCCGGGAAGGTCAGCAACATCAAGGAAAATGAAGCTGCATCCTACAACCACCAACGGCAAGCTTGTTAAGACCCATTTCATTCGACGACTTCCAGCAACCGGGAACGATTCAAGCGCCTGCGATGAACGACGGACTACTGCGCGAAATCAGTCGAAGAATCGCGCTCGCTCTCCGGCGGCACAACAATCATCTGAATGTCTCGCGAGCGAATCAAATAGCGAACTCTCGCTTCATCCTCCAGTATCACCATGCCGTTCAATTAATAGGGCAGGTGAGTCTTCATCGTTTCAGAATTTGTGAAGCCGATGAATCTCACGCGCTCGAATGTCTTCTTACCAGCGACATGAACGGTCGCCAGCGTCCCCTTTTTCAAGACGCCTTGTACAGCAATCGTCTCTGGTTTTGTACCGCCTCCCAGCCAGGCGATTCCTCTGTAAAAGAGCGTCAGAATAACGATGGCCGAGACGATTGCGGCCGCAACGCCCCCAGCGATGCTAACGGTCTCAACAAACGGATGCATGCGTCATCTCTTCTCTACCAATGAGACTTGACGTGACAGGCTTTCGGTTGCGGTCCGCTTCCACGCGTGACTAGGTGCCGATGTAGCTCAGAAGTTTTTCGTAGGACGCCAGAACGGTGACAATCGCGTCGGCTGAGTTGTAGGAGCGGTCCGCCACCGAGTCGTGATAGATTCGGTACACGGGGCCGGCAGAATCGTCCCGGGTGTTGATGAAATAGGGATCGCCGCTGCCGGTCAAGTCCTGGCCGATCGGCACAAATCCGTCCTCCTTCACGATCAGGCCCGGGTAGAACTCGCAGGCCTCCTCGGTGGCCGCAGCCTCGTCGTAAAGTTCCATCAAAGCGCCGAGTCCCGAGAGGTCGTCACTCTGTGGAATCTGCACCTCCACGCCAGCCAACTGGTGTTGCTCAACGAACGCACGGAAATGAGGAGGCCACATGGAAATGCCCTGATGTCCAGTTATCTTGCCCGCCATGAACAACGGTCGACCGATCAATGCACCCCTACTTTGAACCGCCAGCGACTATGGGTCAAGTTAATCGCCTTATTCGGCGAGAGTTTGCAGCGCAATGTTGCAGCATCTCTTCGTTTAACCGCACGGGCAACGCCCTGCGCGTAATTTGGAGTAGGACGAAGTTTTCCCATCGGCCCGTGGGGAGCTGTTCCGACTTCACCCGCCATCACGCGCAGGGCGTTGCCCGTGCGGTTAAACGACCGAGTCAATTCCCGCCGTATCGCGACTCTCGCCCGCTGTCGCAGGTGACATCGTTACTTTTTGTCCACCATGTCAGCCAACCTTGCATTCCAAAAACCCGTCACGATCCATCTCGTTCTGGTACGTGAAATGCGTTTCATCCAGCGTGCGACCGTGACTTTCCACTTTCAAGGATCGATGAAATGACTGACATCGCGAAAAACGTAAAAGGGGCCGTTGATAAGGCTGCGACCGCCACCAAGAACGCCACAGACAAAGCCGCCGCCGCGGCCTCATCAGCCGCTCAGAAGACGGGTGATGCCGTCAAAAACGCAGGCCAGAAGATTAAAGACGCTGGCAAGTAACACGTTCAACCATCGTGAAAAACCACCGATAACCTCGGTGGTTTTTTCGCGCAGTCAGACACTTTCGCGATCATCTTGTAGGGTATCGTGAAGTCTTCTAAACGCATCGTTGATGTGCTGGCGACAGATTGATGCACAACCGAAAGCGGGCAAATCATGAAACGACGCGAATTTCTCGAATCGCTCCAGGTTGCCGCCGCGATTCCTCTGGCCGCTGGCTCAGCAATGGCAGCACAGCCGCCAAGCTCTGAAAAGGTCAACGAGCCACGGTCGTTCGAACGGACGAAAGAAACTCAACGAGGTGACATGCGCTTCCGCCCGCTCGGAAAAACAGGCGAAGAGGTGTCAATCATCGGTTTGGGAGGCCACCACATAGGCCGTCAGAAAGAAGAGAAAGAGAGCATCGAAATCGTTCGCGCCGCCATCGACGCCGGCATCAATTTTATGGACAACTGCTGGGACTATCACGACGGTGGCAGCGAGGTTCGGATGGGTCATGCCCTGCAGGACGGGTACCGCAAGAAAGTCTTGCTGATGACCAAGATCGATGGCCGGACCAAGAAGGCCGCGACCGAACAGATCGATCAATCACTGAAACGCCTTCAGACCGACATGATCGACCTGATTCAGTATCACGAGATCATTCGACTCGAGGATCCCGATCGCACCTTCGCCGAAGGTGGCGCTCATGAAGCAGTCATCGCCGCTCAGAAAGCGGGGAAAATCCGATTCATCGGCTTCACCGGCCACAAGGATCCCATGGTCCATCTGAGGATGGTTCAAGTCGCAGCCACACACCACTTCCGTTTCGACGCAGTGCAGATGCCGCTCAACGTGATGGACGCCCACTTCCGTAGCTTCGAAAAACAGGTCTTGCCCGAACTGATCGAGCAGGGCATCGGCGTCTTGGGAATGAAGTCGATGGGAGATGGACTGATCCTCAAGAGCAAGACGGCGACCGCCATTGAATGCCTCCGCTATGCGATGAGCTTGCCAACGTCGACTGTCATCACGGGCATCGACAGCATGAAGATCCTTCAGCAGGACTTGGACCTGGTCAAGAATTTCAAACCACTGACGGAAACTGAGTCTGCCGACCTGCTGGCCCGAACCGCCGGTGCCGCTGCCGAGGGACGGTTCGAAGGCTTCAAAACCACCAACGGATTCGACGGGACCGCCAAAAATCCGGAATGGCTGGGAGAGGCCGACAAAGGCCCCGGCTAACACTTAGTTCCAGTCGCTGCCTGGCGGAGTGCGCAGGGTTGGAGCGTTTTTCAGAGACGGCATCATTCGAGATCGTGATCTGTCACAAAACATCCACTTTTTTGAGGAAAACCGGCAACCCTGGCGGCGACGGCATCGTGATCTTCGTCGTACTCGCCCCGCCAAGACCAGCCCCGCCAGCAAGGCAATCAAACTGAACCGACGGCTACCGCCTTCGAGAAGACATGGAAAAGAAAAAGGACTTGGAGCAAATCGCTCCAAGTCCTTTTTTCAACTGATGCCCAGGACAGGAATCGAACCTGCACGCCTGTTAAGGCACTAGGTCCTGAACCTAGCGCGTCTGCCAGTTCCGCCACCTGGGCTTGTCACCGCTGCTGGTCGAGTCCACTGTGATCGCGGATCCCGAATGCGAGTGTGCG
>CAIMFH010000018.1 GCA_903840265.1 uncultured Schlesneria sp. | reverse complement strand
ATCTCCATCAATCAAGCGGTAGCACCGTAAACGTGATTATCAGCTTGGCATTCGAGAAAAGCAACGTCGATCAACCTCGGTCTATCACTAAGGGGACAGCGAAATTGTGACTCTGAATCACTTAGTAAAGGTTCGAATCCTTTCCGGGCAATTACCGTAAGAAGAATGACAGTAATAACTTACGGAAAAACATCGGGACGCACTCAGCGTCCCTTTTTCATTCCGTGCTACCCCCGTGCTACTTTCAATCGCACAAAACATGGCGACGAATCGTTAGCGAATTCCGCGGTTTTTACACCAACTTTTGGCGGGTCAAATGCAAGCAGGCCGCGCAAAACCTCAAACAAAAACACCCCGCCGAAACGGGGTGAAAACAGAGTCGATGGCGATAGCTAGCCCCACCCCTCAAAACCCGTACAAAAACTCGCGAGGCTGAAGCGTGGTATCCAGTGCCGCTGCCAGCCAGAACCGACCGGCCCCCCGTTTGGAAAACCACATTCAAATTGCATACGTGTGATTTCCTGACAGTGCGGTATCCAGTGGGTCGGTCGTGTAGAACTCCATGCCCCGGAGTCTGTTGATGCATTGGGGTTTTCATCCTGCCCATCATTTCCCTTGAGCAAGTTGAGCAAGTTGAATAAGTCCATGTGCCATCCGGTGTTAAGTGTGCTCATCATGTTGCTCATCGTTGAGCACCTTGCGCAACTTGATTCAATTCAACTTGCTCAAGATGCTCATGCTTGCGCAAGTTAATGAGCAAACTTAAGTGTGTGTGTAGTAAGTAGTTATTCAACTTGCTCAAGATGCTCATCAAATCTGCTTAAGAGGCCATTTCGGGGAGTAACCAGAACCACTGCTTACCGTCCTTCACTGCCTTGCCTTCGAGGTTGTTGAACGCCCGGCGTAGCGTTGCGTACGAGATGTCGTTCTCTTTGGCGTCGTCCTTCAGCGTCTTCGAGTCGACGCGACCATCTGCCAACTGTCCCTTGAGCCAATCAACGGCGCGGTTGAATTCGCTGGTGTTCTCGGCCCGATCGGTGTCCTTGTCCCGCGCGGCCTCTTGTGCCAGGAATTCGTCGGCAGTCAGCTTCACGGGATCAGCTTCCCAGCCGATGCGGCCCTCAATGATCGAGTAGGCCAGACCAGCAGGTTCAGCACAGAGATTCATTTTCACGGGCAGCATCAGACGTCGTGACGGTAGGTCCAGGTCACGAGTCACCACCCAGACCGACCGAGCAGCAGCAGCGAAGGCCAGCGACCCAGACGATCGATAGACCGCCTTGCCGGTCCCTGACTTGTTCAGATGGGACACGAGCAGCATCGAGACTTGATAGCGTGACGCCAGTTCAGCCAGTGGAGCGAGTGTGCCGCGGACCTCGGCATTGTTGTGACTGTCGGTCTTGCCCAGGTAACAGGAAATTGGATCGATGACGATCAGGCGAACGGGAACACCGGTTGCCTTCAGCCGCTCAAGTTCGGATTCGAGAATCGGTAGGTCGCGGTCCATCTGAAATGACCACAACGATGGCTTGCCCTTGCCGTCATACTTCGTGATGCCTTCGATGCAGTAGACGTGTTCGACTTCAGCACCAGCAGCATCGAGCCTCGGGCGAATCGTGTCCGCGATGTCATCCTCCGCAGCGAACAGGATGACCGCGCCTTGCTCTGTCGGTGTCGAGTCGTTCGGCCAGCAGTCACCGCGAGTGACACGCGATGCGATATCCAGAGTGATGAACGATTTGCCAAGGCCAGGATCGCCAGTGAACAATGTCAGTTTGCCACGGGGGATGACCTTCTCCCAAACCCATGCCAGCTTTTCCGGCTGAACGTCTGACATGCGGGTGATTTTGGCGTGGGGGGCAATCGTGTCAGAATTCTGACTCGGTTTCGATCCTTCCTCGGAATTCTTAGGAAGGTCATCAGACTTTGCCTTTCGCTTCGGTCGCCAGTCCTGCCCAGTCTGGTCGGCCATGTGAAATAGAGTCGCGATAGCGATGTTGCCACCCTTGAACGACTTCCATTTCTTATCGCACTCTCCGTCGCAGTGGATTTCGGAACCGGCTGACCAGTTCTCCCATTCTGTGAGCAGCGATGCGTCCAGAGAATGGAGCGACATTCCGACTTTAAGCCACTCGCCGTACACCATCGACGGATCGAGCACGTCGAGCGCAGCCAGCGCTTTTTCTCGGTCGTCGATCGGGTTGTCAGAATTCTGACTAAGCGGTTTCGTCTGTTCGACAGATTTCTGACGAACAACCTTCTCTGGCTTCCATGATTCGAAGACCTTCAGCACCATCGCGATTTTGCTGCCACGGTCGCGAACCTCGAACGGTGTGTTCTCAACTCGTTGGCCCGTGACCGTGAAGAATCGGCCGGTCGCGTAGACTTCCGTCTCGCCGCCTTCTGGACGTGTGTACTGCTTGTCGAACTGAGCAGGCATCTCACCGCGAACGAAGACCTTGAGCCCAGTACCACTCGGGGAGACTTCCGAATAGCTGGCCAGCACCTTGACGAAATCTTGCGCCCAACCTTCGATATAGCCGTTCTCCGGGTTACGGCAGTCGTCGAAGTCAAAGCCGTTCAGGCCGTCATTGTTGAAGACGAAACCGATCCCATAGCCGCGATTGGTGGCGATGTGAATAACGGTCGCGAAGTTCTGCCAGTTCTCTGGACTCTGGCTGTCCATGCTGTAACCGTGAACATCACAAGGCACCTTCGTCCATTTGCTTTTCTTGTTCTTGATCCATCGCCAGTTGATCCAGCGACCGAGAGCGATCAAGTCTGGCGAAATGCCTTCAACGTCGAAGTTGTGTTCTGGCGGTTGTTCAGCTTTGAGAATCTCATCCTTGGTGCTCATCGCTTCACCCGCTTTCCAGCGGTCGTCCATGCGATGGCGTCAACAGCTTTCTCATCTTCGATCCGAATCAACCAGCCACAGTGCAGACAGCGATGCTTACCCGTGTTGCTGATCGGTGCGAATTTCGTTCGGCTGCATGTCGGACACGCCAACCGGACAGAGATATCCGGCGGACCAATTACCACCGTGCAATCGGACTGGGCCCAGGCAATGAGCTCGGAAACACTGGAGCAGATCCGCGCCGGTGTTGCTCCGCTCTCGATTGCCATCAGCACCGCGTGCAGACCATGTGATCGGCCTCGTGTCTGTGCTGCCATGACCTCATGGCCAGCGACAAACAGGTCGACATAGGGGCCGCTGCCAGCCGCTCGCCTTGCCTTCAGCCTTGCTCGCTGGGCATCGGCGAACAGTCTCTCAACCTGCTTCTTGGACAGATTCGCGGCCTCTTGAACCGCCGAACTGTAGGCTGACCGGAACGCCAATTCAGCCGCGGGGTTTTCGTGGTCGGATCCGTCGCAGTAGAACTTTTGATTATCTGGTGCGGCTTGCCATCGGGCGATGGCTTGCTTGGAGGTGATCATTGGTACACCTCCAATCTGTTATTGATTTCGTCGAGCGTCGTGCTCATGATGTTGTCTCCGATCAGTAACGTGGTCGGGTGAAGATTCAGCCGCTGCCGAGTGCCACCTCGGTACGCGGCTTTTTTTTATTACCGCGTTGCACAAGTTGCCGTCCGACCGGCCATCCATGCCAACAGGTCTGATCGGCGATATCTAACTGCTCGACCGACCTTCACGAATGGCAGGGAATTGACGCCCCGGCATCGCCACGACGCCAACGTCTGGGGCTTGATGGCGAGCACATCAGCCGCCTCGTCTTCGTTCAACAATTGCTTTTCCATAGCCGCCGTCAGCTTTTCTGTCATGACTGTCATTGGCGTTTGCCTCCCGTTTGTGGGCGTTGTATTTCGTCAACCGGAATCAATGTCCGATGGGTCTATCAAAGCAGAAAGCCCCACCAAAGCAATTGCTAAGATGGGGCTTTATAAGCCTGTATCCGCGCGTATCCGCGGACATGTCCGTGGCGTCATTCAGCGGGCATGAATGGCTTGATCACGGCTCTCGCTCGTCTTGAAATGTTGTCCCATTTCGCCTGACGTGTGGCCTCTGTTTTTCCCAATTGCTTGCTGTTTTCCTTGCGGAAATCAGCGAGCACCTTTTCTTTGTTCGAACCGGTTTGCATGCCGTGCCATCGTGCCAGAAGCAGCCTTTGCGTTAGCTCGCATTTGACGGATTTAACAGCTTCCGAAAACTTCTGAGTATCCGCGCCGGAATTCAGCTCTAACGGCGTTTCGGCGGGTTGCAAGGCAGCTGGTTCGCGATGCTCAACGATGAAACGTGCCCACATCAACACTCGGTTGAGCAGTATCCCGAATGCACCTTTGTACGGCGACCACTCAGTAAGACGGGTCGCAAGTTTTCCAGCATCCTCCAATTTCAAAAGTTGAACGACCTGCTCTGTTCGTTCATCGTCTCCCAGCTTTTTAAGTGCTTTCTTCGTCTCCTGTTCGCCTGCAACGTCGCGAAGTTCGACGATCCGCGACGCGAGCCACGGGAGACAAGCACGATCCTCCAGCAGAACGCACTTACCAACCGCCTGCACCATGTCGCTGCGGATTTCTCGCGACGATCGCGGTGGCTCGGCCAGGTCAAGATTCGCGAAGAATGCATCGTCTATTGCGGCCAAGCTATTTGTTTTGCCGTTCGTCTTATTCATCATTCACCCGCCTTTTCTTCAGTCGCCTTGCCAGCCGCGACCATCGCAGCGACTGCCGTGTTGACCGCGACGCGAACGGGATCAATATTGAGTCGACTGTAGATCGCCGTCGTTGCCGAATCGTGGTGTCCCAATGTTTTTCCGATGACGATCAGCGAAGCACCGCTGCCAGCCATCCACGAACCAAGCGATCTTCTCAAGTCGTGCATTCTCAGACCGGGCAACTCGGCCGCGTCGCGAACAACTTCCCACGGCGCGGTGACGTCCTGCAGGTGACCGGCTTTCGCGCCTGCAGTTCTGGCTGGAAACACGAAAGGACTATCTTTCGCAGATTCCTTGAGCCTGGTGAGAATCGCTATCGCCGTGTCTGGCAGATGGACTCGCTGCGGTTCGTTCGCTTTGGTGTCCGGTATTCGCCACGTCGCGCCGGCCAAGTCGATGTCAGCCCATTGCATCGAAAGCACATTTCCCTTGCGAGCACCCGTGAACAGCATCAACCGGAACGAATCGGCAATCAGTTGATTTTCTAATCCATCAACCGCGGCCAGGAATCGCGGGATCTCTTCCGCCTGTAGGAACCGGTCGCGTGACTTCTCGGCGAACTGCTTCACGCCACGGCAGGGGTTTTCCTTTTTCCATTCCCCGTGATCCGTTGCCACAGTGAACATCGTCGACAGAAGAGCCAGCAGGCGATTTGCAGCGTACTTGCCGTTTGCCTTGCCGATCTTCGCGTGGAGCGTCTGGATATCACTGTGCTCAATCGTGGAGAGCTTTCGACCGTGCCAGCCGGTCATGTATCGTTTCCACGTTGCTTTGTCAGTCGCGACGGAAGACGACTTTTTGTGAGGAGTTGCCCGGAACTCGATGTACAGATCGAACAGCTCGTTCAGGGTGAGTTCGCCACGCTGCTTTCGTTTCGTCTCAGCCGGATTCACACCTCTCGCGATATCGGCGACGATCTTGGAGGCTTCCTCACGGGCAGTGTCGACCGTGACATCTGGGAACCCACCGATCCGGATTCGCTCGGGGCGGCCATTGACCTTTTTGTAGACATAGAAACTCGCCGCGCCAGCGGGCGTGAGGAGTAGGGCGAGTCCAGGGGATTTGCTGTCGTACACCCAGCGTCGACCAGTGGCGAGCGGTTTGAGTCGCGACAGCGCCGACATCGTGAAATTGATTTTCTCAGGCATTCGCGCCTCCCCGAAGTGACCCCGTTTTCCGGTAGCACCAAATCCAGTGCTACCCCGGTGCTACTTTGCTGATCAATCTCCATCAATCAAGCGGTAGCACCGTAAACGTGATTATCAGCTTGGCATTCGAGAAAAGCAACGTCGATCAACCTCGGTCTATCACTAAGGGGACAGCGAAATTGTGACTCTGAATCACTTAGTAAAGGTTCGAATCCT
>CAIMFH010000017.1 GCA_903840265.1 uncultured Schlesneria sp. | reverse complement strand
TCGAACAATATATGGTTCAAGACAACACAAACAACTATCCCATGTCGTTTGTGCTGATCTTGAAGCTGAACGGTAAATTGGACCGCGAAGCTTTTGAGCAATCTGTCGACTTCGCACTGAAACGCCATCCGTTGCTGATGAGCCATGTCGCACCAGTCCGCGGAAAGGGATTGTGCTGGATTCCAGTCGCATCACCAGCTCCGCAAATTGCCTGGGAAGATCACGGAGCACCACGGAAGTTGCCCGAGCAGGAGAAAATTGATCTCGCGACAGAGATCGGTCTCCGAGTCTGGGTCGATCGAAATCCCACTGCTGCGGAACTGGTCTTCCAATTTCACCATGCCTGCACAGATGGACTGGGTGGCGTTCAATTCATCGGGGATTTACTGGCGTGCTACGGCCAGAAAACCGCGCTCGAGGGAGCGGAACTGCCTGAGATTGAACCTGTCTGCTTCGACCGATTGCTGGCCCGCACCAACTATTCGCATGTCGAATCCGAGGCACCGCCGAAGACGGTGAGCTGCCCCGTGATGCTCAGCAAACGTTTGATGAAGCTGCTACGCCGGCAACCGGTCCCGTTGGCAGCAACACGCAAGAACTCCATCGGAACTCCGTTGGAATTCCCCGCGATCATCAGCCGAATGATCGATCGGCATACTTTGCAGCAGTTGAAGGTCGTGGCGGCCCGGAAATCCGTCGAGCTGAATGATCTGTATTTACTTGAGATGTTCCAGACGATTCGCACCTGGAATCTGCAGAACGGAAAGAACCGGGATGATCAATGGTTGCGGATTGGAATGCCCACCAGCCTGCGAACTCCTTTGCACGATCAGATGCCAGCCGCGAATATCGTCAGCTATATGTTTTTGACTCGCCGTTCCAGCGATTGCAATCAGCCGGACGACTTGCTTGCCGATATACACCGACAAACGTCCGCGATCGTGAACCAGCAGCAAGGTCGGTTTGTTGCCATCGGGTTGAAATACCTGCTGAGGATCCCAGGTTTGCTGTGGTGTCTGTTGCGGATGAACCGCTGCTTCACCTCAGTCATCCTGACCAACGTGGGAGACATTCGTCGGCAATTTACGGCTCGTTTCCCGCTCAAGCAGGGACGTTGTGTGGCGGGAAATGTGACTTTAGATGTGCTGACCGGTGCTGTTCCCGTTCGCCCGAATACGCGACTGTCGACCTCGGTCGGCACTTACGCCGGTAACCTGTACATCAATATGCATTGCGATCCGTTGAGTTTCACAAAAGAGCAAGCCGAACAACTCGCTGATATCTTCGTGAGCAAATTGAAGCAACTGATTCCTGCGGATATTGCCGAAGAGCGGCGAGCAGCATGATTGGGCTCGTGGCTGTTCCTAGGAAAATCGATGTCCAAGACAGAATTTACTGCAGAAGAATTTGAGGCGCTGGGCGAAGGGGCACTATGGCCTCGATTCCTGCTATTCCCTGCCGTTGCCATTGTTGGATATGTT
Source organism: uncultured Schlesneria sp. (assembly GCA_903840265.1). Lineage (GTDB taxonomy): Bacteria > Planctomycetota > Planctomycetia > Planctomycetales > Planctomycetaceae > Schlesneria. The sequence goes on along the minus strand of CAIMFH010000017.1, from coordinate 17,949 downwards.
GGTTTCGTGCTGGGGTGGGGCGGGGAGAGTCTCTGGGCGAGGTCACTCTGGTCGCTCTCCTTGGGCTACTGCTGGTTCTGTATCGCCGGATCGTTTCATGAGGCTGTCCACCAGACGATGGGGCGATGGCGAACCGCGAACATCTGGTTTGGACGAGTCGTCGGCACGTTCGTGGGCATTCCCTATAGCGCCTATCGCGAGACGCATATTCGGCATCACGCCTATCTCAATACGTCTGATGATTTCGAACTGTGGCCCTATTCGAGTCCGCAACGTTCGTTAGCATTCCGACGGGCGTTCGTACTGTTCGATCTTTTCGGTGCCGTATTAGCCAATCCGATTGTTTATGGTCGTATCTACTTCTCCAAGCGGTCGCCACTGAATGCACAGGCGCGACAGACACTCGGTCGTGAATATCTGGCGATGGCAGCTTTCTGGGGTACCGTGGTGGTGACGCTGGTTACGCTTACCGCCACGGGCCAGATCTAATGGCAGCGCTTTGATCCCATGTGGCTGTTGCCGATGCCGATTGCCGCAGCTTTCAACGGCTTCCGAAAATTTACCGAGCACTTGGGGATGGCGAGCACGGATCCAATCCTTGGAACGCGCACCATCATTGGAAATAACTGGATCACGCGCCTCTGCTCCTACTTTAATTTCGAACTGTTCGTGCATGGTCCGCACCATCGGTTTCCAAAGGCACCGCATTTTGAACTCGAATCCAAGCTCGCGGAATATCGACGCAAGAATCCAGAAGCGGTAGTGCCTTTGTTCTCGAGCTATTTCGCGGCGGCGTTGGATACGATCCCTTGCCTGTGGTGGAATCCAGGGGTGGGCGCAAATGCAGGAGGGAAGGATCGCTTCCATCTTGCCCAAGGCGTGGAGAATTTTGTCAGCGAGGTCGGTCAATCCACTGATGACCTGCAAAAGCGTGCTGCGTGATGTGAAACCTATCTAACGGCACCGCAGGCCGGGGCCATTGACTGATTTAACTATGTCCACTCGAATTCAATCTTCATCGTTTTCGACATTTGCCGAATTCTGGAACTACTACGTCCGTGAGCATCAACATCCTGTCAATCAGGCTTTGCACGTCATTGGAACAGTCGGCGGACTTGTTTGTGTCGCAATGACGTTTGGCGTCTCAAGGTGGTGGGGGCTGGCAATTCTGCCCGTAGGGTACGGCACGGCGTGGTTGGGCCATGTCCTGATCGAACGCAATCTACCCGTCACACTGAAATATCCGCTCTGGTCGTTGCGTGCAGACTACCGGATGGTGCTGACACTACTGCTGGGTCGCCAAATGCGATCGCAGGAAGCCGCTCCAGATGACCGTGCGCGATAGTGCTCGCTTTGGGTTTCAGATTGGGTGCCACTGGTGGCTGCTCTGAGCCACCAGTGTCTTCGCGTCGCTGCGAGTGCTTTGATCGAGTGACGAGCATGTGCAACATTCGGCGTCACTACGCATTGTTTACTCTTTGATACATCGGGAAGACACTGGCAACGCAAAGCCATCGCCAGTGGTACCCGAAATACACGAGTTTTCAAATCGGTGTCGATATCTGCGGTGCTGGATCAGCCGGTTCGCTACTGGCGACGCAGGCGGCGATCGCCAGATCACCGGTCACATTCACCACTGTGCGGCACATGTCGAGGATTCGATCGACGCCCAGGATGATGCCGATTGCCGCGCCGGGAATCCCGACCGATTGCATCACAACAACGATTAAAGGCAACGAACCGCCAGGAACTCCAGCCGTTCCCACGCCGGCGAGGACTGCCATCAGCACGACAGTGAACTGCTGGCTCGCGGTCAGGTCGACACCCATGACCTGGGCCAGGAACAGCACCACGACACCTTCGTACAGGGCCGTACCGTTCTGGTTGCCTGTTGCGCCGACCGTAAGCACGAAGTTGGCGACTCGTGATGGCAACTTCAACTGATCATGAGCGACTTCCATTGCCGTCGGAAGTGTTGCGCTCGAAGAAGAGGTTCCGAACGCGACCAGCATCGCTTCGGAGACATCTCGAAAGAACGACCAGGGCGATCGCCGTGCAAACACCATGACCAGAATTGAATAGACGACGAATAGCTGCAGTCCCAACCCGAGCAGTGCTGTCATCACGAACCAGAACAGGGTCTTCAGGATCCCGAAACCGAGTTGAGCCGACAGTGCGAAGACCAGACAGCCAGCGCCGACGGGGGCCAGCTTCATCGCAAACGAGATGACAGCCATCGCGATAGCGTAGAGACCTTCGAGCCACGCGACGAAAGTCTTCGTTTCTTCTGGTCGTGACGTAATGGCGATTCCGCAGACCAGCGAAAACACCATGACCGCCAGCATGCCGTTCCCTTTGGAACTGCCATCCACCGCGCCGACCATTTCCTGCAACGGGTTTTCGGGAAGGAGATCAACCAGGACATCCCGCACGGGCTTGGCTTGTTTGGCCTTGTCCATGTTTTTCGCAGCGCCCTTCGAGTTGTCTTCGTCGTTGAGCAACTTGGCGCGTTGCTCCGGCGTGAGAGAACGGCCGGGTTGCAATCCATTCACCAAGCCAACGCCGATCAGCACAGCCGCCGTCGACAGGATCGCCGTGAACCCCAATGTCTTCAGGCCGATCATGCCCAACTTGCGAACGTCGCCAATTTCGACGACAGCCAGCGTCAACGCGGCAAAGACCATGGGGACGACAACCATGAACATCAGCCGCAGGAAGACGCTTCCCACGGGCTTCGCCCAGTAGATCACGTCGTCCAGCCACCCTCGTAATTCGTTGCTATCACTGTCTGACAACCAGTGTTCGTAATAGCCGTCGATCTGACCGTTGCCATTCAGATCCTGCGAATAATCTTTCGGAACTGTCCCGAGGTAGTTGCAGAGCAGGCCCAGAGAAACACCGATGAGCAAACCAATCAGGATCTTGGTGTGCAGCGGCATCCCTCGATGGGTCGGTGAATTTGCGGGAAGTTCCGTCATGGATTGCTTTCAGCAAGGATTGTAATTCACTTGGAACACGGCATCGCTTCCGGTGCGAAACCGATACTGGCGGGCTATCTGCTGGCAGTGTAACCACCAAACACCGGAAAGGCAGGCCGAACGGCATATCTTCGGTACGCCGAATTGCCGGTATAATCGGAGTCGTCGCTGTCTCCGTCCCAGCTTGTTGTCGAAGTTTCGCTAATCCGATCTGGCAGGGACCAGTGAGTGTGGCAGACTAGCAACAGCGCCAAAACAACATTGCGATTTGTAGCCATAAAACGGGGAAGATTCTCTTCCCGGTCGCGTCGGGGTATTTGCCAACATGAATCCGCTGAATCTGTTCCGCCGGAAGCAACGTCCGAGCGACCATCCGGCCGGCATTCATATGACGTTTGCGCAGTCCAGCGTCGTCCATTCTGTCACCCGAACTGCGGTCATGCTTCGGAAGCAGACGTGGATCTTCCCCATTGTGGCGATCATTGCCCTGTCGCTACTTGCATTCAGCGTCCGAACGGCGATCGAAGCGACGATGAAAGCGAACTTGAAGTCGCAACTGCAGACGTTGCTCAATGTTGAAAAGGAGATGCTGCAGACCTGGTTCAGCGTCCAGTGTTCGACGGCAGAGACTGCTGCCAACGATATGCAGGTCCGCGAAGCCATCTACGACTTGGTCGAGGAATTTGAAAAGAGTGACCAGGTCGCACCCGGAGAAGCACCTCTCATGCGCCCCGGTCAGATTGCGGAGAGTCACCGTAAGTTGCGAAGTGAGTTGGCACCGACTCTGTCATCGCATCATTTTGTCGCGTATTTCGTCGCGGATAAGCAAAAACGCGTTATCTCTTCGACCTATGAAGAGTTCATCGGCCGCCGCGATATCGCTGAATACGATCATTTCATCTCTCGGGCCCTGGACGGAAAGACGACCGTTTCTGCGCCGCTTCCCAGTGTCGCCGTGATGAAGGACGAATTCGGCAAGCTTCGCACCGGTGTTCCGACGATGTTCGTCTGCACCCCGATTCGCGACGCTCGTTTTCAGGTTGTCGGGGCCCTCGCCCTGCGCATGCGTCCCGAACGTGAATTTACTCGGATCCTGCAACTGGGACAGATCGGTGACACCGGAGAGACCTATGCCTTCGACAAAATGGGCAGAATGGTTTCGAATAGCCGCTTCGACGATTCGCTCATTCTGATCGGACTACTGCCGGATACGGATCATGTCCGTTCCATGTTGAATCTGACGATCAAGGATCCGGGTGGAAATCTTCTTAATGGGTATCGACCAAAAGCCCGTCGCGGAGAACTTCCCTTCACCAAGATGGCCGCCTCGGCACTTGATGGAACGTCTGGCGTCGACGTGAATGGCTATCGCGATTATCGCGGCGTCCCGGTAATTGGGGCCTGGACTTGGTTAAGTGACTACGGTATGGGGATGGCCACCGAGATCGACGCCGCCGAAGCATTCCGTCCGCTCTACATCTTGCAATGGACGTTCTGGGGTCTCTACGTCCTCTTGGCGATCAGCTCAGTCGCGATCTTCATCTTCTCCGTGGTCGTTGCTCGTCTGCGTCGGCAGGCTCAAAAAGATGCGATCCAATCTCAAAAGCTAGGGCAATACACGCTGGAAAAGAAGCTGGGAACGGGCGGGATGGGCGTCGTCTACAAGGGCCTGCACGCTGTTTTGCGACGACCCACGGCGATCAAGCTGCTGAATGTCGACAAGGTGAACGAGGATTCGATCAAACGCTTCGAACGAGAAGTTCAGATTACCTCACAATTGAATAACCCCAATACCGTCGCCATCTACGACTTCGGCCGCACTGCCGAAGGCGTCTTCTACTACGCGATGGAGTACCTCGACGGGATTGACCTGCAGACTCTCGTTGATCGTTACGGCCCGCAGCCAGAAGCACGAGTGATCCATATTCTGCAGCAGATCTGCGGCTCGCTGTATGAAGCACATTCGTTGGGATTGGTTCATCGGGATATCAAACCCGCGAACATCATGTTTAACCGCCGTGGCGGCGAACCGGACGTTGTGAAGGTGCTGGACTTCGGTCTCGTCAAAGCGATCGACGATCAGAAGCAGTCCAGTATGACATCGGATGGACTGACAGGCACTCCACTCTACATGTCTCCCGAGGCGATCCAGAGTCCGCAGTCCGTCGACACTCGCAGTGATATTTACGCGGTGGGAGCCGTAGGCTATTTCCTGCTGACCGGCCAGCCAGTCTTCAGTGGCAGCAACATTGTCGAACTCTGCCAGATGCATGTTTCTCGACTTCCCGATCCACCGTCGCAACGTTTGGGAAGGCCCGTTTCGCCTGAGCTGGAAAGCTCGCTGATGTCGTGCCTCGAAAAGTCTCGGGCGAAGCGTCCGCAAACGACTCGGGATCTCAGCCTCTTACTTTCTCGCGCGCCCGCCGCCAACGAATGGTCGATTGAAGAAGCCGATGCTTGGTGGGGAAAACACGAACGGGGCCACACCAATATGACTCAGGTCGCCATCGACGAGATGGGATCGACTCCTGCCGGCGTGTTCGATAGAACCATGATCAAAGGGAGCTAGCACAGTCATTCCCGCGCAGGCGGGAATCCAGTGATTCTTGGGCTGACCTTGACGCTGGAACCTAGCGCAGCGGATACGGATTCCCGGACTCGACGGCTTTCTTGCGTTCCCGCAGGCATTCGCGGCTGGCGATTTCGTAGTCGCGGCAAACCTGCGGACGGTATTGATGGTGTTTGCACAGTCGCGTGACCGGGTCGAACCACAAACAGCAATCCTGCGGCTCCTGACCCCGCGACAAGCCCGAAAAATGAAAGTTGATCTCGTCGATCAGCTCTTGTGGAAGATCGGCGGGACGAAAAGGATGTGAATTGGTGTAGTGCGATTGAGACGCGTAAAGGACAACTGGAGATCCGATTCCGAAGCAGCAAACGCCGCAGTTGTCACAAGTGGTCGGCGGCAGGATTGGCAACGAATTCATCGCGATTGGCGCTTTCATCGACGCATCAACGATTCGGTCCATTCCACAGCCAGGTCCGGACGCAATTTCAAGAGTCGATCCCGCCCGGCCCGAGTGATCGAGTTCTGCGGCAGGATCAGCCATTTCAGCCGCTGGAGCTCTGCACACGCATCAATATCTGAATCATCGATTTGTCCACCCTCAAATCGCAATTCAGTCAGAGTTTGACTGTCGGCCAACTTGGCGATGCCCTCACGCCGAACATCTGTTCCGATAAGTGTTAAAGAACGCAATTGCGGGAGTTTTGATAGATGTGCCATTCCCTCGTTCGACAGAGGGGCGCTAATGACCAATGTCCTCAAACTTGTTAGGCACTCCAGGTGATCAAGAATTTCATCGCCGCGTTGTGTCTGGACTCGCAGGTTTGTCAGCCGTGGAACATGCTGCAGTTGAACTAACCCATGGCCGTCGACATCATTTTCCATCAGCGACAAGCTCAACAGATTCGGAAATCTGGCCAAGACAGATAAGCCGTCATCTGTCACAAAACAACTCGACAGACGTAGCGTTTCCAGTCGCGGCAATTCCCGCAGTTCCTGAAGCATGAGATCGTCAACATTGCTGTGGTCGAGATTGATTTCCAAGAGTTCAGAGGCGGTGCTGGAAACGACAGTCAGGTCGCCTGGTCGAAGAGGAACAAACAGGCCGTCCAGATCGGCGCGTCGTCGAAATCCCCGGATTTCACCGACTTCGCTAGTCATGAATTGTCCGCGTTCACCGATCGCCCGCAAACCCGTCATTGTCTCAGGGCGAAATTGAATCGTACAGTTCGTCAGTGTCCGTCGCATTCTCACCAGCTCTGGCAGGGTGATATCTGTTCCCGACAGGCTGAGGTTGAGATGATTTTCCTGACAGAGGGAGATCAAATCATCGACGGAGTCATCGGTAATGTTGTGGCAGCGTTCCAGCAGCAGATAGCGCAGCTTCGGCAGATGGCGAAGGTGTTCGAGCCCCGTCGTCGTCACGTTCGTGTCGGCCAGGCTCAGGATTTCCAGGTTCTTTAGCCGAGCGAGTTCGACGAGATGATCGTCACGCAACCACTCGCCGCCATCCAGTCGCAGTTCCCGAAGCACGGGAAACTCTGCCATGGCAATCAGAGATTCACCCGTCAAGCTTGCTCGGCTGACATTGAGCGAAGTGAGCTTCTGTAGAGACTGCAGCGACTTGATTCCGTGATCGCTAACACGGCTATCAAGCAGTGACAGCCTTTGCAGCGACGGAACTTTCGAGGCGACGATGACAAGGTCGTCCCCAATGTGCTCTCCTTCGAGCAACACTCCCACCAGCATGGTTTCATCGTGAGCAAAGCACAGCTTGCCCCCCGCTGCGGCAAGCTGCCGCTCGGGACGAAGATCCTCCAACGGCCATAGAATCGCGCTGATCCCGACCATCCCCAGGACGACGACTGTAATCGCTAACTGTCGAGCAATGGCGACCAACATGGCTCTACGACTCCCGCAGTTGGGATCCATGTCTTATCGGATGGACTATTTTTTCTCTTCGGGCTTCTTCTCTTCAGGCTTCGCTTCAGCCGGTTTGGCTGGCTCGACACCCCGAATAATCTGTATTTCCGGCAACGCGGTCTTCAATCCTGCCACACCAGCATCAGTAACCTTGGTTTCCCAAAGGTAGACCCGTTTCAGTTTCTTCAGTCCTTCCAACGATTTCAAGCCCGCGTCACTGACGGCCGTCCCATACAGGTTCAGATACTCAAGGTTCTCCAATCCCTTCAATTGGTCGAGCCCCGCGTCGGTGACCTTCGTTCGCTCCAGATGCAGTCGAACCAGAGCTTTGGAGTCCTTGATATTCGCCAGTCCGGCGTCTGTGATATCCTTGCCACGCACATTCAACTGAGCCAGCTTGGGAAGGCTTTTCAGAGGAGCCAGCTGCGCATCTTCGATCTTGCCGTCGGCCAAATGAAACGCGACATCCAATCGAGAATCATTCTGAGCAAGTTCCATCACTTGCCCGCCGGATTTTCGGATCTCTGCCATCGCCCCCTTTTCAGCATCGGTGGGAGGCATTTTTTCCTCGGCGAACGCCAGCGAACAGGTTATTCCGCTCAATACCAGGCACAGACCAGCAGCACGAATCATCGTGGCAAGCTCCTTGTTAATCTCTCGAAAAGTTGCCCAAAGTTGCCAGCGTAGCTTACCAGATTGAAGAACCGCACGTGTAGTGCTGGCGGTTCGAGTTCCCAATCGTCGCCAGAATGCGGACCTGCAGGGCCAGTCTCTATGGAGTGATTTCCAGTGTTGGCAATGCTCGCTTCAAACGAGCCTTCCCTTCGCCAGTGACTTGGGTTCCCGAAAGATTCACCACGCGGAGCGACTTCAGACTACTGATGTTTTCAATCGAGGCATCAGTGACTTTACCAGAATTCAATGTCAGTTCTTCCAAGGTCGTCATCCCCGACAATTGCTTCACTCCGGCGTCATCAAACGGGCCACCGAATAGTCGCAGCATCCGTAGCTTCGGCAGTTGCCGTACTTGCGACAGCGTCTCGTTGCTGGCGGCATGATCGTAGACATCCAACTCGTACAACTCACGAAGCTGTGCCAGGAATGGCAATGCGGCTTCCGTCGCTTCCTTGCCATGAATATGCAGTTGACGCAAATTGGTCAGCGCCGCGAGAGATCTCAGGCCGGCGTCAGTGACGTTTGTGTGAACGATCTCCAGTCGTTTCAAGCTGCTCAATTTGCTGATCGCCTGCAGTCCTGCGTCGCTGGCAGGCGATGAGTGCAGATTGATCGATTCCAACTGAGTCATTCCCGCGAAATAGTCGAATCCGATTCCCGTCACTTTCGATGAGCAAACGGTCATGCGCCGAAGGTTCGTCAACTTCGTGAGATTCTCGAAGCCCTCGTCACCGACGTTGGTCAAGCACAGATTGAGAAACTGCAGATTCGTCAGGTCTTTCAAATGAACTAGACCCGCACTTGTAATGGCCGTGCCGCTCAACTCCAGGCGTCGTAGTGCGCTCTGGCCGTTAAGTAACGTCAACGTTTCATCGTGGACTCGTTCCGTCAGGGGTTTCGCTTCCGGTTCCATGTGGCCATCAGTCCGTTCGTTCAGATTCAATTCGACGATCTGCGCGAAGACCGCCAGTCCTTCGTCTCCGGCAATCGCGCGCAGCCAATCGGGAGCTGCCACTTCCATCGTTGCCTTGCCGTTCAATCGTTTGACTTCAGCCAGCAAAATGCGATCGCGTTCAGATCGAACTACCGCTTTCTCAATTTCAGGCAACAGTTCCTCAACATCCTTGCGGACTGCCCGGTCGGTGACGTTGGCGGACAATGCCTGAATCTGAATGCGTGATGCATCATCCAGCTTGCCACCGTCAGGCTTTGAGTCGTACGCGACCTTGGCGATTTGTCGCAGAGTTGCGGCGTCCGCATGTGATACCCGAGGAACCAGATTCAACGTGCGCGTCGTCGGAGTCGGTTGGCCTGGGTGTCCCGCAAATCCTTTGACGCCCACCTTCGCATGAAAGACCCCCGGGGGATCCCCAGTCGTGCAGAAGATCTCATCCCGGGCTTTGCCGCCGAATGTGATGTTGCTGACCACCTTCGCTGGTACCGGTAAATAGGCCAACACTTCCGCTTTTGGGCTCAGCACGGTGATTCGCCCCTGTCCCGCGTCAGGCCGATGAAAATCGGCGACCCACAAATTCCCGCTGACATCGAAGGCGCACCCGTCCCCTCCCGATCCACCCAAGTCATAAAACATCTCAGGCGTTCCCAGCACGTGCCCGTCTTCAGACAGCGCGTAACGCAGAATTTTTTGCGATTGTGATTCAATCACGTACAAGAACTTGCTGTCAGGATCGACATCCAGTCCGTTTGGAAAAGCGAGTCCTGTCGCAACGCGATCAACTCGGCCGTCTGGTTGCACTCGGAAGATGCTTCCCACCGGGGTCTGCGGTGACGATCCTTCCGGATCCGTCCAATACACGTTTCCGCGAGCGTCAATTGTCAGGTCATTCAAACTCCGCAGCGGTCGCCCTTCAAACTGATCCGCGATCACCCTCACCTTCCCCTGCGGAGAGAGATCAAGCAGCGCTTTGTACTTGTTGTCGCAGATCAGAATGTGATCGTCTCGACGCAGGACTGTGCCAGCCGGTCCCAAGTCGAGATAGGTGAGAACGCTTCTGTCAGGCGTTACTCGCAGGAGCCCGCCGGAACAGAAATAGAGATCGCCATTGCGCCAAACGGGGCCTTCGGAGTAACCTGGCGCAGAAGCATAATGATCGAATTTAACCGCTTTCAATCGCTCTGCGAGTTCGCCGTTCGGCTCAACTGCCAGGGTGACTTTGCAGCTTGTCATCACTGCCAGAAGCAGAAGCGGGCGAGATGCCAACAGATAAAAGCGATTCATCAGTGTTCTCGAAACGGTGATGTACTTTCGTGAGGGGCCTCACATCGTACAAAATCCGTCACCCGGCGGCACTGGCTAGCGCCGGAACGAACGAAGCACCTGCAACAGTTTGGGTAGCTCCACGGGCTTCGGGATAATCCCGTCTGCGCCGAGTGACCTCACTTCTTGAAGCCGCTCTTCTGTCAGGTCTCCGGTCAGAACGAGTGTTCCCTGCAGAGTTGCGGGACGTTTCTGCTGCAGGTTGCGCAGGATTTCACGGCCATCAAGATCGGGCAACATCATGTCGAGCAGCACGATATCGAAGGCAGAATTACGCAATAGCTCCAACCCCGTCTTACCGTCACGTGCCTCAGTGACTATCGCGCCTTCTTCTCTGAGAATTCGAGATGTCCCATCGCGCGTGACGTTATGATCTTCGACGACGAGAATACGCAGTGAAAGGGGATCCGATTTTTGCACACTCTCATTTTCAGAGATGCCAGAGGAAAGGATCTCTGTTCTCAGCACGACGACGGATGCGGGAAGAGTGACTGCGAATGTGCTTCCCTGCCCCAAGTGGCTCTTCACAGCGATGGTGCCACCAAGTAATTCGACGATCCGTTTGCAGATCGCGAGGCCTAGCCCCGAACCCGCAGAACGATCTCTCGCTGGATTTTGAAGTTGAGCGAATTCGTCAAAGATCCATTCCAAGTGCTCGGCAGAAATCCCGATGCCGGTGTCTTCCACTTCCAAGGTCAGGCGGCGACCGTCGTGCTGATCGACATTGGTACGGATCTTAATCGCACCGCGCTCGGTGAATTTGATGGCGTTTCCGAGCAGATTGCCTAACACACGACCTAACTTGACCCGGTCGGTCCTCAACCAGATCCCGCGAGTCATCGGCTCGATGGCAAGCTCTAAACTCTTATCTTGAACAAGAGGCCTGACTTGATTCATCTCCTGTTCGATCAACTCGGCCAGAGAGAACTCCGACATCGACAAGTCCATTTTGCCGGTGTCGAATCTGGCGATGTCCAACATGTCGCCGACCAACTCCATCAGCACATGAATGTTAGCCTGCAACCGCGTCGCCATTTCCGTGATTTCGGTTGATCGAGTCGGGTCGCCGACCAATCGCCGGATGACTTCCGCCATAATGTTGATCGCGTTGGCAGGCGTGCGAATATCGTGAGAAACCGCAGCCAGGAAGCGAGTCTTTCGCAAGCTCGCTTCTTCAGCCTCACGACGGCGAAGGTCCAGTTCGCGTTCCAGCAGCTTCTGCGGTGTGATGTTCACGAACGCGGCCGCAGCCCCAGTGACATCACCGGCTTCATTCAAGATCGGAGCGGCACTGGCAAGCAGCGAGATTCTCTTTCCCTGATGAGTCCGAAGCTCGAATTCGATTCCGTGAACTTCCTCTCCCCGTAGTGCTCGCGATATTGGAAGCTGGGCAGCCGCGATCGCGGCATCCCCTTGAAAGAATCGCGTCGCCAGCCGAGCACCGACCGGGAGCGTTAACGAAATGTTCTCGTCGGATGGAAGTTCGAAAATCGAAGCCGCAGCACCATTGAGACGCACGCGATGTCCTTGAGGGTCATCGGCAATGGCCATCCCTACAGGAACCGTGCGCAGCGCCGCTTCGAATCGGCGACGTTCATATCGAATCGTCTCTAAGTAGTCCGCCTCCTGGATACTCTTCGCGGCCTGAACTGCCAGCGATTCGATGATGGTCACCTCGCCAACGCTCCAGCATCTCGGCGTCGGACAATAGGCCTCGATCGTCCCGATGATGCGTCCTTCGATGCGGATCGGCGTCGCCATCACCGCGCGAAACTCACTACCATCTCCAGGACGAGGGATCTTCAGGTCCGGACGAAGGTCGATATCCTCGACGTAACCAGTCTGCCCCAACAGCATAATTTGACCGGAAAAAGAGGCGGCATAGGGAATCGTTTGTTCCTGCGGTCCATTCGGCCCAAATCCGTGGTGACAATGAATTCGCAGATCATTTCCTTCACGTAGTAACAGGCACGCACTGTGGGTCTCCACCAAAGTCCCCAGTGCCTCGCAAATGCGAGTAAACACCTCGCTACGTTCGGTACCGGCGGTCAGGCTTCGTGACAGTTCCAGCAGTTGCTCAAGTCGCTTCTCCCAACTCGCGAGTTCCTCATTAGTGACTCGCAGTTCTTCCGTCTGTCGCTCGAGTTCTTCCGTTTGCGATTGAAGCTCTTCGTTCTGGCGGACGATCTCTTCTTCTCGCTGGCTCAACTCCGTATTTAGCAACTCCAGTGAACTGTATTGCCCCTCAAGTTCAGTCATCTGGAATTCGGCAAAGACATAAGTGCGAATGCCGCGATCGACAAACACCGCGACCATGACCGTTGTCAGCACGGCGGCGATACGGTTGAACAGTGCCAGTTGATTGGGGTCGATGATGGGGGGACGCATGGCGAAGCGTTGCAAAAATATGGCCATGACGATGGAGATCAGGACCGTCCCCCACAGGATCCGGACATCGCGAGTCCACAGACACGCGGCGATCACCGCCGGATAGATAATGGGGACGAGAACATTTGCGGGGGTGAAGGCAATCTCTGCAATCGCGGCACCCAATAACAGTATAAAAACAAGCACTTTGGCGGCGCGGGGCGTCACGCGAAACGCAATGGCTTGATCAAAAGAATTAGTCATTTATCTGGCCTGACGGCGGTATAAACAAGGACCGATAGCACGTAAGCGCTGAGCGCCATACGGTCGCTCCGCGCGACCGAGGACCAGCATCCCTCCTGGTCGAAGAGCCGCCTCTAACCTTGGCCAAAGGGCCATCACAGCCTCTGGGCTCAGATAAAGAGCGGTATTCCGGAAGAAAATCACATCCCACAGCCCCGATTCAAACTCATTCAAGATGCTCGAAACCCGCCAGCGAATGCTTTGTCGGAGATGCTGACAGATGCGTAAGCACGTCCCATTCCGTTCGAAATATTCTGACAGGAATGTCGGCGGGACTTGTCGAGTCAAAGCGGCCTCGTAGTTTCCCGCACGCGCCTGCTCGATCGCATCGACTCTGCAATCTGTACCTAACAGGTAGCTGTCGGCCAAGTGCCCCGACTCGGCCAATTGCATGCCCAGAGAGTAAAGTTCGGCCCCTTCTGAGCAGCCAATGCTCCAGGCGTAGGCACCTTGACTTCGTTCCTCGACTGTGCGGCGCACTTCCTGCCCCAGTTGTTCGAAGACGGTGGGATCTCGAAAAAAAGAGGTCACTCCCACTAAGATCGCGCTGGTCGCAGCCGCAACGGCCCCCGGATCTTGCACAAGCACCTCGCGAGCATGCTGTAAAGATCGAGCACGAAGTCGTCTCAGGCAGGCGGGCAGTCGTCGTTGCAGCGTTTCAGGCCGGTAGCAGCAAGCATCCAAGCCACTGAGTGCCAGTAGCCAGGTCACAAACTCCATTTCCTCTTGTGACCACGCAGGCAGCTGCGCACTGGAGAGACTCTGCCGAGGGCCAGTCGGGGCCAGATTGATCGCAGTTCGATGCATCTGTTCGCGAGGGAAATTGATATGTTCAAACCGGGCAGAACCCCCTCGAAACATTCGACAATCCTTGGACGAAAACGGTGCGATGTCGTCAATCGGTTCGGCAGTCTAGCTACTCATCTTGCGCCTTTCATTATCGAAGCCAATTGCGCAAGTTTTTGGCCACTTCACCATTCGCCGGCCCTGTCGCGACAAGGCGGCGAGTTTGCTTTTTGGGAGGGCTTGGCGGGAGCCTCGCCCTCCCAAACACGATTACCTGTTTCGCGAGCAGCATTGCGCACGGTCATTTGGTCGCGAGAATATTACGAATCTCCGAACCCGAACCGATCTTAGTCGCACTCTTCGGCCAGAGACTCCTTTGAATCGCCTCCCATGTCTGGAGCCGTCGACTTGTCTTCAACGACCTTTCGCGACAGACCATCCGCCGCTTTAATTAGCGTCGGGATTCGGAACTCCCCCGCCATCGAACCGATCAGCCGAGCCGCGGCTTCATAGTCGATTCCGATAGCGGTGATGAACAGCGGTCGGACGCTTTGCCCGCGACAAAGTTCCGCAGCATGTTGCGTTTGCTGATAGCGGTTCTTCGCGACACCAATGATCGTCGCGCGGTGCCCGATGGAATCGTGCAAGTGGACTCCCAGCCCAGGTGCTAGGGCTGCTGACAGGTGGCAGTAACCGTCAATCACGTAAATGTCGATCGGCTCAGCGATCTTGCCGATGACCGCGAGGATTGGCTGTAACTCACGCCGGTAGAACTGTCCAGGTTGGTATGGCGCCAACTCCGCGACGGTGGCGTCATATTCGGCCAGCCAAGTCGCATCGGACCAGTCAGCAAACACCACGGCAGCGGCGTGTGCCTTGTCCTGAGAATAGTAGACATCCAAGCAGGCAATCATTCCGGGTCGCTATCAATATAGAAACGGGTACTGACCAGCTAATTTGGACATGAATTTGTTGGCTTTGCAGGTTCGCTCGATTTCAGTGAGGACTTAGAAAAGCGTAGATGAAGAACGCCGCAGGCGCTCCGACAATCCACCAAATTACTGGCCATACAATCGACGGTCGATTTTCCTTCTCAGTAGTCAAGGCGAGCACGACATAGAATAACGGCGGTCCAAACCAGACACCGGCAATACAAGCAAGCCCTCTAAAAATGTCCGCATCTGAAACCATCCCGGCGATTAGCATGGGGCGTGCCCGATAGCGTGAAATGAAAGAAGCCCCAGCATATCGCCGGGGCTTGTCGGGTGCGACTGCAGCCGCCCAAGGTCTTGGCGACCTTGGCTACTAGAGCATCACGCAGCGGGAAGTTGTGCCACGCAACTCCGGAAACCTCTTTTCTAGTCTTCCAATTGAAAATTTGCATTTTGCAATTTGCAATGTCTTCCTCCGCTCTCCTGAGTTGCATCAGTCCTCATCATGCTTCATCTGCGCCGCGGCGACGATCTTCTGCTGTTCGTGCGGCGGAACCTGTTCGTAATGACTGAAATCCGTGCGGAACGAACCCTGACCGCCGGTCATACTGGATAACGATCGGGCATAGGTCGTCAGTTCAGACAGTGGCGCTCGAGCTTGGACGACAGTCATGTTGCCAGGCAAGGGGTCCATCCCTTCCATCCGCCCGCGACGAGTGTTCAGATCGCTCGTCACGGAACCGACGTGATCGCCGGGGACCGTGACTTCCAGATGCATGACCGGCTCCAGCAGACAGGGCTTGGCTTGCTGAAAGACATCTCGGAAGCAGCAACTGCCCGCCATGCGGAATGCCGCTTCGTTGCTGTCGACCGGATGATCCTTGCCGAAGAACAGGGCCACGGCGACATCCTGAATTTGATATCCCGCCAGCACCCCTTTCTCCATCCGATCGCGAATCCCCTTCTCCACAGCGGGGATGAATTGGTTGGGGACGGATCCGCCGGAAACACAGTCGAGGAACGCGAAGTTCAATTCCTTGTCGTAGTGGAAGTCGCGCAGGCTCTCGAACTGCTGCCGCGTGAAGTACGTCTCAGGATCGAGGTCGCGCGGCAGCGAGTAGACTCGCAGATGCACTTCAGCGAATTGCCCCGAGCCGCCCGATTGCTTCTTATGCCGGTAAGACCCTTCGGCCTTGCCCGCACAGGTTTCTCGGTAAGGAACCTTCGGGGCATGCACGACGACATCGACCTTGTCGCGTTTATGCAGTCGTTCCTGCACGATCTGCAAATGCAGGTCGCTCATCCCGCGCATCACCATTTCATGCGTCTGCGGATCGCGCGTGATACGGAATGTGGGATCTTCTTCTTCGATCTTGTGCAGTGCGCCCGAAATCTTCTGCTGGTCGTTCCGGCTCTTTGGTTCCACAGCCAGGCCGATCATCGGCGTCGGAAATTCGATCGTCGGTAACACGAACGAGCGATCGCCATTCACGAGCGTATCGCCCACTTGAAACTCGTCGATCTTGGCGACGACGACGACATCGCCTGCATGCGCCTCATCGACCGCTTCGACTTGCCCCCCTTGCACGTCCAGCAGTTGGTGGATCTTGATCCCCTTCCCTGTCCGCATGTCTTTAACTATCGAATCTTTTGTCATCGTGCCTGACAGGACGCGGATAAAACTCATCTTGGAGACGAAGGGGTCGATCCGTGTCTTGAATACCTGCGCGACAAGAGGTGCGTCGGAAGTTGAAAGCACTTCCACGTCTTGCCCATCGGCCGTCGCATGCCGGACCAGTTCACCGGGTGTCAGAGCAAAATCCGCCAGCGCATCCATTAACTCGGCCACACCAATGCCCGACTTGGCGCTGGTGCAGAATATCGGAATCAGTGTTCCACGGGCGATCGCCTTGTTGATCCCGCCGAGCACCTCGTGGGACTCCAGCTTTTCTCCTTCCAGATATCGCTCCATCAGCTCATCGTCGGCCTCGACAATGGCGTCCATCATCGCCGAGCCATACAGTGCCGGATTGACGACGCAGCCATTCTGTTCGGGATTGCCGGTAACCAGCGTCGTCTTCACCCCTTTGAACTTCGCCCCTGCCCCGCATGGAACATTCAGCGGAATGCAATTGGCCCCAAACGATTCCTGGATCGTTTCGACCACTGACGCAAAGTCGATATTTTCCTGATCCAGCTTGTTGAGCACGATCACTCGAGCGAGGTGTGCCTTACCTGCCAGCTCAAAGGTGCGTCGCGTGTTCGCTTCGATGCCGGCCGACGCATTGATCGTGATCAACGCTGTTTCCGCCGCACAGACCGCCGAGATCACTTGTCCGACGAAGTCGGGATAGCCCGGCGTGTCGATGACATTGATTCGCATGCCATGGTGTTCAAAATGCACCATCGCGGCTGAGATTGAAAAGTGGTGCTGCTTCGCTTCGTCGTCGGTATCCAGCAAGCTGGTCCCGTCATCCACAGACCCCGGTCGAGTTCCGACCCCGGCCTTGTACAACATTTGATCCGCCAGCGTGGTCTTTCCAACCGCACCGTGGCCCACGAGAACAATGTTGCGAATTTGCTCCGACTTAAACTTGGACATACCGGCCCCCTTTTCTTCGATGAAAGAGTCGAGTTGTCAGGCGCGGAACCAAAAGTGACGTGGTCTGAGATTGTACGACCACACGATCAGGGAAGCCAGTATTTCCCGTCTGTGCCTTCCTGGTTACCGCTTCCCTGAGCGGGGGGCGTCAGCCCTTTGGCCCAACAACACCCAACCCCTCATACCCGCGGGTTCGCAAGAGAGCTCAATCAACACCGGGTGCCTGGGGTTGAGTCTTCGAGCCCCCTGAACTGTGAAGAAACACTATGGTTTCCCCCCTGCCGGGACGAGATTCGTGCTCGGGCTTCCTTCCACACGTACCGACCGGAATTCATCTGTCAGTAAACACGCACTTTTTTGAGGAAAACCGCCAAAAACAGGGCTGTTTTGTCCCCCAATGTCAAAATTTGTCAGTGACAATTTCAAAGATAGTTCCCAAGTTTTCCAAACACCGTCTTGATCAGCGCACAGCAAAACGGACAATCAGGTCACGACAAAAGTCGTAGGTGCACCGTAACCAACGGGCACGCCTCTGGGCC
>CAIMFH010000016.1 GCA_903840265.1 uncultured Schlesneria sp. | reverse complement strand
GGATCTTGTCGGTGACATCCATGATCTCCTGACGCCAGTCCATGTTGATGAACCACTCGTCAACCAGACGGAAGACCAGTTCGTCGCCAGTACGCCAGCAGAAGGGATAGATGTGCGGATACTGCTCGACATTAACGAGCAGGCCCTTTTCCTTGAGCGTGGCGAACACGAGATCCACGGTCGCAGGATCAGTAGCCCGCTTGCCCGTAAACACGCCAAAGCCGTCGACGAATGTGCCGTCCTCAGCCAATGGTGCGAGGCCCACGATGCCTGCTTGCGCACCGAGTGTATGGTCGACATCGCCGCAACCCGGTGCGATGTGAACGATGCCTGTCCCCTCCCCAGCGACAACGTTGGCGTTCCCCTTGAAATCGCGTCCGCCATCGATGACGCGATGACAGCCGACACCGGTCTTGTCGGCCATGCGGTCGTCGAACGGAACGCCACCGGGAGTCGATTGAGCGGGCAGATCGTCAAACGGGCCGGAATACTTCCAGCCGACCATCTCGGCCCCCTTGATCGTTGCTTCAATGTCGAAGCCGCCGTTTTCCTTAAAGATCTGCGACAGAGTCTTCAGCTTGGGAACAGCCTTCGGCCAGCCCCATTCTTCGCGTCCAAAGCCTTCTTTGAATTCCGTCGCCAGGCGTTGGAAGTCGAGGTTGTCTTTCGCGAAGTAGTAAACAGCCCCATCGCGTTTGGCCTTCAGCTTCACATAGTCCAAATCTGGATTCACAGCCGCCGCGACATTGCTGGTCAACGTCCACGGGGTCGTCGTCCAGACCAGCAGGAATTCATTGGGACGATCGACGAGGGGAAAGCGAACGAAGGCCGAGCGATGGACTGTTAGCTTGCGGCCGTCGGCAACTTCCATCTGGCTGTACGCACTGCCCGCCTTTCCACTCCAAGGCATCACGTCGTGACCACGATAGACCTTGCCACGTTCGTAGCACTTCTTCAGAAAGGTCCAAATCGTCTCGTTGTTCTCGGTCGAGAACGTGAAGTAGCTGCCACCCCAATCCGGGTTGCCTAAGCGAGCGACGATCGATTCCGCCGTGTCGCGCAGGGGTTTCCCTGGTTGCTTGGGCGGAGTGAAGTCGACTTGCTTGTCGGTGCCGATGGCCTCAGACAGAGCACGCAATTGCTTGGGGTCATCCCACTCCATCCAGTAGCCGAGTCGGATCGATTGTTCGGTCTGGATCGCGGCGTACTTCAGCACGCGACGTTTACATTCGTGGACGAATTTGTCGATGCCGTATTTTTCGATCTCGCTCTTCGCGCCCAGGCCCAACTGTTTTTCGACTTCGACCTCGACCCACAACCCCTGGCAGTCGAAGCCGTTCTGGTGGCGCAGGTCGCGACCGTTCATCGCCCAGTAACGCTGGAAGGTGTCTTTGTAGGTGCGGCCCCAGGCGTGATGCACCCCCATTGGATTGTTGGCTGTGATCGGACCGTCGAGGAAACTCCAGGGACGTTTGCCGTCAATCTGCTGACGCAGCTTCTGGAAGATCGCGCGATCATTCCACAGCTTCAGAACTTCGTGTTCTCCGCGAACAAATTCTGCGTCGGCAACTTTCTCAAACATCGGTGCTAAATCTCGCAAAATGCGATCGGGGATGGCCCCGATCAAAATGGTCTGGGATCTTGGCGGGTGGCTGCGTTCGAAATGGCGGATCAGTCGCCTTCGATGAATCAACTCGGGCGGCACCCGCAGCGGTCGAATCTCCATTCTAGGGGGATGGACAAGCGTTGAAAACAAAGCCGAGTCAGGTGGAGTCCGCAGATTTCGCGGAGTGGCGCAGATTGAGACAAGAAATCGAAACGGCGAGTTCGCTGCGGACGACGAAATCCAAGCCGTAAACGGAAGGTTGAAGCCCTGATTGCGGGATTATGTCTGGCGGAGTGCTCCAGATTTGTAATGATGTTCACTCCTCAAGTCCGTCGGCGGCATTCGCCCGCACTTTTTCATGATTTTCATTTCTGAGTTGTCGGAGATTTCGTATGGACCCCATTGACCATCGCCAAGCTGTTGCACGCTTTCGACTGGCTCCGCCGGTTGCCGCCCTATTTCTTTGCGGTGTGATCAGTGGTTGTGGAGGAAAGGTGCCGACGTGGGATGAGATGACCACTCAACAGGCGCCGCCAGCACCCCCAGCCAAGACAATTCCGAATCCGTCATCCGTGGCTCAGGCCGAAGATCCTGCGCAGACTTTGGCCTGGTTCAAAGGGTTGCCTCCGAATCAGATCAACGATCAGGCGTTGACGCGACTCACTTCGATGAAGTCTCGACTGGGTGATGTCAACGCGATTGATGCTCGTGGCAGCACGATCACCGATGACGGGTTGGCAATGCTCGCCAAGTTACCGGCATTGAGGTCGCTGGTGCTCGACTCGACCGGCGTGACAGACAAAGGGATCACGTCATTGCAAGGTGTCCCCTCTCTGCAGTCGCTCTCGCTGAATTCGACGCGAGTGACCGATGCTGGATTGGGAGCGTTGGCATTGCTACCCGGTCTGACGCGTTTGGAGTTGATGAACTGCGACTTGACCGCGGCGGACTTCGTTGCCGTTGGGAAACTGCCCGCGATCGAAGTGCTGATCCTGGATCGAGTACGCGAGTTGGATGACGCAGGCCTGGATCAGATCTGTAACGCCAGCACACTCAAGTCACTGCATCTGGACGAATGTGTCGGACTGTCGGATAAGGGCCTGGTCGCGTTGGCGAAGGCGCCGGGACTGGAAGAGGTGCTGCTCAATAAGTCTGGTATCAGCGGAGTCGGTTTGGGACAGGCCGTGGCGAAGGGAGGCCTGAAGTCTCTGAAAGTGCTTGCGGTTTCCGCGACGCCGATCAGTCTCCCTGGAGCCCGCGCAATCAATTCGATCAAGAGTCTGGAGTCGCTGAACATCAGCCACATCGTGGGCATGAACGACGTCTATTTTGTGGAATTCGTGGAAGGAATGAAGAACCTGAAGGATCTGAACATCGAAGGTTCCAAAGGAATTACAGGGCAAGGTTTCGCCAAAATTAAGGTGACTGCGAATAGCCTGGAGACAATCAACGCGAAAGATTCGGGCATCTTGGACCCTGGCCTGGGCTTCTTGAAGGGACACAAGAAGCTGAAGTTCATTGACTTGAGTAACACCCCCGTGACACTTGCGGGGGTTCAGCAATTCAAGAAACTGGTACCGACTTGCGAACTGCTTTATGCCGGGAATCGCTACTAAATGACGGTACGTGAGGATGTCTGAATCAGCGCCCTTCAACTATGCATCGTTAGACTCTTGAAACACAGGATGAGTGATGAGAGTAACTGTATTGCTGGCCAGTCTGATCTTCGTCGTCGGTTGCCAGAAAACAAATCCGGCTCCCTCCAGCACGGCCAGTCAGACGAAAGATGAATTCACGGTCGATGCGCCGGCAAATTCAGAGCCCGACTACAATTCCGCCAAGGAAGAAGCCGATCTGCTCGCGCAACTCGCCAAGGATCCCCAGGATGCGCGGGCACTGTTGGGGCTGGCGAGGATCAATCACGTCAATGCGCGAGACACCCGAGACGATGACTTCAAGCTGTCCAAGAAAGCGGCCGACTACCTGCGCAGGGCTCTCGAAGCTGACCCGGCTACGGCGAAGGACTTTACGTTCGAATTCATCGGCAAGGTGATTTTCGTCAATGAAGCGCGCGCCTTTTCTCAGGAAAAGAACGATGACGCGAGTTTGAAGGCATTGCGACAAGCCATTGATGCCGGCTGGAACGATATTGATGAACTCAAGTCTGATCCTGCTTTAGAACATGTCCGTCAGAATCCTGCCTTCGCCAGCATCGAAGCAGCTATTCAAGCGGCGCATAAGAAGGCGGTGGCCGATCGAGTCGATCGTCTGTTCGCAGCAAAACACAATTTCAAGTTCGACTTTGATCTCAAGGACACCGAAGGCAAGTCGCTGACGAAGCAGCAGTACGCGGGAAAGCTGCTGATGGTGAACATCTGGGGGACGTGGTGCCCTCCTTGCCGTCGTGAGATCCCGGATCTGATTGCCGCGACCAAGAAATACAAAGATCAAGGCTTCGAAATTGTCGGCCTCAACGTGGAAAATGCAACAGGCGATGCCGCCATTGAACTCATCAAAACCTCTATGAAGCATTTTGAAATCAACTATCCGTGCGCGTTGTCTAACGAGCAAACCCTCGGCCAGATTCCAAGCTTGAACGGAGTCCCCACGTCGATCTTCTTCAACCGCCAAGGTGAGATCCAAGTGATGCTGGTAGGGATGATCAGTCACGAGACGTTGGAAATGATCATCGAACGTCAATTAGTAGAGTCGCCGGCAAAGACCAGAGAGCCCGACGAGGCGAAGCAGGACTGAGCCGCAGTCTGTTTAGAGGGAGCGAGAAGGCGACTTGAGTTGAGCGTGCCCCCAGAGGGTACTCGGACTGTGAATGTTTCTTCACAGTCCCCTCTTTCAACGACGCACCGAATAGGCACGTGTTGCCCTCTTCGAGAGCAGTGGTCACTACACGGCTAGCGCATTAGGCCACTTCGGCGATCCGAAGTAATGGCCCGCAACTCCGTTGTCACAAAGTCTCTTCACGGCCCCTTTAGGCCGCATCGAACTGGCGGACGCCTTGATTGGCATGCTTGATGCAGAAACTGCGGACGACAATATATCGCGAGATATGCAATTCAATTTATGAAGATATCGAAGGAAATCCCATTGGCTTCAGCTGACCCGTCTTCCCGCCCGGTGCGAATGGTTGATATCGCCGAACGAGCGGGCGTATCACGCATGGCCGTGTCTGCCGTTCTGATGGGAACCGGCAACGGTCGCATCGGCGTGAGCGTGAAGACCGCCGAGCGAATTCGTCAGATCGCCGATGAACTGGGCTATCGTCCGAACGTCGCGGCACGCCAACTGGCCGGAAAACGCAGCGGTGTCATCGCCGTCGTCGCCCATGACTGGAAAAACTTCCTCGCCCAACGACTACTCGCCTGGCTGCATGAATGTGCCGAGCGGCAAGGTTTTCGAATCTTGGCCACACGAGCCCCCGAGGGCTTGGAGCCCATTGAGCAACTGCTTCGCGACGTTCGCGCCGGGTGGATCGATGGCATCGTCTACCTGGCTCATGAAAATGAATCACAGTGGTCCGCCGTCGCAACGCTCTTGAAGAATCATCCCGCGGCGCTGACCGTGGGTGGTGACCTGCAAATCCCCGGCGTGACCAGTGTTGTCAGCAATGTTGTGTCCGGCGCAGAGGCCTCCATGCGGCATCTTCACGAGCGCGGTCGAACCAATCCGGTCCTGGTGACGGAAGAACTCGAATCGAAGGCGATTCAAACCCGCATCGCTGCGTACCAAGCCACGGCCGCCGAATGCGGGATCAATTTCAATGAATCGAAAATCATCCAAGAAACACAAGGCTGGCTGGTCAGCGATCCCGAACACTACGGACGCTTTGATGAACTCGCGCGGATGATCACGGGCAGACTGCGAGCGGATAGTGTCTTGTGCGATACCGATTTCACCGCCGTGGGATTGCTGCGAGCGTTCCGCCGCCTGGGCATCCGTGTTCCGACAGAGATCTCGGTCATTGGTTGGGGAGACCTGCAGTTCTCGGCCATCTTCGATCCCAGCGTCACAACCGTGAGTCATCAGTTGCCAGAGCTACTGAGTCAGGTCGTCTCGCGACTGCAAAAGCAACTGGAATCAACCGCGGAAGCGGGTGTCGTTGACTTGATTGAAACGAAACTTGTGACGCGGGAAACGTCATGAGTTGCGAAGGATCGCGTTCTGTTCTTCCATACTTGCAAAAGGGAATCGGTGATGGCTTGTCCGCGGCGTTCTAAAGGTTTCACGTTAATCGAACTGCTGGTCGTAATCGCGATCATTGCCGTGTTGATCGCATTGTTGCTGCCAGCCGTGCAGCAGGCACGAGAAGCGGCTCGACGAACCCAATGTAAGAACAATCTCAAGCAACTCGGCTTGGCACTGCACAACTACCACGACACTTCCAACTGTTTTCCACCCGGCAATGTCGTACCTGAAGGTGGAACAGGCACCTTGCGTGGCGCTTCGTGGATGGTCCGCTTGCTGCCGATGTTCGACCAGGGTGCGGCTTTCAACCAGATGGTCTTCGCCGGCACGGACTGGACGAATCAGAACGGCAATCCCAACCGTAACTGGGCCGTGGTGAATACTCTTCGGGTCGCCGGATTGAACTGTCCTTCCAGCAGCTTGCCAACCACTCGTACTTCTACATCCACCAGCGCTACTACTGCTTTAGGTGCTCCGGCGTCGCTGACTTACCAAGTTGCCAACTACGTCGGAATCGGCGGTAGCTACGACAACGCAGCAACCGGAGTCTGTTGCCCATCGCCCAGCACTTGGACTGGCTACTATCGATCGAACTACAACGGCATGATAGTCGCCTCGAACGGAGCCTATGGGGATGCGCGACCGACTCGAATCGCCGACACGGTCGACGGAACCTCCAATACAGTGATGGTCGGTGAACAAGGTGCCCCTGATCCAAACTGCAGCAAGACCTTTTCGCCAATCCAAGACTGTCGCGCCAGTAATTATGAAGGCGGTGCCTGGTCCGGTGGAGCTGGTGGCGACACCGATTGGTGGTTGAACATGACCATCATTCGCTCGCCCATCAATTCAACTCAGGGCGCAAATGGTGACGAGTATCCCTACTACCGCCACACGCGCATCAACTCACAACATACCGGCGGCGCCCACCTGCTCTTCGCCGACGGCGCAGTGCGATTCTTGTCAAACAATATGGACTATCTGACCCTGGAACGAGTCGCTTCGCGCAATGACAACGCTGTTGTTGGCGACTACTGATTCAACCCGAACACACATTTTCGATCTGTTTTGCGAGGAGTAAAATGAAGCTGATTCTTCAATCAATCGCCAACTGCTTGGCCGCGACATGCCTGCTTGCCGTGATCGGCTGCGGTGGGGCGGAAGGTCCCGCAGTTTACCCCGTGACCGGTGTCATCCTGCGAGATGGACAACCGCTCGCCGATGCCAATGTCGAGTTCCTGCCCGACAACGGAAGGCCTTCAGCGGGCTCGACCGATAAGGAGGGGAAGTTCGTGCTGGAATATATCAAGGGGACGCGTGGGGCACTGAAAGGCTCCCACAAGATCCGTGTTGTCGAACGCTTCCAGGGAGCCAATCCGGAATCACCTACTGCGTTCGATCCCAATAATCCTCCAGCAGAACCGAAGTCGTACGACTTGCCGCAACCAGCTCAGATCAATGCGACGACGAACAAGTTCGTCATCGATGTAACGGCTGGAACTGCCATCAGCAGTAGTTGATTTACTGCGGAATGAGATTTCAAATTAGTCTTGGCGAGCGGATGTCGCGAGTACCTGGCCGATTCAGTTCGCCAAGACTTTTTTCAACGCACCCTTGAGGATGTCTTCGCTTTGAGGGCGATTCCACGTGTAACCGTGCTCCTCACGAAATCCTTCCGCAAACGCCTGATTGGTCGGAATGTAACCTGGGGCGCTTTCTCCGAAGCCTAAGCACATCACGACACCATCGGGGCGCTGGCGCTGAGCGAATAATTGATAGGCAACAAAGCTCTCGGCCGGTAGCAGCAGCAGTTGCGCAACACCAAAGTCAATCATCGGGATGTCGATATGATGCCCGTCTGGATGATGCTGCAATGAACTCAGACCAAGTGCTGCTTGAACCCGCGCGGCCAATGGTATGTGACCGTCGTTTAGCTTTTCTCGCAACGCCGCTTCGCCCAGTGTTGGAAGTTCACTGTGCGGCATCACGATCGTCTCGCTACGGAAGGTGATGTTATTCAACGGATGCTTTTGAGTGGTCGCCCAGGCGCTCGCCATCCCCTTGGCAAGTCGCTCGGCAAACAACACTCGGTTGCCCGGGGCACCATCATTGAATTTCCCTGCGGTCACGTCACCGCAACAACCTGTCGCATAGATCTGAAAGGTACGAGGACTCGCGGCGTCCCGAATGTTGCGGGCGAGGTTTGGAAAATCGCCTGAAATCTCACCGTTGCCATAGCTACTCATCGGGTGACACGCATAGGCAGACAGCGCCAGCAGCGGCTTGTCTCGATTCCACAGGCTGATCGTTTTCAGCCAGGGATCGATTTCGCCTTCCGGCAATGCGCGCAGCACAGGGTCGTTGCAGCGACTGAAACGCCGATAGCTGATCTTGCCGTTTTCATCGACGCGGCGGTTGGATGCCAGTTGCTCGACCTTTGCCTGACCGATCCCGACATGCGTGATTTCGGTGGCCATCGGCAAACTCGACTTCAATGCCAGGGCTGCTCGTTGCACACAGTCTTCATGGAACTCCGCATCGAGCATGGATCCGCCCGGCAGCGACGCCGCCAGCAGTTTCTGAGCGGTGAGATCAAAATATGGGGCATCGTGCTGGTGGACTGTGTGAACGAGTACTCGATCCGGAGTCGTTCCCGCAGCATCGGCCAGCACATCTCTCCACCGCTGAAAGGAATCGTTGCGAACTTCGCACCAGTCGAGGACAACCAGTACGAGAGGACGCTCGGGCCCCATCAGGACAAAGCCACGTGCATCCAGCGAATCGCGTGTCCCGGTCGACGGAGCAAACGAATTGCCGAGCAATGGATGCCCGACTGGAGGGGTTACATCGCAGCGAAACGTGGCGAGCTTCCAAGATTCGGGCTCTGCAGCGCTTGCCGAGCCATACCAGATACCAGCGGCACTGATCAGCGCAGACTGCCTCAGGAAATCTCGGCGAGTCGCTGACACGCTCTTCTCCCGCAAGGCTTAGAGTCCTGCGCTACGCAGTCAAACCCGACCCCGTGAAGCTCGATAGCCGTACTCGGTGGCAAACCAGTTGGCGTAGCGTTCGCGTGCGCCAGAGTTTGTATTCCGCAAATCATTAACGTGGCCAATTTCATGGACCAGCACATTATTGAGATAGAAGTCGCGGATGGATTCAGGAGTCCAGGTCAACGTCCAGACGCGATCGATCTGTCGCCAGACACCGCCGAACATGCGTGCTTCGATCTGTTGCTGTGGCGTCGGCGGACTGTGGTAAATTTCCTGCAGCGACTCTTCGATGGGATACAAGTAGATACTCGGCCCCCATTGCATGCCATACAACGGAAACAAACTCCGTTTGCGAG
Source organism: uncultured Schlesneria sp. (assembly GCA_903840265.1). Classification (GTDB taxonomy): domain Bacteria; phylum Planctomycetota; class Planctomycetia; order Planctomycetales; family Planctomycetaceae; genus Schlesneria. Next base: position 48,224 of record CAIMFH010000016.1, on the reverse strand, counting down.
TCATGGCGCTGAACTGAACGACTTGGATCGTGCGAGTGAATTGTGCTGGCAGTTCCGCAATCCGTTGACGCACTTCTTCAATCGTGACCGGATGAACGTACCCTGGCCCCGGCGACTGGTAGACGAAGCGAATGCCCGTCGATCCTTGCGGTTCGTGCCATGTTTCAGGCGCACTGAAGGCCGCCGAACGCTGATTGGTACCACGCTGCCGGTGAGCCTCTGCAGGCCTGATCGAACGCAATCGCGTGCGATGGAGATCGCCACGGAGCGCTCGCTGATGATGTTGATGATGGTGGACGCGGGACGTCATGACAGCACCTATAGCGCCGCCGACACCGCTATCGCGGAATGAAACTTCGGTCTTGGAACCGGGGGGATTCAATACCACGCAAGGGGAAGACGTGGAGGTGTCAGGCAGGCAGAAACCATCGTAGGCAGGTGACAGACCCGCTTACTACTGTACACCTTAACAACAGACAGCGCAGCAGGTTCCGCCCCCAACGAACAGGACACCACTGTTCACCGCGAACGAGAAGAGTTCACCGAGTCACCGCTAACTTCTAAGCAGGATCGAAGTTGTGCCCGATTCTGGAACTCATCGGGAGAAGTGCATTCGCGAAAGTCGCAAAAATATGTACACCGAATATTTTTACTCAATTGCCAGTAAGGAATTGCGCAAATTCGAGACGTTGAGTTTACCGATTATAACGGTTCTAAGGGGACCAAAATCGAGTCTCAAGTTTACGGCCCGACCGCGCCGACCCAATCTTTTTCACCTTCTGCCGCACCAGGCACACTACGCTGAACGCTCTTGTCGGTGGGTGCCAGAAATTTAGGGCTCTTCACATCCGTTGAGGAGAACGCAAAGTTAGCCTCCCCACGTTTGCCATTGGTATCGAGCAAGGGATCGATCTCTCCAGCCTCCGGTGAAGCTGGCTTGGCTCGGTCCGAGTAATTCAGCTCCCATCCAGGTCGGTCAAGACTCAACATCGTGCTCAACCGTGGCGCGTTGTAACCTGTTTCGACCACTGCTTCCGCGGCCGACATTTTCGTGAATAGGTTTCGGCGGAAGCCAAGCCCCATCGAACCGTCGGCTGGCATGTGTATGAAGACGATTCCATGGCGACCCTCATGAAAGGTATTGTTCAGGATCAAGATATCTTTCCACTGAACAGCCCCTTCAAAGCGGATGCCATCCTGAGTTTTGTGGAAGATGTTTTCGGAGATCGTAATTCGATAAGGCCCTGTCCCTGAAATCGTCATGCCGGCAGCCAGCGGTCCTAGGAATCGGCAACCACGCACCACCGCGTCGCTGGGATCGCCATCTCCACCACTTTGCATCCGCACGCCAATTGCACTCTTCGAACTCGCCGCTGGTTCCAGTGTTAGCCGATCCAAGGTGAATTGGGTGCCGAATAAGCTCCCTCGCGCCCCCAGACAGGTGATGCCGATCTGCGTGAAACCTTTTATTTTTACACCTGACAATCGGCTTTCAATCATGTCACCAGCGATTTCGACGCCGATGGCTTTGCCCGTCGCATCGATCGTGATTCCTTCCACGACAAACTTTGGAATGTTCTTCAGGCGTAACAGCGGACCATCAGAAGCTGGCTGTTCTGGCTTGGGAGTTGGTGCCTCCAAAATGACCTCGCCGTCAGCCACGAGCTTGATTCCCGCAGGCCAGTCCGGCTCTAGCGGCTTCTCAGACTTGTCAGGCTTCTTGTTCCTGGGTCGGACTCGGTGAACGGTCCCGTCGACCAGGATACTTTCCGGATAGGTGCCTGCGGCAACCTTAATGACCATCACGTCATTCGCGGCTCCTGTCGGCTCATATCGACGACGAACGGCTCGAAGCGCTTCATTGATCGTTTTGTAATCTGCCCCTTCTGCGCCCACTGTCACTTCGCGTTTTTCGGCAGGCCAAGGGGCCTGAGGAATCTCGACACGGTCGTCGCGCGATCCTTTTCCGCCCAGCCAACCCATGAAGTAAGCGATGATGAGCAGCAAGACCACCACACCGCCGCCAATTCCTGCCAGTACCGAAGCCGGCAACGGCCACTTGAACGGCAATTTGGATGGCAGCTCAAATGGCAGCTTGATCTTTGGCTTGGCCTGCTTCGCTGGCTTTGGTGCTTTCGGTACGGCAGCGGCTGGCTTGACCGGAGCGACCGGCGCAGATCCTGCCCCGCTGAAATCAAGGAACGGCGAATCAGTGCTCGCCAAGACGGGATCGGTGTTTTTAATTTTCAAACTGGAAGGAGGCTTCAGATGCGGAGGTGCCGACGCTGAGACAATCGTGGATTGAGCCGGGACTACTGGTTTGATTGCCGGTGCTGGCTTAGCTACTGGCTTGACCGGCGCTGTTTGCGAATCCGACAAGGAAGCGAAGAAGTCGGACAACGCGGACTCAGCAGGTGGCGATTCGGCGGGTGCCGCCGCTTGGACTGGTGGCGGCGCGAACTGAAATCCAGTCGGCGCTGCGCTGGCCTGCGGTGGCGTCACGGGGGCTGTGGGAGCGTAAACCGGCGCTGCCACAGGCATCGCCACGACCGGCTTGGCGACTGGAATATTCGCGGCTTCAACGGCCGATCGCGTTCCATAAATCCCCGAGTGTGCTTTTCGCCAGTCGGAATCGGCGTTCAGATCGATCCAGGCATAAAGAGCATCTGACGCATCCCGAGCAGTCTGGTAACGATCTTCTGCTTTCTTGGCCATCATTCGACGAACGATGGCAGCCAGAGACGGCGGGGTATCAGCCCGCAACGATTCAACCGTCGGCGGCGTCTTGGTCTGATGCGCCATCAACCGTTGAGCCAGCGTTCCCTCGGTGAACGGGGGCCGACCCGTCAACAGAAAATACATCGTGCAGCCAAGGGCATAGATATCGGCCCGCTCATCGACAGTATGGCTGTCCAATGCCTGCTCGGGTGCCAGATAGTCGGCTGTTCCCAGCACCTTCTCGTCATGGCGCAGGGTCAGCGCGTCTTCATCCTCGTCCCCGGTAAAGAATCGAGCCAGCCCGAGATCCAGAACCTTCACAACGCCATTGGGATCGACCAGCAGATTGCCAGGCTTCACGTCGCGATGAACCATTCCCGCTTCGTGCGCATGATGCAGCCCCAGCGCGGCCTGACGAATGTATTCGGCCGAATCAAAAAAGCTGCACATCCCCAGCTTTTGGACCAACTCCTGAAGGCTGAACCCTTCCACATATTCCATCACCAGAAAGTGGATTTCGCTGTCGCGGTCCACTTGATGGTCAACATCATAAGCTCGCACGATGTTCGGATGGTCGAGCGATGCCACCGCCTGAGCTTCACGATGGAATCGAGCCAGGTACGACGAATCATGGACTCGCTTGGTCGGCAGGACCTTCAACGCACAGCGTCGGCGCATCAACACGTGTTCGGCCAGATAGACGGAGCTCATCCCCCCTTTGCCGAGCAAGGACAGCAACCGGTATTTCCCCAGGAAATAACCTTTGTGCTTCCCCTGCAGCAACTTCTCGGCCTGCCAGCGAGTGATTACGCCATTGGCGACCAGAAAATCGGCCAGTTTGGGAGAATCGTCGGCCACGCCACCTTTGGCCGTATAGTCCGTGATCAGCCGTTGCAGACGCTCTGCTTCAACCAGACCGCTCTTTTTGAGAACGGCGATAAATGTCTCGACGTTAAGTTTGCTAGACATTGATGGTTGTGCCTGCCGAGACCCGGCGAACTTTATTGATTGCGTCCCTGATGGACCCTTTCAATCCGGTATCGAACCTCGAGAACCAATGCTTCCTTGCGACAACCAGTGGAACCCTGAAGAATCGGGTCGGTGAACCACTGGTCAGGCTGCAACTCGCTTGCGTAAACTACCAGCCGATCCGCGGCGTTTCCAGTCTCTATCCGTGTTGCGGGGACGGTTTAGGATCTTTGCCTGGCCAAACCCAGGATACGGACTTCAATAGAAATGGCGTCGTACTTCACCCATTCTACGGATTATCACTTTCGGGGAGCGACCCGAGCAGCTCCATTCTACGACCACTGGCAAGAGTTGTCGGACGATCCTTGACCAAATACGGAAGCTTTTGCGGTGGAACCGGATACTAAAATGAATGATCAGACTGATGGGCTCACCACTTCCAAAGAGCGATCTGCCACCGCTGGCACGCTGCTGCTGACGCTCGGCCTGATTCTGGCCGTCGGACGCGGAATGGAAACTGCGTTCGGCATCCCCGGAATGCCACGAACCTGGTACCAGAATGATTGGCTGTGGTGGCTGACGGGCCTGGCCAGCATCATTCAAGGAGGCCGCCTATTGGCCCGATCGGAATCGCCAGACGCAGGTATGACATGGCGGCCCAGCCAACCGGGCCGTCGCTTCGAAAACAGCACCCTCTACACTCGCGAAGGCTGCCATCTTTGTGAAGAAGCCGCCGAGTTGATCGAAAAGTACAAAAGGTGGCTTCCCTCGCCGACACTCATCGATATCGATTCCGACCCGCAACTCATCGAAAAATTCGGAACCTGTGTCCCCGTCTTCGCTTTGGACGGAAAAGTTCGCTTTCGAGGCAAAGTGGATGAGACGTTGCTGCGACGACTGATCGAAGGAACGCCCCCTAACGAGAATTGGCGTCTGGCAGCGACATCAGCAGAGTAGACGGCAAACTCCGCTCGCCAGCTTCTGCAATTCGGAGAATGCCTACGACATTCCCCGTGCGAATTCCGCTACGGTTGACAACTCGGTAAGATTGGCCGCGACGGATCGGGATAATTCCATTCAATGATATAACCGGATGCTTGTGATGACTGCTCCTTCTCGCATTTTGATTGCAGACGATAACCTGCAAAACTGCGAACTGCTCGATGCTTACCTGACCGGGGAACCGTACGAGATCGCGATGGCACATGATGGCCAGCAATCGCTGGATATGGTCGCAGAATTTCATCCCGACCTGATCCTGCTGGATATTATGATGCCAAAGGTCAGCGGCTACGAAGTCTGCAAACGACTGCGAGCCGACCCCGCGACGCGCGACATTCCCATCCTGATGGTCACCGCCCTCAACGAACTGGGTGACATCGAACGAGCGGTTCAGGCTGGCGCGGACGACTTCCTGACGAAGCCGGTCCACCGATTGGAACTCACCACGCGGGTCAAGTCCCTGCTGCGAGTCCGTCACCTGACCAATCAACGCGATCGACTATTGGCCTATCTGGAAGAAGTCGACGGCGAAGCGGTCAAATCACTCGGCCTGAAGTAAAGACACGTATCTTCTGAGCGGGGGGCGTCAGCCCCCTGGCACTGCGGGCTCCCCCCTGCCCGTCAGCATCTTCCTCTCGCAACGGGATCCATCTCTGGAGAGATCGGCGACCGAAGACTTATCCAGAAACATCCACACAATGCCGACCGCCGTCGCTGCCACAGACACTCTTCCGCGAGTGATCCTCAAACCACGCAAAGCCCTCCCCTTTTTCAGTCGACATCCGTGGGTTTTCGCGGGGGCAATCGACAAAGTTTCCGACGATGTCGCAGCGGGTGACGAAGTCATCGTGGAAGATGACATCGGACGATTTGTCGCTCGCGGGATCTTCAACCCCAACAGCAACATCGCCGTGCGACTCTACTCGTGGAACGAAACCGAGCCGCTCGACCGAGCCTTCTGGTCGAGTCGCCTGGACGACGCGATTTCACTGCGAAACGTGCTGTTTCCCGACTTTCGACCCGATCAAGCTTGTCGTCTAGTCTTCAGTGAAGCCGATGGGCTTTCCGGACTGACGATCGATCGATACGGCGACTGGCTGCTCGTGCAACTGACCAGCCTGGCCCTGGCAAGTCGCAAAGAGATCCTGATCGAGCTACTACAGGAAAAGCTGCGACCGAAAGGGATCTGGCTGCGGACCGAAAAAGGGATTCGCGCTGCCGAAGGCTTGGAACTGGCCGATGGATTGCTCTGCGGTGAACCGCCCCCGCGACCACTGTTGATCACCGAGAACGGCGTAAAGTTCGCGCTGGATGTCGCCGAAGGCCAGAAAACAGGCTTTTTCCTGGACCAGCGAGACAACCGCCGACGCGTGGCCGACTTCGTTCGCGGCCAACGAGTTCTCGATGTTTGCTGCTACACCGGCGGCTTCTCGCTGAATTGCCTGGTCAACGGTCAGGCGGCGGAAGTGCTGGCCGTCGATATGTCGGAATCTGCTCTGACGCTCGCTCGCTCGAATGCCGAACTGAATGGCGTCGGAGACCGGCTGAAGACGATGAAACGCGACTGCTTCAAAGCACTCGAAGAACTCGCTGCGGCCGGCGAAAAGTTCGACACGGTGATCCTGGACCCGCCCAAACTCGCCCGCAACCGCCAGGGAATCGACGCCGCCTTACGCGGTTATTACAGCCTGAATCGATCGGCGATGTCACTCTTGAAGCCCGGCGGATTGCTCGTCACCTGCAGTTGCTCGGGCCACGTTTCCAGCGATTTGTTCGAAGACATGCTGGCTCAAGCGGCGTTACACGAAAACCGCCGACTACAGATCCTGGAAGCTCGCGGAGCCGCCGCCGATCACCCCACTTCGGTCTCGTGCCTCGAAACCGAGTACCTCAAGTGCTACCTTTGCCGAGCGGTTTAGAGGTGGCAGCCACCTGAGCGGGGGGCGTAAGCCCCCTGGCAAGTCGCGAATCCACATCTGGCCAGGGGGCTTACGCCCCCCGCTCAGCAAGACCGATATTTTTAAAGACGAACAGAAAGTCCCTCCGTGGCCCGCTCATCGAAAAAGAAACATCGCGACGACGACGAGGAATTCCCAGACGAACCGCAGATCCTTCCCGTCCGACCGCACGAACAGTTGCTGATCGATGTGATCCCGGAACTGACCGCGACACGCGTCATCTGCACCACGGGCGGTCGAGGCCAATTTGCCGAAACCTACGCACGCGAACGACCTGACGCACACGTCGACTGCTTTTTTCTGGACCTGTTCCAGAAGAACCAAACCGCATTCGCGATTGCAGATCACGGCGAACTCGCCAACTTGAATCTGCACTGTGAACCCGATCTGCCGGCTGTTGAGGCCGACTTGGTGGCGTTCGTGTTCCGCAAAGGTGGCGATGCCGAGCTCACTCGCGATCTGATGCAGCAAGGTCACCTGCGCCTGGTTGAAGGGGGACGCCTGCTGGCGGTCACCGACAACGACGAAGATCAGTGGATTCATGAACAGCTTCAAGAACTGTTCCCCAAGGTGACTCGTCGCCCCTACAAGAAAAAAGGGACGCTGTATCTGGCCACCAAAAAGAAACCGCTCAAGAAACAGAAGGACTTCGATACCGAGTTCGCTTTCCGCGATCGCGGCCGCCTGATCAAAGTCCACAGCCGTCCCGGCGTCTTTTCGCACCGACGTATCGACCTGGGAGCGCGGACCCTGATCAATACGATGCAGATCAAGCCGAAGATGAAAGTCCTCGACATGGGCTGCGGCGTCGGCACGGTCAGCCTGGCCGCATCCTTTGCCGCCGAAAACGTGACTGTGATGGCGTTGGATTCCAACCCACGCGCCGTGCAATGCACTCAGTTAAGTGCCGTACTGAATGACGCCCCAAAAATCACGGCGATCCTCGATTGCGAAGGAGCATCCGCTTCGACCGGCGACTTCGACCTGGTCCTCGCCAACCCCCCTTACTTTTCTCACTACGCGATCGCCGAACTCTTCCTCGATACCGCTTATCGAGCCCTGAAAAAAGGGGGCCTCATCCACGTCGTCACCAAAACCCCGTCCTGGTTTCTGGAGCGAATGCCACTGTGGTTCATCGAGATCAAAGAATCCGAAGTCGGAGACTACCGCGTCATCACCGCCCGGATGCCAAAACGCGAACAATAAACCGAAAGATCGCCGTGCTCATCCGGCGATCTCCTTGTTTCCAAATCAGTGTTTCATCCGTGTCAATCCGTGGCTACCTCTTCTATTTGGCTTGCTTGCGTTCGCGTTCCTCACGATAAGCCACCAGATCCGTCCGCAACTGCTCCAATTCGGCATCCGTCAGTTTCTGGCGAGTCTCACGGAGCATCCCAATGAAATGGTCGATTTCGGGAGCCTGAAACGGATACCCGATATTGCCCTTCGGCCCCACGGATGTTGCGAGCGTCTTGCCGGTTTCGTCCAGGATGACGAACCAGGGAACTCCCAGCGATTCCTTTGCGACCGGCTGATAGCGCGATGCGACGGCTTCTCCATTAGTCATTCGCAGCGTGTCGATCTTGATGTCGACATAGTCCTTGCTCAAGAGCTCAGCATGATCCTGCGTGAATTGGACGAGTACATGGCACCAGCCGCAATAAGGTGTTCCCACGCGCAGTAGCACTCGCGTCCGATCCGCACCCGCTCGTTCCAGTGCCTTGGCGACGACTTCTTCCGCATCTTCCTTCGGCGCGGACCACTTGGTCAGGAACTCCGCGACCACCTGCGGATCGTGTGCAGAGCCCTTCTCCAGCGGCTCCGTATTCTGATTGGTCAGCACTTCTCCTTGGGCATCCAAGACCGTCAGATGTGGAAAGCTGTACTGACGATCCTTACCGCCGTATTCCCTCATCAGCTCACCATTCTCGGTGCTGTCGACCAGAACCAGCACGAACTCTTCGTGAATCAGCGGATGAACCAGAGCGTCCTTTTTGAAAGTGTCATGCAACCGCACACACCAAATACAAGTGTTGAATCCCCATTCAATCAACACTCGCTTGTGATCCCGTTGAGCGAGCTTGATCGCCTTGTCGATCAACTCGCGACCCGGAGTCTGAGTGTCATAGATTGGTTCTCGCTTCGGCTTCGTCTGTTCGGCAGCCTGTTGCGACGAATCGCCTGTGGGCTCCTTCGCAGCCGTCACGGTGTCGGTGGCTTCCACTTTAGCGTAGGTGGAAGGGACGACGGAGGGAGCAGATGATGCTGTGGTTCCCGTTACGGATCCTGGAGGCGACGGCTTCCCTGAATCAGCGCATCCGATCATCCCTCCGAGAATCATCAACACCGGAATCATTGCTTTTCGAAGCGAAGCCACAGGTCGTGCCATCTCGAACTCCTTGTCGCAGTAGACCAGGCCGAAATTTTTCCGCTGCGTCAGCGTACAGTTTCTTGATTGAGCCTGCCAAAGAGATTCTTTCCTCTGGACTGCTCCGTCTCGATGGAACCCCGAGTTGCCGGCAGATGGCCGCAGTGAGTCAAAGATTCCAAACGGTGGTCAAATCACTTTTCGCTTCCTCGCCTCTGGAGCAATCCGAAGCCACTCAAACGGCGTTAATCCCACAATTTGTAAGGAGTTAGAGCAGTACCGGCGATCGATTCCCGATGGTGATTCGACTCGTCGCTAACCTGCCGCACGTCAGCGACCCGTTCCTTGCTCGTTTTCCTCGTAGTTGCTATCCTCTCCTCCCCCGCTGGCGAATGTGTCGCGAGGCTTTCATAAGGAATTACCGATGACGGGAGCGCAGGCTGATGGGCGTTAAGAAGACGGGTAAGGGTCGCCGAAAGATCGGACGAAAAAAGCGAAAGATGCGCGCCAAGATTCGGCACCGCAAGTAGCCTTCGCTTAGACCGAAACCCGGTCAAATAGCATCCCTGCGATTCAGATGCGGATAGTAAGCCCGGTATTCCAAGAATACCGGGCTTTTTGTGTGCGCTCAGATAACCGACCGATCGTCGCTTCAGTTCAGCGTCTTGGCGTCCTCGCGAACGAAGTAATCGACGATCTCTTGCAGATCCGCATTCTCGGCCATTAACCGCCGATGATCTGCCTGCGCGCGGATCTGGCTTACGTCCAACTCAGCGATCCGACGACGCAGACCCTCCAGTTGGTGGCCATCAACGCCAAGCCCGAAAACCTCAGCAATAAGTGCGAATACAACCCACATCACAGCACGCTCACGATCCAGAGTATCGATTGGCCTTCGAGTCAACGAAGATCGACTCTGGACGGATCATGAAAGTCGCTCAGCAATCGAATCGATCGCTCTAGTATTCACGGATTGCTCTGAGCGAGTTCAGAATGCGGCTGCCGTCAAATCTACCGCGTCAGTTCACATGCACGGGCACTGACTCTTCGAGATTCTGGGAAGTGCCGTGCGATGAATGAGGATTCGATCCCCCGCCCGCCTGATACGACGCTGTTGGCTTACGTCGCCATTCTGCCATGCGCTGCATCAGCACGTAGAAGACTGGCACGAAGAACACCGCCAGCACAGTCGCAGCGATCATCCCGCCGAACACAGCCGTCCCCAACGCTCTTCGGCTGGCAGCACCGGCCCCCGTTGCTCGAATCAGTGGCACGATCCCCAAGATGAACGCGAACGATGTCATCAGGATCGGTCGGAATCGCAGGCGTGACGCTTCAATCGCCGCTTCGATGATCGAGCGATCTTTCTGCCGCAGCTCGCGAGCAAACTCGACAATCAAGATCGCGTTTTTACTCGCCAGCGCGATGATCAGCACGATCCCGATCTGCGTATAGATGTTGTTGTCCATGTTTCGAGCGGAAACCGCGATCACAGTCCCCAACAACGCGAGCGGCACGACCATGATCACGGCTGCTGGCATCAGCCAGCTTTCGTACTGAGCAGCCAACACGAGATAGACCATCAATACGCCCAGGGCGAACACATAGACCGCTTGCGAACCGACTCGCTTTTCCTGGAACGACATCCCGGTCCACTCATATCCCATCGATTGCGGCAGTTTGTTCGCCGCCAGTTCTTCCATCAATTGCAGGGCCTGACCGGAACTGACACCCGGAGCAGCGGCCCCGTTGATTGTTGCCGATGGATACAGGTTATAGCGCGGTACGATCTGCGGACCGAGCGTCTTGTGAATCGTCGCCAGCGTCCCCAGCGGGATCATCCGGCCATCGCGATTTCGAACCTCGAGCCGCTTGATGTCTTCAGGCTGCAGGCGGAACTGTTGATCGGCCTGCACGCGAACCTGATATGTCTTGCCGAACTTATTGAAGTCGTTGACGTAGGCAGAACCGAGCGACGCCTGCATCGTGCCGAAGATCGCATCCAGCGGCACACCCAGGCTCTTGGCCTTCACGCGATCAATGTCGACGTAGATCTGCGGAACACCGGACCGGAATGTCGACTGAACACCACGCAGGCTGGATTGACCGTTGGCCGCAGCCACCATGTCGTTCACGACTTTCTGCAACTCGCCCAATCCAACGCCGCCGCGGTCTTCGATTTTCATTTCGAAACCACCGGCCACCCCCAACCCGCGGATACCGGGCGGTGGGAACGCGAAGACCATCGCTTCACGCACCGACTGAAATTTCCCCATCAAACCGCCCAGAATTGCTTCCTGGCTGAGCGAGGGATCCTTGGCTCGTTCTTCGAAAGAGGTGAATGTGATAAACATTGTGGCCGCGTTCGAAGTCACCGAGGCGTCCAACAGCGACATCCCCCCCAGCAAGAACCAGGATCGAACGCCCGGCTGCTCCTTCAGAATGGCACTCACCTGGCGAGTGACCTCGCGAGTTCGCTCTTGCGACGCCGCGTCGGGCAACTGAATCGCGACGATCGCATATCCCTGATCTTCCGAAGGAACGAACCCCGTCGGCAGCTTCAGGAACCACCAACCGGTCAGGCTGACCAATCCCAGGAACAGAATCATCACCACGAACGTCTGCCGGACAGCGACAGTGATAATCGCGGTATAGACTCCTTCAAGCCATCCGTAAGCCACGTTAAACCCACGGTAAAAAAAGTTCTTCTTCGTCGGCGTGGGTCGAAGGTAGACGGCGCACTGAGCGGGCTTCAATGTCACCGCGTTCAAGGCACTGATCACAGCCGTGGCGGCGATCGTCAACGCAAACTGGCGGTAGAGTTGCCCCGTAATCCCACCCAGGAACGCGGTTGGCAGGAACACGGCCATCAGCACCAGCGTAATCCCCATCACGGGGCCGATCACTTCGCTCATCGCAATAATCGTCGCTGACTTGGGATCGAGCTTTCCGTGGTCGATGTGATGCACGGCGTTTTCGACGATCACGATCGCGTCGTCCACGACGATTCCGATCGCCAACACCAGTCCGAACAGCGTCAACATGTTAATCGAGAAGCCCAGCGCCGCCATCGCCGCGAACGCACCGATGATCGTCACCGGCACAGTCGTTGCGGGGATCAGGGTCGCTCGCCAATCCTGCAGGAAGACCAGGATCACGATCAGCACCAGCACGCCCGCTTCCATCAGCGTTTTATAGACTTCGTGAATCGATTCATCGACGAAGATCGTGGTGTCGAACGGAATAATCCCTTCGATTCCCTCCGGGAAGTTACGTTGCAGCTCGTGCAGTGCGTGCTTGGTATTTTCAGCGACTCGCAAAGCGTTCGCGCCCGGCAACTGATAGACGAGCAAACTGGCCGCAGGTTGGCCGCCGATTTCACACCATTGATCGTAAGTCTGGGCCCCTAGTTCGACTCGGGCGACGTCTTTCACTCGGATGACTCGCATCCCCGAACGATCGTCGTTCACCGTCTTGATAATGATGTCGCCGAACTGCTCGGGGTTACTCAGCCGCCCCTGCACCGAGACGTTGAACTGGAACCCCTGCTCTTTCGGCGTGGGAGCCTGCCCCACTTGCCCCGCCGCCACTTGGACGTTCTGCTCGCGAATTGCGGCCAGAATGTCTTCCATCGTCAGATTACGAGCCTTAAGCGCATCTGGATTCACCCAGACGCGCATGCCGTAAGTTCCACCGCCGATCACCTGCACATCGCCGACCCCTTCCACACGGGTCAACGCGTCTTTGACTCGCAACGTCGCGAAGTTGCTCAGATACAAGTCGTCATACTTGCGACTGGGCGAGACCAACGAGACGACCAGCGTGATGTTGGTCGATTGCTTCTTCGTCGTGACACCTTGGCGCTGAACTTCTTGTGGCAGTCGCGGCATTGCAACCGCCACGCGGTTCTGCACCAGCACCTGAGCTTCGTCCAGGTCGGTGCCGACTTCGAATGTCACCGTCAACGTGTACGAACCATTGCTCGAACAGGTGGAAGACATGTACAGCATGTTTTCCACACCGTTAATTTCCTGTTCGATCGGGCCGGCGACCGTATCGGACAGAACTTCGGCATTGGCCCCCGGATAGACTGCCGCCACTTGCACCGTGGGTGGGGTGATCTCGGGATACTGTTCGATCGGCAGACCACGCAGGGCCACAATCCCGACGAGCATCGTGACGATGGCGATCACGTTGGCGAAGATCGGACGCTCAATGAAAAACTTCGAAAACATGGTCACCTGATACCAGAAGCGTCGGAACGGCCAAACTAACGATCACACTGAGCGGTCAAATCTATTCTGGAGCTGAAACTGCTGCCGTGGCGGCGGCAGCGGCCTCCGCAGCAACACTCGGCTTCGGCGTGACTTTTGAACCCGGACGAGCCCGCAGCAGACCTTCGACAATCACCTGATCTGTCATGGCCAATGGCCCTTCGACCACTCGCAGATCGTCCACCGCCATCCGCGTTTTGACGGCTCGATATTCGACCTTGCCGTCTGCGGTCACCACCAGAACGTATTGCCCCGATTGATCTGTCCCTAAGGCCCGCTCGGGGACCAGCATCGCATCCGTCCGTTCGCCCACAGGAATTCGCATCCTCACGAACATCCCCGGCAAGAGCGAACGGTCCGTGTTCGGGAAGGAACCACGTGTCCGAAGCGTTCCAGTCGAAGCATCCAGACTGGGGTCGGAGTAATCCAAGGTTCCAATGACCGGAAACCCTTCCTGGCTGGCCAGTCCCAATTCAACGGGAACCTTCTTGTCATGAGCGGACGCACCAAACTGTGTGAGTGCAGGCGTTCGCAGGACGTCAGATTCGCTGATCGTCGCATAGGCATAAATGGGTTCGACCCGCACAATGGTTGCCAGCACAGACGATTGGCCGTCACCAACCAGGTTGCCAATATCAAAATTAACACGATTGATCCGGCCGTCCATCGGAGCCGTCATACGACAGTAGCCCAGATCAAGCTGAGAATTTCGCACGGCGATCGCGGCCGATTCCACTTGAGCTCGACAGGTCAGAATCGAGGTCTCGTACGTCGACTTAGCCTGCTCAAAATTCGCCTTCGCCGATTCCAGATCGGCGGTACGAGATTCAAGAGCCGACGACGCCTGTTCCATCTCGGCCTCAGTCGCAATCTTACGCTGATACAGGCCGCGCACGCGTTGTTCTTCCTGACGAGCCAAGTTGATCTGAGATTCGCTGAGTTTCACTTGGGCCCGCGCCACTTCACGAGCTTTCGAGACGATCGCCTGCTGCAGCGCAGCCTCGGATTCGTTCAGGCGGCTTTTGGCAGCATCGAGTTGAATCTGAAACGGCTCTTCGTCAATGACTAACAGCAGTTGCCCCTGCTTGACGTCAGCCCCTTCGACGAAGTGGCGCTCTTTCAAGAAGCCTTTGACTCGTGCCCGAATCTCAATCGTTTCCATCGGCTGAGTCATGCCGCTGAATTCGAGATACTCAGTCACGGTTCGTTGAGTCGGCGTCGTGACGGTCACTTCCGGCGGAGGCGGCTCAACGTAAGCGTTTGGCTTCCCGCACCCGACCGTCAAAACTGCGGCCAGTATTAAAACCCGTTGCGTTCTTGCAAGCATCAACAACCCTTTTCAGTTAACCATTCGGTCAATATAATTGACCAAGCGGTTAATATCTTAGCGGTGGAAAAACCGGTGTCAATTGCAGCTTCCGAAGCCAGCCAGCAGAGAGCCTGAGTCTGCTTTAAGGGACTGTCTGACAGGCATTTCACAGGAAGGTTCGTTGCAAATTCAAGCCTATCGTCCAACAATCTCGCCCACACGGTCTAACGAGCCCCGGAGCGCCCCATGACGCAGTCACCCCGACGAATCCGCGATCCGGAAGCGGTGCGCACGGTGGTGCTGGATGCGGCGCTGGAACTCTTCGCCCAAAAAGGATTTGCGGACACGTCGCTACGCGACATCTCGAAGAAGTCGGGCGTGTCACACCCCCTGATCCTGCACCATTTCGGCAGCAAAGAAGCGCTCTACGATTCCGTCAAAAGGCGAGTCGTCGAAGGGTACGCCCAACGGTTTCCCGCGGCCGTTCGCGCGACAAACCGACCGATCAGCCTGCGTGCCGAGATGAAGCGGATTTTGATCTATGTCGGCGAAAATGAACTTGCCTTGCGGTTGTGCGCCCGCACGCGAGTCGACGGCGATTTTCAGGTCTGGCCAGGCGAGCCGGATCTCATGAATCTGATCCGCCAACGCATCGAAGTCTCTCAATTACGCGGCACGATCCGCTCGGACTTGGACGCACAACTCCTCAGCATCATGATCCTGGGCATCGTGTTCTTCTGGCTCGACAACCGCAAGCACTTTGCCCAACGATTGGGTTCGCCCATCAGCAACGAAACGTATCTCAACACGGCCGTCAAGATGATTGAAGAAGGCCTGTTGAAAACGGAAAACACCGAGAAGCCGTCGGCAAAGTAATCGCCGGCGACATAGGGTTCCACTCTCGGATCCGCTGCAACTTGCCTCCTTGACGGCCCACTGAAATGGTGCCCCGGACTTGCCGAAAAATACTGTGATACGGCATCGCGACTTGACAGCAGTCTCGCATCGGGCGAAGCTGATCGTTGCCAATTGCGGCCCCCGCCGCCCGCCTGACTTCCCGCCCTCGATTCGATTGAATCGCAACTTGATTCACCCCGCCTTCAATCGTCTCGTCCATGACTTTAGGAACGCACCATGAAGTGCCTGACCCCATTCGTGCTTGCTGGTTGGATACTGTGCGTTGTCGCGACCAGCACGTTCGCGCAAGACAACCTCGACCAGAAGATCGCCGACCAGCAAAAAGTGGCCGAAGAAGCCAAGGGACGCCAGGTCGCCGGTGAGCCAGCCGTCGTCGCCGCTCGAACCAAAGCCAAAGAGTTGGCCACCGCCATCACCGCCCTGAAGATCGAACAAAACAAGGCCGAGGCCGCCGTCAAAGATGGGGAAGGAAAGCTTCCCAAGCTCCAGGAAACCGTGAAGAAGGCGACGGAAGAGAAAACAAAACTCGAAACCGAATCTGCTGCAGCTGCCAAGGCCGCCGAAGAGGCCAAAGGGAAAGACAACGAAAAGGCCGAAGCAGATAAAGCGCAAGCCGCTGCCGATAAACTTGCCGCTGGAGTCAAGGCTCTCGACGAAGCGACCAAATCGGTCCAGATGACCGAAGAAACGATCGCGAACGCCAAAAAGCTGATCGCCGAACAACCCGCCAAGATTATGGCCGCGGACCTGGCTAATACTGCCTTCCAGCCCGAATTGCAGAACGCAGAATCGGCCTACGCCGCTCTCTCCAAAGAAGCGGTCGCCAAGCAAGTGGAACTCGAAACCACCCTCGTCGACTGCGGCCGGTTGGTGTCATTCGCCAAGCAGGTCGCTCCGATTTTCTCACAGCGCTGTCTGGCTTGTCATAACGCGCGCACGGCCAAGGGCCGCCTCAACATGGAAACGTTCGCCAACCTGATGAAAGGTGGCGAAAACGGGGTGTCAGTGATCGCCGCGAAACCAGGCGATTCCCTGCTCCAGATCATGATCGAAGATCATTCGATGCCCAAAGACGCCGACCCGCTCACTCCAGAACAAATCGCCATCGTCAAGAAATGGATCGACACCGGAGCCCGCCTGGATGCCGGCATTCCCGCAGCAGCCACGCTGATCACGATCATTCCCAAGCCCACGCAGCCCGCCCCGCCTGAATCATACCGAGTCCCCGTCCCCGTTATGGCCGTAGCATTCAGCCCTGATGGAAACCTCTTGGCAACGTCCGGATACCGCGAAGTCCTGCTCTGGAACCCCGCCGACGGACAGCTCGTCCGCCGCATCACAAACCTGGCCGAACGACCACACGACATTGAATTCACCGCCGACGGCAAGACACTGGCCGTCGCCGCCGGAACACCCGGCCAAATGGGAGAAGTCAAGTTCTTCAACGTCGAGAATGGGGCTCTGACCGCAGACCTGTTCACAACTGATGATGAGGTCTTCGCCGTCGCCTTCAGCCCGGACGGAACTCGCTTGGCTGCCGCCGCCGCGGACCGATCGATTCGTCTGTTCGATGTCGCCAGCCGTCAGCAGCAGAAGATGATCGAAGACCACGCCGACTGGGTCATGGATATCGCCTGGTCCCCCGACGGCAAGAAGGTAGCAACCGCCAGCCGCGACAAGACCTCCAAAGTTTTCGACAGCACGACCGGTGAATCGCAATCGACCTTCAACGGTCACGGCCAACCGGTCTTCGGGGTCGGATTCCTGCCCGATGGCAACTCGGTCGCCACCAGTGGTCGAGACAACCGCATCCGCGTCTGGGCCGTCGCCGACGCCAAGCAAGCTCGCGAAATCGGCTTCGGCGGCGAAGTCTTCCGCATCCAGACCACCCCCGATGGAATGTCCTTCGCGGGTAGTGCCGACAAGTTTGCTCGGCAACACAACCTGACCAACGGTCAGCAAGTGAAGCAATTCGGCCCGCACAACGACTGGGTCTATTCGGTCGCGTACCATACCGGAAGCAAAAGAGTTGCCAGCGGCAGCCACGACGGCGAAGTCCGGATCTGGAACGCCGAAGACGGCAAAGAGCTGGTGAAGTTCATCGCCGCCCCTGGCTTCAAGCCACAGGTCGCGGCCAAGTAACCTTTGGAGTACTCCGGCTCGACAGAGCTTTGGTTCCAACAACAATCTCGCATTGCTTCGTCGATGACACTTGTCAGTCATCGGCTTGTCTCCCTTTCGCGGTCGGGTTGCATTCGGTCGGTCCGCCGGACACGATGAGTAGGAAGCCATTCCTGCGGATCGCGTTCGTTCGGTAACAGACCATTCATGACTGCCTTGATTGAGCTGGTTGAGATCACGAAAGACTACGGCCGCTTTCGAGCACTCGACAATGTGTCGCTGAAAATCGAATCCGGCATCACTGGCCTGCTGGGCCCGAACGGTGCCGGCAAGACAACGCTCATCAAAGTCCTGCTGGGGCTTGTTCGAACAACATCTGGACATGGTCGCCTGCTCAATTTCGAACTCGGCCGCCAAAGCCGCGAGATCCGAGCCAACGTCGGCTACATGCCCGAAGACGACTGCTATCTGCACGGCATGACCGGCGTCGACTGCGTGCAGTTCGTCGCCCAGCTCTCACAAATCCCGGCCACCGAAGCACTTCGTCGAGCTCACGAGATCCTCGATTTCTGCGGGCTCGCTCAAGAACGCTACCGCACCGTCGAAACCTATTCGACCGGAATGCGACAGAAGCTCCGTTTCGCCCAGGCCATCGTCCACGACCCCCCGGTCCTCATCCTCGACGAACCGACCTCGGGTCTGGACCCCGAAGAACGACAGGTGATGCTCAACCGCATTCGCTTGTTGGCGCGCGACCATGGCAAAGCAGTGCTGCTCTGTACACACATCCTGCCCGATGTGCAGTCGATCAGTGACTCAGTCGTGATCCTGGCTCGAGGTAAAGTCCAAGTATCGGACAGTCTGGTCGAACTCAGTCGCCCCGCGACACCATCACTGGAAGTCCGATTGCTCGGCAATGAAGACCGCTTTGTCGATGCCATTCGCGGTCGCGGCATCAAGATCGACCGTCGACCCGGTGGGGGCGTCGTCTTGATGGGATTGCCGGATCAACTTGCTGCCGATGTCTGGCAGGCTGCTCAAATTGCCAACGTTGGAGTTCGCTCAATGACGCCGTCTCAGAATTCGCTCGAAGAAATCTTCCTGAACGCCGTTCGAGGAGGCGGAGCCAGTGACTGACGCTTCTGTTCCGTCATCCACAATCGCCGCAGCTCGCTCGGTACCAACCAGCGTCCCCGCCAGTCGCGGCGTGAACAACCTCGGCTATCGGGGTTGGTCCGACAAGCGCGTTCCCGGCTGGACGCGCTGGTGGGTCATTACCGATGTCGGAGTGCGTCGAGCCTGGCAGAGTCGCTGGCTGCGACGAATGCTGGTCTTCGCCTGGCTCCCCGCAATCTGGTTCGGGGTCGGCTTCTTCGTCTGGGAGCAAGCCGCCTTACATTCAGAATGGCGGCAAATGCTGCATCCCTTCTTAAATGGAATGCCTCAAACACCCGAATTCGACACCCTGCGAGATGCCCTTCGCTCGGGCGATCTCGAGAGCAGCCGTCACACCGTCTGGGCGTGGCTACTGCAATCATTCTTCCGCTATCCACAGGCGGTGTTGATGGTGATGGTGGTCGGAGTTATCTCGCCCCCGCTCATCTCACAAGACATCCGCTCGCGCGCCTTTCTCTTGTATTTCTCACGGCCACTGACACGCGCCGAATATCTGTTCGGCAAAGTCGCCAGCCTGTGGGCGTATCTGGCCGTGATCTCGACCGTGCCAGCCTTAGCGCTCTACCTGTTGGGAATCCTGCTCTCACCGGACCTCAGTGTCATCACGGCGACCTGGGACTTGCCACTGCGAATCATCGGAGCCTCAATCGTCTTGATGCTGCCGACATCCGTGCTCGCCATCTGCTTCTCGTCGCTCACGCAAGAAAGCCGCTATGCCGGTTTCGCCTGGTTCGCGATCTGGATCCTGGGCTGGTTCACGTACGGAGCCGCCACGTCGGCAGACGCCCTGAGCGCAGGCAACCAAGTCGTCCAAGCCCAACGAGAAGAACGGCCGGATCGACCAAGACGGCGTTTCGCACGCCCCCTGTTTGAAATCAAAGAATCGCGTTGGACGCATCTGTCGCTCTACCACACTTTGGGCCGAGTCCAGCGATGGATGTTTGGCTTCGCCGAATTCAAAGACGTCATGGTCTCCACAATCATCCTGGTCGTATTAACGGTGACATCCCTGGGAATCACCTACTACCGCATCTCAGCCCCCATGCGAGTCTAAAGTAGCAGGCACACTCCGTTTGCCGTTTCCGCGTCACTCAGAGAATGTGGTCCACCTCGCAAAGTCCGACCTCATTAAATCTGCACCTCAGCCTTGGCCGCCTGCCCAATGATCGAACTCCAGAACGTCACCAAACTCTACGGCAAAGTGATCGGTGTGAACGACTTCACACTGAAACTTGGCGCAGGAGCGTACGGTCTGCTGGGCCCCAACGGCTCCGGCAAATCGACGCTCTTGAATCTGATCACGGGCCAACTCCGTCCGACGCTCGGATCCGTTCGCGTGATGGGCGAATCCCCTCGCAACAACGCCGCCCTCTTCCGTCGACTCGGTTATTGCCCCGGTAGCGAAGGCTTGTACTCCAGCGTTTCCGCCTTCGAATGGGTCAAGTACCTGCAGCAGCTTCAAGGCATGAGCACCGCCGATGCCGGGGTCGCCGCGGCGAATGCGCTCGACCTCGTCGGCATGACCCCGTCCATGCATCGATCGATCTCCAGCTATTCGCGCGGGATGCGGCAGCGAACGAAGCTGGCCCAGGCGATCGCACATGATCCCGACATCCTGATCCTCGACGAACCATTCAGCGGCCTCGATCCTGTCGGTCGCCATGAACTGACCCGAGTCCTCCTCGACTGGATCGATCTCGGCAAGAGCCTGCTGTTCGCCAGCCATGTGTTGCACGAGATCGAATCGATTACTCAATCGTTCCTATTGATCTGCGGCGGACGATTACTCGCATCAGGAACGGCCGAAGATGTGTATGCGATGATGGTCGGCCTGCCAAACGAAGTCGCCTTACGCTGCAACAATCCCCACGCACTCGCCTCGTTAATGCTGCGTGAACAAGTCGTTGATTCGGCCAGCATCGTCGAAGACACCGTCACAGTCGCGACGAAACAACCTGCCCGCCTGTACGAGCAACTGCCGGGATGGCTGCAGAATTCGGGTATCGAAGTGACCGAGATGCACTCTGCAGATGAATCACTGCAGGCGCTCTTCAATTCCCTGATGAAAATGCACCGAGGTGAACTGTAATGGGCAATGTCGGTGCCGTATTCATGTTCGAATGGAAGCGCTCCCTCACGTTGCCTCGCATGGCGTGGTGGCTGGTTCTCGCAGGCTTCCCGATCTTCATCATCGGCGTCATTCGATTCAGCATCAACGCCAGCATGCGCGAGAATGGCCTGCCCGATCCGACTCCGCGTGAACTCTGGATCGGCTTCCTGTTTGCACTCGGCCCGATGCTGGTCACAATGCTGGGAACGATGTTATGGGTCACCCCTGCCCTGTCGGCAGAACTCGAACGCCGCAGTTGGGTCTATCTGTCTGTCCGACCGAATGGCGGCACCGCTGTCCTGGTTGGCAAATACCTGGCGGCGGTGACTTGGGTCATCCCTCCCGTTCTGCTGGGACTGGCGGTCGCAGTCCCACTGAGCGGCGCGTCAAACGGATGGCAGATCTGGTGGACCATGGCTCGCCTCGTCCTGCTGTCGACTCCCGCTTACGCCGCCGTCTATCTGCTGCTGGGAACAATCATGCCTCGACGAGGTATGGTGCTAGCGGTCGGCTATTCCCTGTTGTTTGAACTAGTGATCAGCTTTGTGCCAGCCGTGATCAACAAGTTGACCGTCCATCATCGATTGCAGGCGCTGCTGCTCCAGTGGTGCGAACTCGACATCCCTCCCGAATTCATGTCCGGGGCCATCTCGTTAATCGGGAACACGCCCCCCTGGCAACACGTCGCGATTCTGCTGCTGTACCCACCAGTCCTGGTGACCGCCTCCATCGGAATCTTACGAGCATGTGAATTCAGCTCATCCGCAGAATCAGATGTCTGATGTACAATCGTCTTTCACTGGGAGAAGAGGTCTGAAACACTAAGAACGCGAAACGATTCAGAAGAGCTAAACCACGGAATACACTGAACACACGAAAAGAAGATAGGTTTGTGATTCTTATCGGTTCCGTGTTTTTCGTGTATTCCGTGGTTTAACTCTTCCTCTGTGCCCTTCGTGTGACTGTGTTTCAATTCTCCTCTCCCAATCACGCCAATCCGCGATTCATTTGAGACTGTCATGCCCTCCTCCCTGAAGCTCCTTGTCCAATCGCGACACCCTCTCATCTCAATCGAAACGCGAGACGAGGAACGAGCTGTTCAGGAAGTGCGCAAGATCGCCATCGAACTCGGGCGCCCCCTGTACGAATGGTCGATGACCTCGGGCATGAGGCAACTTGGTGAAAAAGGGACGTGGCTCCCGATCGCCATGCTGGCAGGGCACCAGACTCTCACTCTCATCACGCAAGCGGTCGGGATCGGTGGCGAGGCCGGGACGCCGGTGAAAAAGGCGATCGATGCCTTGCATGTCGCCATCGAACTACCGCAGAGCACCATCTATCTGTTCAAGGACTTGGGACCGCATGCCAAAGACGCCCAGGTGCACCGCATGCTGCGCGATCTCGCAGCGCTAGGCGATCGCCGTCAAAGCAACATCATCCTCGTCGATGCGCTGCCACTGCCGACCGAAGTCAAACGATTGACGATCCCGTTCGAACTCGGTTGGCCCACCGCCGAAGAACTCGAAGAGGTTATCAAGCACACGTACACCAAAGTCCGCCGCGAGAGCATGTATGAAGTCACCGCGACACTCACGCGGCGCGACATGGATCAACTCGTCCAGACCCTGCGAGGTCTGACGCGATCCGAAGCCGAACGCATCGTCGCCTCAGCCATCTACCGCGACTACACACTGAAGCCAGAAGACCTGCCGCTGATTCTCGAAGCGAAACGTGCTCTGCTCGGGTCGGCGGGCTGTCTCGAATCGGTCGCGGCCGACTTCACCATGGAAGATGTCGGCGGCCTCGATAATCTCAAAGCTTGGCTGAAGCAACGTCGCGATGGGTTCAGCAAGAAGGCTCGCGATTTCGGACTGCCGACGCCACGCGGCATCCTGATGCTCGGTATCCCCGGTGCCGGAAAAAGCCTGTGTGCGAAAGCCGTCGCCGCCGATTGGCGCATGCCGCTGCTGCGACTGGATCCCGGCGTCCTCTACCAGAAGTACATCGGCGAAAGCGAAAGCCAGCTACGCCAAGCACTCGCTCAAGCCGAAGCCATGGCCCCGGTGGTCCTCTGGATCGACGAAATCGAAAAGGCGTTCGCCTCGGCCTCAGCCGCATCGGCCGACGGCGGCTTGTCCAAACGGATGTTCGGTACCCTCTTGTCGTGGATGCAGGATCACCGGCACCCGATCTTCATCGTGGCCACCGCCAACGACATCTCGGCCCTGCCCCCCGAACTGATGCGTAAAGGCCGGTTCGATGAAGTCTTCTTCGTCGACCTCCCGAGTGCCGAAGCCCGCGCCAGCATCCTGGCCATTCACCTGGAGCGGCGCAAGCGATCTCCCGGCATCTTCGACCTGGAACAACTCGCCGCCGCCAGCGTCGGCTTCAACGGATCAGAACTCGAACAAGCGGTCATCGGATCCATGTACGCCGCGTTCCAGGAAGGAACCGAAGTCCAAAGCCGACATCTATTCGAAGAATTCGCCAAGACCCGACCGTTGTCAGTTCTCATGCACGAAAAGATCGAAGAACTCCGCGACTGGGCCGCCAACCGCTGCGTCTCCGCAGACTGACAATTTGGAGTGCTCCGGCTCGACGGAGGTTGCATCGTTTAACCGCGTGGGCATCGCCCCGCGCGTAGCTTGTCGACATCGGTCCCCTACACCCTGTTCGTCCCATCAAAGTGCGACACTATCGCCGAAGGCGTGTACACCCATCGGCGTCTTCGAAGTCAACGTTTCTAGCGACTATCGACACCCAGGAATGTCTCCTTAATCATCTGTGGAACAAGTACAGCATAGACGGCATCAAAAGCCATCGTCAGCTTTAAACCGCGTGCTGCGGGGAGTAACTCCACCGAAATGCCGTCGGGATGCGCATCATAGAGCTGCTGGCGCTGTTCTCGTTGAGCGACCAGTCGTTCAAGTTCCGGATCTGGCTTGCGATCGACCGTCGCATCCCCCTCATCGGGATCAGCATTCGCACTCTTCCAGTGACGCGGATGCAGTGACATCCGAAACGGGGTGATTGAGCGACGATTTCTGGAGCTGTCCGCGGCCAGTGTTTTGATATCCAACGCGCGATGCAGCAAAGTCGGAATCGTTTCGTCAGATTCGCCTGCTCTCGAACAGAGCCAGAATGCATCTGGAGTAGCGATCAGCCAGGAATGACACTCCGCTTCTGCTTCGCCCGCATCGATAAATCCAGTCTCAGAAACCATTGTTCGAAAGCCGCCCGCAAGAAAAGGAAGTTCCGTGGTGTGATACAATGGCAAGCCTTCCAACGCAGTTGTCGTGAATTCCACATCCTTGGCTTGGGACATCAGCCCCTCGAACTGTTGAGGGAAATCTCGATTCGTGGGAATTCGAATCCCCAACAGTGAGACATTGGCGTCCCCTTCTCGTTCACCTGTATAGATCAATTCGAACTGGTTGGTCTCCAACATGCGGCACCCCACATTGATTATCGGGGCACTCTCCTTAATCGCCTTGACCTCGGCAGCCGTGGTCGCTGTGGCCACATAATTTCGAATGGCCGCAGCCAGAGGTTTTGCGTGCCGCTGGGGGAGCGCCAAAGAGAGCCCCAGTGATTGGTCGTAGTCTGCATTCCACAAGGGGTCGAACGCAGACTTCTTCGGAGTCATCTCTGCGGCGAATTTGGCAAGCTTCCCCTCGGCGGTTCCATTCACTTCCAGTTCGACAATTGAGCGGACATCCGCCTCCATTCGAATGCCCAGCGTGACTTCATCGATCTGAGTCATCGCCAAGTCCAGCAGTTCGCGAGTGATGTCACCCAGCGCCCGTCTCAGTAGATAGTCACGCTCCTGCTCATCATCGCGACGCTGCAGCCCCGCGTCATAGACCGATTTGATCCCCTCCGCTCCCAGCGATCTGAACAACGGCGGCAACCCCTTCAATTGCAATGAGATTGCCACATCGTTCTTGCCGAGGACACTTTTCACGACCTCTCGAGGATCGGGACAATGATCGACCGTGTCGCCGTCTTCTCCGATCACCACATAGTTGCCGAACCGGCGCGCATATTCCTCGATACCTTTGTCATTGCGAAAACAATTCACCTTACCTTCGACCGGCGTCCATTTTCCCTGCACCAGCATCTGCTGATAGTCCTTCACGGGAAAGAAACCGACGAAGCGCTTCGGGGACAGCCCCGTTTCCGACACCGCTCCGGCCAAAGCTGAGGGTGCGCCGGCAGAAGCCTCACCATCGTCTCCATCTTTTTTTGCCTCAGCTGCGCCCGGAGTCAGCCATGCGCTGTCGAAGAAAAACATAATGCCGGCTGGTTTGGTCAGATCGAACCACTGCGATGTTGTTTCACCTTCCAGCTCGATGACCGACTTTTGCAGCAGGGCGATCACATCTTCGCGCGTGGTGCCAGTTCCACTGACTTGCATGACGTCGACTGCCCGATCGAGCAATCGGTCCACGCTGGCCACGGCCGCCACGACCAAAGGATGATCAGGCTGTGCAATGGGATCATCTTGTGCAATTGCTCCCCGCAGCAGGAGGCCATTGAAGGCGACAGCGGCGAACAGCAACACAGCACGACAGCGGATGGAATTCGACATGAGCACATCCTTGCACACCAGCAGACATTTTGTCTGCCGGATCATATCGACAAACACCGAATCAGGAAAAGGCTTTTTCGACATGTGGAGTGCTCCGGCTCGACGGAGCTTTGGGTTCAATCGCCAAAGCCTCCAGATCACGAGAAGATCGGCCAGTCCCCAGAAAAACACCCGATGCGGAGAGCTTACGAACGGCGAAGACGACGCGATTGAAGAATTGAAGTGTTCATCTTCCCACCCCCCGCGCAACGAGGTACTTTTGAATTGGAGCCAAAGCGGTGTCCAGCCACCGCACTCCAAAGTCCCCCTTTGGAGTGCTCCGGCTCGACGGAGCTTTCATTTCAACAAACGAGCAGCCCCAATTCACACCCCAAGGTGGCTCGGTAGATCGTCCCTTCACGTCGGCCCAAAGACACAGCGTATTGGCTGCAAGACCGTCCTCGCGCGACCGCCCAAGGTCTTGGCGACCTTGGCTATGAGAACTAATCTTTGACTTCGGCCCACACGACCAATTCTACCGCCGCATTGATCGGCAGTTCGTTGACTCCAACAGCGATCCGCGTGTGACGGCCAATATCACCGAAGGCCTGCACCAGCAGTTCGGAGGCTCCGTTCACCACTTGCGGCTGATTCGTAAAGCCATCCGCCGATTGAACGTATCCCTCGACGCGCACGATCCGCGTCACTTTGTCCAGATCCCCGATGCAAGCCTTGATCTGAGCAAGCGCGTTCAAAGCACACATCCGTGCGGCATGAAACCCTTCTTCTTCGCGAACTTCCTTGCCAACTTTCCCTTTGAACATCAGTTCTTTACCTGCCATCGGCAGTTGGCCGCTGGTGACCACCAGATTCCCCGTGCGGATCACCGGGACATAAAATCCGATCGCTTCTGGAGCCTTCGGAATCACTTGTCCGTGCTGAGACAATCGCTGTTCAACTGCGCTGGCCATGGTGGTCTCTCCGTCTAGAATGGGATGGATTTGTCGCGTCAAACTAAGTCGATTTTGAGACCGCTGCAAGGATGAACTTGGAGCAGATCGAATAGATTAGTCGTCGGCATGGTTTCCAGACGCGTTTGATGCACCGTTCTATCGAGGTCAAAGATCGAGGAGCCGCTGGAAAACGAGATGAGCGCAGCCGACGTATGGCCGCGTTTCCGTGGGATGGGCTTCCAGCGCTGAAAGCCCGTCGCCTTCGTTTTGCTCTGCAACTGTAGTTCTCACATTCGCAGCACATTACTCTGCGCTGAGTGGCAAGTTGCGCCGACGAAGATCCGAGGACAGTGGGACTGTGGTCCCCGATTCCAGACAAAATAACCAGCATCGCGTACAGCGAATTAGCTTTGCGAAGTTCCTGACAACCGCTTTCGCGGCTTCCAGAGAATTAGGCAGGCGGAGAGCAAAGCGGTAGGAACGATCACGCTCCAGTACGGAATGATGACGGCTTTCACTCGACGGGGGTCTTCCTCGTCTCCGGTACGATTTTCGAAGCGACAGAAGCCGAATCGCTCCGACACCCATAGGTTTTCTCCAATTGCGATCGAAGAGTTGATATCCAGAACTCTTCCGTCCCAACTTTTCCGGATGCGGTCGGAATTCCACCCCGATTGCATCCATTTGGAGCCGGCCTCAGCGGTGGGAAATTCTGCCCCGAAAAACTCCAGACCAGCCTCGCTGGAGATCATGCCATACCTCGTGGGCGAACTCGGCGATACCAGGGAGTCGCTGTAAGACTGACTGCGTTTCCAAGCAATGACAAGGAGTATCGTCATCGCAAACGCGATCCAGCCTGCTTTTCGTCGCCAGCCATGGAAGAAGGTGAACATGGCGTGATGATACAATCGACCAGCCGGACTGGCATCAATTGTCACAGCGGTTAGCCTGTCGAGTTGGTAATCTGTTTCAACCGCTCTGGCCAGGCAGCCCGCCGAACTGACGCACGGCCTCGTAGACCACCGCGCAGACCGTGTTCGCCAGATTCAGACTGCGAACTTCGGAACGCATCGGAAACTGGATCGTGGTCGCTTTTAGTTCTTCGACGATGGCGGGGGGCAGGCCGGTGGTTTCCCGACCGAACAGCAGGATATCGCCCGGCGAAAACTCCGCTTCCCACACCGTGCGTGACGCGGGATTCTCCACGCACCAGATCCGATGACCCGGCAGCTTCTGTTTCACTTCGTGCCAGCTATCGACGATCTCGTAGTCCAGATACGGCCAGTAATCGAGCCCCGCGCGACGCAGTTGACTCTCATCGAGGCTAAACCCCAGCGGTTTGATCAGCCACAGCTTCGCCCCCACCGCGACACAGGTCCGACCAATGTTGCCCGTATTCGGTGGAATCTCGGGCTGAAACAGAACGATGTTCAAAAGGGGCATGGGGCAAAGTAACGAGTAACGAGAGGAAAGGGACGAGTCAGGAAGGAAGAGCCCAGATTGGAGCTCCAAGACAATACACTACGCTCGGGCCTGTCTGCGAATGGCAAACTGGAAGTAGACGATGCCCGAAGCAATCAGTATCAGCACTCCAGCCGTCTCTTTCCATTGTTCGATCAACAAACTGGTGAAGGCACCCGCATACGCCATCAACAGCAATGCTGGCGTAATCGGATAACCCCAGGTCTTATAGGGACGTATGAGGTTTGGTTGTTTGATTCGCAAGACATAAACCGCTGACACCGTCAGGCTGTAAAAGATCAAACCCGCGCAGATCACGGAATCAGTCAGACCATCAAACGCATCTTTGGGTTTCTCTTTCCAGGCATAGAACACAATCACCAGCAATGTCGTCCAGACCGCCTGCAAAATGATCGAGTTCGCCGGTGTGTGGCGAGTCGGATGAACTTGATGAATCCACCGCGGGAGCAATCCATCGCGCGCAATCGCAAAATAGATTCGCGGACCGGTGATCATATTCGAATTCGTCGCACCGAACGTCGAACACATCACCCCCAGCGCGGCAATCTTCGCTCCCGTCGAGCCGAACAACTTCTGAAAGACGTCGGCGGCGACAGTCGCGCTCTCGGCCAGATGAGAGGTGGTCAGAGTCAGGTGGTAGCTCAGAATCGCCCCCATATACACGACAATCACGATCCCCAGCCCCAACGTCAGGGCACGCGGCACGTTTCGTTGAGGCTCGCGTATTTCTTCGGCCACCGGGGCCAGGTTGATCCAGCCATCATAGGGCCAAAGCACGGCGATCATCGCGATCCCGATGGCCTTCCAGAAACTCAGGCTGGCCGCGCCGCCATCAGGAGGCGAAGTCCACATCGGATGAAGGTTTTCGGGCTGAATCTTCGCCATGATGATTGGCAACAAGATCAAGCCAGCGAGGAACACGACCTTGGCCACGGTCGCAATGTTCTGGACAGTGGCTCCCCAACGAGTACTCAGGATATTGATTGCCGAGAGCCCAATGACAATCCCGACCGCCATCGTCGCCTGGCCCCATCCCGGCATTGGCACCAATTCTGTGAAGTAGATGACTGTCGCGCAAGCGAGAGCCCCCACTGACCCCGTACGGACTACCCAGAACTCGGTCCAACCCCACAAGAACGCGGGGAGTCGACCGTAGGCTTCTCGCAGATAAAGATACGGTCCGCCCGCCTGAGGATACATCGCGCCGAGTTCGGCGAGGGCCAGCGATCCGCAGAGTGTCACGATACCGACACCAACCCACACACTCAGAATCGGTATAAAACCGTACTGCTGTAATGCGCGATCGACGTTGCCGACCTTCAAGAAGATTCCCGACCCGATGATCGATCCGACGACCATCATCGTCGCGTCAAAGAGACCCAGGACACGCGGCAAGGTTGTTGGCGCAACCGCAGGAATGGGCTCGTCAGGCATGCTCGCGATTCCAAATCAAAAGCCATAAACAGCAACACAGCGGCAGCACTGTAGCGACTTCATCTCCGTTCGGCGCGTATCAGCGGACGAACGAACCACCAGCAGTACGGCAAACCTCAAATCGGCTACTCACGTGCCAAATCCGTCACCGGAGTGACCAAGCCCAGGTCGAGCAGACAACTGACAAACTTTTTCGCCACCGGCCCCGCCGCCTTGCCTCCGCCGCCACCCTGCTCCAACACAACCACAAAGGCCACGCGAGGTCGTTCCGCAGGAACGTAACCCGCGAACCAGGCATGATCCATGGATCCCGATTCCGCAGTTCCCGTCTTACCCGCGATACGAACTTCCTTCATTCGAACGGTCTTGTAGGCCGTGCCGCTGGGATGATTGACGACCTTTTCCAAACCTTCGCGAACATGAGCGAGCGTTTCGCTTTGCAAGCCCTCAATCGGCTGCGGTTCGGGATGAGAAAACACCGGTCGGAATGAGGGTGCATCGCTCATCGACACGGGCCCAACTTCTCCCGCCAGGTGTGGCGTGACCAGTTGGCCGCCATTGGCCACAGCCGCCATCGCTCGCACCATCTGTAGCGGAGTCACCAGCAGATCGGCTTGACCTATCACCAAGCCAAGTGTGTCGCTCGGATACCAGCGCCGTCGATGCCCATTTACCATCTCTTCCGGAGACGGCAGATGCCCGACCCCTTCGGATGGCAAATCGATTCCGGTTCGCTGACCCATGCCGAATCGCGTCGCCCATTCGACCAATGGCCCAGGCCCCATGCGCCGTGCGGCGGTAAAGAAGTAGACGTTGCACGAGCAACACAAGGCATCGTCCAACTGTGTATTCCCGTGACCGACGTGATGATGCCGGAAGATCTGACAACGATGCTGATCGGGCCGATCAAGATACCCGCGACATGCAATTGGCGTGTCGGGGTTCACTTTGCCCGATTCCACGGCAGCCACTGCGGAAATCACCTTGAACACCGACCCCGGTGGCAGCGCCATCTGCGTCGCTCGCGAATACAGCGGCTTCCGCGGATCGTCCATCAGATCCTGCCAACGTTGACGGTCAGGATGAGTCAACAAGTTTAAGTCGAATCGAGGCGCCGAAGCAGCCGCCAGAATCGCCCCACTATGGACATCGATCGCAACGATACACGCACCCTGCGGCAGCGAAGGATATTCGGTGACAAGCTGGCTCGATTCGTCGTCGACCGTTTGAGGAAGCGTGACGACTGCCAGCGCCTCATCCAGCAGTTGCTCTGATCGTCGCTGGACCTCCATATCCAAAGTCAGCACCAGATCGCGGCCATGTCGAGGCTGACGCAGATCCTCAGTCGAAACGATGTCGCCGCGACGATTCTTCATCACACGGCGCTGGCCTCGCACACCGCGCAGGTGAGCATCATATTTCAGTTCCAGGCCACTGCGTCCGATTGGATCACCAATCCGCAGATCAGACTCGGGCTCAGTGATCTGACGTTTTTTCGCTTCATCAGCCAACAGCAGCGTGCGGCTGCCGATGAGGTGCGATGCCAGTTCGCCCTGCGGATAGACTCGCCGCGTTTGAACATCGATTCGCAGACCCGGATACCGCTCTCGATGAGCCTCAATCTCAGCTTTCACATCCGCATCGACGCCCGACACAATCGTGTGAGAACCCACTTCTTCGATCAACGGCTCGGCATCCAGCGAGCGAGTCGGTGGTTCGGTCAGCTCTTTACGAACTTGAGTCCAGATCGACGCCCAACCAGCACTTGCGGGCACCGTCGAGTCGACGGGTTTCGCATTCAATTGTTCCTGACGCTCCGCTCGTTGGCGTAGCACATCTTTGCGCAGTTGGACGACGCGGTTTTGAACTTGCAACCGTGTCTCGGCCAATTCTTGCGAGCTACGTCCCGTCAATTTGGCGACCGCCTCCCAAAGTTCTTCGCGACGCTTCAGCACACGTTCCTTCTCAGCAGCCACCTTCTGCTTATCTTTGCGTTCCACCCGATCCAGGTTGCGTAAGGCTTCACCACGCAACCAGCGTTCGTCCGCAGGTTCCTGAATCAAGCGATAGTTCATCTGCAAGTCGTAGCGAGCGTCCTCACCGGCCAGCACGCTGCCGTCCGCCGCCAGAATACGTCCATGACGAGCGGGAATCTCTTCCAGAACTTCGTACGTCTGCTCGAATCCGTCAGCGAAATCCTGCTGCAGCATGATCTGCAGTTGTCCCATGCGAACCACGACTGCGACCAGCGGTATCAACATACCCAGCCACATCAGCGACAGGCGCACTCCGGGAGCGCGATCCGGATCCCAATCACGGGAACGGTCTGCTTCCGGTACTGACCATGTTGCCGAAGGTCGATTTAACATGAACCTGACTTCTTCTGTCGTGCCTCACACTAGCGGGCCGTGGCCCACTTTTGCGTCGAGCGTTCTGTGATCGTCTGGACCTGTATTTTCTGACCAACCAGTCCGCGTGCCAGCAGAATCAATACGCTCGCCACGGCAGCGGTCCAAGCCGAATCTTGCACCGCAGAGGTCAGCAAGGAATGCGGATTGACCTTGCGATCTGACAGCATCGCCAGCGCCATCGGAGCCAGCATGCGCCACGCCAGACAGGTCACGATCGTCATCGCAATCAATCCCAGCGCACTGCGCGATCGCCACATCGGCTGCAGCAACTGCAGGCCCAAGGCGAGCATCGCTGCCAACGCCAGATGAACACCCAGGCGTTCGGTCGATAGACCATCCAGGATCAAACCAAGAAGCGCCGCCAGCAGTATCGATAACGACGCTTCGCAACCTGCGGCGATGACGACCAGGATCAGTGCTGGCAAAAAGGGACGACCCATCCCGGCCACTTCCGCAGGCACGACACTACAATGAGCGACCACGCCCACGTAGATCGTCACCAGAACTCCCACGAATCGTAACAACGCTACTGTTCCTTAATCGTCACCCAAGTTATCGCTCGGCCGTCAGTCGTTCGTTGTTCACCGCAGTTCGCATGATTTGGACGCTTTGCAGATCGCTGGGAACAGGAACAGGTTCGACCAGGACTTTCCATTCGGAATCAGAGGGGCCCAATGAAGCTTCGACGACTCGGCCGTAGTACAAGGGAGTCGAAGACAGTCCCTCCCGCGTTGCGGCATAGACGGCATCGCCGACGGTGACCGAATCAGAAGAAGCGATTCCCTTGAGACGACAGAGCGGCTCACCCTGCCCTTCCAGAATCCCCTTCGCTCCAAACACATATCCCGAGTCCGCTTGATGGACCAACTGGGCACGGCCACGGTAGCCGGAATCAGTCAGCAGCAGGAACGTACTCGTCCAGCGGCCAACTCGTTCGACCTTCCCAATCACACACCGTCCTAACAAAACGCCATCTTCAGGCGAAAGATCACCATCTCGGCCAACATCGACCAGCGCATGATTGCTCTTCACCACCAGCTCGGTCTCTCGAACGCCGCTCGTTTGTCCGCGATCCAGCAGCTTCCCTTTTCGCCACTTCTCGGCAACCGCATCACCAAGGACGGCCGCATCGATTAGCGACGACGTGACGAGCGGCGGCAATGTGCGAATAGTCTCGGGCAGCGAATCCGTTCGAGAGTTGTGATCGGCGAGTTGAGCGAGGCGAATCTGCAGTGCCGCCGTTTGAGTCTGCTCCTCTTGCAGTTGATCTCGCAGACGATCCACTTCAGTACGATGATCGCGATCAGTCTTCGTCAAGTTCATGCTGCCGTGGCCACGAACAAACTCAGTGACTTCGCGAGCGGCCACTTGTCCAGGCCGCAATGAATCGGCTATGACCGCGCGCACTCGGGCCACGACGTTCTCGGGAGCAAAGTGCAGCCCCACGCCGACTAGAACCAGCACGCAAGTTAATGGCCCGCTCATTGACGACATTCAATCTCCCGTGGTCGTGGTCCTTCGTTAGAAGCTGCCATCGCTGGCTTCCAGACTGTCTTTCCATTGGTGCAGATGCTCGACACAAATAGCCGTGCCGCGAATCACAGTTCGCTGTGGATCAGCCGCTACTCGAACTGGAATGCCCAAGTGCTCACGAAAGAACAGGTCCAGCCCAGGCAACAAGGCCCCACCACCGGACAACACCATGCCGGTATCAGACAGGTCCGCCACCAGTTCTGGATCGCATTGTTCGATCACGCTCTTGACCGCGTTTAACACCGATTCCAGAGGACCACGCAATGCCTCGCGGATCTGTTCACTCGTCACAATGGCTCGTCGAGGCACCCCGCTGACGACATCAAGTCCACGCACTTCGCTGGTCTGCTCCTGGTCCAACGAGTACGCGGAACCGACGCGGATCTTCAACTGCTCGGCGGTTTGATCACCGATCCGCAGTGAGAAGTTTCGCTTCAGATAGTCGACAATCGCCTGGTCGAAGTCGTCGCCGGCGATGCGTAAAGATTTGCTGGCAACGATCTCGGCCAAGCTCAAGACGGCGACTTCCGTGGTCCCGCCACCGATCTCACAGATCAGGTTCGCCATCGGTTCAGCGATGGGTAAGCCAGCTCCAATGCTGGCGGCTTTCGATTCCGAGACGAGATAGACTCGCCCGGCCCCTGCTCGTTCGGCACTGTTAAAGACAGCTCGCTTTTCGACTTGCGTGATCCCGCCGGGCACAGCAATCACAACATTTGGACGAATACCGGGAGTCGTTCTGGCCGCCTTCCGAATGAAGTAGCGCAGCATGGCTTCGCACAGTTCGAAGTCGGTGATGGCTCCGTCCTGGATTGGCTTGACTGTGGTGATCGAATCGGGAGTCCGGCCGAGCATTTGTCGAGCTAGCTTGCCGACCGCGGTCCCGCGACCAAGGACTCGCCGCGTTCCTTTTTGTAGCGCGACCACGGACGGTTCGTCGAGGACGACCCCTTCTCCCTGGATGGCAATCAGCGTATTGGCCGTACCGAGATCGATAGCCAAGTCGGGGCTGAGCCAGCGTTTAAGGCGATAGAGCATCCGTGCATCCGCCGTGCGAAAAATACGCAACTTTGGCGCAGACCCCTCCCATGGAGGAACATTGCGCCGGCGGAGTTGTAGTTTCTGCCGGAGTTCGCGGCAAGACGGGGTTCAGGACCGGTCCTATTTGCCGATCAGGGACTCAGTTTCCAATCGTAGGCCGACAGGGCCATGACGAGGAAGACGATTCCCGTCAGCAATGCGGCCAGCGAGACCCACAGCAACGAGACGTAGACATCGGGAGCCGGCGCGTTATCAGAGCTTCGTGGTGACATTGTCGCCCTTCTGAATGACGGTGTTCTTTTCCTTGAGCGTCACGATGCCGACCGCCTTGTCGGCGTTCACCAGCGTCAGACGAATCTGTCCCAAATAGCGGCCTTCGCGATTGTAGACCGTCATCGTATGGCCGACGCTGAGTCCATCATCGCTGCCCAACGAAACTTCGACCAGTTCCGTATTGCCCTTCTTTTCCTTGACGTAATCGACAACTCGGCCTTCCAATGGAGGTGGAGGTGTCGTTTTGGCAATCATCAGCTTAGGATCAGTTGGCAATCGTAAGCTACCCATATATATCTTCATCGTCTGCAGATCTTTCAGAACCCGCTCATGGCGGTCGTTCAACTGCTGCATTTCCTGGTCTTTGGCGAACACGGTATCTTCGAGTTCGTGGACCTTCTTATTCAGTTGTTCACGCCATTGGTACGTCGTGGCGTTTTGATTGCGTTGCAAGGTCGATTCGGCAGTTCGCTCGGTCGCTTCCACTGTCTGCAGTTGAGCCTGACCTTCAACCTGATCATTCGTCAGTTGGAGGCGTTCGTTATCTGCCGTCAACGCCAGCACCTGAGTGGTCAGCGTTCCCTTTTCCGAGGTCAGCTTCATGATCTGATCATTCAGCTTGTCGGTCTTGACCTGAGTGTCGGTTCGTTCGCGTTCGAACTCGGTGAGCTGATCTTTCAGCTTGGTGTTGGCCTTTGCCAACGAAGCCTGAGTGGCCAGCGCATTCGTTCGCCAGTTCTTCTGCGCCGTGAACACGGCCCCAGCGAACGCCATGAACATGATGCTTAGCACCAGATGCAACACGACCAGAATTTTGCCGACTGTCGTCATGGAGTCACCTCACCGTCAGTTTTTCAACGTCAACTTGCCACTGCAATTCCAAGTGACGGTCGTTCCTCGACCCCTTGCTCGGACAAATACCGCGACTTATTTCTCGTAGGGCTCAACTTGTTTCTGCAGTTGTTCGCTGCGTCGTTCAAGTCGCTTCTGGTTCTCTTCCACACGAACCAGTTCATCTTCCAGAATCTTTTGCTGTGCCAGGGACACAAACAAGTCCGTCCGCATCAATTCGAGCTGATTTTTCAGGCGAAATCCTTCATCACGGCGTTCTTGAGCCGTCTTTTGGATCTGCTGAATCGCGGTCGCTTTCGTGGCGATTTCCTGAGTCGTGTTCTGAATATCGCCGCTGATCTTGGTCAGCAGCTTGTCGAGGAATTGAGCTCGTGCCGCCATTCCTGCTTTGTCAGGCGGAATCAGATCTTTGATCTCTTTAATGATGGGTTGCAGGCGAGCCACGTCTGCGTTCAGCCGAGTTTCTTCGGCCTTCGCATCGTCGACCTGCTTCTTGCGAGCCGCCACCACCGCTTCGGCCATCACGGGAGTTGCAGAACCAACCGGCTGATCCGTCTTTCGAGTCTTGACTGCGTAAGTCGTCTTTTCACCGGGAGTGATCGTGAAGACGAAATCATCCGTTAACTCGGGCGACTGCATCTCGGCCTTCCAATTTGGGCCGCCGGAGACGAGTGACATCGTGAACGCGACAAAACCCAGGCTGGCTGCCGTCACGAATACCACCAGGATTTTGCCAAGACTATTCATGAACCGCGTCCCGTCAGGTCAGGCTGCATCGAAAGTTAAGTTCTACAGGGAGCCATTCCCAAATATACGTCACTCGACGCTGTTGGGTTTGATTGGTTTGGAAATGAGTTTGTCGGTTACATAAATCCTAATGCTGCCGCGCAACCAGAGTCAATTGGGTATCGGCGCGGAATTGGTGCGCGGGAAACTATCCTCCCTTTCGTCGGCAGTTTCGCGAACAACGCTACACGCATCGCTCTGTCGCGGACGAAAACGGCCTCAGTCAACGACCGTCTATGGCCGGTGTGCCGATTTTGCGGGTCGTAACACGAACAGGGATCGATCGCAGACGACAACAGCAAGCTCGCGTCCGACAGAACCTCCATTTGGCAGGATTTGGCAGGGTTTTCGGGGGGGGTATCTATTCTGACACTGAGATTTCAGCGCAATTTTCCGTTCAGACCGATCGCAGCAACTGACATTGCTGTCAGGACTTCGGATTACGTGGCGGCATCGATTTCCGTCTCGAAATCGTCGCCCTTGCTTCATTACGAATTGGCAGTACTGACAAATCCGGTCAGACTCGACTGCGGTTGCCGTTTTCACATCGATTTGGATCACATTCCGCTCCCCATTCGCAATTTCGCCGTCCAAGAGCACAACAAAAAACCGGCCACACTCGTCGACCTCGGCAGGGAGGTCAGCAGGTGTGGCCGGTTGTTACGGTCCACTCAGAAGTTCATTTCGTCGTCCGATTATCCCCGATCCCGTGTGACTCGATCTAGACCCTGTTTCGACTATTTCGGCGCAATGCCAAAAATAATGGCTCGAGGTAGTCTCTTCGCCGTTCGACGTCACTGACAAAAATTGACAGCCCAGGACAGAATTTGACAATGGGGGACAAAACGACCCTGTTTTTTGCAATTTTCCTCAAAAAAGTGCGTGTTTTGTGACAGATCAATTTCTGAGACCAAGCGAGCTGCACCGGCCCAGCAAAACGCCCTATGCCGCGTTCAAAACTTGGAGTGCGCTGTCGACATTGAATGTACGTCACCAAATCGACCTTCCTACACCTGAAGTGGCATTGTTATTGCCACGACGCATGGTTAGCTTTTTTCATGAAGGCAGGCACAACCGCGATGCATCGCTCGCTGGGACGTTCAGTGCCGATTGATCCCGGCTATGAGGAGAGAACAGTGCAACAGCGAACGATGCCTGGGCGTCATCGGACGGCCGGTTTTACTCTGATCGAACTCCTGGTTGTCATCGCGATCATCGCGGTTTTGATCGCCTTGCTATTGCCAGCCGTGCAACAGGCCAGAGAAGCCGCGCGGCGAACGCAGTGCAAAAACAACTTGAAGCAGCTCGGCCTGGCGCTGCATGGTTACCACGAGACGTTGTCTCGCATCCCCGCAGGTCTGATCCACCAGAATGAATGGGGATGGGGGACCATGATCCTTCCCTTT
This sequence comes from uncultured Schlesneria sp., assembly GCA_903840265.1. GTDB lineage: Bacteria > Planctomycetota > Planctomycetia > Planctomycetales > Planctomycetaceae > Schlesneria. Next base: position 10,560 of record CAIMFH010000016.1, on the reverse strand, counting down.
CTTGATCAGGCCCCGCTGTACAACCTCTTGGGCAGCACCGTGGGAAAATCCTATCCTGGCGGCACCCCCGCCACTGGTTTCAGCGCTCACATGGAGTCCTTCACGCCCCCCAATGCTCTCTCTTCGACCCTGACCGTCTACCGCTGTCCCTCGGACTCGGGTCCGGCGATTGTGAACCTCACCGACTTTTACGGATCAGGGGCAGAACCGTACGGAAAGTCGAACTACCCTTCCGTACAGGGCACAGACTCAACGAATCCCGTCGATGGCGCGTTTCCCTGGTACGATCTGTCCGGCAATCCCCCCGCCTGCCGAAGTTTTCGAGACTTCTCAGATGGCCTCAGCAATGCGTTTCTGATCGGCGAACGACAATCTCCGGGACTGGTCAATGGCTTGCATATCGGTGGCGATGCGATCTGGGCGGGTGTTGTGGACTTCGGAGATGACAACGGTGGCGTCTGCAATTCCGCTTTACCGATCAACGCCAGAACGACCGATATCAACACGCAGACTCTGGACTTTGGCAGCATGCATACGGGCGGCTGCCATTTTCTGATGGGAGATGGCTCTGTCCGATTCATCAGCGAAAACGTCGATCGCACGACCTACACCAGACTCGCTTCGATCAGCGATGGTCAGGTGATTGGAGAATACTAAGGCAAGCGACCGAGCAGTGATCGCGTTTTGCTAGCCTTCTCGCTCTGCGAGAATGAAGCCGATGAACGCGACGTTCTGATCGCCATCCCGTTCCGAGACATTCAGGGCGCGGATTCGCGGTTGGCTTACTTCTCGGCGGAGCGAGAAGGCTACTTGGGAGACGCGGCACACGGAGTGTGCCTACTACTTTGGCGCGGCATCAACTCGCGCGACGATGGCCTGCCAGATGTCGAGCACATCGAGCCTTGTGGCCCATGCGGCGATGTCGGCTCGATCAATCTCGTCACCGCTGGTCTGGAGCATGGCGGCGATGTCTCGCAGGTGCTTGTCTGATTGGCCTTCGCGGTAGTACAGCAGTTTGCCGAGGATCACATCCTCGGGCGCGGCAATGTCGCATTGTTGACCCGGATACAACTCCACGTTGCGTCGCCGTTCGAGTTGCCGACGGCCCCATTCATCCTGCCGAGCGATCATGAAGTCGATCTTCATCCCTGATTTGCGATGCAGAACATTGAACTACTTCCGATGCCGCACCGCTTCAATAGCGGCAGGCAGGCTGACGTAGAAGTCGGGACCATCGAAAGCCTGACAAAGCTTTTCGGCGGACGCAAAGTTGAGATCCACGACGATATCGAAATCGAGCGTCAGTCGTGGCTCACCGTAGCGCATGCTGGCGAGAGAACCAACGAGCATATAGGGAATGCCAAGCGTCTCGGCAGCACGAATCGCCGTCGCCAGCAGTTCACCGCTCTGCACGGTTCATCCTCTGTGCAACCGCTTCGTCGATCTCCAGAGGCGTCCATTCCGGATGCTGACTACGAATGCGACTGAGGAGCACTCCACGCGCCAACTTCTGCACCTCAAACGCCATCTCCATCTTCTCGGCAGGCGACTTGGCCTTGAGCATCGCCACCACCTCGGGGTCGAGCAATTCGATGCGGCGCGGGTCGAGAGGAGGATTCATGGAACGTGGTCGAAAGCGAAACTGGAGCGGGAATGTCAGTTGATGACTATACACTTTCGCGGAGTCATCACGCTACAACCAGGAACGAAGCGGCCCAGGGCGCAAGTTTGATTCAGAGTCGCGTGTTCATCGGGTCCGCGTGCTGACGCAGCGCGGCTCACCTGGATTGATTGGGAGGTGCGTTTCGAAGACTTCACGGCACCCTACTTGGGAAGCTCATTTCGTCTTGGACTTCACGGCTTTTCCGGCACATTGGGCGGCGAACCAGCGGGGGATTAGTCTCGGGCCGAGGCTGAGTAACCTATTCTTCAGGCCGTCGACGATCAGGCTGCGTTTTTTGTCCAAGCCATTGAGTGCTGTTGTTACGACCTGTTGGGCGGTACGCGGTTTTCCTAAAGCCGCTTCTGGGGCGGACGCCCGATCGAAGAGTTCGGTGGACGTGGTCCCTGGACATAGGCCCATGACGCAGACGTTTCGGTCTCGGCATTCTTCCCAGAGCGCTACTGAGAATGAGATGACGAAGGCTTTGCTGGCCGCGTACACCGCCAGATAGGGGATGGGTTGGAATCCGGCGACCGAGGCGACGTTGATGACGCCCCCTGCCCGACGCGCGAGCATTCCGGGCAGGAACGTGTGAGTCAGTCCAACGACGGAGGCGATGTTCACCATCACTTCGTTCGTTTCACTCGCGGGATCAATCGATTCGAAGGGTCCGTGCGTCATGAATCCGGCATTGTTAATGAGCAAGTCCACGGTCAAACCACGTTCGGCGACGATCTGGCCGATCTTGGATGCCGCATCCAATTGGCTCAAATCAGCGGCAATCACGTGCGTCTGGACTTGATGCTTCTGTTTGACTTCGGCAGCCAGCGAATTCATCCCTTCTTCTGACCGCGCCACCAGAATGACCGACATGCCTCGCGCCGCCAATGCATGCACGAACGCAGCCCCTATTCCTGAAGAGGCGCCGGTGATGAGTGCGGTCTTTCCTTGGTACTGAAACATGCGTGGTCTTTCTATGGGAAGTATGTGAATTTCATTGCGCGTTGCTGGCGGAAAGGAACGGTAGGTCTGTTCAGTTGCAAATGCCCAGCCAAGGTACAGTCGCACGCTCAATGAAGCCATTAACTGATGGACGCCGCGAGGGCTTGAGTGTGGCGGGCTTCGACAGTTGGGGCAACGACGACGGAAGCGTGACTTCATCGGTCGATGCGCGGTGAGCGCTGCTTGACCGAAGCGGCCGAACAGTGGCCTGGCTGAACTACTTCGTAAGGGCTGAACCCGCGCCACCACAGGGACCAGATAAAGTTACGCCATTTGATTGTCACGAGATTTGCGGAGTTGCATTCGGGCGGTGTTCGTCCTTAGCCAAGTTCATTCCACCCACGAAATGTGATCTTGCCATGACCTCATTGGTCGGGCGTCAATCAAAATCGACTCGCTGTTAAATCCCTTTTTTGAGAAGAGATCAAAATGCTCGACACAATTCCAACGCCAAACGACTATGTGATTCAACGTGCCAGTGAGACGCTCTGCGAGTGGTGGACAGGAAGTGGCTGGTCTGAGCATCCTGAGAATGCGCGGCACTATGACGTGAAGCCAGACGCGAGCGTTGAAACCGGTGACGAATCGGCTAAAGCGGAACCATTAGGCACTCCGACCAGTGGGGCGCAGATGGAACCGTAGTTGTCAGGGGCGAAGAGTCAGATACGGCAAGGTCGCGATCCGTGCCGCGAAGGAGGACGAAGCTATCGATTGATGACGGCCCACGAAAATTGGTTGAGGGCCATCAATCAGACCGGATTCCCGCCTGCGCGGGAATGACGAAGGGAGAAAAGAATGGTGGCGCGGAACGCCAATGACGAGGGTGGAAGCAATTGGTCAATGATCAGCGGGTGTATTCCAAGCCCAGGAAGCCACCGTGGAAGACGGCTCCGCTGCTGTTGTTGACGGAAGCGACTCCGTTGAGAGGATCAGATGTCCCGATCTGGTTCGAGGCTAAAGCGACCCCTTCGAGCCAGAAGGCTTGATAGGTGGCTCGGAAGGCGAGGTGATCGGTTAGTTTGTAGAGGCCGGCCAATCCAATTTCACCGAGGAATGAGGCTCGGGTCTGGCTGGCCGAAGTGCTGTAGGCCGTTCCCACTTCGTCTTGCACGAAGACCTGAGTACTGTTGCCGGACTGATTGCCGTAGAGGCCTGCTTTCACGATCCCTTCCAACTGGAATCTGCCATGTTGCCAGAGTCGCTTGTCGGCTCCGATCTGGGCACCGTACAGATGGTTGGTGGCACCGATCTGATGTGTTGAGTAATACGAGAACGGATCGCTGGCGAGGTTGATTCCCACCCCTTCGTTGAATCCGAAATAGCGAAATCCAACGAGCAGTTGCAGATCGGAGTTGACCTGCTTGCGCGCATTCAATTCGAAGTTCAACAGGTTGCTGGCGGTATACGAGGAGTTCATCGTGGTCGGAGAATACCCTGCTGCTCCGAGCGGATTGATATAAGGGACAAGAGCACCAGTATCGTAGGTGGCGGCGGTGCTTGCCTGGAAATTGCCGACTCCAAAATAGCGACCTTCCAATCCCCATCCCGAGCCATTGAGATTATGGCGAATCACGTCGATTTCGCCGCCCCAGGGGACACTGAAATCGTATTGTCCTGATTGCAGCAGCGGGCTGCCACCTCCGTCGGTCACCATGGTGGTATGCTGCGGACCACCGCGATTCAGGAAGATCGCTCCGATGCGAGCAGTCCACAGTTGCCCGCCAGCAGCAGTACTGTTGGATTCAAAAACGTCTTCGAGGTCGTTTGACGGATTGAAGAAGTTGCCTTGGTACTGCGTCAATTGAACGGGCGCGACGCCTTTGGCGGGAGCCAATGCCGCCACACTGCCGGGTTCGTTATTGAAGACTTCCTCGGGACGTGACTCCGCGAAACTGATCGCTGCGGTGAATTGTCCTGCCACCAACGATGAAACCGCAAAGAAGCGAGCGAGGGATCGCATACGGGCCCTGATGAATGATCTCCGGCAGCAAGTGCCGAAGCGGCTATTGATACCAACCACTTTACACCGCAAGTGGATCGTCAATATCCAGCGCGAGAATTATCTGCGCTGCCGCTGCCGTTAAAGTACCGGCAATCGATTCGCCATGTTCATGAACACGTGAATTGTGAAATTCACACGGGCTGTTCTGTAGATCTAGTGCCATAGTCGTTACGACAGCGAGTCGTCAGCAGCGCTGCATCAATCAACAAGTGTTGCTGCGGGATCCACGAGGCGCAGCAGCGGATTTCGGTTTCCCGTGACGATGCGGCGATGTTCACTTACGCAATGCGAGCGCAGAAGAATCGCAATTGACGATGAAAGTCGCCTGGGCTGTATCAGGAGCAAAACGGCAGAGACGATCGTCAGCGGAATGGCGATGGTCCAGTACTGCAGAGAAGTACTGGCAGGCCGGTATTGGGCCGGGGTCAACGTCGTCCCGGAGAAAGCTCCCCCTACGGGGATGAACATTGATCCCCAGCCGTTTGTCCTGCGCGTCGCCCGATCCCCGGTCAAATCCCACGACCAACAGGAGACCGCGCCATTCAACGAGTAGATGATGTGCTGTCGATCGCCGATAGCGAAATCAACGTGGTCATAGCAACAGAGGCTACGCACCCACGCCCCCGTGACGGCGAGTGCCATCACCAACGTGACACAGCCTGTCTGGCGGTTCCAACTGTGTAGGAATTCACGCATCGGAGCGGTTCCCCATGACACTCAGAATCGGTCGTATGAATTTCTCGAGGAGGCTCCCGAGTTACTTCGTGATGTGTTTGCGAATCAGCAGCCACAACGTTGTGCAGTATTTCGGAATTCGAATTGGATTTATTGAAGCGAGATGACGATGTGATGGGGGCTTATTCTGTCGTGACTCGGCGGCAGTTTCCAGTGTTCTTGTCGCTCGATACGCCTGAAAGCGTACTGAATGCTGCGGTGACAGGGCTCAGTTCATCTATGTCGGAACACGGTCTGTCGGGACTTGACGATTTTTGGGTGACAGGCAGATCGAAGACCGCCAACGAAGGCAGCGTTCCATTTGGCGTTATCTCGAACGAGACTGCTGGGCGGTGTTGGCGGCGTCTTGCCAAAGTTTGGCTTGCTCGGTGAGGCCGATTTGGTTGTAGAGTTGCGACAGGGTTTGGCGGACTTCGACGTTGGCGGGTTCGTGTCCAGCCTGGCGTTCGAGTGAGTTAATGCGCACTTTCAAGTCGAGCAGCTTCCGGTGGGTCTCCATTTGCGATCGAGCTTCGTCCAAATGCCCGGTGCGTGAGAGAGCCTGGCCCAGGAGGTAATGAGCGTCCTGATTGGCCGGGGCGTCTTTGACGCACTCTCGCAGCAGGGGAATCGCCTTGTCGGTTTCCGACCGATCCAACAGGATCGTGGACTGCAGTACGATCGCATCGACCCGCTCTGCGGGCGAGTATCGTGCCTCAAGCAGTATTCGTTCGGCCTCGGCGAGATTTCCTTCGAGAAACAGCAGCTTCGCTTCTAATAGCGAAAGGCTGTCCTTGGGCTCGAGAGGAACGCTTGTTGACAGGATGATAAATTCGCGTCGCGATTCAGCGACATCGCCGACTTTAATGAGGTGCGTGACCAGGCGTCGGCGTTCCGGGGATGAGTTGCCCGACATCAGCGCAATCTGCTTTCTAAGAGCAATAATGGCATCGCTCCAGAATCCCCGATCCTCGGCCACGTAGGCCAGGTATTGCCAGGGTAACACTTCGTCGGGAGCGATCTTCGACCAGGCAGTCGCATGATTGACGACGCCTTCGTCTCGTCCGAGTTGATAGTCAATGATGGTCGCGGCTCGCAGTGCTCGGGCTGGCTCGTCGCCCCGTTTCAATGCAAGTGTGGCAAGCTTGTCCGCCAGCGAAAGCTCGCCGCCCCGAAGTAGCAATAGCGCGGAAATTGCGATGTCCGCCGAGTTACAGTTGACCCCATTGGTGGAGAGGACATCCTGCACGACTGGTCGAAATCCCGGTTGGCCGCGGAGCGTTGCCAGCAGGATGTTCGCCGAAGGCTTGTTTGACGACGCGGCGACCGACTTTAACAGTGTTTCCACACGATTGGCCTTCGCGTTCCAGGCGGGGCCGGCTGGCTCGAACAGCAATTCGTCCAACAACTGGCGAGCGGCGACCAACTGAGTTTTCCCTTGATATTCCTGAAACTTCAGATAGCCCCAGTACAGGGGGATTGATAATACGGCCAGCCCGAGAACAGCCAGCAGTCGATACGTTCGCCCAGCCGTAGAAACCTTCTGGTGGAGGCCAAGGTGGTGAAGGTCACTGCGATACCGCAATGAATCAGGGATGTCGTCCGGAGCCTTCGACGAGTTCATGTGTCGTCCGCGTTACAAGATTGGTAAAGACCTCCCGTGCTCCGCCTGGCCAGACGACTGTCACTTGGACAGGTTCATCGCTGGTCGTGACGAAGAGGGCTCGGCGATCCGAGTGAGATAGATAGCTGCCTCCACCAGAGAAGACGGAAGTCATCGTGATTCCATCTTGCTGGAGAAAGACTTTGGCACCAACCGGGTCGATTCCTGACGCCTTGCCTCGCAGTGATAGGCGCACCCAATGAGTCGCCTGATGCTTATTTCGCAGAATGGCGACCGGCTGATCCTGGTGCATGACGACCAGATCCGGAGCACCATCGTTGTCGAGATCCCCCACCGCGGCGCCCCGGCCCGCATGCGGAATACTTAAGTACGGCCCGGCATTGGTCGTGACTTCGCGAAACTGCTTTCCATGCTGATTCTGGAAAAGTTGAGCCGGTTGAAGGTACGGTAGATCGTGAGCATCGTAGAGGACGTGTCCGTTGCTGATGAACAGGTCGGGCCAGCCATCCAGATCGAAATCCGCGAATAGCGACGCAAACTTGACCCAACGGCGCGAGGGAGCGGAAAGGCCGGAGGCTCGCGTGACATTGACGAAGCTGCGTCCCCCGACGCTGCGCATCAACATATTGTCTTGGCCGGCATAGTTCGCGATGAACAGATCGAGTTCGCCATCACCATCGAAGTCGACGATGTCGGTTCCCATCGAGCCATCTCGATCACCGGATTCGGAGAAGGCGACCCCGGCCACGGTGCCTCCCTCGTCCAACGGTAACTGATCGGTACCCCAATAAAGTTGATTGTCCTGGACATCGTTTGCGACAAACCAATCGAGCCATCCATCGCCATCCAGATCAGCGGTGACAATCCCCAGGCTGCGCATGCCTGGCAAAATTCCAGCAGCATTGCTGACTTCAGCGAATGTCCCATCCCCCTGGTTGCGAAACAGGCAGCTTTGCTGACCCGCGTACCGCGTGGGGGCACATGTGTCGCGGCGAGTCCCCTGCATCTGTCGCTGAACGCAAACATCGTCTGTCAGGTGCCATTCTGCGTAGCAAACGGCAAATAGATCGACCCAGCCGTCTCGGTCGAAATCACCCCAGGCGGCTGACGTGAACCAGCGCGAACCACCGACAGACGGCATCGGCGCATCGACAAATCGCTTTCCGCCATCGTTACGGAACAAGCGGCAACCGCCATATCCAGTGATCAGCAAGTCGGGATAGCCGTCGTGATCGAAATCACCAACAGTGGTGCCATGGGTGTAGAGATCGTCTCGATTGAGTCCGATGGACTCGGTGACATCGGTGAAATTCCAGTCGCCATCGTTCCTGTACAGGGCCGATGTCACCCCACCCACTGTCACTGGCGGGGCGGAGATTCGACCGCCGCCGGTCAAGAAGAGATCCAGATCCCCATCGAGGTCATAATCGAACAATGCGACCCCGCCACCGACACTCTCGAGGATTGTGTAGTATCGAGCTTCGCAGCCGGTTCGATATTGAAAGCGAATTCCCGTCTTGTCGGTGATGTCTTCGAACCAATCGTCGGCTTGATTCGGGCGTGGGGTGTAGGACTTAGTAAACTCAAACGGCAACCGGGCGAGGCTCGGTTGCCGTTCAGTGGTTACGAATGTCCCCTCGACTTTTGGCGGAACGACGGGCGTGGGTTCGCGATGGCAGCCAGCGAATCCGAATAACACCAGGAGAGGCCGCCAAAAATGAACGCTATTTCGGGTCGAGTTCAAGTTTAGCGACATTCTTGCCAGGCTTTACTGTGAATTTGAGATCCGTGGTCTTGTCGGTGTCGTATTTGTCGGCGGCAGGTTTCACTTGCGGTTCTCCTGGTTTGTCGTATCCGCCGCCAATTTCCGTCCCCGACAGTGTTACGGTGTAGTCGCCGGGCAACGCACCGTCATTCTTGCTGACACTGCTCAATTGGAAATTGCCTTGAGCGTCGATGTCGCCAACCGCAGATGTCGCCTTGCCGGTATCGACCTTCGTGAACCGAACCATGCCCTTGGTCAAGGGCTTTCCGCCCTTGATCGAAACCGTGCCCGAGACAGGTTGAAACCCACCGCCACCGCATCCGATGGTGGCAAGCAGCACGAATGTCGAACAGATCGCTGCTGCGATTCTTTGATTGTTACTCATCTTGAAAATCCTCATGGGCGTATTGCCAAACATTGAGTTAATAAAATGCGGCAGGTCATCGCACAGAATGGCTGATAACCTGCCGCCGATAAAATCGCACCGATGCTGATCGGGTTTAGAAATCGCCAATCACGTTGCCATCGCTGGCATGACCGAGATTACGGAACAGATTGGTGTCGATATTGCTGCTGATCGCTCGAACAGACCCGTCGGCCAGTAGGAACTGAGCCATTCCGTCGTGCCAGCTTCCGAATGCCGTCGTTTGCGCTGCGGAATCCGGATAAGTCTTGTACGGAGCAAACGGAACGGATCCGCGGATTTGACGACCGACCGTGTATTCGCCCCAGTTACCAACTTGATAATAGATGTTTCCGTCGGCGTAATCTCCGTTATCGCAGCACTTCCCAATTTCGTTCTGGGTAATGTGCTTTTCGCCGATGATGATCGTATTACTAGTTCCATCGGTGATCTTCGCGAATGAATCGCGAGGAGCCCAGCCGTTGGTGGTGTTACCCAAACCGCTAAACACGCGGTTACTGGTCGCCGGGTCGACAACCGTTGCCGTTCTAATGGCGCTAAAAAGGTTTTGATCGAGACCCCGGCCATGCAAGTTCCACCAGCTGTCGTTGGAATTCGTCCCCTGCTGAGTTCCGTTTCCATCGTTGGCATACCAGATCACAACGGCGTAGTCTCCCGTCGGGCCAGACATTGAGGCATACCGTCCACCGGTACTCACGTCGGAGCCACGGCGGCTTGGGCAGTGATACGCTGGCAGCGACGCTTTGCCGACAGTTGCCGCATTGGTACCGATGACATTGTTGTTGATGATCCCGTTGTTGACGGCGGTGGTGCTCGTCACTGGTTGCGTGAGATCAATCGAGTTGTACAAGTTGGCGTTGTCGAGAAATGGCAGGAGAATCCCCCAGAAGCTGAGGTAACCGTCGCCAAGCATGTATGGCGGAAGACCATTGCGCACGTCGTGGAAATTGTGGACCGCAAGGCCCAGTTGCTTCAGATTGTTTTACACTGAGTTCGGCGAGCCGACTCACGCGCCTGCTGAACGGCGGGCAAGAGCAGCGCGATCAGCACTGCAATGATGGCGATGACAACCAGCAACTCAATCAATGTGAAACCTGATCGTTGCTGTTGCGGACTGGAAACCTTGGGCTCAGTTCTCATGGGAACTCCTTAAGGAAAAACTAAGAATTGCACGATGCACTGCAGGGAGCGAATAAGCTCCCAAAGATGTGGATTCCCGGTGGTACCAGTCAATCTCTGGACAAGCAATGGCCAATTTTTTTCCTAAATCACTCAAACAAAGATGCTTTTTGGTTCCTAAATGAGGGCATCTGGGCGACGATTCGGTTGACGGGGGAGAGGTTCTTGCGACGCAAATATTTGCTGC
>CAIMFH010000015.1 GCA_903840265.1 uncultured Schlesneria sp. | reverse complement strand
GTCCTGCGCAGCCACGATCCCGCAATCCTCTTCGCGGTTGGTCGACATGTCTCGTTGGACGGGGACACCGATGCTGCCATGCCTTATTGGCGCGAGGCGTTTGAACTGAGTCCGATGACGCGTCATAAAATTACCGAACTCCTGGTGCCACTCGTCAGCGCTGAATTCTTCCTCTCGAATCTCAAGCCTGAATGGTCGTCATTGCGAACGGTGGCGCGGGCCTTTGACGCGGCGGGACGCCAGGAAGAGGGACTGCAGATCTGGCAGAAGCTGATCGATGAAAGTTCGACTTCTCTCAAAGCGACGAAGACGCGAGCGGAGCGAGAACAATCGCTCATCGCAATTTACGATGCCTACGTCGCTTTGAAGGAGAACGACAAAGCGATCAAGCTTTTGACCAAGGCTCACCAGCAGAATCCCGACAGCATTCCCATTCGAACGCAGCTGGCCTGGGGGCTATATCGGACTGAGCGATATACGGAAGCGGCTGAGCATTTGGTTTGGCTCTCCTCCAGAAACCCAGCCGATAAATCGCTGCAGAATGCCGCGTCTAAAGCGACGAAGGAACGAATGCGGACCGCGGGTGTCACTGATCCAAATTCGTGACCCTGGTCGTCACTGTTGAATGTCCAAGGCCTTCAACTGGCATCTCGATATTCGCGAAGATCGAACAAGATCATTCCCGCGATCAACAGACAAATTGTCGCCGTGCAAAGCGTAATCATGGCCGTGCTGCCGGAGACTGGCAGGAACATCTCGCGAGCGACTCGTCCCAGCGGACCCAGATTCATGTCCCCGGCGGCGTCGTAGACCATGCAGCGGACATAGAACGCCACCGAGACTCGTTTGATGATCCCCGGCAAGTTGCCGAACAACACTTCCAAAAAGAACCAATAGACCAATGAGATAATCGTCCCGTGACGAAAGACCGCACCCAATAGTAAGAACAGGCAGGCATAAGCCAACGCCCCGAGAAGCGCGGCGGGCAAGAACAAACGGAACAGCTCCTCTCCTGGCTTCCCCGCTAACGTGCAAAGCACGAACAATGTCCCCGCGGTCCAACCACCGACCAGGGACAGGCTGGCGACCCCTTTGACAAAATACGTGAGCGACCGCGGCAACGGCGAGATCAAGAGGTAGATCAACGTCTGATCTTCGCGTTCGCCACCAATGCCCGACGCCCCGTAGCAGATCGCAAAGATCGGCATCAAGAACGCAACGAAGGTTGGCACCAGCACCTGCTCGGCCAGCTTCTTGCTGGTCGGATCTGCGTGCCGAGACCACGCGAGCACGATCAACGCGCACAATGCCGACAGAGCGACACAGGCCAATGTCTGTCGCGACAACAACTGTCGCCGCATTGTCAGCGCGAACAAATGACGAGAGGCGACGAACTGTGGGATCAGGTTCTTCACTCAAGACCTTTAGATGTTGGCACGTGTGGATATCGTCGCGTCATTGTTAGAGAACACATTCCTTCAGAACCTGGCCGCTGCCGACATCACGTATTGGAAGGTCGCTTCGGTCGTGGCATCGGTCGATTCCAGGTGCGTGATGTCAAATGAAGTTTCGACGACCAGCGTGGCCAGTCGAGCGAAAAACTCTTCGGGACGAATGACCTGTAGTAAGAGCTCCTCTGAGCCAGCCAACTCGATGCGCGAGACGTGTTCCCAGCCGATCAATTGTGTGGCGAGTTCGCGTTGCTGACGACAGGCAATCCGGATCTGCAGCGGTTGCCCGGCGAACATCGCGCGAATATCCGGAAGCGAACCCACCGCCAGGACTCGGCCGCGTCCCATGAACACGATGCGATCGGCTAGCTCATCCATTTCGTCGAGGATGTGGCTCGAAACCAGCACCGCTTGGCCACGCGCGGCACAGCGGCGGAACAAGTCCATCAACTCCCGTCGGCCGACCGGGTCGATCCCGTTCAGTGGTTCATCGACGATCAGCACATCCGGTTGATGAACC
>CAIMFH010000014.1 GCA_903840265.1 uncultured Schlesneria sp. | reverse complement strand
TACCAGCGCAATAAATCTTCTCTGTAATCGGACGCACGGCATAGGGAAAGTCGGCCAACGGACTCAACTCGACAAACTCTTGGAGTTTGACAACATTGCCATCGAATTGAGATCGTGGTTTCATCAACGTCCACCTGAATCTCGCATGTGCGGAGGTTGACGGGGTTGGAGCAACGGAAAGCCCCGCATAGCATCCCGCGTTTGTGGGATAGCGTCAATCACCACGTTGGCCTGTTCGTCTTTCACGTTGACGCTTTGGGAGGGATTTGGAGCCTGGTTGCTATTTCGTCCCGCTGGAATGGGAGTTAGAGTGGATATCCCGCAACGCGAAAGTCCTGCCGGAGAATGCAGTCCATGTTACGTCACTTTGGAAACAACTTTGATCGCCATCACGATCCGTTGTCTCGCCGCGAGTGGATGCAACTGGGGGGCGTCGGCATCGCGGGACTGTCGTTGCCAAAGCTGGTGAGCGCGTCGCCGACGACACCGAATGTGGTCCCGGCTGATGCGGCGAGTTCAATTGGCAAGGCGAAGTCGGCGATCGTGATCTTTTTAGGAGGTGGGCCGCCTCAGCATGAGACGTGGGATCCCAAACCGAATGCCCCGGCCGAGATTCGCGGTGGCTTCGGCGCGATCGACACGCAGACGCCAGGATTGATGGTCGGGGAGTTGATGCCGTTGACGGCCCGGCTGACCGACAAGATTGCCGTGCTACGCGCCATGGTCACCAACGATAATGCTCACTCGTCGAGCGGCTATCAGATGATGACCGGGATTCCGCACATTCCGCTGAGTGTCGAGAACGCGACTTCGAAGGCTCCGAATCTGGCACCGCATTGGGGCGCGGTGATGCGGTACGTCAAGCAGCAGGGGTCGAGTTCTTTTCCGCCGGCTGTGACGCTGCCGAATCGAATCGCCAACACGGGGGAGATTGTCTGGCCGGGACAGACTGGCGGCTTTCTGGGGCCGAAGTATGACCCGTGGTTGCTCACGTGCGATCCCTCTCAGCCGAATTTTACGGTTCCCGATCTGGCATTCCCCGCTGAACTTCCAACGGATCGATTCGAGAAAAGGGTGGCCCTGCTGGATCATATCGATCGACAGCGGCAACAACTGAGTGCATCGTCGGCCGTGATCAGTTTTAACCGGCAGAAGCAGCAGGCGCTCGACCTATTGGGCGGTTTGTCGGCACGGAGAGCATTTGATCTGTCACAAGAAAGTGAGGCGACTCGTAACCGGTACGGACGCACACGGTGGGCGCAGAGTGTCTTGCTGTCGCGGCGTCTGGTCGAAGCGGGGGCATCTCTGGTGCAGGTCAACTGGTGCAAAGTGGACGGCGAGCCGAATGGCGGGGGTTGGGACACTCACGACAAGCACAATGACCTGTTAAAACGATTTCTGATGCCGTGGATGGACCAAGCTTACTCGGCGTTGCTGACGGACCTGTCGGAGCGAGGGTTGCTCGACGAAACCTTGGTCGTCTGGGTTGGTGAATTCGGTCATACACCAAAATTCAATGCCAACGCGGGGCGCGATCACTGGGGGCAGTGCTTTTCGATTGCCCTGGCTGGCGGCGGAGTCCGTGGTGGTGTCGTGCATGGCAAGTCGGATGCTCACGCCGCATTTCCGGTTTCGGGAGCGGTTGAACCGCGCGATCTGTTGGCGACGATCTTCCATTGCCTGGGCCATGCTCCCGATACGGAACTGGTCGATACCGAAGGGCGTCCCATTCCGCTCAGCCGCGGCCGCGTGATCACGGAGATTCTGTGACGAAAGTGAGGTCGCATCGAATCGGGATGAGATTCGCTCTCGGTCAGATGTCACTCAAAACCCCAAGTCCTCGCCTTCATGGATCGCGAGGCCGATTTGTTCTTTGCTGCCTTTGCGGCCGTTGTACCAGAGGAGCCACTTCTGGCCGTCGTAGATTGCGTAGGGCTTGTAGACGGCATCGTGGTCCCACTTTTCGTGGCCGTTGCGGATGATGGGGTTGGCGGAATGACGTTGCCAGTTGGTGATGCCGTCTTTTGATCGTGCGATGCCGATCTGGGCGTGGTCGACGTCTCGAAATCCGATGTAGAACATGATGTGCCAGTCTTTCTGCTGGATCACCTGGCAGGCGGTCACTCGTTCTTTCTCCCAATCGTTCTGAGGGTCAGGGCGGAAGATCGGGTTGTTGTCGTGCTTGGTCCACTTCAGGCCGTCTTGGCTGGTGGCGTAACCGATGGCATTCGGTTCGTGCTGTTCACCACCGGAGTACCACATGCGGTAGAGCTTGGCCTGGTCGTCGTAGATCACATGTGGACACATTACCGCCACTTTCTCCCACGGGTGTTCGGCGGAGAGAACAGGTTTGTCGCTCATCCGTTGCCAGACCTTGCCGTCCTGGCTGGTGGCGTATCCGATCCACGATTTGCCTCGTGCCTGTCCGGTGTACCACATCTGATACAGGTTGCCGTGTTTAATGACGACCGGGCGATTGAGATCGTTTTCCCAATCCGTCTTGTCGTTGGGGCCCAGCACAATTTCCGGCGTGGTCCACTCGATCCCGTCCCTGCTTTCGACCAGGGCGAGGCTTTTCTTCGGTCGCCAGGAGAACCACATCCGGTAGGTCTCTGCATCTTTGAGAACGGAGATGTCGAAGCAGGTTCCGAGATCGCCGCCGAGGACCGGGTTGCTGGCATATTTTACCCAGCCAGCAGAAGTTTCAGTCGGCGGTTGATCGCTCTCGCTGGCCTGGACTGGTGCGAATAGAAGTACGCCCAGAATTGGAATCGCAATTAACGTCTTCAGGATCTGTCTCCTCTAATTTGCTCGATAAGAACAGCAGTGGTTGACGATAGATCACTCCCACTCTTCCACTGCATTTCTCGACGTATGCTACTTTGACATCGCTGAAGTTACCTTCCCACGCCCGCGGGCATGACTTTCACGTGGGCGGCAATGGCTTTTAATTTCGAGGTGTTTTCACGCCGCTGCAGGCGTCCTATTCGTCGCACGCAAGATGAAAGTCACTCGATTGCCGGACTAAGTCACGACTTCGGGATTGCGTATTCCAACGCCCTTGGATTAAATCTATCCACACTTTCCTTGTCATTTCTTTTTTGTAACTTTTGCGGAGAAATGCGATGCGAGGAACGCGCACTTTAGAAGGTCCGGGATCCGAAAGATCGGGGTTTACCCTGATCGAATTACTGGTGGTCATCGCGATTATCGCGGTGCTGATCGCCTTGCTGTTACCCGCCGTGCAACAGGCTCGTGAGGCGGCACGACGCACCCAGTGCAAGAACAACTTGAAGCAACTCGGGTTAGCACTGCACAATTTTCATGACACCTACCTCCGGTTCCCACCCGGTGCTGCCAATGACAAGATTCCGTTCGGCACCACCACAGGTGGTGGAGGTTGGGGTTCGTCCTGGAAGGTCTACATCCTCCCCTACGTCGATCAGGGGCCGATCTTTTCGAGGTGGCTATTCGACGGCAACAACAGCGGGTACGTCAGTTCCAACAACATGCCCCTCATAAATGGCATCACCATCCCCTCGTACCGCTGTCCGTCATCCACTGTGCCAGACAAGTATACTTCGTCCAACAATGGTGGCGCCATCGAGATGTTTACGAGTTACACCGGCACATCGGGCGCTTATGACGGTACGTCAGGATCTCCCACGAACAAGGTGCCGTTTACTTCCGTGGCGACCAACGGATGCTGCGACTCTGGCGGGGACGGAGTCACGTCGGCGAGCGGCCTGATGTACGCAAACAGCTCTGCCAATATGAAGGATTGCACGGACGGAACTAGCAACACCTTCCTCGTTCACGAAGAAAGTGATCATCTGCGTGACGCGAACGGAATCAAGGTGACCGGACAATTTGGAGCGATTACCAGCCAGGGCCCGCACGGCTGGACAATGGGAACCGGGAATGCGAACGTCGGATTGGCTTATGGCGATCGGATCTTCAATTGCTCGACGATTCGATACAACATCAATCAGCGAGGAATGTCGAATAGCGGGACGGCCGGAACCGGGGAAAACGCGGGAAGCAATATCCCGATGAGTTCCCAGCATGTTGGCGGAGCTCATGCGTTGCTGGCGGACGGGTCTGTCCGATTTCTCTCCCAGAACATGAGCATCAACACACTTCTTCGTCTGGCGGTTGCCAGCGACAACGATACGATTGGCGACTTCTAGTGCTGTGAGCACTTACGTGTCGCGTTGAAACATGGATTAGACTAAGTGGACTTCTGCTCGCGGGACGCCACGGTGATGTGGGATGCTCTCGAGTTGTGATCTCGGTCGATAAGCATTGCCTTTGCGAGGCAGTCGAGTGATCTGCGATTCACCTGAATTGCCTGTCGAAATGATGACCCATCACAGGACCGAATATCACTTTCGATCCTGTGATGGCCTTTTTATTGGGTCAATTTCGGCCCAGTGTTCGCATTCAGAAACAATTGAACTGAGAGTCAGAAAAAGATGAGAAACTTGGTCGTGGCAGGTGTTTTGGCGATCCTGGTTGCTCTGCCGGGATGTTCACAATCTGCGGGTCCTAAGATCGCTCCAACGTCGATTGTCGCTGGCACTGTTCTTCTTGATGGCGAGCCCATGAATGAAGACGATGGTGAGATTTCGTTCGCAGTGCAGGGAGAAGGTCCGATCATATTGCCGATCAAAGCTGGAAAATTTGAGGGCAAAGGCCCAGTCGGGCAAGCTCGAATCGAGATCCGCGCTTTTCGCAAAGGGCCGCCGGTCATGATGGACGGTAAGCCATTCGGAAACCCCGTCAAAGAAAACTACATTGCGCCAGAGTTCAACGAGCAGAGCAAGCTGAGCGAAAAGATCGAACCCAGTGGGGCGAAATCTCTGAAGTTCGAGGTTCAGAAGAAGAAATAAGCGAATCGGGTCGCAACGCAGTGGCACGGAAGAGATTGTATCTCTCGTGAGGCAACAATATACTCGCCGCCGTGCGTTCGCGGGCTGATGCTTTTCCATGGAGTCGATTCATGCATTCGTTGACTCTGTCTGTCGTCGTAGCGTTGCTTCTTGTCGGCCAAGCTTCGACGAGAGCCGACGAAGTTGCCGAATTGAAGGCAAAACTTGAAGCCGCCAATGCAAGAATTGAATCTCTTGAAAAGCAATTGGCCGAACTGAAACCCGACCAACACGAGAAGCCCATCGTTGGGCCACTCGGTTCCAGTTGGAAAGGTAAGACGATTGATCAAAAAGGCGTGACTGCAGTCGCAGAGTGGACCGTGATTGCTCGTGAAGACGGAAAAATCACATTCAAGACGACTTCGGAACTAGGCAATATCTGGGAATACGATGCCGAATTCTTAAAGGCTACTCCGAAGAATTTCAAGATCATTGACGCGCGTCGTATCAAAGCTGCAGATGGCAATACGAACCCAACTCTTGTTGGTGCCGTTTCTGGAACGGGATCCATCATTGGAGATAAACTCTCGGTTCGGACAACTTGGAACAATGCCAAGATGGTGCTTGAATTCAAGGGAAATCTCAAAGATGCCGAACACGCAAAGAAATAGCATCAGTAGCGCGACCGGTGCGGTCGTGGCAGGACTATCCGCTTTGACGAGACAAGAGCTTTAGAAGCCCGAGTCGCCTGCCGTTGAGGTATCAGACTCGATCTCGTGTCGTTCTTAGACCGCACACACCCTACTAAAGAAAGCCTACAACGGCCGGCGTTCGTAGAAGCGGCTTAGTGCTCGCACGCGGTGGACCTGGAAGCTGGTAGCGGCTCCGACGGCGATGAGGGTGATCATGACCAGGGCCGGGTAGTGCCAGGGTTTGGTAAGGTTGGGGCGGTCGAGAAGTAGCAGCGCGAAGGCAACTTCGGAGATGGCTGTGGACCACCAGACGAGCTTTTCCTGGAACCACAGGCCGGAGACCACGATCAACAGCGCGTAGACGATGACCAGGGTGCCGCTGTCGTCGTAGGCGTGCGTGAACAGGGCGGTCAGGATGCTGGCGTCGGTTAGCATCGTGCCGACTCGGGCGACGTTGGCAAGTGATTCGTGGTTCAGCAGTAGCTGCAGGATGATCGACATCACGATCCACAGGCTGAGCAACGACATCACCTGCAAGTGGTAAGCCAGCGTGGTGCCGTTGGTCATGAAGTAGGTCTGGATGATGACCACGCCGGGGACGAGCATGGCGAGGCGGCTGGCGAGGCCGGGTTGGCGGCGGACCCAGCGCTGGACCTTGTGAATGACTCCGCCTGACTGGGCTTCGACGCTTTCGCCCTGCAGATACCGGGTCAGATCAGCGGCGAGCTCTGCAGCAGTGGCGTAGCGGCGTTCGGGGTCTTTTTCGAGGCACTTGAAGCAGATCAGTTCGAGGGCGGGCGGGATGTTCGCGACCAATCGACGCAACAGCGTGGGCTCACCTTCGAGGACCTGGACCAACGTATCGAGCGGATTCTCTTCTTTGAATGGAGGCCGGCCCGACAGCATCTCATACAACATCGCTCCGAGGCTGTAGACATCGCTGCGGACGCCGACCAATGAGTTGCGGCCTGAGGCTTGTTCAGGCGACATGTAACTGGGCGTGCCGAGGATCGCGCCGGTTCGCGTCGCGCCGCCGTCGGTATCGAAAGCTTTGGCCAAACCGAAGTCGGTGACCATCGGTTCGCCTTCGGCATCGATCAGGATGTTAGAGGGCTTCAGGTCGCGATGAATCAACCCCTGCGTGTGCAGGTGGTCGACCGCGTGCGCGATCAGGACCATCCAGCGAGCGGCTTGCTCGGAGGGCATCGGCTTGCGAGCAATCACGGCCGAGAGGCTCTGGCCTTCGATGAAGTCCATCGCAAAAAAATGACGGCCCGCTTCTTCGCCGACTTCATGGATGCCGACGATATTGCGATGCCGCAACCGCGCGGCCGCACGAGCTTCGACCTGGAACCGCGCGATCTCTTCGGCCGATGCCCATTCGCTGGCCAGGATCATCTTGAGAGCAACGACACGATTCAGGTCACGTTGCCGTGCCTTATAGACGACGCCCATGCCACCGCGTCCGATTTCGCCGAGCAGATCGTACTTTCCAAATTGACCGGCGATGGATGAGCCGGAACCGGCGGGCACAGCGACTCCGGCCAACATCGTGGGGGCGAATTCGGGGGCGACCTCTTCGGGGGCTGGTGCGAAACTGTCGAGCGACTTCAGGCAGTCGACCCACTCGCGCAGATGCGGATGCTGCCGCAGCAAGGCGTCTTGTTTCACGATGTCATTGGCTTGAACGGCCTGGACGAGTTCGTCCATCAACTCCGCATCGCGGACCTGATTGGCGTCGATGTCGTCCGGCACTGGCGATCCCGTCACGAAGGCGACTCCATTCAGATCCTGCTGACACTGGCATCGGAAACATGCAGCAGCGATTTCAACTTCTGGATCGCGCGCCACCACAGCATCTGCGTGGCGGGCCCGGTTCGCCCCAGTTGCTGGGCAACTGCCTCAAACGGTAATCGCTGGATGTTTCGCAGGACGATCACTTCGCGATAGTCGGGCGGAAGCTGATCCATCGCCTCGGCCAGCAATAGTTCGTTCTCGTGCTGCACGGCGATCTGGCTGGGGCTGTCGGCGGGCGATTGCGGATCGATGCCGGGGGCTCGCGAATCATCGGTGCCGACAGTGGCCACCTCGCGCCGGACGGCTCGTTTGCCGTTGGCCCCATATCGCCGCGCGACATCGCACGCGTTGTTCTTCAGGATCTGACGCAACCACGCGAGCCACTCTTGATCGGTGCGGCCTTGAAAGCGATCGAAATCGCGATGCGCGTCGAGCATGGTCTGCTGCACGAGATCCGACGCATCGACCTTGGCCTTCATCCAGCCATCGACGTTGGCACGGGCGAGCAGGCCCAGATAGCTGCGGCACGCGGCGAACAATCGATCTCGCGCCGCCAGATCGCCAGCCCGAGCCTGAGCCAGGCAGTCTCGCAAAATGATCGACGGAGAAGTATCAGTCATCAGAATCCGCAGGCCTGGTGAAATGGAAGGCTCGCACGATCGCACCGATGAAGTTTAGCGGTGGTGGGGAGAAGTTGAAATGGTATGGAAAAGTTGAAGAGAAGTCGGCAAGGGTGCTTTGCGATTTCGCGACGCTCATCAGCAGTGGCCGTATCGGGGTCGTCGTACGCAGCAGCCGTAGACTCATCGGAAGATGTCTGCCGTCCCGCGGGGACTTTCAATTCGTGTGAGACCGAACCCACCGTTGAAACGGTGGGCTATTGTCGGTCGTCCCTACCGGGACTGAAGACGTGGGTTGGTTGGGTACTTTCGAATGCATCAAAGTGACCGCGCCTGTCAACATCATTGTTGATCTGGCTTCGATATCGCTTTCTCAACTCGAAGACTCGGTCGCGGTAGTCTCGGCCCAAGCCGTAGCCCACCGCAATCAAAAGTGCCACTATCGGCCATAACCAAGCATCAGATAAACCACCCACCGCCAGGCAGTGGCTGCTGATCGCTCCATAGATGAAAGCCAGCCGGAATGGAGCGGTCTGCAACTTGCCTTCTCCTCGCTCGCTACTCGGCTTCCGAATCCCTCCATCAAAACCGGGCAGTAACTGACCGTAAGAGACAATTAGCATGGACAAGAGTATCCAGATCATGACTGCAAGCGTCGCTGACGCTTGCTCGTCACCGTTCATGAGCGTGAGAAGCGGTACCAATAAGCACGCCAGAGCAACGCCCAGAAGAGCGATCAGCAACAGCAGAACCAAAAATGCCATGGCGGGCCTCGACTAACAATCGCCGATATTTGAGAGCGTTGTCCCAGAACTCGATGAGGGCAGAACTGCGAACGTTGTATTCGACCGTTCGGTTCACGTTTGCGCAACAAAAAACCCCTGCGGTTTGGGCAGGGGTTTGATGCAGATGCTGGTGATCGCGATCTGTTAAGCCTTCTTCGTGGCTTTCTTGGCGGCCTTTTTCGCGACCTTCTTGGCTGGCTTGGCAGCGGCGGCGACAGGTGCGGCTACCTTCTTGGGGGCGGCTTTCTTCTTGCTGAAGATGCTGTCGTAGTTCTTCCAGTACTCGGGGGTTGTTCCGGTTCGCACGATTGGTCCGCTCATCGTTCAGTCTCCTCGTTAAGTCAAAACATCATCGCATTGGATTAACACAGCCAGGCCGTCACACGACGGGGGCCTTGTGATTCGTGAGAAACAACTCCCCGACTTGATCACGTGAGATCGGGGACCATCATAGACGGCTCAGTGGGTATGAGAGTCTTCGGCAGCGAGTTCATGTCATCGACAGTTGGCTGCGTGATTCTTCTGATGCATGTGAAGGCTGTCAAGGTTCATTGCTGCGGTAGACTGATTTTGCGAGCGGTTGCTGCCGACTTGGAAGTCGAACGTCGCCAACAATGCCGCCACAACGCGCCCCCTAGCAGCCCCATCGCATCCCACTTCGTCACCTTGGGCCGTGTTTCCCAGACGCGGTAGCCGATGTGCTCGATCCGTTGGAGGATCTTGAGGCCACCGCGCGCGAAGAGGTCGATGTCGATCTGCAATTGGCCGGGAAGCTGTTCGATCAGCGGCAAGCCGTCGACAAGAAACTGACGGGCGCGATCGACTTCGAACTTCATCAGATCCAGAAACGGCTGATTCATCGTGCGGCTGTCGAAGTCGGTTCGTCGGTAACCAAATCGCTCGTAGTCTTCTCGCGGGAGATAAATCCGGCCGATGTCGAAGTCGCGGGCGACATCCTGCCAGAAGTTTGCCAACTGCAGGCCGGTGCAGATTGAATCGGACCAGACGACGTTCTGTTCGTTGAACTGGCGGCAGAGGTACAGCACCAGTCGGCCGACAGGGTCGGCACTGCGGCGGCAGTAGTCGCGCAGTCGATCAAAGGTGTCGTACTCGCGGATCGATTGATCCTGTTCAAAGGCCGAGATCAGATCCTCGAACGGCTGCTGGGGGATCGAATACTGTTGAATGGTGTCGCCGAGCGCCACAAACACGGGATGCCGAGCCTGATTGGCATAGCAGGCGTCCAACTCCCCTCGCCACCAAGACAGCAATTCCAGCGATTTGGCGGTGTCGCCGACTTCGTCTCCCAGGTCGTCGGCCCAGCGGCAGTACGCGTAAACATTGTAGAAGTGCTGATGTAAGTCCTTGGGCAGTAACCACGAAACGAGCGGGAAGTTCTCGTAGTGTGATGTCGCCAAGCTCCGGCAATAAGCCTCGGCTTCGGCACGAGTCGGGGTCGGTTGCGACGAGTTCGGGCCCCAAATTTCCAGTTCTCTGGAAAACAATCTGCTGCTCCTGACTGAAGAGTGCTCATTTTTACGCTATGATAACCGGCTCGCATCGCCGCCGCGCCGTAGGACGCCTGCCGCGAAGGGCCGAAAATTGAAGAGCTTGAAACACAGAGATGACGGATTTGGGCAGAACAGAAAGTGAAATCGTTGGTTTTTCCCTCTGTTTCCTCTGTCGTTCTGTGTTCTAATCTCTTCCTCAATACACGTTGCTAAGCCGCCCAAAGCGGCGTGATCCGAAAGAACCTCGATCGTCGAGGCAATTGTTGATTCGTCCGGGAACCTCCAGGTCGGACGAAATCATCTGAAATCAGGGACTTTGAGACGGGGCTGGAGACCTGTCCTAGAAAAGTCGCAGTCATGACAGTTCCGAAAGTGGCCATCGTTGGCCGGCCCAATGTGGGCAAAAGCTCAATCATGAATTGGTTGGCGCACAAGCGCGTGTCGGTCGTCGATCCGATGGCCGGAGTGACTCGAGATCGCGTTTCCTATCTGATGCACGTCAGCGAGCGGTATTTCGAACTGGTCGATACCGGCGGGATCGGAATCGTCGATGTCGGCGATCTGTCCGAGGAAATCGATACTCAGATTCGTATCGGTATTGAAGAGGCGGACCTGATTCTGTTCGTCGTGGACGGCACGGCCGGGATTACGGCGCTGGATGAAGAGGTCTCTCGCCGCCTGCGCAAGCTCGACAAGCCAAAGATTATCGTCGTCAACAAATGCGATTCCCCCAA
This sequence comes from uncultured Schlesneria sp., assembly GCA_903840265.1. Lineage (GTDB taxonomy): Bacteria > Planctomycetota > Planctomycetia > Planctomycetales > Planctomycetaceae > Schlesneria. The sequence continues at coordinate 45,291 of CAIMFH010000014.1, read as the reverse complement.
ACTCGATCGCGAATCGGCCGAGTTCTTCAAGCTGGCCGATTGCCCGATGGTGATGGTCAGCGTGAAAGGGAACCGCAACCAGGAAGAACTGCTGAAAGTCACGCTGAATTGTCTGCCCGATCCGGATGAGAGCGAATCAGAGCAGGGTGAGGATCTGGACGAAGATCCAGAACTGAAGCTGGCCATCGTCGGTCGACGTAATGTCGGTAAGAGCACATTCATCAATCAATTGGCGGAAACGGACCGCGTGATCGTCAGCGAGATTCCGGGGACGACTCGCGACAGTATCGACGTTCGCTTTCAAATGGACGGTAAGTCGTTTGTCGCGATCGATACTCCCGGTGTTCGCAAACGAAAGAGTCTGGCGAATACTGTCGAGTGGTACGGGCTGGTTCGAGCCAAACGGAGCATCCGCCGCGCGAATGTCTCGCTGATGTTTTTTGACTGTCTGGAGACGATTTCACGCGTCGACAAACAGTTGGTCGGCGAGATTCACGACGAATGCAAACCGTGCATTTTTGTCGTAAATAAGTGGGATTTGGCGGGTGATGCCGAGATTGAGAAGTGGGCTAACTACCTGTTCAAAAGCTTTGCTCACATGCGTCACGTGCCGATCGCGGTGATCACGGCCAAGACCGGCCGCAACGTGAAGAAGCTGATCAACCTCGCTCAATCGATCTACAAACAGGCGAGAACTCGTGTTCCAACCGGTGAGTTGAATCGTGTCGTCCGGGCGGCGATCAAGAACTGGCCGCCCCCGTCTCGAATGAACCGCACGCCGCGAATTCTGTTCGCCACGCAAGTTGCGACCGAACCACCGACGATCGTGATCAAGTGTAACGCCGCCGAATTGTTCGACGAGGACTACAAGCGTTATCTGCTGGGCGTGATGCGCGAGCAGTTGCCGTTTAAGGAAGTTCCGATCAAGTTGTACTTCCGATCCAAGGATACGGATCCGGACAAGGCCGAGCGTGAAGAAGCGAAGGCGAAAGCTGTTGAAGAGGGGCAGAATCCCGAAGAGTTTACTGATGACATGGGATTTGAAGACGAATCCCTCGCCAATGCCGAATTTGAAGAGTGATGGAGCTCCCGCGACACCGGTCCGAATCCTTTCGGCCGGTGTTTGGGAAGATGTCGATTTTGAGATCTCTTCCTGCGGGCACGATTTTCGCAAATTCTCTCGTAGGGAGCCGAGTGCGGTCGACGTATAATAGGTAACGACCTCCACGCTTGGCTGAGATTACGGGTCAGGTAAGGCGGGCCAGCCTCCTTTCGACTTTGAGGGTCGCCAACAGGCAATGAACATGGCAGAGGTGCCGCGCAGCACAAGTCGTTCTCCGGAAAGCCCTGTCGACCACGACACCGGATTAGCGGAAGCTGTGCCCACATGGATGGCCGCCCGCCGCTCGCGAGCAGCCACGGGCGAAGTGGAATCCACGGAACCCGAACCGGACGTTGAGTTTGAGGCGGTCCCTGATTCGGAGAGCTCTGTCCTTGAGCCCGAATCTTTTGTCGCCACCGATACCGAAATCGGCCTGCCCGCCTTCGTCCCCGTAACGACGACCATCAAAAAGAAGGTACAAAAACCTAAACCAGTTCCCTTGGTGAAAGCGCTGGGTGCCAACGATACCACAGAACAAGACAATTCTATACGTGGTATGTGGTTGCGTTTTTATTACAGCGCTTTGATGAAGGGTATTCTGGTCTCGCTCACCGTGCATTCGGTGGTCCTACTCATCTTGGGGATGCTAGTCATTAGCGGTGCTGTGATGCGTCCCAATTTGGATGTGTTCGGCGAGATAGGAGAGGCCGGAGAATCTGCACCGGGTGGGCTCGATATCGACACGACCTTACCGCTTGGTGATCCTCCGCCTGAAGGCACGGCAATTGAGTTCCCCGATGCGTCATCCCTTTTGGCAGCGATGCCAACTGCGGAATTCGATCCAAACTCCACAGTGCGCGGGGTTTCCGGCGGAACGGGGAATGGAAGTGGTGGCGGAGCTGACGGCGATGGCAATGGTACGATTATGGGACCCATTGGGATTCCCAAATATGCCGTCACGAAAGGAAGCTACTCCGTCTGGACGGATCCCAAAGATCCCGAACCGGGCGTTTCCTATCAAATTGTGATCCAGTTTCGGTTGCCTCGCACTGTGGATACGTACCGTGGCAGCGATCTTTCGGGCATGGTGATCGGGACGGATGGCTACAAACAGGCGATCCGCTTTAGTCGAACCGAGTCATTTCCAGTTCATGATGGCAGCGTCCAAGTGCGAATTCGCGTCCCCGGTGCAGACCGGCTGGTGCGCGATACGATTCGAATCGAATCCAAACTGCTTCGTGAGAAGCAAGTGATCGAGATCGAATTCTAGCAATTTACTAGGCACTCAACGTTTGTGGCGACTTCCGGTCTTAGGTTAGACTTATCCGGAAGAAAAAATGGTATCTCGTGCGTCTCTAGCAGCGCACCCAGTGTCTTTCGATTGCTTAAGCCGCGCGTTCGAGCCAAGGGCCCATCCGTGTCGTATCGATTCTCGTTCACGTGCCTGTTGGCCGGCCTGGCGATCTGGTTGGCATTTGGCCAAGCCGATGTCGTCGCTCAACCGCCTGTTGCGTCGCCTACAGCACCTGCAGCCACATCGGGTTCCGCGCTGCGCGATCCGAATGCGTATCCCCCTTATCCGACAGCTTTCCATCGCGGCAGCTATCCGACGCGGCGCGAGTGGGCCGGATACTATCTGCATACGGGCAAGTTCCTGTATCTGCTGGCACTGTTCGTCCTATGGACTTGGACGGCCGGGTGGATTGATAACGATGCGGGCAACCTGAAGGTTCGCCCCGACATGTGGAATACCATCGTGCTCCTGGCAGGAACGGTGGGCTTCGTCGCTGCACTGTGTGCCCCTAGCTTTGCGCTCGCGTTCATCGCGATGACGACGGGCTATGCCTTGCCGATGGGTCTGTACGTTGCCGAGCGTAACAAGCGCGTCCCCGATTCTGCCAAGGTGCTGACACCGCGCCATATTCGTTCGGTCACGTTGCGAGCGCTGTCAAAGCTGGGCTTGAAAGTGGGATCACGCGAGACTCGCGAAGCGGTCTCTGGCCCGCCAATCCGGTTGATTGGAAAGTCCGGTGGCAAGTCCGGTGAAGTCGATCGCTCACGACAAGTCGAAAGCTCGCGCGGCTATCTGGCCGCGAAAGAGTTGATCTACGATGCCATCCTGCGTCGTACGACCGACATCCACATGGAGCCCAAAGAAGACGAGACCTCGGTCCGACTGCGTATCGACGGTGTGATGTATCCAGCCGAAGCATTCGATCGTCCGACCGGCGATTCGCTGGTGAACATCTTCAAAGTGTTGTCATCGATGGACATCACTGAGCGCCGCAAGCCGCAGGATGGCAGCTTCCGCGCCGAAATGGAAGGGCGCCAGATCGACTTCCGCGTGGCGACTCAGGGTCTGCAAGGTGGCGAAAAGATGGTGATTCGTATCCTTGATAAGGGCTCCAGTGCTAAGACGCTGGCGGACCTGGGGATGCGCAAGCAGATGGTCGAACAACTGCAGGAAGTTATCCACCAACCGCACGGCATGCTGATCACTTGCGGTCCGACCGGTGCTGGTAAGTCCACGACGCTCTATGCGGCTCTGCAAGAGATTGACGCCTACGAGAACAACATCATCACGATCGAAGATCCCGTCGAATACAAGATGGCGAACGTGACTCAGATTGAAATCAACAGCAAGGCGGGTCAGACCTTTGCCGGATCCCTGCGCAGCGTGCTGCGTCAGGACCCCGACATCGTGATGGTCGGTGAAATTCGCGACGGCGAAACCGCCAAGATCGCGTGCCAGGCAGCGAATACCGGTCACATGGTCTTCTCCACATTGCATGCTAACGACACCATTGCGGCCATGTTCCGCCTGATCGATCTGGAAGTGGAACCGTTCCTGCTTTCGAGTTCAATCTCGTCGATCCTTGGCCAGCGTCTGGTTCGCAAGCTTTGTACGGAGTGCAAGGAAGCGTATCGGCCCACGGCCGACATGCTGCAGAAGATTGGACTGCCGGCCGAGAAGGTCGACAAGTTCTATCGGCCCCCCGCGAATCGCGAAGCGACTTGCCCGACGTGTAACGACCTGGGTTATGTCGGTCGAATCGGTGTGTACGAACTGCTGGTCATCACCGATCGGCTGCGAGACCTGATTCGAGACAATCCGAATTTGACTGCGATCAAAGCCGAAGCCCGTAAGAACGGCATGCTGTATATGAAAGAAGAAGGACTGCGGCTGGTCGTCAAGGGGATCACCTCGGTCGACGAAATGCTGCGAGTCGTCAAATAGTGGCCTGACAAGTTCCCGTTTATTCGTTCTTATCGAACATCAAATAAGCTGAGTTTTAAATGATCGACATTGCGTGCCTGGCCGTCGTCGGCGTCGTGATCTGGTGTGTGGCCAGCGAAGGGCTGTGGGGTTCTGCGCACACGTTTCTGTGCGTGCTGCTGTCGGGCCTGCTGGCGATGAACTACTTCGAACCTGTGGCGGGATTTCTGGACGGCATGCTGGGCGGCTTCCGAAATTACTCGGACATTATCGCGCTGGTGGGGTTGTTCGCAGCATTCATCTTCGCCCTGCGCTTGGGGACCGAGCAACTGTCGCCAGTATTCATTCAGTTGCCGAACATGGCCGATCAGATCGGTCGCTGGGTCTTCGCCGCGCTGACGGGCTACCTGACGATGGCCGTGCTGCTGACGGCGATGCACACAGCTCCGTTGCCGCGCGAGTTCGCGGGCTTCAAGCCAGAACGAGCGAACTTTTTCGGCATGGCTCCCGATCGGCAGTGGCTGGGGTTCACACAGTATGTCACCGAAAGACCATTCGGTTGGATCGAATTCCAGGATCGAAACACCAAAGAACTGGTGGCGCACGCGTTTGACGGCAAGTACGAACTGCTGGGCGACATGTCACAGCCGTACCCCAACACAATCTGGCCATCGTTTCCAATTCGCTATGCCACTCGACGTGGTCAGATCGGCGGCACGACAAAGCCAGCCGCCGCAGCTCCGATCTCCATTCCAGCCGCAACGCCCGCGACCGGCGGTGGTGGCAGCGCTGCGCCGAGCAATCCTGGGTTCTGAGATTACGATTCGGCGCTCGCTGGTGTTTTCAGTCGGTTTAAGCGCAGCCGTGATAGGCCTCCCGACCTCGCATCTCCGTAATCCCAGTCAGACGAAATACAAACCGACCGCGGTTACAATTGCGGCATGAACATTATTACCGCTTCCGGCGATCAACGAATCCCGGCCCTGCGTCTGTTGTTTGCTCGATTTCCCGCTGAAGAGCAGGAAGGTCGCGTTCGCGATGCGCTGGCGGCCCACGAACGCGGGACGCTGCATTTTGATCACTTGCTGCTGGCTGAATCCGATGGGCTGCCGGTCGGCAGCGCCCTGGCGATGCTGCAGTCGGACGGGGTGGCGCTCGTGTGGCCTCCTGTGGTCAGTTGCGGGGCCACAAATCCAGTCATCGTAGAAGATCTGTTGATGAGCGAACTCTGCTCCCGGATCGACGCGGCGTCGGCCCGATTGGGGCAGTGTCTGCTGGCTCCCGATGACGACATTGAGGCGGCGACGCTGGGTCGGCATGGATTCGAACGAGCCACTGACATGTTTTTCATGGCCCGCGGGATCGCCCCCGAAGATTTGACCGATATCGATCGGTCGAATGAGAAGATTCGGTGTGAGAAATTCACGCCCGAGACGACGGCCCGATTCGTGCAACTGATCGAGCAGACCTATCAAGGGAGCCTGGACTGCGCCTACTTGAACGGGATCCGCACCGGGGACGAAGCGATCGTCAGCCACAAGCTGTCGGGCGAGTTTCATCCGGACTGCTGGTCGCTGTATACGGTGGAAGGCCACGACGCCGGAGTCGCGATGTTGAATGATCATCCCGATCAGGACGCGGTGGAACTAGTTTACATCGGCGTCGCTCCGCACGCGCGTGGACAAGGTCTGGGACGACGGATGTTGCAGGACGGCATTCGGGACGCCGTGGGTCGCGGTCGCGCGGTGATGTTTCTGGCTGTCGATTGCGAAAACCGCTTTGCGAATGCACTTTACGGCGAGTTTCAGTTTGCCGAGCTCGCACGCCGCCGAGTTATGCTGCGACATCCCTTCGGTTTGGCACGATAGTAATCCACAGCTTTTGCACATTGGCTGTGAGGGGCTGTGGAGGTCAGCAAAAGGATGGTTTCTTCTCGAACTCGTCCAATCACAGGGACTTTCGCGGTTACGTTCGGATCGTCAAAAAAATTTAAAGAGTTGATGAAGGTTCAAGGTTTGACATGGGCGTGCAACGAAGTAGGATCGTGCCCACAACGCGACTGTTCGCGACCCTGCGAACTGTTAATCGCAGTTGCGGAAAACAATCCATCAGGTCAAGCCCGACCGTCTTCTCTCGAACCTCTGAAATTCGAGTTACCGCCTTTCGTAAAGCGATGAGATCATCGTCTGCGAAAGCGGTGCGCGCAGAGGCCGAGTTAAGCCGACGAAGGCTATGTTTGGGGGTAGCAAGATGCAACCCGGCATGACGCCGACATTGTACGTGGGCACGACTTCCACGTCCGAATCGACATCAGTTCCCCCGGTTGATCTGGGGGAGCAATCCAATCCGGAATTGGTCTCTGCCATCTTCGCCGAACTGCAGGCGTTGCTGGGAGAGAAGCGGTACACACTATGGATCGAAGGCAAGATCGGCCTGTCGATCTGTGACGATACGTTGACGATCACGGTGGGCAGTCCGTTCCTGTTGAGCTGGATGCAAAAGCAGTTCAAGGATTCGATGACCGCAGCCGCTCGCAGCGTGCTCGGCCATTCGGCTCATGTGGTGTTCGCCGTCGATGCGTCACTGGCCATCGGCCGCAGCGGTGTCGTGGCGGCCGAGCCAATTGGTGCGTCGCCTCGTCTGTCAGAGCCATCATCGTCAACAGCAGCGGCATCATCGCGGCCGATGGCGGCGCGGTCGCCCGCCGAACTGCAGAATGCGATTCTAGGTGCTGCCATTACAGTTCCTTTGGGAACAGTTGGCGCGCTTCCTGGCTCGGCACAGCGGTCGGCTGGCTCGGGCTTGCCACTGACTGGTCAAAGCCGTGGCCGTCGGTTGGCGGAACTGAATGATTTTATCGCCGGACCTCAAACCGAACTGGCACTGACAGCGGTGCGACAAGTCGCGGCGGGTCAGGCGACGTTGTTCAACCCGCTGTATATCCACGGACCCGTCGGCTCCGGCAAGACGCACTTGCTGGAGGGGATCTGTCGACAACTGAAACGGAGCCAACCCACCGCCAACGTGATGTTGCTGACATCCGAAGCGTTCGCCAACTATTTCACGCAGGCCTTGCGTGACCGTTCGCTGCCCAGCTTCCGTCAAAGGTTCCGCGGCGTCGACGTGCTGCTGGTCGATGACATCGAATTCTTCGAATCGAAACGCGTGTTTCAGGAAGAGTTCCTGCACACCTTCGCCGACCTCGTCGATCACGGCCGACAAGTCGTGTTGACGGGTTCGCGGCATCCGCGTTTGCTGACCAAGCTTGGCGACGAACTGGCGACGCGGTTCTTGTCCGGGCTGGTTTGCCGTTTAGAAGTTCCCGATGTCGCGACTCGACAGAAGATCGTCGATACCAAAGCGGCCCGCATGACCGGTGAATTTGCTCCGGAAGCATTGCAGTACATCGCCCAACGATTCCAGGGGAACGTGCGAGAACTGGAAGGGGCCTTGAACTGCCTGCAGACGTATCACTCGATGACGCACAAGCGGGTGACGTTGACTCAGGCCCGCCAGATCCTGGCTGACCTGGAACGCGATTGCCTGCGAATCGTGCGACTGGCCGATATCGAACGAGTGATCTGCAATCTGTTCGGCGTGAAAGCAAAAGACCTGGCCTCGGAAAGTCGCGTCCGGACGGTCAGCCAACCGCGAATGCTGGCGATGTTTCTGGCTCGCAAGCACACGCAATCGGCCTACACGGAAATCGGTCAGCACTTCGGCGGTCGAAATCACAGTACCGTGATGTCGGCCGAGCGAAAAGTGCAGCAATGGCTCGATGAGAACTCGACGATTCAAGTTGCCTCGCAGTCCTGGACGATCGGCGAGATCCTGTCGACGATCGAGCAGCAGTTGCTGGCCGGTTGAGTTGCGGCGCGTGGATGCGCTTGATGCGCGGAACTCGGAACTCGGAGAGTGCCGTCTACTTTGCGGACTGCTGGACATGGTTTTCGGCCGCCGGTAGTCTGCTGCGCATGAACGATAAAACTGCTTCGCCGAATTCGTACCCATTGTTTGTCCGCCGCGATCTCGACGGCTTTTTTGGGTTGTTCGTCGACAACCTGATTCAGTTGCTGCTGATCCTGACGCTGTGCAAATTTCTGTGTGGGATGACCGGTGACGCGGCCTACCTGCTGTATCGCCATATTCTGCCTGGGGCGGCCGTCAGCATTCTGATCGGCAACCTGTTCTATGCGTGGCAGGCTCATCGTCTGGCCAAAGCCACGGGGCGCAGCGATGTCACTGCCCTCCCCTATGGGATCAACACGCCGTCCCTGTTGGTCTACGTCTTTTTTGTGATGGCCCCCGCCTTTGACCAAGGGAAATCCAAGGGCCTGTCACCCGAAGACGCAGCGAAAGTGGCCTGGGAGCTGGGACTGGTCGCCTGTATCGGGAGCGGGTTGATCGAGCTGTTCGGCGCGTTTATCGCCGAGTCTGTTCGCAAACGGACGCCACGAGCGGCCTTGCTCTCCACGCTGGCGGGGATCGCGATCGGATTCATCTCGATGACGTTCGCCCTGCAGATCTTTCAAAAGCCATTGATCGCGTTGCTGCCGCTGGCAATTGTGCTGATCACCTATTTCGCTCGTGTCCCGTTTCCGTTTCATTTGCCTGGTGGTTTGATCTCGGTCGTGCTCGGAACGGGAATCGCCTGGATCATCACGGCGATCACCTTGAACTGGCCGGATGCTCCAGCACAGCTGAAGAATTCAGCGATGGAGCTGACGCTGATCCAGACGGCTCGCGAGCAACTCGGGTTTTACTTGCCGATTTTTGTCGGAGATCGCTTGTGGCTGCGTCTGTCCGATCCCAATCAGTGGTTGGGCATGCTGTCGGTCATCGTTCCCATGGGATTGTTCAACCTGATCGGCAGCTTGCAGAACATTGAGTCGGCCGAAGCGGGAGGCGATAGCTATGGGACTCGATCCTCGCTGGCCGCGAATGGGATCGGCACGATCTCGGCCGCGCTGTTCGGCAGTTGCTTCCCGACGACGATCTATATCGGACATCCCGGTTGGAAAGCACTGGGGGCTCGTGCAGGGTATTCGACGCTGAACGGCCTGGCGGTCACGGTGATCTGTTTCACTGGAGCCATCAGCCTGATCAACAGTATCATTCCGATGGAGTCGGGCATTGCGATCGTGTTGTGGATCGGGATCATCATCACGGCTCAAGCCTTCTCGGCTGTCCCGAAAGAGCACGCACCGGCCGTGGCGGTGGGTCTTTTTCCCGCGATCGCCGCGTGGGGTTTCACGGTCACTCAAGGAGCGTTCTTCAAATCAGGCGGCAAGACACTGCACGACCTGATGGTGAGTGATCCGCGGGCCAATGTGAACGACTTCGTACTGCACGGCATGATCTCGTTGCAGCAGGGTTACATTTTCACCTGTATGATCCTGGCGGCGATTTCGGCCTTTCTGATCGATCGCCGGTTCTTCGCCGCGGGGACCTGGTCGCTCGTCGGAGCGTTGTGCGCAGGACTGGGGCTGACTCACGCTTACCAGTTGTTCGCGGGTAATGTCGTCGACTATCTATTTATCTTCAGCAACCCGACAGTTCCTGGTGCATTGATCTACCGATCATGGGATGTGGCAATCGGCTATACTCTGATGGCAACGACCTTCTTCATCGTCGGTGCGTGGACCCGTGGGCGTGATCTGCCAGTGCTTGAGCATTGAGGCAGACCATGTCTCGCCGCAATTGAGCAGAGTCGATTCGCAAGCGAGCTCGAATGCCACTCGCCCAAGGTCTTGGCGACCTTAGCTACAACGATCTCAGCGCGGCACATGCTGCCAGCGCAACTGCTGCGGTTTCGATCCTTAAGATGAGTGGCCCCAGGCTGATCGGTGTCACTTTGTGTTCGGCCGCCAGTGCGACTTCACCGTCCGTAAATCCTCCCTCGGGGCCGATTGCAAACGCGACCTGCGAGTGATTGCCCAGCAATTCACTCGACAGCACCGGAGCACCAGGTCCGGGGTGGGCGACGAAGCTGTGTGACGAACTGAGTGTCTCTTTGACGAAGCTGGCCCAGGTGGTCACGGGAGATAACTCGAGCAGATGATTGCGTCCCGATTGCTTGCAGGCTGCGATCACGGTCTGACGAAGTTTGTCGAGCTTGCTGTCACGCGGATCGACGACGCTGCGCTCGGTGGTCAGAGGGACCAGTCGGGTCACTCCCAGCTCGGTTGCTTTCTCGATGAGCCAATCGAAACGATCTCCCTTGGGGACGGCGGTGCCGATGATGACCTGCCGCGACGAAGGTTCTTCGCGATGTGATTCCAGCACGCGCAGGTCGATGTCACGTCGTCCCGCTTTGACGACTTCTGCCTTGGCGACTAGGCCGGCACCATTGAAGAGTTCGACAATATCGCCGGGGCTGGCTCGCAGGACGTGCAGCAAATGATGTGCTTCAATGCCATCCAGGACGGCTGTGCCAGAGTCGGAGAGATTCGCGAGGAAAAAGCGATGTGGCATAGGTCTTGGTACCGAGTGCAGAAAACCCCGATTCTAGATCGATGTTGTGCGGATAGGTACGCTGCCGAGTCGGGTTCGCCAGATCTTGCGAGAAACAGTCGTCAGAGCGCGTTGCGAGGATCAGCCGACCCAGCGAGGCATCGTGCGCCAGGCGACCGTTAAGCGAGCGTGAGCCTGCTTGTACGGCTTGTAGTAGGCCGAGACCAGCTTCCAGAACCGCGGCGAATGATTCAGCTCGCGGATATGGCAGAGTTCGTGGATCAGGATATAGCGGACCAGATCGGGATCGATGAACAGCAGCTTGGCGTTCAGGCTGATCGTTCCGATCCGCGAGCAACTACCCCAGCGGCTCTTCTGCTTGCGAATGGCGGTCTTGGTGAAGGGAATGCCGATCTCGCGGCTGACAGTCCCCAGCCAGGGAATCAGGATGTCATGGGCTTGTCTCATCACCCAGCGTTGCAGCGCGGCTTCACACTTTTCGGCGTCGTCGATCCGACCGCGCAAGACAATCCGACCGGCAACTGGTTCGTCGATCGTGACGGTGCGCGATCTTGAGGCAATCGTTTCGACATACCATTCGCGACCAATGCAAGGAAGTTTGATCGTAGTGGGGATCGTTTCCGTGGCCTGGGCTGACTGCAGACGGCGAACTTGTTCGACTCGTTGCAGGGCGGTCTGGACCCACATCTCGTTCGTGCTGAGCAGTGCGGGGATGCGCCGCTGGTCGTAGCCGCGAGGGACTACGACTTCGAGTCCCTTGTCGACGGTGACGCGAAACCGCAGATAGCGCGCACGCGGGCTGACACGAATACTATAAGGAATCGACGAATCCGGCATGCACAACGCTCCACAACGGGGGAACGTGGGCGTTCTAGTGGATATTCGGTCCGGCGCGAAGTCCGGGATGGTTTTCAGGCAGCACCTGCCGAGCGCCAAGTTTAGATGAACCAGAATGCGATGATTGCTATCACTGTTGGAGACAGTGCCCCGAGAAACAGGCCAAGTGGACTGATTCCGTTGTCGTTGAATACTTTTGCACTCTGAAGAATCCCAGCTCCAGCCGGATTTGGTGCATTGGCAATCACCGTGAGCCCCCCTCCGGTAACAGCACCGGCGACAAGAGCGTATTTGAGATCGTCGCTGATCCCTTTCACCAGAGAGCCCAAGTAAGTTAACGCGGCGTTGTCTGTCACGGCCGTCAAGGCGGTCGCTCCGAAGTACAACATTGATCCACTCAGATTACTGATGAGAGGGGCGAGCCAGTATTCCTGTAGGCCGCCGAGAGTGACCAAGCCCGCGAGGAAAAAGCCAACTAGCAGGCCTTCTCGTAGCTTCAGCTGATCCTGATACTCGCGTGTCGCTGTCGCGACACCGAGAAAGAGCATGAACACTCCGAAAAAGACATCAGGATAGTGCGAGAAGTAAACGATCGCCGCCAGAAACAGGAGATGCACGATGGTGAGCCAGGCAGGCGGCGTGTCAACGGCGTTCTCAACGGGTTCGACGGCTGAAAGCTCTCCTCGAAATGCCATGGCTGTCAGCGCAGTAGCGACAAGACAACTGATGACAGCTCTCCAGCCGAAGTGAGTGAACATGAAGCTGGTAGTCCAATCCCAAGTTTCGGCAACCATCAGCACTGGCGGAGCCGCGAAGTGCGTTAACGTCCCACCGATCGAGACGTTGACGAACAGCAGTCCCAGCGTGGCGTAGGCCAGTCGCACACTGATCCCTCGATCGAAGTAACGGCGTTTCAACATGATTGCCAGCAGGGTCATCGCGGCCGGTTCGGTGATCAATGAGCCGATCAACGGTCCCAAAGCCAATGCGGACACGTAGAATGCTAAACCCTGTGGAAGCGGCAGTAACGCAGCGACCCTGGTGAGCGTTGCCTCCGCAAGCCGCACGACTGGTCGCGTGGCAGCCACCACCATGATCACCAGAACAAATTTCGGCTCGGTAAAGTTCAGCTTTTCGATGTAATGGACGGCTTCAGCAATCGATTGATGGATGCACGCAATGCCGACAAATAGCAGGGCCGCCCAAAGTCCAAAGACGATTTCCGTCTCTGCCAAAAAGTGCAACACGTTCTCGGCGATGGACCCGCTGGGGAATCGATGAGCCCAGCGAGCGAAGCGACCGACAGTAAAGCTGTGCAATACGGCAAGCACCAGCAGGACTGTGGCAAGTATCTCAATCGATGATGGATTCATCTTTGTAGCTCAGCTTCACGAATTAGCGCGCGTAGCAACTGGTCAGTCGAAGGAAAGCGATATGCTTTACCATCGCTCTAAGAACGAAGTCAGCCCGGTTTTGCGAACCGGGCTGACTTGTCGAGTAACGACACCGTCGGAATCAGTGTCCAGGAGCCTGCATGACGAAACCTGGGTAGGCTTCGTTGCCGTGCTCGTGGTGATCCAGACCTTCGATTTCTTCTTCACGGCTCACTCGAAGTCCCATCGTGTACTTCAGAATGATCCACACGATAAACGAGACAGGCAGTACATATGCAGCGGTTGCTACAACCCCGGTCAGTTGGATCATCAACTGATCGGCGTTACCACCGGTGAACAGACCTGTCTTGAGCAACGCCACTCCATCTGGTCCCTTTGGACACAGAGAAGCGTCGGCAAACAAGCCGATACAGATCGTTCCGAACACCCCGTTGACAAGATGCACAGAGGTCGCACCGACCGGATCGTCGACCTTAATTCGATCGAATGTCATCACTGCCAGAACAACGACAACACCTGCGATACTTCCGATAATCACCGAACTCCAGACTGTGACGAAGGCACAAGGAGCGGTAATCGCGACCAGACCGGCCAGGCAGCCGTTCAAAGTCATACCGAGATCAGGCTTACCAAGGATCAGCCACGCTGTGATGGTGGCGGTGATCGTTGCGAATGCAGCAGCAGTGTTGGTCGTCACCGCGACGTGACTGATCAAGCCTGGATCGACAGCCATCGTGCTGCCTGGATTAAATCCGAACCAACCAAACCACAGGACGAAACAGCCGATTGTGGCCAGGGACATGTTGTGTCCTGGAATCGCCTGTACTTTGCCTTCCGCAGTGTACTTACCGATACGCGGTCCAAGGACAAGCACACCGGTCAATGCGGCCCAGCCACCGATCGAATGGACCTGAGTTGAACCTGCGAAGTCGAAGAAACCCCTGTCTGCCAGCCAGCCACCACCCCAGACCCAGTGTCCGACGACCGGGTAGATGACCGTGCCCATGATGAAGCTGAACACGATAAACGTGTGATACTTGATACGCTCGGCGACAGCACCCGACACGATCGTTGCGGCGGTGCCGGTGAACACCAGTTGGAAGAAGAACTTGGCTGACAGTGGAACACCAGTCCAGTTGATGGCGCTGTAGTCACCCTTGTATGCGTCGCCGGTTAATGGGCTGTTGTCTTCGCCGCTGACAAACCAAAGTCCGGTGGTTCCCACCCAACCTTGTTTTTCGCCACCATCATTACCGAACATGATGCCCCAGCCGACGATCCAGAACGCGATCGACGAGACGGCGAAGACGATGAAGTTCTTCGACAGAATGTTCACGCAGTTCTTGGCACGACACATTCCCGATTCGACAGCCGCGAAGCCAAGGTTCATGAAGAACACCAGCATGGCCGTAACCAGCACCCACAGCGTATCCATCGCAATTTTCAGATCGGCGTTCGACGGCCCTGTCGCAGTTGGAGCTGAGGGAGCTTCGGTCCCCTTATCCATCGCCATTGCCTCTTCAGGCTTCTTTTCCGGAGCCGCCGCGGTCGGCGTTTCTACTGCCTCTACCTTGTCCTGCGCGAAGACCGGATTTACGGTCACGCTGCCAAGAACCATCATCCCCAGTAGTGATGCGAGCGCCCACTTTCGCCACATGTCGAATGTTCCTTTCAATTGAAATCCCCGCTGAATTGCCAGACCTTCCCTGACCCACATTGTTGAGGAAAGCGCTCCAGCCACATCCGGAACATCCGTCCGAACGCTTATTGCGGGCGCACACAGTCCACCAAGACTACACCGCTCGTGCGATACGGGTTTTCCGAAACGCAAGTCGCGTGCCTTGACCTGCTTCCGTCGGCGCGATGCGGATCAAATCCCTTGTTTTGTAGGGAATTTCCGCGAAAAAGATCTGACGCCGTCAGATTATTGAGGTAGGTGTGCCTATTCGCGTTGCAGGTGTGCCAGACTAGCGCGCCAAACGGAGGCTGCGACTCGCCCGCGATGGCGGTCCGCTGCTACACTACTGCGAGAATCGCGGAGGGCGGCGTGTCGATTGCTCGGTTCGGCGACGGAATCGCCTTAATTCTCAGTTTTCAGAACGGTAGATCGGAAGAGCGTGATGCGCAAGTTTGTGATTATGGGGGCTCAAGGCTGTGGAAAAGGGACTCAAGCAAAGCGTCTGAAGCAAGATCTGGACATCGTCCACATCTGTGTTGGTGATATTTTCCGCTGGCATATCCAGTCGCATACGAAGCTGGGAGCTCGAATTAAGCGACTGATCGCGGCGGGTCAAATGGTCAATGACGAAGCGGTCGAGGAAATCATTCGCGAGCGACTGGCTCAACACGATTGGAACTTCGGCTTTATTCTGGACGGGTTCCCACGCACGAAGACTCAGGCCGAGTTCTTTCTGGAAAGCTACGACATCGACGCCGTGATCCATATCGACGTTCCCGACGAAGTTGTGTTTGAACGCGTGCTGGCTCGACGACTTTGCAGTCAGTGCGGCCTCGATTACAACTTGATCTACCACCGCCCTGCCCAGGAAGACACCTGCGATGTCTGCGGCGGCAAGCTGGTGCTGAGGATCGACGACAACGAAGAAGGTCTGCGGCAGCGTCTGCAGGATTACCGCACCAAAACCGAACCGATCCTGGAACTATTCGGTCGCAAGGAGTTGGTCATTCAAACCGACGGTCGGAAGTCGGCCGACGAGATCCAGATCGACATCCGTGCGCAACTCGGATTGAGTTGAAAACGATCGGTGGTCCCAGAGCAGCTTTCCCTTCCAAAAGCAGCCGTCAAGGCGACAACTGCCGATCACTCACCCAGACCGTCGGCAAGGTTTTGCAATTTCACCGCGGCGCCGTTCTGGGCTTGGCTGTCTTCGGCAGCTTGTAACAACGCGAAGATTTCCAGCGTCTCGGCCGGAGTGACGGGGGCGGGGCCCCCTTTGAAGAACTTGGCGATTTCGGTCGCCAGGCCTTCGTAGCCGACGTACTTGTCGGTGGTCGGCACGATTCCGTTGACCGGCACGCCGTGACCGTAAATCCCGGCGGTCGAAACTCCTTTGTCGCCAAACACGGTGGCGCTGTACTTGACCGCTCCTTCTTTGATTCCGCGATATGTGCCGATGCGGCCATCTTTCCAGACGGCTGTGATCGATTCGGCGATCGGAGTCGATTGGCAGCTGACCGAAGTGACGCCCGGCCCCATGATCGTGAGTAACGTCTCGACGCTGTGCAACGGCCGCGTGAATTTGTCTGCGGCGGGCGCGTTCGCGGACCAGCCGCCATAGACATCGCAACCGAGGACTCGACCGACTTCGGGATGATTGCGCATCCCACTGAATCCCGTGCTGAAGCGATGTTGAGAACTGCTCCAGCAGGGGGTCTTGGTCTCCGCGGCCAACTTGTAAATTGCCACCGCGTCTTCGACAGATGAAGCGGCGGGCCGGCTGATGAACAGCCGCTTGCCCGCCTTCAGGACATCGGTCGCCTGCTTCAGATGCAGACGACCATCCATGCTGAAGATCATTACACCGTCGCAACGATTGAGCAGTTCGTCGACCGAGTTCACCATTTCGATCAGCGGAACTTCGTCTTTGGGATCCTTGGGATGTCGATACATTTCGAGCAGCTGCTTTTTCCATTGCTCGACCAGCTTGTCGCTCTCAGGATAGTCGTCGCTGCCAATCGGGTACGCGGCGACAACTTGCACACCTTCAAAGACTCCTTCAGCCTGGGGGCGATTGAGAAATTCGGTGTAGGCCACTGAGCCGAAGTTATCGATTCCCAGGATCCCCAGCCGCACCGGTTCCGCCGCCGTTGCGGGACGGGTCCACGTGATCACAAAGGCAGCCGTCGTCATCAATGCGATCAGGCTACGAATCATGAAAGGTCCTGTCAGAGTCGAGAATCTGTGATGTGCCAATGACCAAGCGGGCATTGTGTCCCTGCCGAGTCGATCAAACAAGCTCATCGTGGTCTCGCGCTGGCCAATCCAGGTGAGCGCAATCGCATCTTTTAATTTGGGTGGCACGCTCTGAGGCTTTGCGAAGGGCGTGGTTCTAAATGAAGCCGAAATCCCACGCCCTTCGAAGACTCATGGCGTGCCACACTTCCTGCATTGTGAGAAAGGCGACTGCCCAGCAATCGGGGTGCCGTGACATTCCGCATTCGCTGCGGTTACGTCTATACTACCGCTCCTGTCGCGAATTCACCTGGAACGGAGTTGTCATGAACGGTGTCTGGCTGGTGTTGTCGATCGTGTTGTTGCTGCAGACTGAAGACGCGGCTAGAGTCGTCGTCAATGTCAATGGCACGGCGATCACGGCGGGTGATGTCGAGTTCATCGCGGCCACCAGACAGATCAAGCCGAATGAACGCGTCGCGCGAGAACCGCAACTGATCGACGAACTGATCGATCGCCAACTGGTGCGCGAGTTTCTGGCTCGACGCAAGATCGTCGTCCCGGCCGATGAATTGGCCTATCAGATTCAATACGCAGAAGACGCCATTAAGAAACATGGTGACGATCCGGCCGTGTTGCTCCCCAAGCTGGGCTACACCCCGGAACGGATGAAGGCCGAATTGGGACTGCCACTGGCGTGGAATGCTTACACGCGACAAACGATCACGCTGCCGCAGACAAAAGAGTACTTCGAACAGCATCGCGCGGAATTGGATGGAACCCAACTGCGGGCTCGACAGATCTTCCTCAAGCTTCCAACCAATCCGACTGAAGCCGATGTCATGGCGAAGACGAACCGTTTGAAAGAACTGCGTTCACAAATCACGGCTGGCAAGATCAAATTCGAAGAGGCCGCGAAGATGTATTCCGAGTCGCCATCGAAGGATCAGGGAGGCGATGTCGGCCTGTTTGGACCTCGCGGAAAGCTACCAACGCCGGTGACCAAAGCCGCCTTTGCTTTGAAAGTAAATGACATCAGCGAGCCAGTCGTCTCCACATTTGGTGCACACTTGATTCAAGTCACCGAGCGCATCCCCGGTGACCTGAGCCTGGAAGATGTCCGCCCTCAGATCTTTGAACGCTTGTCCGAGCAACTGTGGGCCGAAACGGCCAGCCGTGAACGCAAAGCCGCCAAGATTGAGCGCGCCAAGCCCTAGGGCAGAACTCGGCGGACAATCAGCCTTGTCAGCCGGGATTGGCCGTCTTGAACTTGTCATCAACAGGCACCTGAAAGCCATTGGCCAGGCGATTGGTCATGTTGGCGACGCCGACGATACTCATCAGTTCGCCGAACATCGCGTCGGACATCCCCTTGGTGACAGCGGCCGCTTTGTGCGAGGCGATGCAGTACTCGCAGCCATTGCTCACACTGACAGCGACGTAAATCAGTTCCCGGACAAGCGGGTCCAATTCCCCCGGCCCGCCCATCACTTCTTTCAGCGTCGACCAAGTCCGCTGCAAAGTCGGCGGATGGCTCGCAATCACCTTCCAGAAATTGTTGATGTCGTCGGTGTTGCGAGTGGCGCGAATGTCATCGTAGACCTCACGCACGAGGCCGGTACTTTGTTCGTATTCGATGAGCTGTGGAATCGGAAGGCTCCTTTCAGGAATATCGATGTCTGTCGCGAGAAGATTATGCATTGGCGAAGTTAGAAGATATTATGCACCAGTTGGTGACGCCAGACCTCCGCATCCGTCGAGGAAAGCATGACTGTTGACGGTCGTGACGACACCCAGATCAATCTCCTGATCACGAGAGAGCAGGCTCAATTGGTGGCCGATGCCGCCTCGGCATTGGGACAGACCGTGGAAGAGTTCACGATCTCCGTTGTCGAGCGTGAAGCAACGCAAGTTCTGCACGATGCTCAGACGACCCGATTGTCAAATCGCGATCGAGATGCATTTCTGGATGCATTGGACAGCATTGTTGCGAAGCCCAATCAAGCACTGAAGACTGCAGTTCGGCGCTACAAGAAGCTTGGCGGTTAGTCGCGGCACATCTGTATTTCAAGACTGTTGCTCCAAAACTATTACGCCCGGGAGGATTCGAACCCCCGATCTACGGATTAGAAGTCCGTGGCTTTTTCCAGCTAAGCTACGAGCGCGTGTTTTCCCATTTACCGGGGATACGGACACCGTGGCAGGCGATTCGGTTCACGCGGTGGTAGTAAGCCGGTGTTCCGATGCGGTCACTTTATAGCTACACTTCTCGCTTGGACTGCGGCCGGAGTGAAGTCCGTGTCGGCAGCCGTGGGTGAGTCATCAGGGAGGATGAAATCGTGGCTTCGCGATCGGGTGGTGGTTCGAATTTCTGGAGTTGGCTGCTACTCGCGACCGTGACCATTGGGGGTCTGGTCCTGGCGTTCGTGCTGTTGGTCGAAGCACCGCCACCTCGCAAGCTGGTGATTGCGACGGGAAGCAAAGAGGGGGCCTACTACCGTTATGCACAGCAATATGCCGAATTGCTGAAGCAAGAAGGGATCACGCTGGAAGTCCGACCGACGAAGGGTTCGGTCGAGAATCTGAAACTGCTGAACGACGAAGATTCCGACGTTTACATTGCCATGGTTCAAAGTGGCATCGCCGATCCGACCCATTGCGAGAAGCTGCAGTCGCTGTGCAGTCTGTATCGTGAGCCGCTGTGGATCTTCTATCGCGGTGCGGAAACGGTCGACCGATTGCCGCAACTCGCGGGGAAGAAAATCGCGATCGGGCCGGAGGGAAGCGGTACGCGAGCGATCGCTCAACAACTGCTGCAAGCGAATGAGTTGAGCGACTCGGAAGCGGAGTTCGTGCCGATCTCGGGCAACGACGCCGCCGCGGCATTGAAGAGTGGAGAGATCGACGCGGCCTTCTTTGTGGCCGGGATGGATGCCGCCTACATTAAGATGCTGGCCAAAGATCCAGAGATCAAACTGGCTGAGTTGGCGCAGACGGATGCTTATTTGCGACGATTCCGATTTCTGTCGGTGGTGAAGATTCACGCGGGCCTGTTCGACTTGAAGAACAATATCCCGGCGCGCGACACCACGCTGATGGCTCCCGCGGCAACGCTGGTGATGCATGACTCACTGCATCCGGCACTGATTCCGTTGCTGTTGAAAGTCGCGACGAAGGTGCATCGCGGTGGCGACTTGTTGAGTAACGGCAATGAGTTCCCCTCGACATCCTTCTTGGATTTGCCGTTGAATGAGGATGCCGAACACTACTTCAAGTTCGGCCCGCCCGTACTACAGCGCGTGCTGCCGTTCTGGCTGGCTTCGCTGGTCGATCGCATGAAGCTGATGATCATTCCGTTGCTGGTGTTGCTGATGCCGCTAATCCGGTTGGCCCCGCCGCTGGTCCGCTGGAGGACTCGACGCAAGATTTATCTGTGGTACGTGTCGTTACGAGAGATCGATCAGAAGGCCCTCGAAGGAATGTCATCGATCGAAGCGCAGAAATCGATGGACAGTTTGAAGACGCTGGAACATCAGATCGCGCATGTCGGTGTGCCACTGAGCTACATGGAAGAGTACTACAATCTGCGACTGCATCTGCACCTGGTTCGTTCGCGCGTGGAATCGGTTCTACCATCCGTATAGAGTGAAGTCGCGCTCCAATAGGATCTGGATCAATCTCGCGGAACGAAAATGGATTGCCTGACGCATCGCTGCTATTGCCTTGGTTTCTTGTTCGTCATGCTGATGGCCGTCGCGGCGTCAGGTCAGACGCCCGGCGAGCAACTGACGAAGTTGTTCGACGAGGAATGGGAGTACACGCTTCGCGAAGCACCAACATTCGCATCGCATCTGGGTGACAAGCGATACAACGATCGCTGGCCTGATGTCAGCCTGTCGACGATGCTCCGTCGGCATGCGCATCAGTTAGAGGTGCTGCAGACACTGTCGAAAATTGACGAAGCCGCATTGTCGCCCGCGGACAAACTGAACTATCGCCTCTTTCGACGACAGATTGAAGTCGATGCGGCCGAGTTCGCTTTCAACTGGCATCTGGTGCCGCTCGATCATCGCAGCGGCATTCAAGACGAGAGCTCGGTCGGTGATTCGTTGGCGTTCACGACGGTCAAAGACTACGAAGACTGGATTGCCCGACTGCGGTCGTTTCCGACTTACATGGATCAGACGATCGCGATCATGCGGGCTGGTATTGCCGCGAAAATGGTTCAGCCCCAGATCGTGATGAATCGCCTGCCGACTCAGATCCGCAGACAGATCGTCGAAGATCCCGCGACCAGTCTGTACTACAAACCGTTCAAATCATTTCCGCCCGAGTTCACCACTGCTGATCGAGAGCGTTTGCAGCGCGAGGCTCAAGCGGCCATTCGCGAACAACTGGTTCCTTCGTATCGCAAGCTGCTGGGCTTCTTCGAACGCGAGTACTTTCCAGCGTGTCTGCCCGAGATCGGTGCTTCGCGTTTGCCGAAGGGGCAGGAGTTCTATGCGTTTCTCGCTCGCAAGCATACGACGACCTATTTGACTCCGGCCCAGATTCACGAGATCGGGCTATCGGAAGTCAAACGCATTCGAGCGGCGATGGAAGGGATCAAAGAACGAGTAGGCTTTCAGGGGACGCTGGCGGAGTTTTTCGAACATCTTCGGACCGCGCCCGAGTTCCGTTACACCGATGCCAACGATTTGTTGACGGCCTATCAGGCGTTCTCCAAGCGAGTCGATCCCCTGCTGCCGAAGCTATTCCGCAAGTTGCCGCGCATTCCCTATGGAGTCGAAGCGATTCCAGAGCATATGGCTCCGGACACGACCACGGCTTACTATCGGCCTCCTGCAGCAGACGGAACGCGGGCGGGGACGTACTTCGTGAACTTGTACAAACCCGAGAAACGTCCGAAGTACGAGATTGCCGCCCTGTCATTGCACGAAGCGGTACCGGGGCATCATCTGCAGATCGCGTTGGCAACCGAACTGGAGCACGTCCCCGAGTTCCGGAAGCATGGTCACTTCACGGCGTACGTCGAAGGCTGGGCGCTGTATGCCGAAAGCCTGGGCGATGAGCTGCATCTGTATGACGACCCGTATTCGAAGATGGGACAACTCACCTACGAGATGTGGCGAGCAGTCCGGCTGGTCGTCGATACCGGTATGCACTCGATGGAATGGCCGCGCGAAAAGGGAATTCAGTTCTTCAAGGACAACGCGCCGAAGGACGAACTGGATATCACCAACGAGATCGATCGTTACATCGCCTGGCCGGGTCAGGCTCTGGCGTACAAGATCGGCGAGCTGAAGATCAAAGAACTGCGGGCTCGGGCAAAAGCGAAGTTAGCCGACAAATTCGACATCCGCGAATTCCACGATGTGGTTCTACAAAATGGGGCTGTTCCGCTCGACATCCTTGAGCGAATCGTTGACGACTGGCTGGCTCAGAAGAAGTAGCGTTGCGCCATTCTGGGCTTTGGTAAGTAGCGACTGATATCAACGCAAGGTCGCCAAGGCGCAGAGGCGCAAAGGGAAAGCCTTGAAGTGGAGTTCTGTAGTTGCGTTGCGTCGATGGTGGCGATGACGTGATCGATCCAAGATCAAATGCCCACTGTATTCTTTGCGTCCTTGCGCCTTGGCGACTTTGCGTTAATACCACCTGATCTCACAAGACTTCGATGCTGCTGCACTGCGACCTATCGGCCACGTTTACGAGCCCGCTTGGGCATTTGGGAATGTGACGGTGGTCCGTTCGGCGTGTTGACCGAGGCCGGGACAATGGGCTCGCCTGTTGGTGGGCCGGCTGAATTCAAGGCGACGTGACGCATCGATGCCGCTTCGCGTTCCTTGGCCATCTCTTTCAGTTCGATGTTGAAGATCTGCACGAGAGCGTACAGGCAGGACGCGACGATGGGACCGATGAAGATGCCCCAGAGGCCCATGACCTGCAGGGCACCGATGACACTGATGAACGCGATCAGCGGGTGTAGTTCGGCGTCGCTCTTTAAGACATGCATCTTGACGATGTTGTCGAGCATCCCGACGACAGCGATTCCCCATATGGTCAGTCCGGCCGCCGCGGCCCAGTGACCTTGTAGCGCCAGCCAGATGGCACAGGGCCCCCAGACCATCCACGCCCCGGCCAGCGGTATGAGCGACGCAATAGATCCGACAACCAGGAAGACCAGGAAGTGGCCGAAGCCACAGACTTGCAGTGCCAGAGTGGTGGCGACCCCTTGCGCAAACGAGGCCGCAAATGTCGCCGTGACGACGGCGCGAACGGTACTGGCAAATCGATCGGCTAGTCGTCGTTGATGGTCGACCGGCAGCGGGATCAGTTCTTCGGCTGCTGCCAGAATCGCCGGGCCGTCCGCCAGGAAGTAGTACAGCGCCGTCAAGAACATCCCGGCCGCGATCGCCAGCGAGACGAACATGCCGACGGTTGATGACGCGATGCTGAACGTGGTCCCCGCCATTCGCGTGGCGAGAGTCCGCATGTTGTCTGAAAGCTCTTTCCCCCACTCGCCGAGTTTCTCTTCGGACAGGCCTCCCGGAATCATCGGCGAGACACGCTCCAAGCCTGGGATCACGGCCTTTTGCCAGATCAAATCCAATCCGCTTCGCCAGTCGCGTCCCATTCGCTGATCTGCCAAGTCGTACAGATTGGTCGCGGTGACAAACGTGACGATGACCAGCGGCCCGACAACGATCAACGTCACAATTATTGTCGTCATTGCGGCAGCGATCGATCTGCGGCCACCTGTCATCTTCAGGAAGTAATTCTGCAGCGGCTGACAAATCACGGTCATGACTGCGGCCAGAAAGAGCGGGAGCAGGAATGGCGAGATGACTTGGTAGAACATGCCACCCAGCAGCGCAATCAACGCCAGCAGGACAGCAAGTGAGGCGATGCGATTCATGGAACGGTCTCAGACGATAGGTAAGCATCCGACGTGTATCGGCTCGCTAGGATAACGAGAACTTTATCAGGCCGCGCCGATTCCGGACTGAAACGGATCGAACGGCCGCTGTCGACATTCAACGCACGACCACTCGTTATGGATCAAGGTTGAGGAGGAAATCTTGCTCTGGGAGTATTCCACAGAAACCTGGACGCACTTCTCCCAAGCGATGACCGGCATGGCCAAGCGGCATCGGCACTGGGTTGTCCGAAGCGGCCAATCCAGTGGCACGCCTGTCGTATTAGGAAGCTGGAGAATGATTCACTTCGTAGACGCGCGAGGCGTAGCCCTCGCGGTTAAACTAGCGGGGGCGTTTGTATCCGCAGCACCCGGTCGATCGATTCCGTTCTGTCACGAGAACCCGTGAAATGGCTTTTCCGCGCATTGTCCTCAGCAGTCGAAACAAGAAGAAGATCGAAGAGATTGCCGAGTTGATGGCTCCGCACGCCATCGAACTGATCGGCGTGACTTCCTTCGGCGACGTGCCTGACGTGGTGGAAGACAAAGATTCGTTCGCGGGGAATGCCGCGAAGAAAGCGTCGGAAGTCGCGATGCGTCTGGGTGAATGGGCCATCGCCGATGACAGTGGCTTGTGCGTGGATGCCCTGGCAGGTGCGCCCGGGATCTATTCGGCTCGATATGCAGAGGCGCCAAATCCGGGAACGCTAGAAGCAGACGAGGCCAACAATCAGAAGTTGTTGAAGGAATTGGCCGCGATTCCTACCGAGAAACGAACCGGGCACTATGTCTGTGCGGTCGCTCTGTCGGACCCAAACGGTCAGATTCGAGTCGCCACTGAGGGGCGTTGCAGTGGTCGCATCCTGCGCGAATACCAGGGAGCCAATGGATTCGGTTATGATCCGATGTTTCTGATTCCCGAATTCCACAAGACTTTCGGCGAGTTGGACCCGGCCGTGAAGCGGCATATCAGTCATCGCGCGAAAGCCTTCGAACGGGCGATCCCGCAGATCATTCGTTTGTTCGAAGAGTTGTGAACCGATATGCCATGAGCCGACTTTGCGTGCGGGATCAAGGCGTCTCGAACGAAACTTTCACAATGCTACCTGCACGTTCTAGATCGGCAGTTGCCTCTTCCAGTCGACCCGCCGCCTTGTGCCAGGCGGCTCGCTGACGCAGCGACTGTTCAAGCCGGTCGTCCAGGCAACGAGCATTCTCGTAATCGTTGGTAGCCGCATCCCAGTCTTTTCGCAGGGCATGCACGTCACCGCGTAGCGAATAGTGCGCGAAGTCCGGATCCACCGCGATGATCTTGTCCGCTTCCGCCAATGCCAGATCGAGCTTGTTCAACGTCATGTAAATCTCAGTCCGCTGCCGCATCGCCTGAACATGCTTTGGCGACTGCTTCAAGCAAGCGGACAACGACTGCAACGCGCGATTCCAGTCTTCGCCGCGGGCATAGTGTCGACCCAGCGAATAGGCTATTTCGGCGTCATTTGGCTTGGCGCTGGAGTTCGCGGCCAGTTGATAGAGATCTTTCAGCCACAGCCGGCGCAGATCATCTTTGCGAGCCGCTTCGGTATTGTTCAGCTTCTGCTGGATTCGAGAGCGTAATTGATAGGACATATCGAAGTAAGGGCTGCACTTAATGGCCATGTTGATATCTGCCAGGGCGCCTTGGGCGTCACCTTGGCGCATCTTCAGGCCGCATCTCGCGTAGTGGGGCATCAGCGATCGGGGATTCAATTCGATGGCCCGGGTCAAGTGCGTCATACAGGCCTCCAGATCCTTGCGAACCTGGATGTCTCGCACTGACAGGCTATATGCGATGCCAGCCTCTTTGGGCAGCATGTCGACCAGACGCTCCAAGTCTTGAATCTGCGCCTGCTGATCTGGTGAGCTCAACGACCGCGCCAGCAAGAAGCGGACATCGCGCGACGAAGATGCTTGCCACGCGTCGAAGAAGTCGGCAGCTGGCTTGGTCCGATTCAGAGCGCGCAACAGACTGTGCTTTTGCTTGGAAGCCTGATTGAGAATTTCCGGGGATGTCAGAGCCTGGTCCGCGGCTGCGAGCGCGCCAGCCAGATCTCGATCGTTTCGCAAGATGCGACATTGAATCAAATACTCACGCGGGGTCGCCCTACCGTTGGCGCAACGCGCCGAGATCAATTCCTTCGCACGCTTCAGATCACCGATAAACTCCGCCAGAAATGCTTCGATCGCGAGACCATCTGCAGGGTTCCCGGTCAATTGGCGATACTCAGCTAAATCCTGCTCGACCGCTTTCAATTCCGCTGGCGGTGCATATTTCTCGAAGAAACGCTCCTGCAGGTACTGGCGTCGAACTTCCATCGGGGGATCGATGTTGCTCAACCCGGTAGCGGGATCGCCGACATAACGATGACGCAGGGGGAGATCGGTTAAGGCCACTTCATCTCGCAAGTCGAGCCAGTCCAGCATCACCCAGGCTCGTTGTTCGTATGCCGGTGCGAATTGGGGATTGGCTTTGATCTGCGCCGAAACGAGTTGCAGAGCTTTTTCGAATTGGCCGGCAGAGACCAAGCCCGACACTTGCTGCTGCGTCTTCTCCCATCCCTGATCGGCGAAGGCACTTGTCTGGTGAGTCGCGAATCCAACCGCGGTGAGGCAGCCTGCAGAGGCCGCCAGCCAGGAACGACGCGACAACACAGGGGCTCGCCCCGGCAAAAATTCTGTGCCTGACATGCGGTACCTTTTCTGACAGCGATCAAATAGATCGAAGTCGCAGACGAGGAGTCGTCGCGAAAAACGAGGCGAATGATTTGTTTTGATTTGAGAGAGCGCAGGTGTGTAGAAGAAATAGCAATCGACTGCAATGCGACTTCTGATCCATCGCCGCATCTTGCGATCACCGAAAAACTTCGGTCACGACGCGATGGGTATCGTTTCGGGCTGCGCCTGCATCGCAGTGGCCATTTCGCGTTTGCCAGCGAAGTAGAAGATGACTCCAAACGCACCCAGAATTAGCGCGGAGATGCGCGAGGCGAGCGCCGTCAAGACACCATTGGCGTTGGCTTCCGTTAACTCCTCAGGCGTGCTGTGCGGATTCACCGACAGTTGATGTTGTTCGTACATGTAGCCGATCGCCCACTCCAGGATCCCGACGCCACCGGGCGTGAGCGGAATTGCGGCGACCGCTTCTGGCAAGGGCAAGCCAACCAGATGATCAACGTAGCCAGGGAACGGTCGTCCATGATGCAAGGCGGCCGCGCCGAGATAGAACGAAGTCAAAAATCCCAAGTGACCTAACAGGCTCAAACTTGCGGCCACGAAAAGGACAGAACGACGACGTTGGTAGAAGCTAAGCGAATTCATGACATCTTTGACGATGTGTCCCAAGCGAGGCCACGTCGTGATCCAGTGCATCAATCGCGAGTGCGTAAACGCGGGAATCAGCATGAGAATGATTCCAACCAGGCCTCCTGCAGTCCCCAGCCACAGCAATCCAACCGCCCATTCCATCTGGGAATTGAGCGATACGGCGGTCGGAAGCAATGATGCCAACGCGCCGGAGAGGAACAGGGCCCACAGTCCCAGAATGCGATCCAGCACCACCGTCGCCGCCGCCGACCCACGTCGTTCGGGGTTGTCCTTGGCGAGCCAAACCGCTTTCACAAGATCGCCACCGGCGGCTCCCGGACCGACGATGTTGCAAGCTTCGCAAAACATTCCCAGTCGGAAGGCGTTCATCCATCTCAAGGGAATGCCGATTCCGGTGACCAGCAACCACCAACGCGAATAGGTCACGCACAAGGAAACGAATCGAATCAGCAGGGCGGCCCCAAATAGGGACCAGTCAATCGTTCGCGAATTCAGTTTCCCCAGGCTCTCCCAGTTCTGTCGTACCAGAAGCCCAAGAATGACAACGGCCAGAACCCACTTCAGCCAGGACGCATTACGTTTTAGCCAAGACATCAGAAACCAGCCGCAGAGAATGAGTGAGCGTCACCGCTCCGATTTGCGCGGTGGAATTCTCGCTGGATACATGGGATGCGGAATTTGGGCAAGAGCAAACTGAGGGGCACCGTATGGGACACGGTACAGGCTCTCTTGACCTCAAACGCCGGCACGATGACAAGGCTGCGACTTTGTATTTGGGAGAGCGAGGCGCCTCGCCCTCACAAATGCCAATTAGAGGCCGCGCAGGGCGATCCCCGTGCGGTTAAACGAAGACGCGTTTAAAAGAGGCGAGCGGCAAATATCAGACGCGGCCGGTTTGTTCGTCGTAGATGCGGGCGATGTCGTCGACGGTCACGGTGATTTCTCGCGTGAAACCCGTATGCGACCGCGCATAAGCGATCTTCGCGGCCTTCTCGGGTGCCTGATGCACCGCCCGCGCAAGGATCGTTTTGTCTTCTTCGGACAACTTGCCCACAGCGGGATCCCAGAATGTCACGTTTTCCATGACCAGGGAGTCGACTCGCGGATCGTATTTGTTGTAGTCGGCCATCAGAATCTGCTGTTCAGTGTGGCGAAAGTTGGATCAGCCCGACGAAGATGCCATGGGCAGTCTGAGTATGTTAGCTGTCTCGATTCGAACAGGCAAAGCACCCTTGGGGTCTCGTCGTGGTTTGATCGAGTTGCGGGCGCTGCGAAAACGCGCGGGGCGATGCCCACGCGGTTAAACGAGAAGAGCACTCCTGACGGGCTACGATCCGCATCTAATTTCTGCGGCGATAGTTGTGGCTGGCGATCAATACTTCATTCGGAGGCACGTCCAAGGCTCAATGACGAAGGAACCTGACAAGATTGGATGAAATTCGGTGATCGATTCTCCGGATTACGGATGCTAGAATTATCTAGAGTCGTCTGTCTGTAACCTGCTGCTGTGACGGACGATCACTGCCCTTGTGGAAGGTGCGACCATGTCTCTCCGTCGGTTGTCCGGTTTCTTTCTGGTGACAGTTTGCTCATTCGCCTGCGTTTCGGGGTTTGTGGGGTCCGAGAATTCGACCGCTTTCGGCCAGGGCAATAAGAACAAGCCGCCGAAGAAGCCGGAGCCGCCCGTTCACATTCCCGAGCGAAAGATCAGCCTCGCTCCGGTGAATCCCAACACACGATCGCGCGCGATGGCTTCCGCTGCCAAAGTCAACGAGCTGATCGAAGCGAACTACAAGAAGTTTAAGGTGACACCAAATCCGATGGCGTCGGATGAACAATTTGTTCGTCGTGTGTACCTCGATCTGGCGGGCACGATTCCGACGCACAAACAAGTGCGACAATTCTGCGCGAACGGCGATACGGAAAAGCGAGCCAAGCTGATCGACGTGCTGCTGAGCCAGGAGGGTTATTCGAGCAACTTCTACAACTATTGGGCCGACATCCTGCGCCTGAAGGATAATCAGATCACCAATAACGTGCCTGGCCGGCCGTATTGCGAATGGGTCAAGGAATGCCTGGAAACGAACAAGCCATACGATCAATTCGTCTATGAAATGCTGACTGCTGAAGGCAAGGTCTGGGACAACCCGGCATCGGGATATATCCTGCGCGACTCGGGGATGCCGCTGGATGCGATGAACAACACGATCCGCATCTTTCTGGGGACTCAGATCGGCTGTGCGCAGTGTCACAATCATCCCTTCGATCGCTGGACGCAGAAAGAGTTCTATGAGATGGCCGCATTCACGTTTGGAACGGCAACCCGTCGTGGTGCCGGAGACAAGCGTTTCGGGGGCGGCAATGTCGTCAACAAGCTGCGTGACGAGATGAAGAAGGTCGATGATAAGTTTGACGGCGGCGGCAAGTACAACAAGTTCCTGATCAGCAACCTGTTCGAAGTCTATGACAATGGAGCCAAGCTGGCACTGCCGCATGACTATCAGTACGAAGACGGAAAGCCAAAGCAGCAGATCACTCCGAAGACCATCTTTGGCCCCCCGGCCACGATTGAAAAAGGACAAGCGCCGCGAGTCGCCTTCGCCAAATGGTTGACGTCACCCGAGAATCCGCGGTTCGCCAAGACAATCTCCAATCGCCTGTGGAAACGCCTGTTCGGGGTCGGCCAGATTGAGCCGGTGGATGACATCAAAGATGACTCCAAGCCCGAGAATCCAGAGCTAACGGATTTCCTGACCGCTGAAATGATCCGCGTGAAATTCGATGTGAAGGAGTATCTGCGCATCGTCTGCAACACGAAGGCCTATCAGCGCGAAGCGACGACAGCAGAGGTGACGCCCGGTGACGAATTCCATTTCCCCGGCCCGTTGCTGAGGCGCATGACAGCCGAACAAGTTTGGGACAGCTTTATCACGATGGCAGTGACCAAGCCGGACGAATACCAGAAAGAGCCAGCTCGGGTCGAAGCAAAGCTCTTGAACATCGACCTTTCCAAGGCGACGGCCACCATGATTTACGAGCACAACAAAGAGTTGGCGTCGTCCGATATCAAGAATTCGCGTGAAGCTCGCAACAAACCGTATCGCTACAAGGGACAGTTGCTGGTTCGAGCGTCCGAATTGCCTTCGCCCCAGCCACCGGGACACTTCCTGCGGCAGTTTGGCCAGTCTGACCGCGAAGCGATCGAAGTCTCATCGGAAGACGGTTCCGTTCCTCAGGTGCTGCAGATGTTTAACGGGCCGATCACTCACATGCTGCTCGAACCCGAATCGATGATGTACAAGAACGTCATTGCGGAAAAGACGATGGATGGCCGGGTCGATGTCATCTTCCAAAGTGTGCTTTCTCGACGGCCCACCACGACTGAACGGCAGGTTGCCAATGCTGAAATCAAGGCCCATGGCGACGCTGGCTATGGAAACGTGATCTGGGCTCTGGTGAATACTCGCGAATTCCTGTTCGTCCAATAAGGACTGTCAGCCATGCTTTCACAATTGAAATCGCTCGATTTTGTTTCGCGTCGGTCGCTGTTGGAATACGCCGCGAAGGCGATGCTGGGTGTGACTGTTCTGCCCGGCGCGATGGCCTTCGGCGATGATAAAGCGGCGGGCAAGGGTTCGAAGAAAGACGACGACAAGTCCAGTCCGACGGGAACGGCCAAGCATGTCATCTTCCTGTATATGAATGGGGCGATGACGCATCTGGACACGTTCGATTTGAAGCCGGGGCGCGAGACTCAAGGGGATACGAAGGGGATCTCGACCAGCGTCAGTGGGATGCAGTTCGGTGAGACGTTGCCGGAACTGGCGAAGTTGGCCAAGGAACTGGCCGTGATTCGCTCGCTGCATACTGAGACCGGCGATCATGAAGGGGGCCGCTATCTGCTGCGAACCAGCTACAAAGAGATCGCATCGATTCGTCATCCGGGTATGGGAGCCTGGGCCTTGAAGGTGCTGGGAAAGCAAAACAGAACGTTGCCCGACAACGTCCTGATCGGTGGTGAGGCTCGTCATCCTGGGGCCGGGTTCCTTGAACCTGCGTTCACACCTGTTCCCATCGGAGATCCAAATTCCGGTTTGCAGAACACCGTGACGCCGAAGTATCTGACCGAATCGTCGTTCGAGAAGCGGATGGAACTGATCGACAAATTCGATTCCAGCTTTCGAAAGAAGTATCCTCAGAAGCAAGTCGAAGCGTATGGCGAGTTCTATCGCCAGGCGAATCAACTGGTGCATAGTGAAGAGCTCAAAGCGTTCGACCTCGGCCAGGAGAAGGCTGAAGTGCGCGACAAGTACGGGCGCGATCAGTTCGGACAAGGCTGCCTGTTGGCCAGGCGACTGGTCGAGCACAATGTCCGCTTCATCGAAATCGGACTTGGTGGCTGGGACATGCACACGGATCTCTATGAGAACGCCAAGCTGCCGCGAGTGGCGGGGACGCTGGACCGGGCCGCTTCCGTCTTGATCTCGGATCTTAAAGAGAAGGGTTTGCTGAAGAACACGCTGGTCGTGCTGGGGACCGAATTCGGCCGTTCACCGAGACTGAATCAGAACGGCGGCCGCGATCATCACCCCGGTGCGTTCTCGGGTTTCCTGGCGGGCGGCGGGGTCAAAGGGGGCCGCTTCTATGGCAAGTCCGACAAGGATGGCTTCAGTGCTGAAGAAGATGATGTGACGGTCGGCGACTTCAACGCGACGATCGCGCATGCGCTGGGCTTGCCGCTGACGAAAGAGTTCTTCTCCAAGTCAGGGCGACCGTTTAAGGTGGCTCATGATGGGAAGCCGATTCTTTCGCTGTTCTCTTAAGGACGAAAGAGATGCGATTGGAATTTGCAATATCCCTTTAACGAACAAAGCCATCGGTCATCTTGCGACAACCGATGGCTTTTGAGTTGTTCTGATTCGCGTGAGCGATCAGGGTGATGATGGAACGACGACGGTCGTTGAATCACCCTTGTTCTGGATTGCCAGGACGAGTGCCACGATTGCGACGGCACCGACAGCGGTGACGGCCAGCAGGATCAGGCCTTCGTCGCCCATGGCGCCGAAGTTGCCGCGGGCACCATTTTCGCCCATGACCAGCAGGCTTTGTTCTTTGGCTGATGGAGGAGCGGTCTTCTCGGACCAGACTCGGTAAACACCTTCCGTCGCACCTGACGAGACGTTGTAGACGCCGGTCTTCAGATTGCTGACGACGTATGAGCCATCTTTGTCGGTCACTGAGTGAGCGACTTGTTTGTTGCCTTGCTTGACGGTGACTTCGGCACCTTCGATAGCAGCACCCGTGTGATCAACGACGCGACCTTTGAATGTTCCGCCTTGCGACAGAGCAATATCAAAGATCTTCGCATCGACCGTCTTCACTTGAGCGCGAGCAGGGCCCGCTGCCATGGCTGGGGCAGTTGGAATCATCATCCCCAGAGCAGCCAACGCCACCGTCGCTCCTCGCAGAAAACTAAGACAACTCATTCTACTAGTCTCCATGAAAAATCGTCTGTGACTCAGCCCGCTCGGGAAAGGGAAAACGAGACCTCAAGCCTGCCATGGAAAACTCACCCGAGTCAGTCCGGCACTCTTGAAGGTATCGACGTGATGGTATTTGGAATTCAGCGTTTGCCGTCGAAGAAATGGATTGTGCTGGATATCACAACATTTTCGTCGTGACTAGATCAGGTTTCTGAAGCGTGACAGATATTGAGCAGACTTGGCTTTTTGGTGCCGGAGCGGAACGCTCAACGGCAATTTGGGCCAGTCGAATGAGGCAGTGAATCGAAGATGGTCACGTGCCGAGGCGGATTCAGGTCGGCGACAAAGTCGCAGGGTTTGCGATGGTGTTTGGATAGCGCGTGTTCGAGTTTTTGATGGCGGTGCCCTCCCAAATACGAAGACACGGCCTTGTCGAAGACTCCAAAACCGTGGCACCCCAATCCTATGTCCATCTCTAAAGCGCCAGAGATATGAATACTTGACCTCATCAAAGACACAAGCCGCCGATATCTGGTTGATATCGGCGGCTTGTCATGATTTCGAAGCGCTGAACGCGTTCAATCAGGGTGACATTGGAGTCACGACTGTCGTCGTATTGTTGTTGTCGCGGGTCAAAGCGATGATCCCGACGATCAAACCGGCGACAGCAACTGCTGCGACGGCCCAGAACGCGCCATCGCCGGCACCGAAGTTACCGCGAGCGCCGTTTTCACCCAGGACGAGCAGGCTTTGCTCTTTGGCTGAGGGGGGAGCGGACTTTTCGGTCCAGACGCGATAGACGCCTTCGGTCGCCCCGGAATTCACCGAGTAGACGCCCGTCTTCATGTTGCTGACGACGAACGAACCGCTCTTGTCCGTTACCGAATGAGCCACTTCTTTGTTGTTTTGCTTGACGCTAACTTCGGCGCCTTCAACAGCGGCACCCGTGTGGTCAACGACGCGGCCCTTGAACATGCCGCCGTCAGACAGGGCAATATCGAAGATCTTCGCATCGACCATCTTTACCTGGGCGCGACTTGGTCCTGCAGCCATGGCTGGGGCATTGGGAATCATCATCCCCACAGCTGCCAACGCCACCGCTGCTCCTCGCAGTAGACTAGAAAAACGCATTCTACCCGTCTCCATAAAATTGCCGGTGATAAGGACTCGCCTAGCAAACGTGATGGCCCAAAAAACGCCAGAAAGACTCGCGCAGGGCGACAGATCTCGACATATTTATGGTATCGGCAAACCGCAGGTGGCAAATCGAGCGGGTGGTTAGAGAATATTTAAAGTACAGGCACTTTGCCCTTGACATAGCCACCAGTTCACTCTGACCAGCCTAGATTGCCAGCCCTTCGGTCTAACTCGAATATATCTGGTTACTTTCAGGTCAGATGCGGGCACGTGGTCGATCTTTTACCGAGGTTGACGCAAAAAATGCCGTCGGCAAAATCTGCCGCACTTCGTCGCCGCCCCTGAGAAAAGGCGATTTTTCGGCCGCGATCTAGCCAATGCCGTCAAGTCGCCGTTGAGACAAACCGGGGGCCGCGTCTATAAGTCCGTCCATGCATTCGGGGCCGAGGTCCGAGTCAAACTTCAATCCCAACGGCAATTTGCCGGGAATTAAATGAACAGCAAGCTGATTTGCTGTCGAAGTTGACTCTTCCGACGCAGCGAAATCAATTCAAGGAGAGATAAGATGACAGGAATTCGGTTCTTAAAAGCCGCTGCAGTTTGTCTGGCCACCTTGGGTGTTGCGATGCCTCAGGTTCCTGCGATGGCCGATGGTGCGCGAACGGGCTCAACCGTGAAAGCTCAGAAGGCCGCCACGCTACCCGATATCGCGCTGACGACTGGTGGAGTACTGTCAGGTCGGATTGTCGACCACACCGGGAAAGCGTTGGAAGGGGCGGAAGTGACGCTTCTACAAGGGAAGAAACCGCTCAGCGCCACCATGACGAATAAAGATGGCGTCTACTCCTTCAATAATCTGAAGGGTGGCGTTTACGGAGTCTCCTCGGGCAACACGGATGCGACTTTCCGAGTTTGGACGGAACGAACCGCTCCCCCTTCGGCGAAAGAGCATGCGTTACTGGTGATGGGTGAAAACGGAGCTCGCGGACAATGGGGCGCTGTTGATCCGACCCTCGTCCTGCTGACCGCTGGTGTCATCACCGCCGTCGTCCTAAGTGCGATCACCCTCAGTCGAATCGACGATAGCACAAAGACGATTGTGTACGTTCCAGCTTCGCCCTGATTTCATCGCGATCTCCCACCGGGATTCGGCGATTCACGCCGAATACCACTGCCGCCGATGACCAAGCCCCCCAGGTCACCGGCGGTTTTTCCTTTTCTTTGTGCAGCGAACGAATTCTGTCAGTGTGGCACGCCCCTGAGTCTTCGAAGGGCGTGGGATTTCGGCTTTATTCATGACCACGCCCTTCGCAAAGCCTCAGAGCGTGCCACCCGACCGTTTTGGGCGAAACTTTGGGGTTTCCTTCGCAAAGCCTCAGTCCAACCCCGGCCACCCGGGTCCTTCTACTCTCCACTTTCTCCAATCCACTCTCTTGCCGAAGGCACGTGCCTGTCTTGACACAACTCGCGCCTGGTCCTAGATTCCCAAACCGCCTTTTGTTTGGTCGGACGACCTTGGGAATGATGGACTTCGCAGACGGAAATGACTGCGGCGAGATTACCGATTTTGCCGAAAGTCTGATGCGTAGCGAAATAAATCGTGAGGTCCACAACACATGATGTGTGGTGGAGACGGCAGAAACTAAAGCGGAACGATGGGGCGGGGTGAGTAATCGGCAACCTGGACAGCCCCACGTCCACGCTCGGATGCGAAAGGAATCGCAGATGACGTTCATTCTTCCTTTGAATGCGGGCTCGGATCGACCGGTCCCCTTCATTGATCTGGTCCCCCAATTTCAATCGATGTCGGCCGAAGTGATGGCTGTCGTCGAGCGAGTCTTCACCGAGCAAAAATTCATCATGGGGGATGAAGTTGCAGGGCTGGAAGAAGAAATCGCGGCCTACTGCGATTCGCGGTTTGCCATCGGCTGCAACTCCGGGACCGATGCCTTGATCATTGCCCTGCAGGCACTGGATATCGGCGAAGGGGACGAAGTCATCACGACACCGTTCTCGTTCTTCGCAACGGCCAGTTCGATTTGTCGAGCGGGCGCGACTCCCGTGTTTGTCGATATCGATCCCGAAACGTTCAACCTGGATGTCGACGCGATCGAAGATGCGATCACGCCACACACGAAGGCGATCATGCCTGTCCACCTGTTTGGACAGTGCTGTGACATGGAGCCACTCTGGCGGCTGTGCCAGAAATACAACTTGCATATCGTGGAAGATGCCTGTCAGGCGATCGGAGCCGAATACCAGGGACGCCGTACCGGTGTCCTGGGTGCGGTCGGTTGCTTCAGCTTCTTCCCCACGAAGAATCTTGGCGGTGCTGGTGACGGTGGCATGATGACCACCGATGATCCAGAACTGTATGCCAAGCTGAAACGACTGCGCGTTCACGGGGACATCGGTCAGTACGAACATCTCGATCTGGGCATGAACAGCCGCCTGGACGCCCTGCAAGCGGCCGTGCTGCGAGTGAAGCTGAAGCAGCTCGAGAACTGGACGACCGCTCGCCAGAACAATGCCGCTCGCTATGGACAAATGTTCGAGCAGGCCGGCATCCTGGACACGATCTCGCTGCCCGTGGCCAAGTCGGATCGTCGACACGTCTACAACCAGTACTGCATCCGCGTTCAAGACGGACAACGCGATCATGTGATGCAGCAGTTGAAGGCTTCCAAGGTTGGCTGTGCGGTGTACTATCCGAAGCCACTGCATCTGCAGACCTGCTTCAAGCACCTTGGCTACAAAGCGGGACAGTTCCCCCATTCGGAAGCGGCATCACGAGACATCCTCGCCCTGCCCAGCTACCCGGAACTCCCCGTTGCCGATCAAGACCGCGTCGTCGATTGCCTGGTAAAGATTTGTCGCGAGATGCCACAATCGCAACAAGTTCGACGCGCTGCGTAAAGAGTCGTCGATTCAAAACACCAAAACCGCGCGAGGTTCGCCTCGCGCGGTTTTCGTTTTGGTGGGGGGGACTGGATCGGTCTCGTACAACAACCGTCGACACGATGCACTAAAATATGGGTCGACTGATTGTCGAGGGCATTCACTTCTGCGAACATTCTTGTCTTCGAACGAACCGAGTTCCCACCGCTCTTTCCGTTTTCTCGAATTTAGCGCACCCAAGGGCATGGACAACACTTCCGCAACGTTGCTTGAGCGTGTTCGTCGTTCTGGTGAACACGAAGCCTGGGAGCGTTTCGTCCGCATCTATTCGCCCTTGCTGCTGTTCTGGGCCCGTCGCGCGGGATTCGATGAAGTAGACCGAGCTGATCTGGTTCAGGAGATTCTCCTGGACTTGAAGAAGACGATTCCCGAGTTAGCGGAAGGGCGCAAGCGCTCCGGTTCCGGTGCGCTAGCGAGATCACCAAACAATCAAAACACCGGACGGCTCGCGCCGTGCCGCTACAAGTGAAAGTAGAAGCAATGAAAGCGGAAGGGCGCGAGCCCTCCGGTGTCTTTCTCCTGTGCCTTCCGCCGAACCGCTTCCTCCATCCAACACCTCGGTTGTCACAATCATGACCGACGATCCGCTCGCCTACTTCATGACGTGGACTTGTTACGGCACGTGGTTGCCCGGAGACGACCGGGGTTGGACGAAGTGGCGCAAGGGGGAACACATCCCGCAACCGCTGCTGGCCGATTGGTGTCTTCGGCAGATGGTCGAGAAGCCGGTCGTTCTCGACGAAACGCGCCGGGCGATCGTCCAAGAAACGATCGCCCGGCATTGCGAAGTTCGTGGCTGGCATCTTCACGCGGTGAACTGCCGCTCCAATCATTGCCACGCCGTGGTCACAGCGGTGAGCCACGACGGGGAGCAAGTTCGAGATCAACTGAAATCGTGGAGCACCCGCGAGCTCAAAAAGTATCAGCGATCCGCCGACGGCGGGAAGGCCAAGCTTCGTGAACATTGGTGGACTCGCAAAGGGAGCGTGCGTCATGTGTTCGACGAAGATTCATTGGAAGCCGCCATCCTTTACACGCGTGAGGCGCAAGAGGCCGGTGGCTCAAAAGCGAACCAATGACACCGGCCAATAAAGACACCGGACGGCTTGCGCCGTGCCGCTCCGAGTGGCAATGTCAGCGGCAGGGCGCAAGACCTCCGGTTCCGGCGCTCATCCGGTTCGGCGTTGCAAAGCGCGACTCACTCGGTCCGAATTTAAGAAAAGACACCGGACGGCTTGCGCCGTGCCGCTAAAACTTTCGGCTCCCAAAAAAACAAACAGTGATGTCAGGTTTTGGCGGCAAGCGCACATGGGAGGGTGTGGACTGGCAGTGAGACGACGGAAATCTTCCGCGGCTGCCGGTTGTGGGGATCGATCAATTCACAACATTGCACGTTTCCATTCGGAACGACGGAAAACAAGTCGTGACGGGTGTGGGACTCGACGTTACGCCGACTGCTGTGGAGCACCGTGGCGCTGTCGGACCAGAAGACGGCGAACTTCTCGATGGGTCACCCGCTGACTTCGACAATCAGTTGGTCTACATCGTGCAGACGAACGACGGTCAATTCCAACATTTGAAACCGTCGGAGTTCCATGATCGCTACGTGAAAAGACAGTAGGGTCGCTGGTCTCTATTTACCCGCAATTCCGGGCGCTGAACATCCGGTTCGAAGTGCTGAAATGACGGCATTCGAATCCCTCACAACTTAGTGAGCGTCGCTGCCACTTCTTGTGTCAGCGCGGAAGATCGCGTCGTGAAGAGTTATTCGAGATGGCCGTACGAAAGTGCAAATCGCTCGATCATGAGCGCTCGCGTCGGTATGCTGGGCGGGCGCGACCCGCAATCGTCCGTCCAATACGGACGTGATCAAAGGCAACCTTGGGAGTGATTTTCATGCGTCTGTTTTTGTCGACCTGCAGCAGGGGCGTCTTTAACAGGTGGACTCATGGCGAGGCCAAGGTCACCACAGATGAAACCTTCCTCAGAGCATCGCGTCGTTCGTACATCGGACTTTGTTCCGTTGCCATGCTGATCGCTGGCTTGTCAGGGACACGACACCTGTACGGCGAAGAACCGAGCCCGGGTGCGACCAAGGCCGCGGACGAAACCAAGGCCGCGACATCTGCGGTTTGGGAGGAAGGTGCCACGGTTCGGGGCCGCGTGCTTAATCATCGCGGCCTACCGGTCGCGAATGCGGAAGTACTGCTGCTTGGCAAGGAACGGATTGTCGTCGAGGCGGAGCGGCGGACGTGGTTCTTGCCCGAGCGAGACCTGCCGAAACCTGTGTCGACGCGAACCGACAAAGATGGTCGCTTCAGCATCACGAGGAAACAGGGGACCGCGGATCGAGTGGCGGTGATCGCTCAAGACCCGTTGTTCTGGGTCGTCTCACGCAGCAGTTTAGCGGCAGGTGATGATGTCGAGATCACGTTGCCAGAGGCGGGCAGTTTGGCTGTTCAGTGTGACCTGCCGGGCAAACCGGCCAAGCAGTCGGTGATGATTGATCTCAAGACATTCGACGGGATCACGTTCAATAGAGACTCGTTGCGATTTCACTCCGCTTCGTCCTCGCTGGTGAATCCAGGGGAAACGGTGTTTGAGCATCTGCCGCCTGCGGAATACGCGGTGCAACGCAATCAAGATACGAAAACGGGACCTAATACCACGCTGATGACGGGTGCGGACCGACGGATGGTGAAAATCGAGTCCGCGAAGCGAGCGAGCATCACGATTGATCGAAAAATTGGGAAGCCGCTTTCCGGTCAGGTGCTGGGCTTGGAGAACGCCGAGTTGCGCTATGCCTATCTGACAATTTCTGGTTTCGGCCCAGAAGAAGTCTTTCGGGCTGATGGCAAGAAAAACAGGATGCTGGTGGCGTTCGACGTGATTCCCATCACCAGCGACGGCCGTTTCACGACCGACCCCATTCCGCCGGGTGAGTATACGACCAACCTGTTCTCCGTTCTCGAATCGACACCCCAACTCTCTTCGCAGCGATCCGACTTTTCCGCCTCGTCAAAGTTCTCTGTGCCCGAAGAAGGCGAACTCCCCAAAGTCGAGATCATTGCCAAGCCAGAAGCCCCGCGAGACCTGGCCGAGGTGACGGACCTTCGGCTGAAAGTTATCGATGAAGATGGCAAGCCGCTGCCGAAGTTTGAGGCGATGGTTCACACGGCGAATGCGGGATATGGCCGATGGGCTGGTGGTCGTGACGGACTGGTGTTCCTGGGAGGTGCCACTGAATATCGCGATGCGGCGCTCGAAATCCTGGTGCGAGCGAATGGCCATTCGCCAATCGTCGCCCGGTTCGCCACCACGGAACGCGACAAGCTGACTAAGGGAGAAGCCACCGTCACGTTGCCACGCGGGCAGAGGGTCCAATTGCAATTTCATCTTCCGGAAGGGATGGCTTGGCCGAAGGGAGCCTTACCCGAAGCGTACTTCGACGACTTGCAGCAACGAGTACGCATGATGCGACAGCCAGTGAATCGCCGGCCTGAAATCGTATCGGATTTCAATATGCTGAACCTGCGCGAGTCCGGCGAAGGGGAGTTTGAGTTCTGGCTCGCCAACGAGACGCCACGGTTTCACGTGGCCGTCCATGTTCCCGGCTTTCTGCGAAGCTTCGAAGCGGGCCCCTTCACTCTGGCCGATGTGAAGGACGGGAAATTAGAGATCGATGTTCCACGTCCAGCGACGCTCGACGTCTCTTTCGGGCCGGGCGACTATGCGGACTCTGCCGCACCGTACGAGAGCGTTTCGCTCGACGTCATGTCGAAACTTCAGGGCAACAGTTACCTGGAAGTCGCAACCCAATCGGGCCCTTCAGTGACCCCCAGTCTCAAACTCAACGACCTTGCTCCCGGCGAATACATGATCAGCGTGCGCACTCAGCCCGAGGAGAAGGATGAGCAAGTGGCCGGGACCAAGATCAATTTGGGAAGGTATTTCGATCGTCAGACATTGGTCCTGAAGGCTGGCCAATCCGAACGCGTTGCATTCCGTGCGGCACCATTCGATCCCAACGCGTTTAAAGGGTCGCGGAACGCCACCGTTCGCATCCGCACAACTGAGGGTGAACCTGCCAAAGGCCGCAACATTTCAATTACTTGGCACGACGGTCACTACGGGTCGCTCGACGTGTTCTCGGGGATTGTTCCAGCCTCCGGTGACATCGAGCTCAATGGGATTACCGACAAGGTGGCGTCATCGACTCCACAGCGTTCCTACGTGGTCACTGTCGACGGCAATCGGCTGGGTGCCTTTGGTTTCACCAATGAATCGCCAACTCAGGAATTCGAGTTTGTCCTGGTCCCGAGCGTGGGAGACGTGGCCCCCGACTTGAAGCTGACGAATCTGGCGACGGGAGAGGAGCTTCGACTGAGCAGCTACCGCGGTCAGGTCGTGTTTCTGGAGTTCTGGGCGACCTGGTGCGGCCCGTGCCAGCAGCCGATGGCAAAGCTGAATTCGATCTGCAGCGAACCGCCTGCGGCATGGAAGGATCGCGTGGCGATCGTTCCCGTCGCGATCAACACGGATGCAGAAAAGGTTAAAGCACACGTGCAGCAGCGCGGCTGGACGGCGTTGAATCCATTCTGGGCGGGAGAGAGCGAGGCCGGCGATTTTGACACTCCTGCGGCTCGCGCGTTTGTCGTCTCCGGCATACCGACGGCGCTTCTGATCGGCCCCGAAGGACGAATCCTGTGGCGGGGGCATCCGATGGATACTTCTGAGGGTAAAGACCTCAGATCGCGAATTGAAGACGCGTTGAAGTGACGAGATGAAAGTAACGAGTGACGAGGAAAGACAAGGACCGTCGAAGAAGACCGTTTGCTTCTCTTGTCGACACACAATAGCAATCGCTTGAACTCGAACTTCATCAGTGCAAACAAGGTACTCAACGAACATCAATGCGCACCTTTTTTCACAGTTGGCGACGAAGAGTGGGCTGCGTGCTGCTTCTGTTTGCTTTCATGTACTTGCTGGGATGGCTTCGAAGCAGAATGCCGTTCCCTGCGACCATAGGTCCTGCCACGGCAATCAATGAGTTCAGGGTATCAGGGCTTCCATTCAGCCCCAGCCAGCATGTCGTTATCATTCCCGGCGAATTGATCTGGATCTCGGGGACGGAGGACTTGCATCGTGTTTCACGGTGGCATGCCCAAGAGATCGCGAGTGTCAAACTCAATAAGCAAGAGTCGTGGACATGTCGTTGGAGAGTCGGATTTGCAGGGTTGTCGGCCGGTAGCCATGAGGCCAATGGGATTGGCTTGAATTGGTGGCGCGTTCCCTATTGGGCGATCGTCTGGCCGCTGACCCTCTTCTCCGCCTACCTGATTCTCTGGAAGCCACGGAAGCGTGAGCCAAGTCCAAATTGGTGGTCGGTGCCTGATTGAGGAGTGCTGTGAGTGCGCGCCCGAAGGCCGTGTTTCTTCCGCGGTTTGATCGGCCGGAACTCGTGCCCCTGCCACAACCTTCCATCTTTGCTGGCTAGAGGTATGCCACTTTGTGGTGATCCGTCTATGCGCATCAGGCAAATTTCAATACAAACGCTACCCCCTTGAGGGATGAGGAGGCGATGCCAGGCGACGCGGTGGGGCCTCCAAGGTTCAGGGAACGTCGGCCACTCGGACGTTCGACGGGAGTTTGCGATGCGGTTGGATTCGGTGATTTTCGGGGGCGGGGCCGCCGGTTTGTGGTTGTTGGATCGCCTGTCACGCGATGGACACCACGTCGTGCTGCTGGAATCTGGAGCGCTGGGTGCCGGCCAGACGATCGCTTCTCAAGGCATAATTCATGGCGGCATGAAGTACTCGCTGAGCGGGTTGCTGACGCGGTCTGCCATCAGTATTCGCGAGATGCCAGCCGTATGGCGTGACGCACTCTTAGGTCATGCCACACCCAATCTGACGCGGACTCGACTGCGGTCGGACTGCTGTTACCTCTGGCAAACGGACTCGTTCAGTTCCCGAGTCGGCATGCTGGGGGCTCGGATCGGGTTGCAAGTGAAGTCAGAATCGATCGAAAACAATGAACGGCCCGCAGCGCTAGCCGATGTGTTTGGCACGGTCGCCAAGTTACCGGAACAGGTGATTTGCCCAGCCAGTTTCATGGCGGATCTCGCGAATCAGTATCGCGATCGCATCTTGAAGATTGACGCCAAATCAGGGCTGAAATTCAAATTGGGAAGTCCTGGCGAAGTGGAGTCCATTCGCTTGACCTCGCCTGTGGACGGCAGCAAGCTGGAATTGCAGCCGCGACAGGTGATCTTCACGGCTGGAGCTGGCAACGCGAAGCTACGCGAAATGGTGGGGCTGAGCGGAGCTGTGATGCAACGTCGCTCGTTGCACATGGTGCTGGCTCGCGGGGCTCTGCCCGTGCTGAACGGGCACTGCGTCGACGGCGCGAAGACTCGCGTGACAATCACTTCGGATGTTGATGATGAAGGCCGGACCGTCTATCAGATTGGCGGCCAGTTGGCAGAAGATGGGGTGAAGCTGGAACCACTGGCGCTGGCAGAGCGAGCACGGGCTGAGTTGGCCGACGTGTTGCCGAACCTGGATCTGGCCGATGTCGAATGGTCGACCTATCGAGTTGATCGAGCCGAAGGAGCGACCGGCAACGGTTCGCGTCCCGATACGATTCAAGTCCTTTGCGCGGGAAATGTCACGACGGGCTGGCCGACAAAGCTGGTGCTGGCACCGATTCTGTCGCAGGAAATCGCCAGTCGAGCCAGTTCGCCGTATGTGTCGGCGGAGTTCGATTCGACGCCACTGGCCAGTTGGCCTCGGCCGGAAGTGGCGTCGCTCCCTTGGGAAGAGTCGGACCGAGTCTGGTGGGCGTTGCCTGAGGCTTCGTTTGCGCCTGTGCGCCGCGCGGCTTAGACTTTGTTAGCGGCCAGAAAGAAGATTGCTGCGATCTCTGCGTCATTCTCGCTCTTGCGGGCGTGACGAATGTGAGCTGCAAGGGGGACGGATTGCAAATCCGTCCTACAAAGAGTTGACCTCACTGGCTGAGCGATTGCCTACTTTGACGATTGCTCAGTGGCTGGCTTCGCGTCTGGGTCGCCGACCCAGAACGAGTGCAGGGCGAGCATGCAGGCTCCGACGACAAGGTAGGTGTCGGCGAAATTAAACGTCGCCCAGTGGAAGCTGTCGTTGAAGAAGTAGAAGTCCAGAAAGTCGCGGACGGCATAGACTGTCTGATGCTTGTCGTTCTGCCAGCCGTGCAGGCCCAGACGGTCATAGAGATTGCCGAGCGTTCCGGCGAGCAGCAGGCCGGTGATCGTGGTCAGCCAGCGCGAGGCGATTGCCTGTCGAGTCCACAAGAAGTAGGCGATCGCTCCTAAAGCGACGACGCTGAGGGATGCGAACAGCCAGCTTTTGCCCTGGCCCATGCCCCACAAGGCACCATGATTGAATGTGGTTTCGAGTTGGAAGCGGATGGACATGCCCAGAATCTGGCCTCGCCAGACGGGATACGTTCCCTGGGGGCCAAGCTGTGCG
Organism: uncultured Schlesneria sp.; assembly: GCA_903840265.1. Lineage (GTDB taxonomy): Bacteria > Planctomycetota > Planctomycetia > Planctomycetales > Planctomycetaceae > Schlesneria. The sequence continues at coordinate 992 of CAIMFH010000014.1, read as the reverse complement.
AAGACCTGCTGTTTGGTCCAGAGATCCCAGACCAAGCCTAGCACGGCGATCGCGCCGACGACTAACAACCGGATTAGTCGCGGCTGCTGCACGGTTGCGGGCTGTGTCGACACGTTGGCACCGGCTGTTGAAGACACGGCGTCAACCTGTCGAGCTAAATCGAGATCTGCCGTGACTACAGGCTCTCTTCGCGCTTCCGTTCGCATTCGACGCAATTCCTAGCGTAGGGGATCACCCGCAGCCGCGCCTTGGGGATGAGTGACTTCGACACTGATTTACCTGCTTCTTGGCAGGCGGAACAGATGCCGTAGGATTCATTTTCGACTCGCCCGAGCGCTTCTTCGATCTCGTCCAGGACTTCCTGTTCGTTTTCGACTCGACGCAAGGCGAAGTCTTGTTCGTACGTTTCGGTGCCCAATTCCGCAAGATGAGTCGGCGACTTGGATTCCGAACCGTTTTCGTTCCGATCCAACGCCTCATCGGTCATTTGCTTGACATCCCCGCGCATTCTCGCACGGATCACCAGCAACAGTCGCTTGAACTCTTCCAACTCAGTTTTTTTCAGCATCGGCGAGGACTTTCAGAGAGGCGGGAATGCTGGATATCGAGCGGCCGAGGGGGGCGGGAACGTGAAATTATGGGATTCGTGGGATGCTCCGGTCAAGCCCATCAAATCGCTGCTGTAAGTCGCTGTCACAAACACTGATGGATAAATGCTTTGTGACGGCTGTCAAATTCCCCATCCCGGATGCGCCGCTGGAATCTACTGTTTCTATAATTTGGCCTGCCTAAGATTTACGCTAAAAGCCCCGGCGACGTTGGCATCGAGACGAGGATTGCTCGCTGATCCAATTGTCCCCTTAATTCTGGAGAGCCAAAATGACCGAAACTGCCATCCCTGCTGTCGGAACCAAAGCCCCGTCCTTCGACCTGCCAGCCTATCCCGAGGGGCGGTTCAAATTGAGCCAGTTCAAGGGGAAGCAGAACGTCGT
>CAIMFH010000013.1 GCA_903840265.1 uncultured Schlesneria sp. | reverse complement strand
ATTGCTCTCTGCCTACCTGATCCTCTGGAAGCCACGGAAGCAAACTTAGCTGCACCGGACAGTTCCTGTCATTCGACGGATTTCAGCGAGGTGGTCGTTTCAATCCGGACGAGCCCGCGACCCTGCACGGCGATGTAATAGCCGGGGGCGACGTTGGGCCAGAATTCGACTTCGCCATCGGCCCAGCGGCATTCGAGTTGATCGAACTGTTTCTGATCGGCTAGACCCAGGTGAATTTCGAGCGTTGAGGCGGACTGGAAGCTGCCTCCCCCGGCGAGTTCCTGGAACTGGGTGGGAACGACTCCGACAGCCGTCACGCGGGTGCCGACACCGCTTCTGGCTGTGCGGCCCTTCCCAATTGGCCTGATGACCACAGCCGAGTTTTGGCGCGGGGTTTCGTTTAACAGCAACGCGGCTCGGTCCTGGCGGTGCGAGATCGCGACATCCAGATCGCCGTCTCGATCCATGTCGCCCAGTGCCAGTCCGCGGCCGACTCGTAGTGACTCGAAGTAGGAACCGGCTGTGCGCGCGACGTCGGTGAAGCGGGCGTTGCGATCGTTGCGAAACAGATGCGCGTGCATCTTGTATGGCTCGAGTTTCAGATACGTCCGATCTTCGATATGCCCGGACGTGACGACGAGATCAGGCCAGCCATCGTGATCGACATCCATGAACTCGGCCCCGAACGAAAGCGTCTGGCGAGTCGCGGGCCCCAACCTCGACGAGGTGGAAGCGTCCGCAAAGCCGGCTGGTCCCAGGTTGCGAAACAAGATGTTCGGTTCGAGATAAAAGTTGGTGACGTAGATGTCATCCCAGCCATCGCGATCATAATCGCCATGCGCGGCGGACATCCCGGAGATGGAACGGCCTTCGCCGGTGAGGGTAATTCCCTGCTCTGTCGCCCGCTCTTCGAAGACGGGGACAACAATGTCTTCGTGGACCGTCGATTTGATCTTGCCGGTCCTGACATACAGAAACTGAGGCGTTCCGTCGTTGGCCACGAAGATCTCGGGAACTCCATCATGGTTGAAGTCACAGGTCGCTACGGCCAGTCCCTTGCCGTCCTTCCCATTAATTCCCGCCTCGTGAGTGACATCGACAAAGCCTCCGTGGCCATCGTTGATGAAGAGCACATCGTCCATGGCCGCGTATAGGGTTGGCGAACATTGCGAATAGCCGTTCGGAGCACGTGCTTCTTTGCACTTGCGGTGCGGATCGTCATTCGCGTCGAGGTACGTGACGACGTAGAGATCCAGCAGGCCGTCGTCATTCAGGTCTGCCAGAGCAGAACTGCTGCTCCAGGAATCGACCACCACCTTGGCGGCTTGAGAAACGTCGACAAAAGTTCCGTCACCGTTGTTGTGCCACAACGACGACTTGCCAAACGCGGTGATGTACAGATCGGGGAACCCATCTTCATCAACATCACCCGCGGCGACCCCGCTGTGATAACCGTAGGAAGTCAGCCCCGCCAGCGCGGTGACTCGTTGCAGACCGCCTGTGTTCCGATAAAGCTCGTTCGAGAATTCATCAGTGATTTTGGTTCTCGGCAAGCGACTTCCCTGGGCGAAGAAGAGATCCAGTTGTCCATCCTGGTCATAGTCGAACGCAGCGACACCACCGCCAATCCCTTCCTGGATGCGATGTTCTCCGGCGATGTCGTCGTAGCGATCGAAATCCAGCTTCCAGTCGTCGGTGACATCGCGAAATTGGAACTGCGTTCCCGGGACCGTTATGGCTGGTCGCGAGGGTCGACTCGGCGATTCGGCGATCTGTGTTGGAGCGGTCGCGGCAGGATTTGATGATGCGCCGCGGCTGATGGTTGGCGCTGGGTCAGGATTTTGACCGCAGCCGCAGATTCCCCAGGCAAGTACGGCGAACGACGCGACCCCAAGGTGCTGCAGGCGGTACGCGATACGCGCTTGATAGTTCATGCGACTTCTTTGTTTAAGGTCCCAGCAGAGCTGGCAGTCCTTCATTCGCCAAGCGTTCCCGAATGGCCTTGCGGGTCGCGAGCACTCGTTCATTTTGTGGAGCCTGATGAATCGCGGCCCGCACCATCAACGCCCCTTCTGTCAGCAAATTGTATTCGACGCACAGATCGGCAACGTCCAGGAAAGAATTCGGATCCGCGGCATCCTGAAGGGGCTTCCCCAGATGATTCTGGATTCGCCCCAGGCCCGCAACCATACCGAGCGCCTTGGTGCGGCGTTCGACATCGTTTTTCAGTTGAGCCGCCTGAGCCACCCCCTGCCAGGCTTCGGTGCAGGTTCGGACTTGTCGCAGCATCTGTTCATACGCGGCCAGGGCGACATCCGCGTTTCCATTCTGGAGCGCAAACGCCCCGCGTAAAGTCAGCAGTTGCCAGGGATCATCTTCGGACTGCGGGGGCAGCTGCTCCACGAGTTCAGCAGCGCGATCGAGGTCGCCACATTCCTGCCAACAAGCGATGAGCGCAGCGGCGGCCCAAAGGTTTGTGGGCTCTTCCTGATAAACACGTTCCAGAATCGGCCGGGCCTCATCGAGACGTCCCTGGCCGGTTCGGTAACGACCCAAGGCGATCTCGAGCCACGGACTATGCGGACCCGCTGCATGAAATTGCTCTAACCAGAGAATGGATTCGGGACCATTCCATCTCAAGACGGTTGGGAAGCCGTAAACAACCGCTTCGAACGGATCTTCTTCACCGCGTTCGATGATTCCCTTCAGTAAGCGATGTCGCTCTTCGAAGCGGAGTTCCACCTCCAGGATATGACGCAGATTTTCGCGTGCGACGATCAGCAAACGCGGCTCGAGGGCGGGCGCCTCTTCTTCGGCCGCGATCAATTCTCGAAATTGTTGCTCGGCCTCAACGGCTCGATGCAGTTTGAGCAAAATGTGGCCCTGCTGATACCGAGCCATGTGTCCATACTTCGGATGCGCTGTCGGAATCGCCGCGAAACAGGGAACGGCGTCAGCGGGATCGCGCGACGCCAGCTTCCATTCGGCGATCCAGGACAAGACATCAATCTCGTCCGCGACCTTCCTGTATTTCAGCTCGAAGGCTTCGCGAGCCCGTCGGTACTCCTGAACAGTAATGCCAGCAGGAAGTTTCGGCTCGATATGGCTTTCGCGGTAATAGATTGCGGCAACCAGCAGGGGCAACATGCCGAGCAAAACTGCCGTCGTCAGCAGACGCGGACGGATCAACATACCCCTGATCTTTCGAACTGAATTGTTACTGAATTCCCGTCCATTTTTCGGTGATCCCTTGTACGTTGGCATTCAGGTGCAATAATTTGACTGACTGGTCAGGTCTCCCGTTTTCTTTGCTGAGTAAAGACTTGCAACCAATTGCTACAGTTTAAATGGCATTTTGATGAATCTGTTTTATTCTGCTATACGCAGGCTCTGGAAATGAAGAAAAACCGTCCTGAATTACGTCGCCAACGTGCTTTTACGCTGATCGAATTACTGGTGGTGATTGCCATTATTGCAGTGCTGATCGCTCTGCTGCTTCCGGCTGTTCAGCAGGCTCGCGAGGCGGCTCGCCGGACCCAGTGTAAAAACAACCTGAAGCAAATCGGTTTGGCACTGCACAACTACCACGATACGTATATGAAGTTTCCGGCGTCTATGTACTTCAGCAGTTTTCCGGGCGGCGGATTGAT
>CAIMFH010000012.1 GCA_903840265.1 uncultured Schlesneria sp. | reverse complement strand
GGCGGGTCGTCAGTACGATCCGGTCGTGGTGGTTATACGTTGATGGAAATGCTGCTGGTGCTCACCGTGGTAGCGGTGATCGTTGCCGTGGCCTGGCCCAATATCATGCGGATGAGTGGCCAGCAGAAGCTGACCGAGGCGGCCGAGAAGGTGCGATCGGTGGCGGCGAGTGCTCGCGTGCATGCGATCGAAAGCGGGTTGGTTTATCAGTTTCGATACGAACCGGGGGGGCGGCACTTCTTGACGGTGCCGTTTGAACGAGAATTTGAAAGCGTCAGCCCGAACGCTCGGGGAACCGGGACCGCGCTCGGACGATTCAGTAAGGCGTCGGGTGTTCTGCCCAACGGGGTCACGTTCGCTGCGCCGACTCTGACCGGTACCGGCAGTTCGAATACTAATGCGGCGACGATGGGGACCGGACAGAAGTTGCCTCCCACCGCCTTGGACGGCTTGCCGGATGCCGGGACGCTGGGTTCGCTCTCCTGGTCGGGGCCGATGCAGTTTCAGCCCGACGGGTCCTCCATGGATATGTCGCTGGATCTGGTCGACAAGCACAACCAGAGAATCACGCTGCGCATCCGCGGTGTCACCGGTTCGATCGGCGTCAGTCGTCTCCATCAGGGAGAGCGACGATGATCAGGCGTGCTCCGCAACGATTATCGAAGCAGGCGCGATCATCGGATCGTGACGGCCTGACGCTGCTGGAAATCGTCCTGTCGCTGGCGATCTTTTTTGGAGCGTTGGCGATCTTGTCTCAATTGAGCTGGAATGGGGCTCGTGCAGGAATCCAGGCGCGCCTGAAGACGCAGGCGATCATTCGCTGCGAGGCGAAGCTGGCCGAAGTGCTGGCGGGGGCCGAGACGTTGTCGCCCAAATCGCGAGTTCCGTTTCCTGACAATGCGGCTTGGAACTACAGCGTGACCATCGCCGAAACACAGTTTCCCGATCTATTGCAGATCGATGTGACGGTATCTCACAGCGGCGGAACGAAACTGGCGAATAGCGATTTCACCTTGCGACGCTGGATGCGCGATCCCAGCCTATTCATGAACGCGGCGATCCAGAAACAGCAGGCCGAATCTCAAACAAGTCAGACGAAATGAACGTGCGGACTCCACAAACAGTCACGATGCGACGCAGCGGCCGGGATGCGACAATCCCCGTCGCGATGCTGTGCGCACCCCGTTCGGCCGGCAAGCGAGCGGCGTTTACTCTGTTGGAAGTCGTGCTGGCGTTGTCGTTGGCCGTGATCCTGCTAGGTGCGATCTTCACGGCGATGGATCAGTCGTGGAAAATGACTTCGCGTGGTCGCGAAGAAATGGAGCGATCGCAGTTGGCTCGCGCGCTGATGCGCAAGATCGCCATCGATATCCGCTCGATCGCGTATACTCCGCCACCCGTGACTGACAGCGATGCGACGAGCAGCAGCACTGGCAGCAGTAGCGGTACCAGCAGTAGTAGCAGCAGCGGTTCGTCAGGAAGCTCAACGGCGTCGACTGCTGCTTCCGCAGCGTCCTCCGCAGCATCGACCGCCTCGTCATCAGGTTCGACTTCCTCAACCACCGGCAGCTCTTCGACAACGGATTCTGATGAGCCGTCGGCGCGCAGCATCGGCATTCGCGGCAACACGCAGCGGATTGAGATGCATATCTCGCGAGCCCGCCGTGACTTGGAATTCTCGGCCAATCTGGACGGTGCGAAGATGCATTCGCACACCAGCGACCTGCGAGTCGTGACCTATCAACTGGCGATGGCAGGTGTCTCCATGCCTGGCGGCGCCATGATGCAGGGGCTGGTTCGCACGGAAGGGGACCGGATGGCGACTCAAATGGTCGAAGAGAAGGGGGCCGCTCCAACGTCGCTCTCGTTGCCGCAAGCACTGGCCCCGGAAGTGGCGACGGTGCAGTTTCGCTTCTTCGATGGCGTCACCTGGTTCACCGTGTGGGACAGTGAAGAAGCGGGGCGGTTGCCTCGCGCGGTCGAAGTGATCATCACGTTTGCTCCATCACAAGCCAAGCTTGGACCGGCATTGCGAGTGAACGTCAGCCAGTCGACAAACACGTTTCGGTCGGTCGTATTGATTCCGATTTCCGATCCCTTGCCAGCGGAGTTTGCACCGTGAAACAGCCGGCAAAACCAAAGTCGTCCGAAAAGGTTCGTCGCGGCAGTGTGCTGCTGATCGTGCTGGTGATTGTCGCGCTGCTGACACTGGCCGCCTACAACTACACTCAAATGATGATGACCGAAAACGAAGCGACGACGATGTACGGCAGCGACATCCAGGCGCGTGAAGCGGCGGATTCGGGAGTCGAATATGTCGCCACGATTCTGGGTAATCGTACAGATCCCGCGCTCGAGAACCTGCAGCACAATCCCGCGCTCTTCATGGGTAAGACTGTGGTGCCATCGCCCCGCGCGCGCGGTACCGCCAGGTTCTCGGTGATTGCTCCGGTCGAACAGGCAACGCACGGCAACGCGATTCGTTACGGATTGATGGACGAGTCGGCCAAGTTGAACATGAACCTGCTGCTGACCATGCAGTTGGACGACGACGATGTCCACAATCTGCTGCTGAATATCCCCGGCATGACGATTGAACTCGCCGATTGCATTCTCGACTGGATCGATACCGACGATACCAAGCGGCCCTATGGTGCGGAGTCGGAAATCTACGAAGCCATGAGCCCCCCTTATCGTGCGAAGAACGGGCCGTTGGAATCGTTGGACGAACTGTTGATGGTGCAGGGGGTGACTCCCGCGCTGCTCTACGGCGAGGACGCCAACCGCAACGGACTGCTCGACCCGAACGAGAACGATGGCGACGCCAGTCCGCCGCTGGATAATCACAACGGCGTGCTCGATCACGGCTGGGTTTCGTTCCTGACGGCGTATAGTCGCGAATCGAATTTGCGTGCCGATGGCCGTCCGAAGATTCATCTGAACAATGGCTTGCTGACCGACTTGTACGATGAAGTAGAGGACGAATATGGCGAGGCCATTGCGAAGTTTATCATCGCCATTCGTTTGAATGGTCCCAAATCAACGGCCCCAGCGACGACCACCAGCAAGAGCGCATCCACCAGCAGTTCGAGTAAGAGCAGCGGATCGTCGAGCTCGTCCGGGGGTAGTAGTACTGCTGGTGGGAAGAGCGGCAGCAGCGGGTCCACCAGCACCGGTAAGAGTGGTGGTTCAACAAGCGGCGGCAGCTCGTCCAGTGGAGGAAAGACGGTCAGTGGCAGTTCGTCGGCACAAGGCCAGCAACAACAGCAGCAACAGGCGATTCAGGGGCTGACGAAGGCGATCGCTTCGGCGGCGCTTAGCCCCGGTGGAAAAGTGACGCGTGGTGGAATCGACATTTCGGCGGGCGGCAGCTACACGATCACGTCACCGTGGACATTGTTCGGAGCGATCGCCAATGCGCAGGTGAACGGTGCCTCAACAGATATGCCCAGTCCTTGGCCTGCCGATCCCAACCAATTGAAGGCCGTTATCGTCAAGTTGATGGATACGTTTACGTTGAGCAACGACGAGTACCTTGATGGACGCATTAACATCAATCAGGCTCGTCGTGAAATTCTGCTGGGGATCCCCGTGCTGACCGAGGAATTGGTCGACAAAATCATCCTCGCGCAAAAACTGGATTCGAACGGCCAGCCATCACCCGAGGTGCTTCAACAGCACAATACGATTGGCTGGCTCTACTTTGAAGGGCTGGTGGACATCCCCACCATGGCGACGCTGGAGCCTTACTTCACCTCTCGCGGCGATGTGTATCGTGCTCAGATTTTCGGATTCTATGACGGCGGAGGGCCGATCACTCGGCTGGAAGCGATGATCGACGCAACACAGAAACCACCGCGAATCATCTTCCAACGCGACCTGAACGACCTGGGCCACGGCTATTCGCGCATGCAGATCTTTCCGGT
>CAIMFH010000011.1 GCA_903840265.1 uncultured Schlesneria sp. | reverse complement strand
CGAGTCCCTCCTTCGGCACTTATCAGAAAAGGACTTGCGACAATTGTCGCAAGTCCTTTTTTCGTTTCTCGAATCAGCGTGACCTGAGTCGCTTGATCGTCCACGTCAGGCAACGAACTCACCCACGTCGGGTCGTTCACACCGTCACGACAACCTTGCCAATCTGCTGGTTTGACTCCAGAAAACGGTGGGCCTCGACGATCTCGTCTAGCGGAAATGTCTTGCTGACGATCGGCTTGAGGCTTCCGTCGGACAAACCTTCGATGACGAATGCCTTGGCCTTCTCCAGTCGCGCGGGATCGCTGGTGATCTCCATCATCACGTAGCCTCGAATCGTGATCCATTTGCTCAGAACATCGAACAGCGGCAGCGGTGTCGGATCGGTGCTTAGAGCCCCGTAAAGGAACAGGATGCCTTGATGGGCCGTCGCCTGCGTCAACTTGGCAAAGGTAGGGCCTCCGACGGGGTCGAAGATCACTCTTGCGCCTTTGCCGTCAGTGAGACTCATGATCTCCTTCACCAGATCCTGCTCATCAGTCGAGATGACGTGTGCGGCACCTGCGTCGAGCAGGGCTTGCCGCTTTGAGGAACCTCGAGTCAGTGCGATGGGCGTCGCCCCGACTTTGTTAGCGATCTGGATGGCAGCGATGCCAACGCTGCTCGATGCTGCGGGAATCACGAGAGTGTCTCCCTTGGTCAGCCCGGCGATGTCGATCAAGGCCCCATAGGCGGTGACATATTGCATCCAGGCGGACGCGGCTTCCTCGTATGACAACGTCGCCGGATGCTTAACCACCGCGTGAACCGGAGCGTTCGCCAAGTCGGCGTACATGCCGTAACTGTTGAGACTGAACGACGGGATCACGCTGACAGTATCGCCGACTTTGAAGCTCCCGACACCGGGCCCGACCGCCGCGACGGTCCCTGCGGCCTCGTAGCCCAACCGGGCCGGCAGCTTCGGGGCCTCCAGGTATTGGCCGAGGCGGAACATCGCCTCGGCTCTGTTGAGGCCGATCGCTTTGATGCGGATCTGAACTTCGTTCTGGCCGGGCGGCGAAACATCGAGCTCTTCGATCTTGAGGACTTCAGGACCGCCGGTCTGGTGGAATCGCACAACTTTAGCCATGAGCTTCTCCTATTGCTGATCAACGCTGCTGAAAGCGATTTGCCGCACTACTTGTCTTGTCAGCTCTCGATGATAGGACGGATGACTTCACCATGCACGTCGGTCAGTCGGAAGTCGCGGCCCGCGTAGCGATACGTCAAACGCTGATGGTCGTAGCCCATCAGATGCAGAATGGTGGCGTGAAGGTCGTGGACCGAAACCGGGTTCTCCACCGCTTTGAACCCGAAGTCGTCTGTCGCCCCGTAGATCGTTCCCTTCTTGATTCCACCCCCCGCCATCCAAAGTGAAAAGCCCCAGTGATTATGATCGCGGCCCTGACTGGCTCCGGAGCCGTCTTGGCCCATTTCCACCGATGGCGTTCGACCAAATTCCCCCGTGCAGAGAATCAACGTTTCGTCGAGTAGTCCACGCTGCTTCAGATCGATGATCAGCGCCGCCAGCCCCGAATCACATTGGTTCGCCACCTTGCGATGTTCGTCTTTGATATTGGAATGGCTGTCCCACGGCTGCATGTCACCATGCCAGGTCTGGACAAACCGCACACCCCGCTCGATCAGCCGTCGCGCCATCAGCAACTGGCGATTCTGTGGCCCTTCACCGTAGAGCTTCTGAATGTGTTCAGGCTCTTGCGAAATATCGAATGCGTCACTGGCCTCTGTCTGCATGCGAAACGCCAGTTCGAACGATTTAATGCGCGATTCGATCGCCGCTTCACCCGGCCGGCTTTCCAGATGTTGCGCATTCAGTTGCTGCAGCAACTCGAACTGCCGCGATTGTTCTGCCGAGGAAACTCGTTTGTTCTGCAGGAAGTCAATCAGTCGCGTCGGATCGGGATTCGATGTGTCGACTCGTGTTCCCTGGTAAGACCCGGGAAGAAATGCCGATCGCCAATTGCCGGCACCGGCCACAGGCATGCCGCCGGGGCACAGCGCGATAAACGCAGGAAGGTTCTCGTTGCTCGATCCCATCCCCCAAGTGAGCCACGAGCCCAGGCTGGGGCGAACCAGGCGCTGATCGCCCGTGTTCATCAGCATCAGCGACATCTCGTGGCTGGGAAGTTCGGCGTGCATCGACCGAATGACGGTCATCTCGTCGACGCATTTGGCAAGTTTCGGAAAGAGATCGCTGACGGGAATGCCGCTTTCGCCATGATTCTCAAACTTGAACGGACTGGGCAACGCCACACCCGTTTTGCGTTCGGTCTGTAGGTTCTCAAACGGCAGCATCTGGCCAGCTCGTCTGGTGAGTTCTGGCTTGGGATCGAAGGTATCAACCTGCGAAACTCCCCCGTTCAGAAACACATGAATGATATGCTTGGCGCGGCCCGGAAAATGAGTCCGCTTGCCCCCGTCATTCTCTTCGCCGGACGCCGTATTCCCGATGAGATTGGCCAGCGCGAGACCGCCGAATCCCATACCGCAGCGTTGCATCCAGTGCCGTCGTGTTTGGATGGTCATGTTTATATTCTTTGTCGACTGGGCCACGATTAGAAAAAGAGGCGAACTCGGGAATCAGACCAACGGGATCAATCCAGAAATGTGAACTCGTTCGACGCCATCAGAGCATGCGCCAGCAGGATCCAGCCCCGTTCCGGATCGGGTGCAGCGTTCTCTTTCGGTTTCGCGGCGATCATGGCATCGCTGAGAAACTTCTTGGCCTTGCCCACTTCAGACTCAGTCGGGTTTCGGCTAAGGGCTCTATGGAACATGGCCGCGATGCGATCGTCGTCGCTGGCATGATTCTCTTGCTTTGTTAGCGCCGCCAACCGTGCTGCTCGATCCTGAATGAAGTCGGAGTTTAATGCGAACAAAGTTTGCTGAGGCACTGTCGTTTCCGGTCGCTTCGCCGTACACGCATTCGGATTCGCCGCATCAAACGTACTCATGAGGTTCGCAATGATGTCTCGATTGATGAACCCGTACACGCTGCGCCGAGGAATTGCGGGCGAGGCATTCAGATCGATCGGCCGGCCTCCCATGGTGGTGTCCAATTCGTCGCAAGTGGCGAGCATGGAATCACGCATCGATTCAAAGTCCAACCTTCGACGCGGCATCCGCCACAGGAGCTGATTTTCCGGATCGACCTGACGACTCTGTTCGTTTTCGACAGCCCCCTGATGATACGCCTGACTCAGCATGATCTGTCGATGCAGCCACTTCAGGGACCATCCGTTCGATCGAAACTGATCCGCGAGATAGTCCAGCAATTCGGGATGCGTGGGAGCTTGACCACGAGTTCCAAAATCATCCGGCGTCCGGACCAGGCCGGCACCAAAATGATTCTGCCAGGCCCAGTTGACCAACACCCGGGCCGTCAGTGGATTGCTGTCCGAAATGATGGAGTGAGCCAGACCAAGTCGTCGCTTTCCGTCTTCAAAGACGGGGGTTGCGACACCGGGTAGCATCGAGATGAACCTCGGTTGAACGACTTCCCCACGCGAGAGAGGATTTCCTCGCAGGAAGACATGGGCTGCTTTCGGTGCTGGGTCTTCCTGAACAATCATGGCTCGCGGAGGTGACCCAGGCGATGACAGGTTCAGTTCGTGAATCGCTTCATCCTTTCCGCTGATCAGATCATTGATCGTTCGATTCGTCAGCCGCACCGCTTCTTCTTCCGGGACATCGAACGGCGATCCGGGAGCATACAGGTGATGACGAATCTGTCGATGCGAAGGACTGTTGATCACCTGATGCTGAGGATGATCGTCAGGCAGGACGGTAGCACCCGGGGCAGCTTCGTTGGAAGTTTCCAGCAGTGACTGCAGCCACAGGCGATGTTGTTCTGCAAACACCTTTCCATACACCGCAGCGGCATCACTTAAGGAATTGGGCTTTTGTGCGACGAGCGCATCGACAATAAACGGATTCCACTTCGGTGGTTCACCGCGGAGCGCATGCAGCTTGTCGGGAGTCCGGCCGATCGCATCCAGTTCGCCCGAAAGTCGGGTCAAATACTCATCCCGGCGTTTCTGAAATTCGGCCTCTGGAATTGTTCCCCACGACTGCATTTCCAACCACGGACCAAATACAGGGTCATCCTTGCCAAACTTCCGCAGGTAGTCGCGCCAGCGATTGAAGACGAAGGGTCGAATATCGTCCGTGCGATACGAAAGGAATTGCGTCGACAGATCCTGCTCGCCGAGCCCCTTGGCAATTTCTGTCAGGTAAAGTCCGACCTGCATGCGCAGACGATTCCGCATGACCTCGTTTTGCTCGCGCGCAAACTGGTGATACTTCGACTTCAAGTCGCTCAGTGTTCGTTCGTACGCCTGGCGAGCGTTGTCGTCGGCGACAGTGCCAATCGCTGGCAACTGCGACGGAGCCTTACTGGGAGCGATCGTGGCATACAGAGCGTAGTAGTCTGTCGTTGGGATCGGATCGAACTTGTGGTCATGGCATCGCGCACAAGTGACAGTCAGTCCCATCAACCCGCGAGTGATCACGTCGATCTGATCGTCGATCGTGTCGTGATAGTTTCGAAACTGCATCCCGACAGTCAGAAAACCGAGAGCCGCCAGCGACGGATTGTCTTCCGAAGTTCCCAGTTGATCGGCCGCGATTTGCTCCAGCAGAAAACGATCGATTGGCAAGTTCTTGTTGAAGGCCTTAATCACGTAGTCGCGATATGTGTAAGAAAACGGGAAGGTCGTGAAACCAATCGCCGCGCCGCCATGCGTGTCGGCGTACCGCGCAATATCCAGCCACAGGCGTCCCCAGCGTTCGCCGTAGCGTGGAGATTCCAGCAAGCGGTCGATCAATCGTTCGTCACTCCCCGGCGCCAAATCCTTTTCAAATTCTTCCACTTCGGTCCACGTCGGAGGCAGTCCGGTCAGATCGAACGTCGCCCGACGAATGAACTGGGCTCGACTGATAGGCCGAGAGTAACTCAGGTGCGATTTATTCAGTGCATTCAACAGAAAACGATCAATGGGCGACGCACTCTTGGTCACCGGCGGAAGCGCATCCAATAGCGGCTTCGATGGGGCGATGGGCTGAAACGCCCAGTGGCCCGAGTACTTTGCCCCTTCATCAATCCACTGTCGCAGAACTTCCTTCTGCGCTGGTGTCAAACGTTTTCCCGTCGCAGCGGGCGGCATGACAGAGTCGGGATCTGTCGACTCGATGCGATGCACCAGCTCGCTGTCTTTGGCAGCCCCGGCAACGATGGCAACCTTCTTGGCCTGAACTTCCAGATCCAACCGCAACTCGGTCCCCTTCCGCTTGGCGTCAGGACCATGACACTGAAAACAATTCTCCGCCAAAATCGGACGGACCTGCCGATTGAAATCAATCTGGGCATGCAGAGTCGTGCAGCAGGCGGCCCACATCAACAGGGACAGTGTGGCACGGACACGATCGGAAGCGGAGGCGGTCAGCATGAGCACTTCTCGGATGCGGTCGGATAGATGGCGGGCGACGAAATTGGGCACGCTCCAGTTTACGGTGTCCCACCCCCATTCGAAAGCAGTAACAGCATCCCGGTGAGCTCAATAACGCGAAATGACCGTGCGCGATTCCGCTCGCGAATTGGCCACGTTTTGATGACTGGGAGGGCGAGGCGGGCGAGGCTCCTGCAGATCATCAAGTAAATTCGGTGTCCCGAATAACGAACGATATTCCGCGATCGACACAAACCGTGCTGACGATACACTTGAGACCGGGCCAGGTGATTCGATTGTCTGGGACATTCAAATGCGCTGCCCTTATTGCAAGTCGGTCCACGTCCGACGCAGTCGGTTCCCACTTCGTGGCCTGCTGTCATTGCTCTTCATCTCGATCCACTGCAGGACGTGCTGTCGCGAGTGCCTGAAGCCATTCTGGTCGCGAGTACCGTCCAGTTCATCATCGTGAGAACTGTGATGGCCGAGCATTTCAAAGGAGGTCACAAAGGGCGAGTGGTGGCAGTTCGTGAATTGAACCACGCGACGATCAAGACGATGGTCAGACCTGCCCCTAACCATTATGTCACATCCAGTCCCAAGCCTAACTGGACTGCATTGAACGAAGTGTCGAGCCGCAGATTAAAAACGATTCGATTGTAATCGGCGGGGTGGCCGGGTCTGGAGCGTCTTCGCGAAGACCCGGTCTGTCAACAACCATCCACGTTTCATTGAAATTGAAGCAGTCGACCCTCGGCGACATCTTGGCTGTCCATCGCGTGAATGAAGCCAAGCAGATCGCAATTATTCACTGACAACGTGTTTGGAAACGACTCCGGGCCTTCGCGAGGACGCTCCAGGCTCGGCCCCCTCCCGCACCATTGCGTTGAATCGAGCGGAGACAGCCGCCCTTCGCCCACCAGAATTTCGTGAATTCCGAATAGTGGAATTAGGGTCTTCCTCGAGTCACACAAAACGGGTTAAATCCCGTCCTGACCGCCGCTGATTGAGTCGCGTCGACTCCGCCAGCGATGTGGCACTGTAGCCACCGCCCTTACGCGCTGTTTAACACAACACATTCAAAATCTTCACCTGCTCCGAAAGGCATCGGTCCGAATGGTGGGCAATTGCAATCACACCATGGATTGCAGGCGGAGTGGGCTGCTAAAAACATTCCGGGAAATAATCCCAGGTCGGCCCCAACCGTAACTATTGAGACAGGCAAGGGATTCCCACACACAACGATCTCCAATTTGCAAAATGCCCGCCGTGATGCGAGGTTGGCTGCGGGACAAGGAAAGTGGAGCACATCCATTGATGACGAACTTAACTTTATTGTCAAAGATTTTCGTCAAGCGGGATTCGGCGACGATGTGGTTAAACAGGTGCTAAAACAGAACTACCGAATGCTCGACGATCTCGGTGTCAAATACATTAAACCCGCAGGATTTTGAGGAGTTGCCAAATGATGGAAGAGATTGACAGTTCCTTTGAACTGCTGGCGAAAGACTCACCCGCTACAAATGAGCAAGTTGGTACATTGACAACCTATTTTGGAAGCGTCCCAAAGGAGTATGTTGATTTAGTATTCGAGGCGACGGAAATCGAACTCCAACACCGGAACGGTCAATATGTTCGCATCTGGGGACCCGTCGCGTGCGTCGAAATGGATGAAGGGTATGGAATACGGAATCGAATTCCGGGCGCGACTCCAATTGGTGATGACGGCGGTTGTCGCGTAATCTTTTATGCCAACGGGAAGCAAGGACATGGCCTCTATTGCGTTGGCTATGGCAACCTCGATCTCGATGATGCGATTTGGATCGCTCCGTCATTGGTAGACTTGCTTGGGAACGCCACCGGGGTCGACTCATTTTAGTCCGCCACTTCGTATGCCGGCACCATCGGAGTAGACGATGTTAGGAGACAATGAAAATGGGTCTTGACAATATTAACGTCGTCGATGCAATTGGTCTTGAAAAGAATTCGGAGTGCGCAATCTTGTCGCTTTTCGATTCATGGGGCTGGGACGACGAAGAACCAGCACACCTTTTAGCGATTCAAGACAAGTTTAATGCGTACCTCGAATTTATTGAAAGCGGACAGATATTTGAAGACTATCCGCCTGCGAGGAATAAGGATCTTGTCATTGATGTCATCTTCAGGTTCGAGCCACCAGATTCTGCGATCCGCCTGCTGACGTACGCCGCATCTGTTGCATTACAATTAAATTTTCGCGTACGTCATCAAACGATTCCTGATGCCAACTCGTGAAGAGGAAAGGTCAACTCCAGCCACTCCGCCGATATTTGATGTCGTGCGATGCGAATACATTGCATCAGACTGGTCGGTCTGGCTGTGCCTGACGGGATCTGTTGCTGCCATTCATCCCCAGAATCGTCGAAAATGCCATTGATCTAACACTTGGGCGAGCGAAACACCTCGACCCCAGCCACTCAGTCGCGATGGGACGATTGGTGTAACGCCAGGCAGGACCGTACCATTCCAATGGGACCATGCCCCAGGCCCGTACACCGTTCCGCAGGAGCTCGTATGACCGAGAAACATCGAATTTTCACGACCAGCGTTGCGAGCGTCTACCCGCACTATATCGCCAAGGCCGAAAAGAAGGGCCGCACCAAAGCCGAGGTCGATACCATCATTCGCTGGCTGACCGGCTATACCCAGAAGGCGCTGGAGAAAAGGTTGAGTCAGCAGGTCGACTTCGAAACGTTCTTCCAGGAAGCTCCTGCGCTCAACCCGTCTCGCCATCTGATCAAAGGTGTCATCTGCGGAGTCCGCCTGGAAGAGATCCAAGAGCCGACGATGCGGGAGATTCGGTATCTGGATAAGTTGGTCGACGAACTGGCGAAAGGAAAGTCGATGGAGAAGATCTTGCGAACCGAACCTGGCGGGCCGAACTAGCCCATGCACACCTTCTCGCGCGGTAGTGTGGTGGCCGGGTCTGGAGCGTCCTCGCGAAGACCCGGTCTGTCAACACGCATTCACGATTCGTTGAAATCGAAGCAGTCGACCCTCGGCGACGTCTTGGCTGTTCATCCCGCGATGTAAGCCAAGTAGATCGCAAGTATTCACTGACAATGTGTTTGGAAACGACTCCGAGCCTTCGCGAAGACGCTCCAGACCCGACAAGAAAAGGGGACAGGTCACCTGTCCCCATTTCCT
>CAIMFH010000010.1 GCA_903840265.1 uncultured Schlesneria sp. | reverse complement strand
TTGCATAACATCAGCCCACAGGGAAACCTGTGGGCTGATGGCGTTCTTTGGCCGATCAGTTGCGCGGCGTCACGATGTGGATGGCGTGTACGACCTTCGAATGAATGGGACGAATGCGACTGATAAGACGGATGGGGGTAACACATACTGGTGGCATACGTCCCAGTTGTCCTATTCTGGGTTAGCTACGGCCACCCAAGATCTTGGTGAGAATGTCGCACTCACGTTCGACGGATCGTGGACCTGTGCGGAAAAGTGGTCCCCTTAGTCCTGTCCGTTTCGGTAGGATTCACGCGGTTACCGTTTTTCGGAACTGTGGATTTCTTTTCGTACTCAGACAGAAGGTCGCCTCAGATGGCCCCTGATCTCGATTCCGGTCGTTCGCGCGGCAATGGTTTGGCAGTTGTCTGTTTAATCCTTGGTATTCTTGCCTGCATCTGCAGTGTGATCCTCGTCGGCAGTCTCATCGGATTGGTTGGGGCGTTACTCGGGGTGATTCATCTCTTTCAGCGGAAGCCGTCGAACGGACTGGCTTGGACTGGGATTGGTTTCTCGTTGATGGGGATCGTGCTGAGTGTCGTATTCCTGGTGTTCTATGTCAGGACGGTCGGCAATGTGCTCCAGGCATTCCTGAAAGAGATCAGCCGTCATCAGGCATCGCAAGTTGCCGAAAATGCAGATTGGAAGGGAGTCATGGCTCCTGAGCTGACCCTCACGACGATTGACGGCAAGACGGTGGCTTTGAGTGATCTCAAGGGGAAACGGGTAATTCTCGATTTCTGGGCCACCTGGTGTGGACCTTGTCGCGCGGAGATCCCGCATTTTTTGAAGCTGCACGAAGAGTTTTCAGAAGAGCTCGTCATCATCGGTGTCAGCGACGAAGAAACGTCGGTCATCAAAGAATTCGCCGAAGAGCACAAGATTACCTACTTGATGGTCTCTGCCAGTGAACTACCCGCTCCCTTCAATCAGATTGACGCTTTCCCCACAACATTCGTAATCGATCGGCAAGGTGTCATTCAAGATGTCCTCGTCGGGTATCATGACTTCGACGTTTTGAAATCACACGCGACTGGCGCGGATTACACAGGCGAGCCCAAAAGCGCTCCTGAGAATCCCAAAAGCAGCCTGGTCGATTCACCTGAAAAGAAGACGCTGTCTGCGGCATGGACCGTCGACAATGTCGAAGGACAGTCATTGTCAGTGGCCGACTGGGACGCGAACGGAACCGACGACATTCTGGTCGTTGGATACGATGATAAGCTGAGAATTGTCAGTCTGGACGGCAAGATGACGGAAACTGTCGATCTGCCGGAAGGTACCGAATTCGCGACAATCGGTCGACACCCGCAAGGTCTTCGATTATTGGCCTATTCCAACTGGGGCGATAAGGTCACGGTCTTGGATCGCCAGGGAACGACCGTTTGGACTTATCAGAGCGAGCATGGTGTGAATGGTGGACATTGGGGTGACCTGGATGGGGATGGCATCGATGAGATGGTCGTAGGTATGAACGGCAACGGTGGTTTACATGCCGTCTCCACGGACGGGGCGAAACTCTGGCAAGTCACTGCCATCGGGAACGTCTGGAACCAGGCTGTCATCTCTGCGACAGCGACTTCACCAGCACGAGTTTTCGCGACCGAAGCGAACGGTACTGTGCAGATCTACGATCCAAAAGGAGAACTTCTAAAGACGCTCAACCCATTGGGCAATTACTTCTCGTCCATGGCAGCTCATCGCGATGCTCGCGATGGCGCTATTCAAATTATCGTCTCTCGCGATGTGACTGCCGCTTTGGATGAAGAGGGGACTGTGGCATGGTCAACGCCGACGAAAGAAGCTGATTCGAACTGGCGTGCCCCCACGTTTGCCTCCGGCGACATCAATGGTGATGGCGCTGCCGACTGGGCCTTCATCGATATCACGAATGAACTCGTGATCGTCAACTCGCAGGGGGCTAAGCTCGCTGCGCTACGTCAACAACGTGATAGCGACGCGTTTGCCATCGCCCGAGACTCTACGGGCAAAGGATTTTTGTTGGTCTTGGCTGGCGGCAAACTGCTGGCTTTCCGCGCGGAGTAGCGGTCCAAGGCAGAATTCGGCTCGCTCTGAGTTAGTGAGTCGCTCTTATTCGTCAGTCATCCACTCTAAGGCGCGATCGTCGTCGTCCATCTCTTGAGGCGGCTTTTTCGGTGGTTCGACTTTGGGGGGACGGTTCGGCCTGCGGGGACGCGGCTCGTCGCCCGCTAATCCTGCTTTCTCCAGAAGGCTGATCGAGAACGGGTCGACCTCTTCTGGCGGAGGTGCGTTCGGATCGGGCGTGTAGTCGATCTCAAATTTGTGCTTGGCGAAGATGATTGAATCACCAGGTTGAACGTATTTTTCCCCTTCGATGCGCACGCCATTCACCTTGACGCCGTTGCTGCTATTCAGATCGCGCAGCAGCCAGTAGCCGTTGACGAAGGCCATCTCACAATGCTTGGACGAGACGTTGGGGAAATCCAACTGAATGTCGCAGCTGGGACGGCGGCCGACGATCAGGGTCGTTTTTCGAAGTGGGATCGGGTCACCACCGCCCGAAGGGATCAACGTTCCAAACATGTACGTCCGCTTCTGCCAAACGCGCAACAAGATGGTTTGATAAGACGGAACCGAGGTCGCCGAGTTCTGAAAACCGACGGTTCGCGCCGTGAAGGAGATTTCACAAATCTTAATTCTGTCTGACCCATCGGTCAAACTTCGAGTGCCATTCGACACGGATTCTGCGAAAACCCGAATCGTTTCGTCTCTGCCGTCAAATCCGATTGATCCAGTATGGTCCTTGAGTCGTTAACCGTTTGCTGGATAGAATCCAAACACACGTCTCTCTAGAAGCCTTTGTCCACAGAAAGTCCGCATCATGGGATTGTTCGACAAACTGCGTGGCGAACTGATCGATATCATCGAATGGCTCGATGACACCCGAAACACTCTCGTCTGGCGTTTCCCGCGTTATCAGAACGAGATCAAGCAGGGGGCTCAACTGATCGTCCGGCCGGGGCAACTGGCTGTCTTCGTATTGAACGGCAAGATCGGCGACGTGTTCGAACCGGGCACACATACGCTCAACACCCAGAATCTGCCAATTCTGAGTACCTTGGCCGGCTGGAAGTATGGGTTCAGCAGTCCCTTCAAGTCGGAAGTCTACTTTGTCAGCACGAAGCAGATCACCGATCTGAAGTGGGGCACCCCCAATCCGATCATGTTGCGTGATCCGGAATTTGGCCCGATCCGCCTGCGTGCGTTCGGAACATATGCCCTGAAAGCAGTCGACCCGCGAGCCCTATTGACCGAGTTGGTCGGTACGGATGGCGTGGTTGAAGCCGATGAAGTCACGGAACTGTTGCGATCGATCATCAACACGGCCTTCGCCGACATGATCGCCGAGAAGCAGATCGCCGCGCTAGAACTGGCGGCTCACTATCGCGAGTTCAGCGAAGAACTCCGCAAGTACGTCCAAGAACGAGTTGACGACGAGTACGGCCTGGAGATTCCGCAGATGTTCATCGTGAACATCTCGCTACCCGAAGCCGTTGAAAAAGCGCTGGATACTCGAACCAGTATGGGTGTCATCGGCGACATGGGGAAGTTCCAGCAGTACTCGCTGGGTGAAGCCATGCGTGAGTCGGCTTCCCATGGTGGCGGTGGTGAAGGCCTGGGATTGGGCATGGGTGTGGCGATGGCCGGTCGGATGATGTCAGCCCCCGGTATCGGGGCTCCGATGGGAGGTCCACCCGCTCCGCCACCAGCCTGGCACGTGGCCGTGAATGGGCAGACCCAAGGGCCCTTTTCTCCCGAACAGATCCAGCAGGGGATTCAGGCTGGCCGAATTACCAACAAGTCACTGTTGTGGGCACCGCAATTGAGCGGTTGGACCGCCGCCGAACAGATCCCCGACTGGTCGCCATCGTTTCAACGAGCCGTCACGCCACCTCCACCTCCGCCGCCAGCCAGTTGAGCATGGGAGAGAACCTCAACTCATCTGAACGATCCCGAGCGGATCGTTCGGGTGCTCGTCACAGCCGAAGACGTAGCAGACACCGGCGTCACCCAACGTGATGCCTCCGTTCAGATCGCCGAACTGAAAGAGGAACCGCATCGCTTTTCCGCAGTGCTGGCAAAGCCGAGGGCCAGCGTCTTCAATGAGCCAGACCGGCTGGCCTCCCTGTTGGACCAGATCAGACAACTCGAAGCCGTAGCTGGCGTGATTCGGCGCCAGGATGGCCGCCAGCAGGTCCGCTGGTTTGGATGTGTGGGCTTTCAACAAGGGAGTTAGTTCTGGGACTGATTCCAGCAGGATCACAGGATCATAGTCAAGCAAACCTGCCGGAGTCGGCATCGTCTCCTGTGGATCGGCGGTCGATGACTCGACTCCGATTTGGATCGGAATCCGAACCGACAGCAGACTCCATTCTTTCTGTGGCGTGGGCCCGC
This sequence comes from uncultured Schlesneria sp., assembly GCA_903840265.1. Classification (GTDB taxonomy): domain Bacteria; phylum Planctomycetota; class Planctomycetia; order Planctomycetales; family Planctomycetaceae; genus Schlesneria. The sequence continues at coordinate 69,734 of CAIMFH010000010.1, read as the reverse complement.
CGGACAGTGTCATTGATCGTGGCGTGGATGGGGTCGCATAACACCGGACTGTCTGCTCGACATCAAATCGATTGAACACGACGACCAGTCGTCCTATCCACGGCGGCGGGAATTTCTCGTCCAATCGAACTTGAATCAGGAAGTCGGCTGGTGTGGGCTTGCCAGTTGCTGCGTCTGGCCAAGTCTCGCCCGCTTCAGCATAGGGACTGCCGCCGTAGCGAGAAGCGGTGACATCAGCAGAGTTCGGATCTGAATTCGGAGTGTCCGCAACCAACACGGAACAGGTGAATCGTTCACGGCCTGCATGATCGATCAGGCTTAGAACCTGATCGCGTGTTTCCACTGTCAGCCTGGAATATTCGCGGCGAACTCGACGAATGCGAAGCCGATCCAGAATCAACAGCCAACCCAGGACCATCATCGGCACGAAGACGATCGCAAAAATCAATGAGTAGATATCGCCGTTCACGCAGCACCGTTCTTCAAGATCTCGGACAGTTCCACAGCGCGATGTTCCTTCGCTGACAGATAACAGGCGTCGACCAGAGCCATCGTCTTCAGGTTGTCATCGCCACTGATTTCCGGGGTGACATTGTCCTCCAGGGCACACAACAGTTGAGCCATCGGCCCCACGAATGCGTCGGGAAACCAGACTTCGCTCCAGCGTGGCTGCTGCCACGTGGCCGCGGCCGTCGTGGTGTAGTCGAGAGTACTCGGTGTCGGTTCGGGATAGCTTGGCCAGCCAATCGTTCCGCGAGCCATCCCCGTGGTTCCTTCGATTCGATATTTGATGCCAATGTCAGCGGCCGATCCTTCGCGAGAAGGTCCAGCCCACACATCGTCGCAACTCATCGCTCGCAAGCCGTTCTCATATTCCAGGATATACAAGCAGATCCCGTCTTCGTGCGCGAATTTTGTGCGAGGGTCAGTGCGGATGCTCGCGAATACTCGCTCCGGGTCACCAAACCAGAATCGCAAGGTGTCCAGATGGTGAATACTCATGATGCGAAGTGTGACCCAGCCCAGGTGCTGTTGCCACGGCATCCAGTGTGGAATCGCTCGCATGTCGATCGTCGCGAGGACCGGTTCGCCAAGATCGCCCCGAGTCAGCAGCGATTTGCAGGCGCGGACCGACTGGTCATAGCGCATGTTCTGATTCACGGCCAAAACGATCCCCGACTCGCGGCACAGGCGGACGATCTCGCAGGCTTCGGCGTAGTTCATCCCCAACGGTTTCTGGGCTAGAATCCCGCGGATGTGGTCGGCGTGTTGAACGGCTTCGCGGACGACTTCCAACTGGATGTCAGGTGGCACCGCAATATCGACGACAGTGACTTCCGGATCAGCCAACAGTTCGCGGTAGTCCGCGTAAGCTCGAGCAATCTGATGCCGCTGAGCAACCGCCTGTGCTTTGGTGAGATCTCTGGCGGCGATCGCGACAGGGCGAAATCCCGCCTGGCGATAGGCGACCAGATGGCAGTCGGCCATGATGAAGCCTGCCCCGATGCAACCGATACCGACGGACTTATCCCGCGGTAGCTGTGGCAGATACGCGAGTGCTGGAGCGGTTTCAGGCATGATGCTCTCTGTTTGCATTTAGAAGATTTACCATGCTAACTGTTCATGCCAAGGAAGTTAATGTGAGTGACGAGGCGATGGTCCGACACCGCTTCCGGCTGTCTGGTCCGCTCCCATAGCCCAGGTCGCCAAGACGTTGGGCGAATGTCGGTTGAGGTCGTTCGCACATCGACACGGGAGGCTGAGGGCTGTGCGACGGAGTGCGGGATAGCACGCAGTGCTGCTGAGGGTTCGACACACCCCCCTGGCTGGTGACGCAACCTCCCGTCCTCCCGGAGGAGACGCCGGTTGCGGGGACGAGTGCAGTATCTCTCGACGTGCTGACTTCCGAACTTGGTTTGGCATGATTCATTCGCAATGTGATCTGATTTTGGTGTGCTGTTGGACCCTCGAACATTACGAAATGGCAGAATTTGTCAGTCCATGGCAGTGTTTTGGGGGGGTACCGATTTTGTCAGCGAGATGTCTAGCGAGATTTTGAGAATTGGCAGTGTGACACTGACACATCGATCGGCCTCCTAAGAAAAAACGGCCACACATGTAGACCCCGATTTGGCGGGTCGACACGTGTGGCCGTTGGTTACGGTCCACTGAATTTCAGTACATAGTGGATGTTCGTTATGCCATACCTTGCGTGAGTCGAGCTAGACGGTGTTTTGGGTATTTCGCCATTTTTCGCGAAATATCTCCCCACTCGCGGAAGGTGATCGCCTGCGAAGCCGACTGTCACTGACAGTTTTTGACACCCTAGGACAAATTTTGACAATGGGGGACAAAACGACCCTGTTTTTGAGGGTTTTCCTCAAAAAAGTGGATGTTTTGTGACAGATCGCGATCTCGAGTCATGTAGTCGCTGAATGCACGCCGTGACACACGACAGGTGGCCGGTGCCGGAGCGTTTCGCGAAGCCCCGGTTCGTTCACGCGGCACCTGCTATTAAAGTCGATCGACCATCAACCCGGGCTTCCCGTTGGTCCAGCCGTCTGGAGCGTCTTCGCAAAGACCCGGGTCCACGTCTCATAGACATTCAAGCAGGTCGCCTCTCGGCCACATCTTCGCAGTCGATCCCGCGAATGAAACGCGGCTTGAACATCCACCGGGCCTTCGCGAAGACGCTCCAGACCCGGCCACCCTGCCGAAATTCACGCCGCGAGAACGCCAACCTGCGCGAAGAAACCGTTGCCGGGCCGACTGCCACAAATGACCCGCAACGTGGTGCCGCCTAACAAATGAAAATCGATGACGCTCGCTGCAAACACTTTGGCTGGTCACCTTGTTGCTTTGAATTGCTCCGAAGAAACGCAGCCCTCACCAAGGCACGGACACTACCGTTGCAGCCAAGTGCAGCACGCTCTCATTCGTAACGCGAAATTAACCGTAAGTTCATGGTCCTGAGTCTTGTGTTCCATCGCTTAATCGAACACCATTCGTGTTCAGTCGTTTAATGCACTAATGATGAATAACTATTGAGCATTACGATCTCTCACATGCCAATTCACATTTCTAGTCAGCTGTGCAGCTCAGAAAAATTAATAAATATAAATTTAGTGATATGTAGGTCACTGCTATCAGCAATATTATTGGTGGCAGCGGGCGCCAAAATGAGCTCCGGCGGTGAAGGCGTTCTCAATATTGTCATTTCGTTTTTTGAGGCTACGCTTGCCCTTCTTCTCATGGTGCGTCGCTTTCAAGCGGTAGCGAAATACTTGGCAATTGCCTTCCTGTTTGGCTCGGTCTGTTGGTCTCTTCGCACTCTCATTTCCAACGCACCATCATGTGGATGTTTCGGTTCGCATCATGTGAATCCTTGGCATCTTCTCATGTTTAGCGTGACTGGCATGGCCGCGATCGTGCTTGCATCGAGTACGAAAGACTCTATTGTTTTTCATAACTTGTTGCTGTCACGGCGAGGACTCCTCGCGTCAACAGGCTTGTTGGCGATGGCGTCACTTCTGGTTGGAATTGACATCGTTTATGGAGTCGAAAACCGTTCTCTTTCACCCATCTCCCCGTATGAAGAGTGGATCGGCAAGCCAATGCCTGTGAAATGCCTGGGCGGCTTTGAAAGCCAGTTTGGAACTGGAGAATGGACCGTTGTCTTTTTGCGATCTGGCTGCTCCCACTGTGATCTGGTCGCACGCAAATTGCAGCAAAACGCTCTAGATTCGCGTCACGTTCTGTCGGCCAGAAGACTGGCGTTTTTGTATCTGAATGAGCCGAATCACGAAGACTCTGCTCCTTCTGGACCTTGGGTGTTCGGCTTTTTGGTTGGCGAGAAGTTCGCAAACCTACCCACACCCACTATCGTTTGGGTGTCGGACAACTTAGTTGAGCGCGTCGACAATCCATAACTAGACGAACTATGCGGAGCGATACTGATGGTCCTCGAATCTCCAACCGACAGTCCATTGAGCGTACCGCGTGATACCGCTTCGCCACAGCGTTCGGCAAAAAAAACGTTACGTGTTCCAGTAATTGCGATTCTCGGACTGGCGATCATTGGTTCGTTTGGCTTTGGGTTCTATTCACGTCCTACACCAGTACGATTAGCTGCGACAAATCTCGAATTCGGCGACACCTGGGCGACGCCCGACTTTCGGTGGGTAGTCACCTTGGAAAATCCGAGTCGCCAGGACGTGAGCATCACCCGCTTTCAATCCACATGCCGGTGCACTTCGATATCTCCTGAAACGCTCGTCATTCCTGCAGGTGGGACCGCACCGATCTCACTGAATCTTGATCTTACGCCAACTGGAGCACAAGGCCTCGTTACGCCTGTCCGACCTTTCGAGGTCTCAATCAGTGCGGCAGTGGACGGCTCAAACCTGAGACAGGGCCCGTGGTTGGTGAAAGGGGCAGTTCGCCCTCCGTTTACAGCTAGCAACCAGGAAGTCCGCTTCTCAAAGTTGCTCGTCCAAGGTGAACCGTTCAGCAGCTCCTCTGTAACCATTCGGCCGTCAATAAAAGCAAGCCACGTTCAGGCTTCTTGTCCACCCGAGTTGGCAACCACCGTAATTCGGGAACTACCTGATGATGCATTCAGTCTAGAAGTGACCCCGAGCACGAGCTTGCCGGTCGGGCCGTTCTCTTTTCCCATAACAATTTCTATCGATGACGAGACCGGCGAGAAGCTCCCAAAGTCTTCTATCACAGCGCGGGGCGAAATCGTAGCCGATATCTATGCATTACCGCCAAGCGTAGACTACTCCATCCTGGCGCCGAATACGAAAACGACGACCTCCATAGTAATTCAGACGCATCTTGGAACAGAGTTTCGTGTCGTCGAGATGGCATCCGAGGATCCAGAGCTGCAGACACGCTTTGCAGGAGACCAGGCCTTCTCAACTCGCCAACACGTTGAGGTACTTGGAACGCTTTCGCGGGCCGGCACGTACAAATCTGAGATCTCGCTCGTAATTGAAACAAAAGACGGCATGCGGCGGCAGCTGCGAGTTCCGGTTTCTGGTTACGTCGTCACAAGATAACTATTTGACCTACATTGGGGATTTTTCAAATGCCACTTCGCTTCGCGAGTATCGCCGACAACGCAAGAGACCTTCATCTTCGGTATACACGGTATTTTATCGCAGTGATCTTCCTCCTGTCGTCTGCGGTTTCACGGGAAGGCAACGCGCAGGACAATTCTGCCACCTTGGATCGCATCCGACAGAACTGGATCGCGCGATTCAGTCAGACTCGCTCCTTCCACTATCGTCTTACGGGAACGAAAACGCATCCAAAGGGAAAGACAACTTCCGAAGATGATCCGGAATTGCCTGCTGGTCATCCAGCAATGCCGACTGCTGATTACTCCCACCCTTTTACCCTGGACTGGTCATGGGATCTCAACGCGAGGCGCTTGACCAAGACTTACGACGGAGAGATCTTTTATGTGAACGCCCGTCGCTTCGTGCCTTATCGCACCCAGCATGTTATCCACAATGACCTGATACAATCGCTCACCAACCGCGGTCACGCAGCTCTTCCCGGCGAAGTTGACCGTACTCTTCGCCAATTAGACATCTATGCCGACAAGGGAAGTCGCTCTCTAATAATCGAAGAAGAGTTGGATGGCGCAATGCTATCGGCACACGGGTTGTTTTTTCCGGCTGACTGGGAAGTCAAAGATGACATCGCGAAGCTGAGTGCAAAATATCTGACGCTAACATTTGTGGGCCAAGCTCTGCAGGATCAGCGGGAGTGCGCCGTTGTCGATGTTACGAGGCCGGAAGAACGTTACAGCGCGCGACGCGATCGCCTATGGGTCGATCTAGAGCGAAACAGTGCCGTCGTGAAATCGCAGGTCTTTTTTAACAACGTTCTCTTCTGTCAATTTGATGCCCAGTACGCTGAGAACGCTTTCGGTTGGTTTCCACGATCGTGGACTTCTGCGTACTATCGGCGTGAATCGCTCCAAGCTCCTTCTGAAATCTGTCAGCATTTCGCTGTCGAAGTGGCAGCGATGTCAATGAATGACAAGATCGAAGACTCTGAGTTGTCGATAGCAAGACAACCGGGACTGTTGGTTCGTGACAACAGGAAGCCGGGGGGAGATCGATACCGAATTGGGCCTGATGGCGAGACTCACGTGCCTCTATTGGTTGGTACAGGCACGGTAAATAGCGCTCGACGTATCTGGGTAACTGGCAGCATCGCGCTCTTCGTCGTCGCTATGCTAGTTCTTTACCGACGCTGGCGCGTAGGCCGCTCAGCGAGAGTGTAAGATTTTTCGCAGAATCGCGGCCAGCAAAGGGCTCGTCGTGTCAGCAGTGTAGGCCTCTTTTACAAGGAGTGTTGGATGAAGAACACGTTCAGGAATGCAGGCATGTTGGCCCTGCTGTGGGCTGGGTTGGCTACATCTTACTCAGCGGGGCAAAATTGCTCTCTTGGGTGCAAAGAGGTTACTGCGTCTTTGAGTGCGACTGGCATCTGTTATCAATACACACCGAACACTAATGCTCTCACAAGCGTTTATGCGGACGGTGCAGACGTCTACAACAAGCGAGGTAAGTGGACGACACTGGGGACCACGCGCCAGAGGTGCGCTTCGGGATGTACTGGATGCAAGGGCGTGGGATTTAGCCAAGAGGCCACCGGGGGCTTGACCGGGTGCGGAGGAGACACTGCGATAGACGAATACTATTGCAAGTCACCGACTAGTTGACTCCAAGGTGGTGAACAGCACCTTCGCCGCAATGCAGGCACGGCCTCAACAAAGGTCGTGCCTGCGTGCCGTGTTAGACTATGTATCGCCGACGCCCTCTCGTATGCGAGATGATGGTCCGTAAGTTAATTTAGGCCGCGCGAAATGAACGTCTGGCGTTATTGTGGTAATTGGTTCACCTCGCCTCACGTGTGGCAGTTCAGCAAATGCTGCGCTCTTTGCGTCGCGTGCGAGTCAATCTTGATGTGGCGGACGCGTGACTCCACGACTTCGATCGCAGCTGGGATATTCGGATTCGTACCGCTTCTCGTTCCGCTTCTATTCTGGTGCACTGCTAGATGGTGGTGCTATTGGATGGTTCGAGGCATCCATCTTTTGGGTCAAGCTGCGGACGGGCATCTCAAGCTGCTACCGGGAATTGCTGGCTTCATCGCCATGTCCACGTTCGTTTACATGTATTTGATAAGTTGGAGGTTTTATCTGAGAACAGGTGTCTTTCCCGATGGTGACGTATTTTATTTCATGTACGTGAATCGGGAAATGCTGTATGAGTACGCACGACAGACTGAGAGGCACTTGTTGTGGGAAGCAGCGCTGTTACTTCCCGCCTCTGTAGGAATTTGTGGTGTCGCCGTCGTCGCAGCGAATCGCGATGAATGGACAACAAGCACTGCGGAGGATCCCGTTCCCGCGGTGATATGGACTTGGATATTTTTCAGTTTCTTGTTGTTGCCCTCCATTATCACGCCAGACGAGACGATCCAGAGTAACAGCACGTCGGACCAACAACGTCGAGTAAGTTCCTTCCGCGATTCTGGGGTGCCCCTTCTCTCGTACGAGTTGACCAAAAGAGCAAATCCCATGGTGGGTTGGTTCAGCAGAGCCATCGCACGGGAGGTCTCTTTTGTCAACGGAACGATATCCCCGACACTGCTTGTTCCTCGATCGGTGGTAGACGACGCGCCTTCTCAGCAAGCAAACGCCGCGGGCGAGTCACGCCCCTCGAACATCATCGTGATAGTTGTTGAATCACTTAGAGCGGATGTTCCAGGTGTAACACATCAAGAAGTGGAGGTAACGCCCAACATAAATCGGCTGCGGCGATCAGGGACTTCGTTCGACCGCGCTTACTTGCAGAGCGTCCACTCTGACTATTCAGATCCGTGTATTGTCTCTTCTCTCTACCCGTTAAGGACCGAGGGACAGTACTTTTACAAAAGAGTTGTGCCGTGGCCAAAGGTGCTGCTTTGGGACGCTCTGAAGGGGCACGGATATTCAACTTCGATGTTTTCATCGCAAAATGAGGCATGGAGTAACATGCATCTGTTTTACGATAGTGCTTCGTTAGACGTCATGTTCGACTCACGCAGCGATCCGAAAAGTTCGTTTGTTCCAGTGGGTGATCGAGGATTCAAAAAATGGGTCGAAATGACAGGGGTGGCCGGCAAGCTTGATGATCGTATGACCGCTACGGCCGCAATTGCATGGATCACTCAGCAGGAAGTTGCGAAAAATCCCTGGATGACTGTGATCAACTTTCAGGCTTCGCATTTTCCGTATCAGCTGCCTGGCGGCCAGCAAGGCCCTTTTCAGCCAAGTGATTTTGGACTAGAGACATCTCTTACAAGGTGGGATCCTGATCGAGTCGCGACAATTCGCAACGCTTACTTCAATGCGATGAATTATGTGGATCAGCGGATTGGCGAAGTCGTTGATCAATTGATTGCATTGAAAGCACTAAACCATACGATCATTGTGATTACCGGAGATCACGGAGAATCGATGGGAGAGGTTGGCGAATATGGTCACGGGCAATCCCTTTTGGAGACGGTTTGTCATGTCCCACTGATCTTTCACAGCCCCGACCTGATTGCTGCCACGCGAAGCCAATATCTCGCGCAGGCTATCGACATCGCTCCCACATTGGTCGCCGCAGTCGGAAAGAAGATTCCGAGCTCGTTTCAGGGTATTGATCTCTTCAGCGAGGAACGGCCTGCCGATGAACGCCGACTGGTGTTTGTTACAAGTCGAGCGGGTGGTGTTGGGGCAGACGCCGTCATTTCCGGAACCGGCTGGAAGCTTGTGCGCCGCCATGAACAATACTCCGCTGAATTGTATTTGCGCCCTACAGATATGTCTGAGCCGGAAAACGTTGTGGAGCAATTTCCGACTGTTGCGCAGATTTTGGAGCATCAATTGTCGGACTGGCGGCGCTGCCAGTTGCTCTATCATCGTGACTCACGATTTCATGAGCTATTTTATGCACCCCGCACTCCACCTCTAGATCGGGAAGACGCGAAGCTCCTCAAGGCGGCTGCCTCAACGCAAGTCGAAATCGATTAGCGCGTGTAGCACTTACGTGTCGCGTCTCGGCATGGGTCATGCAATGATGTTCCATCGTTTGAAACGAGTGGTTGTTGTCTCAGCCAATTCGCCACCATTTGCATCACGGTTCCAATCGATGCCAGATCAGTAAGAGCGTGGACAAGGTACCGCCGAGGCAAATTACCAGTAGCGACAAGAACAGCACCGGAGGAACCCAGACGGTGGTGTTCTTGAGCTGTCCTAGACGATGAGCCTCACGGCAGTAGGCATATGTTGCGAGCAGCAGCGAAACTGTTGCGGCCGATGTCAGAACGACAGCAATGGCATGACTGCTCCGGACCCAATTTGTTCCCGCCAGGACACTGGCCCGATGCATCGCCTCGGCCCCTTTATCCAGGGCCAGGCCGGCTGACATGAATGTGAACGCCGTGCGCACCCAGGAGAGTTGTGTGCGATCCAACGCGAGCTGGGTCGTGAACACCGCCAGTTCAAGACGTGGATCGATTTCCTGCTCCGCCAGGATGCGAATTTGTTGCTCATTGGTCTCAACCATCTCTCGTGCAACCTCGCGTCGTTAGAACCAGGAAATCACACCATAAGCGATGGCCGCCAGGATCGCCCCGCAAGGGACCGTGCTGACCCAGGCGAGCAGAATTTCTCCGATAGTCCGCCATTTCGCCTGGCCCGTCGTCACTCCCATGCCGAGCAGTGAACCGACGCTGACATGGGTTGTGCTGACGGGAAGACTATGAAAGCTGGCGGTGGTGACCAGGCCCGCCGTCACAAGACTCGCGGCAAAGCCCTGGCCGGGGTTCATCGCGGTGACCTTCTTGCCGAGCGTTTCCGCGACTTTATCGGCATCGAGTAAGCCGCCGAGAGCGATCACGATAGCGATGACCAGTCCTCCCCAGCGCGCGTCGAAGCCGGGGACGACGAGCAATAGTGCCACCATCTTCGGTGTATCATTCAAGCCGCGGGCGAAGCTGGCTGCGCCGGCACTGATGTAGTGCAGGACATCTAGCGTGCGAGTGCGATGGTCGGGAGCGAGTCGCAAAGTTCTTAAGATCAGGTATGTCAGCCCCCCTAAGACGGCGGCCACGATCGGACTGAAGAACAGGGGGTAGAGGAAGTTTTTCCCGAGTGCCATAAACTGGACTTCGGTACCGCTTCCGGCCAGCCCCGCGCCTAACAACGCACCCACCAAAGCGTGCGTGGTCGAGACCGGGAAGCCGAGTCTTGTGGCGAGGAAGCTGGTCAACGCGGCCCCGATAGCGACCGCAGTTAGAAATTCGGGGGACTGCAATAGCGTATCGGGAACGATGCCGCGACCGCTGAATTTCTTGAGCATCCCCTCGGCCAGAAACATCGCCGCTAGAGACCCCGCGAATGTCGTCGCAGTCCCCCAATATAGAGCCGTGCGAAGTGTGGTGGTCCCGCTACCGTAAAGCGAAGCCACACCCTTAAAGTTGGCGTTCGCTCCGTTCGTGAAGGCCACGAAGCAGACGGCGAGAAACAGAATGGAGGTCAGCATGCGGTCGACCTCACTTGGCTTTGTTCTCTTTCGTTTCGGCAGCGTGCTGCTTCAAGGATGCGTATTCTTTCCACGATCCTTCATACAGCCGCACGTTGGGATACTTCGCGACGTGCTTCAAGTAGAACCGCAGCAGGCTCCCTTCGCGAGACGTGCCACAGTAGACGATGATCTCTTTGTTTGGTTCCAGTCCGGCCGCTTCGAGTTCGGCTTTCACTTGCGTGAAAGGCTTGAACTTGTGGGTGTTGTCTTTCTCCATGAGTCGCGCCCAGTGGAAGCTGATCGCACCCGGGATATGTCCCTTTCGCAGCCAGATATCATCGTCGCCGAGGTATTCGTTGTGGGGGCGAGCATCGACGAGCACGACGCCGGGTTTTCCTTTTCGTTCCAGCAGTTCATCGACGGCGATCGCGATCTCTTTGTTTCCCCTTTCGGGCAGCGTCCCCGGAGCATTGCCAAAGTATTCCTGCGTGACGGGCAGCTTGGCCTGTTTCCAAGCAGGAAGACCACCGTCAACGATACGAATGTCCTTCACGCCGAACTTTTCCAGCACGTAAGCGACCATGCTGGCACTGAGGATTTCATCGTTGGGAAGAACATCGCCCGTCGCGTAGATCAGATGCGTACGATTGCGATCGATGCCGGCTCGAATCAGTAATGCCTTCGTGATGTCATCAGGCAGATACTGAACGGGAACGCCATTCTCGGTACCTCGAAGAGTGTCGAAGTTGAGGTGATGCGCGGAGGGAAGGTGGCCGCGGAAGTAGTCCTTGTAGCCTCCGCGAGTATCCAGCACGACGGGCCGCTGGCTGGCGTCCGTATTATGAATGAGTTGATTGGCATCGGCAGGCGAAATGATACCGATTTCCGCTCGGGCGACATTTGCAACGAGCAGTAACGCGAAGGCGGTGACGAGTAGTTTCATGGATAATGATCGGGTTGGGAATGAGATGAACGTCAGGTGCGTGAAGTCTTCGGAACACACCCTACCTACTTGCGGCGGCAATCTTACTCACTAGCTAGTGTGTCGTGCCACCAGCCATGCCTTAGACATCGCGAATCATCACTGCACAGCGCAATTGGGCCGAATCGACTTGAACACGACAATTCCGGCTGGAGTGGCGAGCGATGTGGAGATCCATAACTCTGACAGGGCTGGTAGCTCGGCAAGATCTCGGAAGGAAGCGTCCGTGGCTTGGGTGCCATGCAGATGCAACGATGATAAAGTCTTGATCGCCGTCAGCTCTTTGATACCAGCGTCGCCTATTGGAGTTCCACCGATATCCAATGTTGTGAGCGCTGGTAGCGTCGACAGGTCTCTCATGCCAGCGTCCGAGATCTGGGTTGCCGTCAGGTAGAGAGTTTTCAGTTGCTTCAACGTTGCAATGGACTTCAGCCCATCATCCGTGATTCCGGTTCCAGCGAGAAACAGAACCGAAAGATTGGGGTGAGACTCGGCGATTGCCGCCAATCCGACATTTGTGATTTCTGTTCCGTTCACATAGAGGGTGTCGAGAGTCTTTAGGTCTGCCAGCTTTTGCAGTCCCGCGTCCGTGATTTCGGTCTTGTCCAAGCAGATCGCGCGCAATCGTTTGAATTTTGCAAAAGCGGGAACACCTGCATTGGTGATCTTGGTGTTCTCCAGGAACAGAACTTCGAGATTTGGTACAGCAGCCAGGTTCTCAATTCCCGAGTTTGTGATATCGCAATCACCGAGATTCAAGTACGTCAGATGTTCGAGCTTTACCAGTTCCTTCAGGTCCTCATCAGTCACCTTGGTCTCGTTCAATCGCAATGCGAAAGGGAAGGGGAGGTCCACCAGCTTTTTCAACTCGGTGCCGCCGACCCCGTTGGCTCCTGAGAAGGTCGGTAGAGGAGTCGTCAGCGGCGCATCGTCGCCCAATTCGTCATACGAAATCCCGAGCGGGTCCAGCAGTTTGATGGCTGCGTCCAATTGTTCGCGGGGGACATTCGGCGTTGAGCCTGTCGTCGAGGACTCTGGATTGGAGGCAGATTCCTGTGGCTTTGGCGTGGTAGGAGGACTTGAAGGAGTCGAGCATCCGACCGCGAGCGAAATCGAACAGGCCACTATGGCAACGAAGCGAATCAGCTTCACGAATTTGTCCCTTTAGATAATCACAAATAAAAACTTGTTGGTAGGCCAATTCGGTCACTTGCGCTTCCGCCAGTAACTTCGACGACGAGAGCTATGAGCAACCGCGATGATGAAGATGTGACTGTCAGATTGAACGCGGTAAATGAGCGCAAACGGAAATCGTGCAATCCGCAATTAATGGCAGTCACGTCCAATCATGGCATGCGAGGACGGATCGATCTGCAGTCGTTCGATTGCCCGTTGAACCTTTAAGTAAAAACGTTCCGCCGCTTGCTGCGATCTTGCACGATACCATGCTTGTGCCTGCCGTAACTCCTGCAGGGCGAGTTGATGGAACTCGATCACGCCTGAAGATCCGCATCCAGCTGTGCTTTGACATCGTTCCACGAGACGGCCGGGCGACCGTCGTTCATTCGAGTTTGGAGTTCCTGAAGTAGATCGGGATCGTCGATCGACCAACCTGACGAGTCGTCCGAAACAGTATCCATCAGTTCCGTCGCAAGCAGCAGACGATCTGACTCGGATAGCTCCATCGCCGTTCTCAGTATCTCTTCGCGAGCCGTCGACATGATGACCTTACTCCTGACTACCTCTCGCCTCCATTGCCGTCAGTATCTTACCGACACAACGTCGCATGTTCTACGCCGCATATTCTACTGAGGTCCAGTGGAAGTGGTTAGATTGAGATGTCCTGTTTTGTCTCGACGAGGGTCGCCAGCTTCTTGAGCGACTGTTGCCAGCCATATTCGTTGTAAGTGTCCGTGCGTGCGGTCGTCTTACCTGCACCGTCTGTGGTGTATGTGAGTGAGACTCGAAACGAACTTCCTTCACGAGCGTCGAATTCGTGCACATGGGAGGTCATGCCGTTGGGCACTCGCCAGTGGGCGATCGCCTGTGGATCGAGCAGGGTGTGATAGACTGCGGCACGTGGTGCGTTGATATGCTGACTGATGCGAGTTGATGTCATCGCTTGAAAGTAGCAGAGGCTTGTAAGATGAGCAACGTGTTTGCAGAGTGGTACGTCCCTGAAGCTGCGTGAAGGGCGTGGTCTTTGCGTGACGAGCCACGCCCGGATTAGAGCATCGCCGGTTAGTCCTCTTCAAACGCTCTCTGTCGTACCTTCGGTGACTTCGAACGGAATTCTGTCGGCGTGACTCCTGCTTCGCGCTTGAAAAAACGCAGGAACGTTTCCGTATGCAGAAATCCTGTTCGCAGAGCGACTTCGCTCACCGTGAGCGCCGTTTCACCGAGAAGGTGCATGGCATGGGTGAGCTTTGAGCGACGGATGACTTCGGCCGGTGAGCACTTCAACGCTTTCTCGAAACGTTGTTCCAGCACACGACGCGACGTGGCGACTGCGGTGGCCACATCGTTGACTTGAATCGGAAAGCCAATTCGATCTCGCATGAATTGGACGGCGTTTCTGACCATCGTGTCCTGAACGAAGATTGTCCCGACAGAGGTTCGTTCGGCGATGCACCGCGGAGGGATCAGGATCGGCTCACCTGGCGGAGCGTTTCCGTCGATCAAATCCAACAATAGCTCAAGAGCTCTCGCTCCGACCTGACGCGGTGATTGATCGATGAAGGCAATCGGCGTGGGGGCCAGAGATGAAATGAGTGGATCGAGTTCGATGGCCAGGATGGCAACGTCATCAGGAACGGACAGACGCAGCTTACGGCAAGTCAGCGTGATTTCATGCCCGATCGTCGTTGTCCAGACCAGGATCGCCACAGGCTTGGGCAATGAGAGCAGCCAGACTGCGATCGAAGAGAGCTGATCGCCGATATTCAGTTGGCCGAAATCAGACTGATGTTCGAAGGATGAAGTTGTATGGCCCTCGGTCGCCAGACGTTCGCAGAACGCGCGTTCCACCTGACCGGAGTAGTTGAGTCGCGGGGGATAGCCGACGACTCCAAAGTTGGTCCACCCACGCTCGATCAGAAACTCGGCGGCTAACTTCCCGCAGGCGGCCTCATCTGAGACCACTTTGGGGATCTTGGGACTATGTGTTCCCAGCCAGGAAACATTCACCGCGGGTAGGCCACGACGTTCGATAGCGTCGACGAGATGCTGATCGGTTAATCGACAGATAATACCATCGCCGGCCCAGTCTGGCGGAAGCGTCATCGATTCATAGAAGCCTCGCGGCTCAATCCAGAACTCGCAGACACCTTTCTCGAGTGCTTGTTCCGCCACGCCAGCCAGGACCTGTCGGCTCCATGAGGTCGACGTTTGCACCAGCAACGCAATCCGTTTTTGGTTGAAATTCGCCATCTACTTTGGTGATCGCCAAAAAGGATAGATCGGCCTGCGAGGTCTGAGAATATTGTGGTGAGTGGGTTTGAGTGTATCCAACGAAAAAGAAGATTGCTTCAAAAAGCTGTGAAAACTGTTACGTAAATCAGCGCGAAGTGTCATCGCGGCTGGCAGCGTCGAACGACAGAATCTGACTCCGTTGGACATCGCAAATCGTTGAACGGTTCAAGTGATCGTCACACCGAGACAGCGATCCCCGGAATCTGAACCCCTCTCTCTAGATCAGGGTCGTGCTCATGAAGTTGTTCTATTCGGTTTGCCGAAGTGTCGCGTACTCCATCCCCTTGGCGATCCTGATCGTTGGTGGTTGCGGATTCGGACAGTCAGGGTATACGGCTGATGGCTTGATCACAGTGAGTGGCAAGTCGGCCTCCTTTGCCGAATTGACTCTCTGGTCGACGAGTGACTCTCCAGCGATCCCTGTGGCGATGGCTCGGACAGACGAGCAAGGACGATTCGAATTCACCTCCGCGGCCAAGCTGAAGGCTGGCGAATATGCCGTGACCTGCAAGAAGTTCGAATTGCCGTCCGGAGCTGACCTCAAGAGTGACGAAAAGCCGGATGAAGTCGGGGCGACCAACATCGTTCCCGAGGACTATCAAATCCCAAGCAAGTCTCCTCTCAAGATTCGAATTCCCTCAAAAGGAGTTGCCCTCGATCTTCCCAAAGCGATCGCCGCTGGCGGTTGATTCGTGTGGTCCGTGGCTCATTTTCTATTTCTTGTCTGTTCGCCGCTCTGATCCCTGTTCACTCGTCCCGGTTGTCTGAAGGAGTTGCACATGTCTACCGCGAAGAAGGCTGGCCGATCTGGTTTCACTTTGATCGAACTGCTGGTGGTGATCGCCATCATTGCCGTTCTGATCGCCCTGTTGTTGCCAGCAGTTCAGCAGGCGAGGGAATCCGCTCGGCGGACGAGTTGCCGCAACAATCTGAAGCAACTGGCGCTGGCGCTGCACAACTACCACGACACGCATTCGGTGCTGCCATTCGGTGGTGCTCGCGAAGGATCTGCCTGGTCCGCCATGCTGCTTCCGCAGATTGAACAGGGAAACCTCTACAGCTCAATTACGACTTGGGGCGAGGGGAGTGGCGATGCGAAGAACTGGGGCAACTCCAGTGGCACCAATACCCAAGCGAAGACCGTGGCCTGCGAAACGATGATCGCCGCTTTTCGTTGCCCCTCTGCTGCCATCCCCGAACATCTGGACGAGCGTGGAGTTGGAGGCGGATACCGGATCGCCAATCGAGTTCCCGCCTGCTACATCGCGAATGCCTGGGGGACGGGCGGCAATCTGGATGACGATAGCGGCAGTGCTCTGGCAACGTGGAGCAACTCTGATGGAATCTTCGCATTCGAGCAGTCGCGTCGATTCCGCGATGTGACAGACGGAACTTCGAACACCGTGATGCTCGGCGAAGTCCTGCCGATTCTCACCAACACTTCGAAGACCGTCGACGAACCCGTCTGGCCTAACGGAATATTGGATCATTGGTATATCGGCGGCGACGACTACGACGACATCTCCGATCTCTCCGAAATGATGGGTTCAACTGGCGTGCAGATGAAAAAGAATTTTGAGACTGCTTATGGCAGCCAGCATCCGGGCGGCGTTCACGTTGCTTTGGCAGATGGATCGGTCCGGTTCGTCTCCGAGAACATCGACTTGAACGTCTGGTCTGTCCTGGGAAGTCGTGCCGACGGAACCCCTGTTGGGGACTTCTAACCTGCTGAGACCGGGGTGAGTTGATTGTTGCGGGCTCCATTCCCGCAGTGGTCGACTCACCCTTCGCAGCGCCGATCAAACAGAACTCCGTCGCGAGATGATGTGATCGCGGAAGTACGAACTTGTGCTGCTGCGGTCCTTCGCTGTGCTTCCCACAATGACGAGCGTCCCATGAATCCGCTTTCGATTGTGCAGTCAGAATCGACGCCATCCAGACGATGGACGGTCATGCCGATGGCGGCCATCGGGGGTTTTATGGCGTACTTTGCAATGTATGCCTTTCGCAAGCCGTTCACTGCGGCGACGTATCCTCACGAGACGTTGTGGAATACGGGCGTCGATCTCAAGACGGCCTTCGTGGTGGCCCAGATTCTCGGGTATGCCATCTCGAAATATTGCGGCATCGATGTCTGTTCTCGGTCGTCTTCGAGGTATTGCGGGCTGGTCCTCATTGGTCTCATCCTGGCCGCAGAATTGTCGCTGGTCTTGTTCGCGGTGCTCCCTGTTCCCTGGAAGGTTGTTGCCATTTTCCTGAATGGCATTCCACTGGGGTTGGTGTGGGGATTCATCGTTCGCTACCTGGAAGGGCGGCGATCGTCTGACCTGCTGCTGGCTGCGCTGTGTTGTTCGTTTGTCGTTTCCAGTGGCATCGTCAAAGACATCGGGCGATGGTGGCTGACGCACGGCGTGGACATCTATTGGATGCCGGCCTTGACGGGACTTTGTTTCCTGCCCTTGTTCGTACTGGCCGTGGGGATGTTGCATTCGTTGCCAGCGCCGGATTCGATTGACAACCAGCAGCGTGCGGAACGCCAACCAATGAGTGTCGAAGATCGCTGGGAGTTTGTGCGATCGCAATGGTCTGTCCTGTGGCCGCTGCTCATCTTTTATACTGCCCTGACCGCTTACCGCGATTTTCGCGACAACTATGCGGTCGACATGCTGGCCACGCTGGGATTCGCCAACGACGCCGCCATCTTTTCCAAGACAGAGCTACCCGCCGGGCTGCTGGTCACACTTGCTCTGGGAGCCTTGATCCTAATTCGAGACAACCGCCTCGCCATGGTGGCGATTTACGTGCTAATGGCGGTCGGAATGTTGCTGGTCGGAACGGCAACGTGGCTTGTGTTCGGCCGAGCCATCTCGGGAATGACGTGGATGATGCTGACCGGAATCGGCGTCTACCTGACCTATGTCCCATTCAATGCGATGTTGTTTGATCGCCTGATCGCGATACGTGGTGGTGGGACAGCGGTGTTTGGAATCTGTCTGGCCGATGCGCTTGGCTATACCGGTAGCGTGGTCGCCCAGCTCTATCGAGACGTTTTTGCGGGCGACTTTGACCGGTTGACGTTCTTTCAATCGTGCTCGGTGATTCTGCCAATTCTAGGGTTGGTCTGCCTGATGATCAGCGGATGGGCGATGGCCTTAGCCCTGTGGCCGGGACGGTACGAACTCCGGAGCATCACGAAGCGAGCAACAGCAGACGCAGAGGTCGGAGTCACCGCTTAACTCGCTTTGTTTCTTGACAGTGCATCACACCGCAGTGAACTTTAAAAAAGGATTCTATGAACTACGACATCATTGTCATCGGCAGCGGAATTGTTGGCCTGGGCCATGCCTGGGCTGCTGCGAAACGTGGCTATTCTGTGGCGGTATTTGAAACCAACTCGCGACCAGAAGGGGCCAGCATTCGCAATTTCGGAATGGTCTGGCCCATCGGCCAACCAGCAGGGGAGGCTCGCAAACACGCGCTGAGAAATCAGCAACTGTGGGAAGAGCTTGGAAAGGCTGCTGGATTTCCCGTCGAAGCGTGCGGCTCGGTCTTTCTAGCCCATCACGATGACGAAATGGCGGTCCTTCGCGAATTCGCGACCGCCGAATCGTCCAGCGATCTCGAACTGGAGGTTCTCAGCCCCGCGCAGGTGCTGAAGCAGATGCCCGCGGCCAATCCGCATGGTCTGGTTGGGGGGATGTTCAGCAATTCGGAACGTCGTGTCCATCCACCGACGGCGATTGCGTCGATCGTTTCGTACTTGAACGATGTCGTGGGAATCGACTTCTATTTCGAAACTTCGATCACGCAAGTCCAGGAAGGCGAAGTAGTCGCCGCTGACGGTCGGTCCTGGAGTGGTGATCGCATCATCATTGCCAACGGTGCCTACTACAAGAGTCTCTTTCCCGAACAGCATCGCGCCGAGCACTATAAGATCTGCAAATTGCAGATGCTGCTTTCGGTTCCGCAACCGGCTGGTTGGAACCTGGGGCCGCATATGGCGAGTGGACTGACGCTACGTCACTATTCGGCATTCAACGTCTGTCCCTCGCTCGATCATGTTCGTCAACGCGTCTCGGAGACAATGCCCGAACTGGACCGCTATGGCATCCACGTGATGGCGTCGTCAACGCCGGACGGCGAACTGATCCTGGGCGATTCGCACGAATATGGCGACGACATCGATCCGTTCGACAAGGATGAGATCGATCAACTTGTAATGAGAGAGATTCACAAAGTCCTGATCATTCCCGAGCCGTCGATTTCTCGTCGATGGAGCGGTTTTTATGCGAAACATCCTCAAAGCATGTTCACCATTCGGGAGATCGAATCGAACCTGTACATCGTCAACGGCTTCGGCGGCAATGGGATGTCGCTAAGTCTGGCCGTGAGTGAGTCCGTCATCGATCAATGGGAAGCCGCAAAAACATGGGAGGTAAGCAATGAGCCAGCTTGAAGTAAGTTGTTCGACACAAGTCAAACTGGTTATCTTCGACTGGGCCGGAACCATCATCGATTTCGGATGCCAGGCACCGGTGATCGTCCTGCAGAGGCTGTTCGATCTGCAGGGTGTTCCCATTACCGACGCGGAAGCACGCGGTCCCATGGGCGTCGCCAAACGCGACCACATCGAAGCGATCTTGGCGATGTCTTCGGTGCACGAACGCTGGGCTGATCGTTTCGGAGCGGCTCCTTGCGTCGCCGATCTGGACCGTCTGTATCACGACTTTCTGCCGCTGCAGAAGTCGATCCTGGCCGAATATTCGCAACCGATTCCTGGTGCCAGGGAAGTCTTCGAGCAATTGAAGGCCGCGGGGATCACCATCGGTTCGACGACAGGCTACACGCGCGAACTGATGGAAATTGTCGTTCCGATCGCCGCCTCGTACGGGCTGTCGCCAGATGTCGTCGTGACTTCTGATGAAGTCCCTCGTGGCCGTCCGGCTCCCGACATGATTCAGAAGGTGATGCGGTTCGCGGAAGTGATCGATCCCGCCGAAGTCGTCAAAGTCGATGACACGATTGTCGGGATTGAAGCGGCCGCGAATGCTCATTGCCGTTCCGTGGCCGTGATCGGCTCCGGGAATTCGCTGGGGCTGACCGAGTTGCAGTATTTGGAACTGACCGAGGTGGAGCGCGAATCGTTGTCATCGCCAGTTCGCCAACAGTTCGAACAAGCAGGTGCCGACTACGTGATTGACACTGTCGCGGACCTGATGGAGGTGCTGGAAATTATCGGCTAAGAGATAACCGCGGAACACACGAAAACAAAAGAGGAAGTTGTGAGAGCTGAAAGCGAGTGCGAGCATCGGGCACTGGTTGTCTGAAGACGGCCAACCAGTGGCACGGCTTCTTGACGTCAAAGGTTATCGGAACTCATGCCTTCCGCCTCTCAGGTGAGCCGCGCTGCGTTCGCACGCCGATGACGCTGCATTCAACGATCTGAGTCTTGCCGGTGCTGTGGCGGGGAAGCCGATTCTTTCGCCAGCGGGGCGTTGCATCTTTGTTGTGTCAAAATGGGACGCTGCTGCGTCCTTGAACCTGCGGCGTCACCCGCCTGACTTTGTGTGATCTGCAGTCCTCTTTGTAGATAACATGCAAATCAACTCAAAATGTCGTGATCTAGACGTGATTACATGACGTTTTTCAGTTCAGGCATGTGTGGCACGATTCGAGCATATTCACGCTGAACTCATATCGATCGAGCGGGTCGCTCACTGATTTGGGACCGCTCTTCCAGTTCCTGTGTCCATGATTCGTCCGTCTCCTCGTACTACGGGGCCGATCATGACCGCTGAGCCCGTGTGTGTCTCTCCGGTGTCGCAACCAGCGGTTTCAAATCCGAGCAGTCGGCTTCGGCGGCTGATCTGCTCGCAGAACCCGTTCTACTTGCTGAGCGTCTGCTTTGTCTTGCATGCATCCGCGCAGTGGTTTCACTCGGACAACGGCGAATCGTTCTCACCGTGGCCGCTGCTTGGCCTGACCGTGGGCTACATTGCCCTGCTGGCCATCACAGGGTTCGTGATCGTGAGATTTGGAAAAGTCTGGGATGACGCTCGTTCGATCCTGCTGTTGATCCTGCTGCTGTTTGTCGAGATGTCGTTGATCTTTGATGAAACACTGGTCCGAGAACCCGATACCGGACGACGATTGCTGATCGCCGGGTTGGTCTGTTCGATGGTTCTCTCTGAGATCCTGCTGCTGAGCCTGAAGATCCGTCTGCCGTGGTTGTTTCGAATTCCCTATCATCTGTTGCTCGGATTGTTGTTTCTGTATCCGCTGTTGCTGGCCGGGAAGAACACGCTGCCAATGCAGACGGTGTCCTGGTTGATTCTGGCGTTTCCCACGGTGGCAGGTGGGATCTTGCTCACGCTGTTGCCCGCGATTCGGCGGGGGCCGGAGTACACGCAGAACAATGGCACGCCCTGGCGGTGGCCCTGGTATCCGTGGTCCTTGTTTGTGTTTCTGGCCTTCTGCGTTGCCTTTCGAGCCTACGCGATCAGCCTGTCGTTCGATCCGGTATTTGGCGAACCGCTGACGGCCGCTTTGAGCTTTGAATCGACGTTTGGCCTCTATTTTCTGATTCCGCTGGTGTTCGCCGTCGGTCTGCTGCTGATGGAAGCTGGGTTGGTTTCGAAACACGACGGAGCGATTCGTCTGGCCATGTGGGTTCCAATGATCTGCCTGATCATGGCCTTGCCGCCCGCATCGGGATCGGGCACTTACCGGGACTTTGTTTTGCGAGTGACTCAGCAGATTGGATCGCCGATCTGGGTGACCTTGCTGTTGTCTGCTGCCTTTTATGGCTATGCGATGGTTCGCCGAGTTGCCACCGCGAATGTTTTGATGGCGTGGTCGCTGATCGCTGTCTCTCGCGTTAGTCCACAAATGGTCAACGTGACGTTGTCGACTCAGCCGATCATCTGGCCGCTTGTGCTGCTGGCTGCCATCGAATTTATGAGAGGGGTCCAGCGAGGGAACTCGCGCGAGGTCTTTATCGGTCTGATGATTGCCATTGCCGCACTGCAGCCGTGGCTGGAACCAATAGGCCAGACGAATACTCGATCGCTGCTGATCGTGGGTGGGCTTTTGACCATCGCCGTGTTGGGAGTCGGCGCGGTCTTTCGCGATGATTTTGCCTGGCTGCTGCGAATCGTCGGCGGACCCATGTTGTTGTTGGCAACGATTGTCGGCACTGTCATCAGCCACTGGGCAGATCAACTAGCGGCGATCTGGTACACAGTCGCGATCGTCGCCATCACGACGGTCATCGCCTTTGCTTACAGTGCCGCAGTCCGGATGCGGTTGTATCAACTGTGCGGATGGGCAAGCGGCCTGCTGGGGACGATTGCGATCATCGTTGAGGCAGCGACCATGCTGGTTCATGAGAGTGGTTGGAAGGGTGCGACCTCATTCTCCGTCGGCATCGGCTGGTTCGTGTTGGCCGTCGTTATCAGTTCCTGGAAAGCGGGTTGGCTGCGAACGCTTGGCCCTTGGTTCAGGGGGATGCTGACATCGCGGTCCGAGCGGCTAGACCTCAACTTCTACTAGCAAGTCTGCTAGTACTGATCAAACGCTGCGAGACTTAGCGGCTTGGCAGGAGCCTCGCCCTCCCGGAAGACGATCGCTCTGGTTCGGTTGTGGACTTATTTAGTTCGCAAAGGAAATCCTGGTTCTTCGCGAGTCGAACACGAAGTAGATCACGGCCGCGGTGATCCAGAGGAGGTGGTAGGTCAGGACGGCGCCTTGTATGCCTTTGGGTTTGGGATTGGCGATCTGGGGTGCGCCCTTCGAGTCCACTTCGTAGGCCTTTCGGTCTTGCATGTCGTAGTATCGCGTCCCCCGGCGGAAAAGGCTCGGTATAGATCGATTCCGGGATCTGGGGGTTGATCTCCACGAATTCGAAGTTTGTTTCCTGCGTGGTGATCAGTTCGAGTTCGTCGGAGCTGACTGCGGCATCGCCGGATCTGGCGTAGCTTTGCTGGATGATCTGTTTGGGATAGGCGATCGGCCCGGCGTCGAGCCAGTTGTTGCAGATCATGATCTGCCGGAATACGAGCCGGTGATCCGTCGGTCGAAATGTTTCACACAGCAGACGCACTGGCCAGTCGTTGTGGGTCAGATTCAGCGTGAGCTGGTATCGATAGTCGTAGACAGTTGAAGAGCTACCTGACAGAGGAAAGGACTTTAGCTCTGCCTGGATGTCGACAAACTGTTCGCCATCGACTTCTCGCAATTTCAATATCGGCGGCGGGACCGTGTTGGCAAGCTGCTGTGACTGGAAGCCCAGGGTGCGAATGAGTTTGTCTGGCGTGACAATTGGATCGGACGGCGGCGAGGGGGTGGACATGACGAAATTGCTGGCGACAGTTGAAGGTTGAGTGGCGAAGCTTCTGAGAATAGATCCGTCGTAAGTAGACCTGCCGATGACTTGTCCTTCGTTGTTGAATTGTGTCCATGCGCGGCGGGGTCCATCCGTGTAAAAGTCGTATGTGTTTTGCTCGATCTGCACTTTCGATGTTGGTCGTCTTCGCGACATGGGAATCCGGTCGGAATAGTGAGAGGTTGGAAACCGTTCCTCTCGAATCGTAGCGCGCAGGTGAATGCGTTTCAGCAACTCGTCTCGTTCGTAGATACGGCCTTCAATGTCGCTGAGAGTGGGTGGCTCGGCACATTGGGCGTTCGAGTTCCAGAAGATCAGCGTCAGCAGCAGAACGGCACGGCCGGATTTCAGGACGACCGCTGGCACAATCATGCGGCGAGCGAAGAGTGTTGCGCCGACGATCAGAGCGACGACGACACCGTACACTATCGGGTAGCCTGCGGACATGAGGTCGACGGTTCCTGTGCCCTGTTCCATTTCACGGAGCCGGTTAAAGACATTCATTGTGGACAAGCCAGGATAGACCGGAATCGATTGCAAGATACTATCTAGTAGAAAATAGAGCATGAGCGCGGCGACGGCAGCGGGAATCGGCCGTCGCCAGCGGCAGATGACCGCGACTGTCAATGTATAGATCATCGTATGCAGCAGTGGCATGCAGGCAACGAAGGCGATGCCGACGGACCCCAGATCTGATCGATAAGTTGACGATTTGGCGAGCAGCGTCGGGATAATGTCGAGCGTGATCAATAGGGCGGCCAATCCGACGATGAATTTCGTCCAGAACCAGCGGGCGGGTGAAATGGGGCGAGACCGCCAGAACTGTTCCAAGCCCGATTTCAGCTCTGATGAAAAGATCGCCACGGCAACGATTGCTCCCCACAAGATTCCAACGAACCAAGTGCTGGATGACAGTTCTCCGGCAAATTGAGCCGCCAGAGAGCCCTGCGCGCGCCTTTCATTCAGCGTAACGCAGGTGATTAGACCGGCCATCAAGAGTCCTGCGAGGCAGAGTGAGACCGATTGTCGAGTATTCAGCCAGACCAGGGCGCCGATTTGACCGGGCCAGCGGAATCCGAGTCTCGGCAGAAGGCCACCTAGTCGACGAAGCAATCCGGCGATTTTTCCGGTGGCGACAGAGCGCGAGAGATCGAGTCGGCATCCATAACGTCTGGCGAATAGCGTCCCCAATCCGAGTGTGATCAAGACGTTGATGACCACTGGCCCGAGGATCAGCGGAGCCAGTTCGAGATCCGTGTAGGTCGAGCCATCCCACTCCATGTATCCCCACGTGATCGCGAAGTTTCCAGGTAACATAGCGCTGATCCAGTCCGCAGCGAAGTAGGATCCCGCTCGCTCCATGGTTGATCGGATTGAGGAAAGTGACGTTGAGATCAAAGCGACGAGTGCACCCAACAGGCCGGCGGTTTCTTCAGATCGGCACCAACTTCCGACTAGAGAAAGGAGCGTGACAGTGTGGATGGTCAACACGACGGCAATCGCGGTCGTAGTCCAGAGAAAACAGATTGCATCGATCCGAGAAATACTGGGCCGATCGGGAAGTCGGATCGTAGTGGCTCCCAAGCCATAGTCGGCCGGCCGCAACTCGGCCTGTTCAATCAAGCCGCTGGCTAACAATGTCGTGATCAACAGCGCGCCGCATAGAATTGGAATTGTCAGACAACCCCAGGCTCCCAGCAATCGTGCCCAGGCGATCTGCCTTAACGAAACGGGAAGTGCCGCCGAGAAACGCAGTGTTCGTTGCGAGGACTCACCATTGGCGGTGGACATGGCGAGCAAAATAGCGCCCAGCCAGGCGAACCCGAGGCAAGACCCGAAGTACGACGCGACGAAGGCTCGCGTGCGGTACTCGACTTCGTACGCGATGCAATAGCCGAGATTCAGGAAGAGCAGGCCCAGAGCACACCAGAAGAACTGGCGACGTTCGGACCATTCTTTCATCAACAGGCTGCGAAATGCTGGTGACATGATGGGGGCTCGGATGAAGAGTGACGAGCAATGAGTAACGAGTGATGAAGCCTTGCGAACGGAGCGAATCAGGCTTTAGAGGCAATGGCTGTGTCTGACCATTTCTCGGGTCGGCCGATGACGTAGGCTTCGAAGATGTCGTCCAGGGTCATGCCGGACGCCGTGACCGCGTAGCCTTGGGATGTGAGTTCGCCCAGGAAATGTCCGGCGTCGTCGATCACGATTTCGAACTGTTCTCCGGCGCGGCGGACGTCGAGCAGGCCGGTCGGGGCAGGGCGTTGCCGGACGATTTCCGCCGAGATGACCAAGCGCTGCACGTCTTCTCGAAGTGATTCGGTCGGGCCCTGTCGCACGATGCGGCCGCGATCGAGGATCGCGACTTGATCAGCGACCGCTTCGACTTCATCCAGCAGGTGTGAGCTGTAGATCACCGTTCGACCCTCGGCTTGGAGGTGTTCGACGAGGTCGCGATTGAACTCTTTGCGCGAGACTGGATCGAGGCCGAGTGCCGGATCGTCGAGGATCACGACTTGCGGAGCATGGGCCAGGGCCACAGCGAGTCCGAGCTTGACCGATTGGCCCTTCGACAGGCGTTCAATGCGGACCTGTCGGGGGATGTCGAATCGTTTGAGGTAACTATCGGCGAGCGAGGTATTCCAATGAGGATAGAACGGCTGCAGGAAGCGGCAGAGTTCGATGGCCGTCATCCAGCCGTACATCGATTGATCTTCGGCTAGATAGCCGACTCGACGACGAAGTTCCACGGATTCGGTGGCGGGGTTGCAGCCCGCGACTTTAAGGTTGCCGGAATCGACGGGGAGCAGCCCCAGCAGAGCGCGGATCATTGTCGTTTTGCCGGTGCCATTGCGTCCGAGCAATGCCACAGTCTGACCCGCGGGGACTTCCAGAGTGACATCCTGCAGGACCACCTGTGGGCCGAATGATTTATGCAGATGTTGAACGGAGATGGCAGAGTCGCTCATCGTTTGCCTCGCTTGGTGAAATCGTCAGAACCTTGATCGCAATACATCTGCCTCAGTTACTGTTGCTGCTTTCGCGCCGTGGCCATTGCCAATGTCAGCCGGGCTCGGAAGTCCGCTGCGGAATAACCCAGCATCACACCCTGCTGTATGAGGGCATCAAATTCCTTCTGGAACTTTTCCCGCTGGAGGGCCAGCTGAGCATCCGCCTGCGTCTTCGGCGGGCAGACGTAGGTTCCGTCGCCATGTCGAAGTTCGATCAGCCCTTCAGCGGCCAATCGTTCGTAGATACGAAACACAGTGTTGACGTTGACGGCCAACTGTTGCGCCAGCTCCCGCACAGACGGAAGCTTTTGGCCGGCCGACAACAGCCCTGATAAGCACTGCGACCGCAGTTGCTCGGCAATCTGTCGAGAGATGGGAATGGACGAGCCGCGTTCGATATGCACAAACATAGGACACCTCAGAAGTGTTCACAGTACTATAACAGTAGTGAAGCAGGTGTCAACGTTTTGTGGTGAGAATCTGGAGGGTTTTGACTTTTCGACAACACCCGCGTCTTTGCGCGAGATACTACTCACGCAGCAGATTCCTCCATGGTTACGCCAGTTGCAGAACTGCCCGCGAAACCGAGACAACACGGTGGCGCTGGCTCTGACCGACATCGGACTGCAACACGATGCAGTCTTTAAAAAGTTGAATGGCCTTCTTGGACAATGGATGCGCGAAGACTTCGATCACCGAACAAGCAAGTTGCCGCTGATGCTGACCAGTTCGACGAGCTCAGAAAGTTGCGGCTTTCTTAGCGATCCGTTTACTCCCGCTGGGACGAAGGTGGAATCTATCGAGATTGACTAAGTATCTCATCCATCGAGAGACGCAATTCCGTGATCCGTTTGCTCGCGATTTCGTTCACCTCGGTCGATTGTTCGCATTGACCCATGGGCCGCAGCCCCTAGATTATGGTAGCCGGGCCAGGCAACATGATCAGGTCGTCGATGGTTTCGAATCGAAAGCAGTTTGAATGACGTCTCCGCATGATCTCAGAAACTTTTGGCGCGAGGTGTTTGCTCTGCGCGGCTCGGTAACGCTGCAAGTGCTTCCTCGTGTGCTGACGTTTGGCGCGATTGCAGCTGCCATCTGGATCATCAACGAACTGACCCATGAATTCGATTTTCATCTAGCGGTCGCGCCCTACGAAGTGGCGGGGGCCGTTCTGGGCCTGTTGCTCGTGCTGCGCACCAACGCTGGCTATGACCGTTGGTGGGAAGCGCGAAAGCTGTGGGGCGGCATCGTCAATCAATCTCGGAATCTGGCAATCAGCGGCCTGTCGTATGGGCCCAATGATCCTGTCTGGCAGGCCAAGTTCGTCCGTTGGGTTGCTGCTTTTCCAAATGTCGCTCGTTGCAGCTTGCGAGGTGAACGTGATCTACCCGCCGTGGTCGCGCTACTGGGGAAGGAGGAAACTTCAAGAATCGCTGCGGGAGGGCATATGCCGACTGTCGTTGTGCTGACGCTGGCACAGATGCTCCGTCAGGCCATGGACGACGGCAGTCTGGATCGCATGGCTTTTATGCAGATCGATAAAGAGCGAGCGGCGTTGATCGATCACATCGGCGGATGTGAACGCATCCTCAAGTCGCCACTGCCGCGAGTCTATGCCATTACCATTCGGCGGTTCATCTTCCTGTTTCTCGCGGCACTGCCCTTCGCACTGCTGGACAAAGTTGGCCTCGTTACCCCGTTCGTGACGATGTTTGTGGCTTATCCGATCCTGGCACTGGACCAGACGGGGGTCGAACTGCAACAGCCCTTTGCAACCAGCAGACTGGGCCACCTCCCGCTCGACGAGATCTCGCAGACAATCGAAAAGAACCTCAGCGACCTGTTGCAACTCGTGCAGGAAACGACAGACGATGTCTCGAGGGAAAGCTCTGCATCGTAGGTCGGGTGTGTGCAGTCTTCGGAACTCAGCGACAGCGCGATCTGCGAAATCATCGTGCGATTCGAAGACTCCACGCACCCTGCTTTTTAGAATCCCTACGGTTTAACTGCTGGCTTGACGAACGAACGAAAGATCGATCCGAGTGTCGCTACCAGGTAGCTTGGCGCCATCATCACCAGGCCGAGCATCGGGTTGAACAACGAGGACGCGACACCGTCCGAGATTTCGGAGGCCTTGATTGCTGCGGAACTGAAGGCGATGACTTGGAGCGACGCGATCAGCCCTTTCACCGAACCGAACACGCCGAGCCACAACGGAATCGGCACGATGAACACGAGCGCCGCGCAGGCCCATGGTCCCTGACCGCGAATCACGATAAACAGCGTCAGCACAAAACAGGTGAACCCGGCCCCCAAGACGAGCAGACCGATCAGTCCCATGGAGCGGATCATCCACCCTACATATGATTCCTGCCGGTGATAACTCAGATCTACTTTCGCGAATTCCTGCGCATCCGCAGCGTGGGCATCGACATGATCATCCGTCGACTGGTTGCCGGGTTTCACCATTTCCTGTGCCATCACGGCTGATCCACACCACAGCAGGCCCGCGAAGAACGACGCGAGACGGAAGCGTAGGCTGGTCCACATGTGGTGTTTTCCCTGATTGTGCGTCAGATGAGCCGCGGGTACGCGAAGCGAACCAAGTGAAATGTTCAACGCTTTCATGCTATCAGGCCGATCGTCCGCCGCCAGTCAGTACTCATCTGGATCTTGGACCGAGCTTGATGTGCGGCAAAGTCGGAGATCATCTCAAAACGCGAGTATTGTCGTCCTGCAGAACGACAATACGAAAGTTGAATCGGCGACCTTTTCTCGCGTTCCGTTTGGTTTCTAGTTCGGCTTCATCAACATCCCCAACGGCAGTAGCGGGCCGATCGGCATCAGCTCGAATGTCAGCAGGTTCGCGTGCCCGAGCGGCAGTGCTTTGAGAAGCCGATCTGCCTCTTTGACCGAATCGACGTTCATGAGGAAGATCACCCCCACTTCGTGGTCTCTTAGCCAGAATTGTTCGATCTTGCCGTCGAGATAGAGTTGCAGCGTTGCCGGGACTTCCGCCGGCAAGTAGCGTTCGCGTTGTTCTTGTGAGAGTGGCTTCAGAGTTCCAACAGCCATGACTTTCATAATTTTCTCCAGTAGTTGCGAACGTTAAGGAATATGACTGAGACAACAGACTCAGTGAGCTCGACAATCTTAGTTTGAGTTGCCGCGCTTGGAACAGCGGTGCTGTGTTTGCGATCGCGTTCGTGTCGCTTGGTTACTCGAAGGCGCTGCGATGCTTCGCAATGAAAGCCTGCAGTGTCATCGGGGGTTTACCACCGAGCTTTTCGACGAAGTCGTTGGTTCCTTCGAAGTAACCATTCTGGTGGTCGATCGCGACCTCCCTCAGATGCTGCACGGTGAAAGAGTCGGCGAAACCTTGGGATTTGCTGCCTAGTTCACCGTATAGGTTGCGCGAGGAGGCTCCTTCTGGTGGATGCGGCCTACTGGTCTGTAACATTCCCAGGAACGAGTCGAAGCTGATCTGCTTGTACTCGACGTTCTTTCCAAGGACTTCGCCAAGGATCTTGGCTGTCTCCGCATAGGTGTATTCGACGGGGCCGAAGAGCGGATAGATGGCGCCTTTGTGTTGAGCCGGGTCTTCCAGAATGCCCGCGATCACGCGACCCTGGTCCTCGGCCGCGATGGGAGCGTGCTTGCCGGTCCCGAACGGCACGTGGAGCACGCCGGCTTTGATCATTGGGGCGACATACAGCAGCCACTCGGCGAAGTACGTTGGTCGAATGTGGGCGACAGTCAGGCCTGACCAATCGAAGACTCGCTCGGCCAGCCAGTGGTCGGTCGCAGCATGGCTCTTCGCATCTTCCCGTGCTGTCTTCTGCGACATGTTGACGATGCCGTCCACGCCCGCCTCTTTCGCGGCTTGGGCGAAGTAGGCCGTCGCCTGCACGATGCCAGGGCGGATCGGATAGACGAAATAGGCCCGCTGCACCCCTCTCAGCGCGGCGCGGACCTGACCGAAATCGAGCAAGTCGCCATAAACAACTTCAATCCCACGATCCTCGAGCTTCTTTGATCGTTCGTCCTTACTGTGAGCCAGTGCTCGGACAGTGGCACCGCGAGCCAGTAGTTCGTCAATCGCGGCTCGACCTGTGTCGCCCGTTGCGCCGGTGACCAGTACTTTTCCGTGAAACATTTGATTTCTCCCCGTTCGAGTAATAAGATTGTGATCGACATCCAAAGTGATATACCGGCCATATTTGGATGTCTAACGCAATCTAAAAGAAGTTTGCGGAGAATTTCGAAAAAGAGGTCACGCCATGAGAAGATCGAGAGAGGAAGCGGCACAGACTCGCCAGCGGATTGTCACGTCCGCCGCAGCCGAATTCCGTAAGAATGGGATCGTTGCCACCGGGCTCGCTGAGGTCATGAATGGTGCGGGACTCACGCATGGCGGCTTCTACAAACACTTCGAATCGAAGGATCAACTCGTCGCTGAAGCGTGTGCCGAGGCAGTGAAGACGGTCATCTTCGAACGAATGGCCGCGGCGGCTTCAGCGGGTGGGGAACCAGTGACGACGTATCTCTCGACTGATCACCGAGACAACCCGGCCGCCGGGTGTCCGTTGTCCGCGATCGGCAGCGAACTGTCTCGCAGCGACGAGAAGACACGCCAAGTGGCTACGGCCGGATTCCTTGAGCTGGTCGAGATCATGGCCGGGCAATACACGAACCTGAAGCCCGCCGCAGCCCGACGGCGAGCGCTCGTCGCGGTCTCGACAATGATCGGCGCGTTGACAATGTCACGGATCGTCGCCGACCCAGGGTTGTCAGGAGAGATAATCAAGGAGACCCAGAAGAGTCTGACAGATGATTGAAGCACGACGAGCGATGAATGGGAGAGAAGACGCGGCTTTGTCGAAGCTCCACAACCGTGACACCCAAGCTAACCTTCGTCGCGCATTGTCATTTAGTTCGCGGCTGCATTCGCGCGGCGCTGGGCACGATTCGGATTCGGTGCGGCCTGCCTCGCGACTTCCTTGGCGTTCTGCGTCGGGAGCAACTTCGCGAGTTCGGCTTTCTTCGTTGCATGTTCGGGGCGAGTGGCAAGATTCGTCCATTCCTTCGGGTCTGCAGTCTCGTCGTAGAGTTCTTCGTCGCCGTTGGCATAGCGGATGTAGCGCCAGCCTTCCGTGCGGCCAGCATGGTTATTGAAGCCAAAGGTCGTAACTGCCGGTTGCGTCCATTCTGCTTTCGGGTCAGTCAGCAGCGGACGCAGGCTCTTGCCTTCGACATGTGACGGCGTGGGAATCCCTGCCAGGTCGGTGAGGGTTGGATAGATCGACATGAAGTCGACCGTGCGGTCAGTCGCCGTGCCTGGCTTGGTGAGACCAGGCACGACCCAGATCAATGGAGCGCGCGTCGCTTCCTCCCACAACGAGAATTTACGCCAGTGCTGTTTCTCACCAAGATGCCAACCGTGATCGCCCCACAGGACGATGATTGTGTTGTCTCGTTCGGGGCTCTTGTCGAGAGCGTCGAGCAGTCGACCGATCTGCCCGTCGGTAAACGAAATGGCGGCGAGGTACGCTTGCACGGCTTCCTTCCAACGACCTGACTCCAGTATCTCTTTGTGATCACCATCCGGCTTGGCCATTTTAATCCCGGCAGGAGGAATATCCGCGAGGTCCTCCGGCGGTGCCTCGGGCAGCACGATCTTGTCGAGAGGATGCAGGTCATAGTACTTACGCGGCACATTCCAGGGCATGTGCGGTTTGAACAGACCAACCGTCAGGAGCAGCGGCTTCTCGCGTTTCTTCTGCAACTGCTCGATGCCGTAGTTAATGACTTTCCACTCACGCAGATCTTCGTCCTTGCAATCGAGCGGTGCGAACTTGATCCCGCCTACTCCTGTGTCTCCGGTCGGTACCGGATCTTTGCCAGGATTGGCCAGGAAGTCGTCCCATTCAGATCGTCGAGCGAAACTCTCGTGATAGATCTTTCCTGAGCCGACGACATCGTAACCCGCTTTGCGGAACGTGGTCGTTAGAGGCAAGTCCTCAGAAATTGTCGGTCGCCAGTCATTGTTGTTCGTATAGACACCGCTGGTTGATGGCCGCAAACCTGTCATCAGCGCCGTACGAGACGGATTGCAGAGTGGTGCCGCGCAGTAAGCCCGATTGAATTTCACTCCCCGTGCGGCCAGTCGATCGAGATTGGGCGTGATCGTCTGCGCGTTGCCGTCGAGGAAGCCGACCCAGTCATTCAGGTCGTCCACAGCAATGAACAGCACGTTCGGTTTCTTCGTGTCAGCTGCATTCCCCACCGAGACCGTTAATAGCAGGGTCAGACCGAGAGTTGGCAGGATTCGTGTCATCGAGATCTTCCTTGGATGATTTATTTGTTGGGCTGCGAGAGCAGGGGCAATCACAGCCTACCGAATGCCGCTTTCGACGTGATTGTCATTGCAGACAGATCGACTTCGGCTGCATTCTCGCGGGAGTGACGAAGTCTAGACTCAAATAGCAAGAGAGTTACTATCGATTGCCGAAATGATCGGCGGAGATGCTGCCAGAGGACTGGTCAGAATTCATTAGTAAATGAAAGGCTCGGATTGATCCGTCACCACAAAAAACGGACTCCAATGGTCATTTACATCGGTATGTTTGTCAACGCATCCGCATGAGATGATCATCTGGCCAAATAACTGGATTGACCCGATCGATAACTGCCGTACTAACGCAATTGCGCGGGCGGCGAGTTCAGTAGCCAATGACCGTGAGCCCGTCAGGAATAGCGATGCGGCAATTCTTCGCAAGCAAATGGCATGCACCATGCTGCGAAACATGACTCACTTCGCTGGTCGCGTTCGACGAGTGGGTTTGACGACGGCGGCGGTGGCCGGCTTTTTCTTCGTCTGGATCTTTGAGGTTCGTGTCACTGTTGCGGACTTGGCTTTCACCGGCTTGGCGGATGCGATTGGCTTTGAGGGTGATTGCGAGCCTTTTGCAGGCGACCGGCTCTTCGCCGTTTTTTTCGTCGCTGCCCGGACAGCTTTGACTGGTGGTGAAGTCTTACGTCGAGGTTTTCGAGTTGGCACATCGTCAGTGGAAGAGGAGCGGCCGGTCTCCAGTTCAATACCAAATATTTGACCGAGATCGTCGGCCTGCAAGCTGTCTTCCAAATCCCCAGTCAGCGCGCGATTCAAGTTGTCGTCGGAGACCGCTTGGCTGATCAGTTCCAGATGGTCAACATTGCGCAGTGTGAAGAGTAGTTCAGGGAATTGGTCAAGTTTCGCTCCGACGCCGTACATCACGGCGGCAACGTGTTTGCACATTCCCGCGGAATCGGGGCAACTGCATGACAGTTTGATTTCTTTTGGCTTCGGGAACAGGCCGCCCTCTTTCTGCGTCAGGCGTTCCATCACGCTGCGGTCAAAACGGCCTTGCAGCAGGTCGATCAATGATGTGATTGATCGGGCGCAACTGCGCTGGATGGTCTGCCAGTTCTCTCGCGACAGTGCGCTGATTGTGATGGCGAGCGTGTAGATTTCAGATCCGCTGACCAAGGCGGTGATTTTTCCTTTGGCAATCTCCAGGTGGATTACTGAGCCATTCCGCACGTACGTTCGGCCGCGAGGCAATCGGTTGGCATAGTCGCTGTAGGCCTCCAGGTTGTCGCACCAGGCTTTGCCCCAGAACGATCTGGCGATCGTGCGGCCTTCGATCTTGATCGGGACAAGTGGCCGGCCTCGCTCTTTTTCAAGCTTTTTTGCACTCGCGGCGGCCTGGGCACGGCGCTCTGCGACCGGGACATAGGGGGCCCAGGTATCATAGCCATTCCAGCTTCGTCCGAAGCCCATCGTGCGACTCCTTTCGCTCTCGCGATCGAAATTCCATCCCAAGAAATCAAAATCTCGAGCGAGCGTACCCGTCGAATTGGTACGCGGCAATCTCAACCCTCATCCAAGGCCCGGCGCAAATCGAGCGCGACGAATCCCAGCAACTGGTCGTCGCTCATTTCGGTCAGCTTCGCTTCGGTTTCGGAATCCGGTCCGAGAACTTGATCAGCCACGCTTTGCTTCGATGCAATCAGGGCGTCGATTCGTTCTTCGACGGTGCCTCGGCACACAAATTTATGAACCAGTACATTGCGCTTCTGGCCAATGCGGAAGGCACGATCGGTCGCCTGATTTTCGACCGCCGGGTTCCACCACCTGTCGAAGTGGATCACATGCGAAGCGGCGGTTAGATTCAACCCGCTGCCGCCAGCTTTCAGCGAGATGACGAAAAACGGCGGTCCGTCGTCAGACTGAAAAGTTTTGACTAGTTCGCTGCGTTTCTTGACGGGTGTCCCGCCGTGCAGCACCAGGCCCGCGCGACCGAAGATTTTCTGCAACCACGTCGCTAGCGGCTCTGTCAGTGACTGAAACTGAGTGAACACCAAGACTCGTTCCTGTCTCTCGACAATCGGTTCGCACAACAGCCGCAGACGCTCGAACTTGCCGCTTTCTTCCGGCGGGTACGTCGGCTGTTGCAGGTGCTGCGAAGGATGGTTGCAGATCTGCTTGAGCTGCATCAGCGTTGCCAGTACCAGGCCGCGACGTGCGATGCCATCCGAGACTTTCAGTCGCCTCGCCAGATCTGCGACGGCGTTTTCGTACATCGCGGCCTGTTTCTTCGCGAGACAGCATTCGACCCGCAATTCGGTTTTTAGCGGCAAGTCGGGAGCGATCGTGGGGTCAGTTTTTAGTCTGCGGAGGATGTAGGGCCGCACAAGGCGACGCAGACCAGCGTAGGCTTGCGGATCGTGTTGTGCGTCGAGCCGTTTGATATATTTCTTGAATTGGGTGGCGCTCCCCAGTAGCCCGGGGCACGCAAAGTCGAACAGTGACCAGAGGTCGCCCAAGTGATTCTCAACGGGTGTGCCTGTCAGCAACAGGCGCGTGCGGGCCGGTAACGCTTTGACGCTTTTGGTCTGGGCTGACCCGGCATTTTTGATGGCCTGTGCTTCGTCCAACACAATCAATGACCACGTTATGCTTTCCAACCATGGTTGTCGGCGCACCAGTCCATACGTGGTGACCACCAAGTCGCACCCTGCCAGTTCGCCGACCGGGTCCGCGGCGATCCGGGCCAGAGTGTCAGTATCGCATTCCGACCGATGGAGCATCTGAACGGACAATGTCGGAGCGAACCGCGTCAGCTCCTGTCGCCAATTGCCAAGCAGGGATGCAGGAACCACGAGAAGACTTGGTGTTTGGCCAGTTGTTCGTGCAGCGCGTCGCCGTTGCAGCAGCATGTCAATGACCTGGATCGTCTTTCCAAGGCCCATGTCGTCGGCAAGGCAACCGCCCAAGGACAACTGGGTCATAAACCACAACCACCGGACGCCATCCACTTGATACGGTCGTAGCGTCGCCTGTAAATCGCGACCTGGTTGACAGGTCCGGTCCTGTTCTGGCGAACGCATTTGCTTCAGTGTCTCGCGCAACCAATCGCCTGAGACCATGTCGCACCAGTCAGCCGTGTTGTCTTGTTCTTTCTCTGCTTGTTCGAGGGTCGCGCCGGCGAGCAACCGCATGCCCTGAATGAAGTCGATTCCATCCAAATGCGCGGATTGAACTTTGTTCCAATGCTCCAGTGCCTGCTGCAATCGGTCGCGGTCGACTTCAACCCACTTCCCACGAAGCAAAGCCAGCCCTTCCGTGGACGCCAGCAACTGCTTCTGTTCTGCAACGGTCAGCTGTTCTCCTTCCAACGCCAGAGACACATCGAAGTCGAGCATCGCGTCTAAGCCCAGACCGCTCGGTTCCCGTTTTCCCAGGCTGACCTGTACGCGTGGCCGTGGCGGACGACGAGCCGACCACCAGTCCGGCACGCGGACAATGACGCCCGCTTGCTCCATTTGCGGCGTCTCCTGCAAAAAGCGATAGGCCTGCCGGATGGACCATGCCTGCGGTGCGAACAGAGTTTTACGATCAACGAGTTCGCGCACGAGGGGACTCGAGTCCGCAGCGCGCTCGACCGGTTCCAAGAGTGACTTCAGCCTCGCGGCATCTTTGGCGCGAGCTGAATCCTTGAGAGCTTCGGCGAGTGGAATATGTGCCACCTTAGCCTGATCCGTCAGTCGGTGAGTGAATGTCGCCAGAAAGGCGAACGGACGATCGGGGTCTCGCTTGTTCTCCGCTAAATGAAACGTGACGCGGCCGAGTTGATGAAAGAGCGGGTCCACATGCTGCAGGTAGGCCGCCGATCCCGCTTTCCAAGCGGTGCTCTGGTCGCCGACCCTGCTTGCCAATTCTCGCCACAGGGACTGCAGCACCGTGGCATCGAGATATTCCAATCCGCGCATCGGCGGTGCCGAGGCAACCAGCTCAGCCAACTCATCTTCTGACGGTGGCGAGACGTTATTCCAATGTGCTGGCGCAGCTTCACCCAGACTACAGATTGCCGAAAACAAGCGTCGCGCGAATCCCCGCCAGAACAGAAGGTCCGGCGCAAATTGGCTGTCTTCATGAGACTTCGCCAATTCAATCAGGCCAGCCGCAGTCGATTCGCGGAAGGTCGCTTCCAGGCGGTCCGATTCGGCCGAAGAAAGGTCGGTCGTTCCGAGGGCAGCCGGATCTGGCCGCAACTCGTAAGATAACCTGCCGCCAGGCGACAATGACAATCCGTTGCTCATGACTAAGGAGCATACATTTGTCATCGATCGATCGCGAGCGCATGGCGGAAGCAACGCTCATTGTTCGACCCACAAAAGAAAAACCCTCGGCTCGCAACTGCGAACCGAGGGTTTTAAGTGGCGGGGGCAGGATTTGAACCTACGACCTCGAGGTTATGAGCCTCGCGAGCTACCGGGCTGCTCCACCCCGCGTCAGGGTGTTCCTCTTTGTGGGAGGAGATAGATAGTATATCGGCCGGTCTGGGGAAGGGAAGGGAGTCGCATTGCGTTTTTCGGAAATCGAGACATGCTAAATGGATACAGCGTCCCATTTCTCGGCACAGGTGAGACAACCGGAATGAAAGATAGAGCGATCAAGACAGCTTTAGCGGTGTGGTTATTGGCTTTATGCGCTGTCCTTCCCGCGCAAGACGCGAAGCCGACAGCGGATAAGTGGGAAGCCGAGATTCGGAAGTTTGAGGAGGGGGATCAGAAGTCGCCTCCGGGTGAAGGGGCGAATGCCTTTATTGGCAGTTCCAGCATTCGGATGTGGAAGCTGGGAAGCTCGTTTCCGAATCATAGTTGTCTCAACCGCGGGTTCGGTGGATCAGAGATGGCTGATTCGGCTCGGTATGTCGATCGGATCGTACTACCGGCGAAGCCGAAGGTGATTGTGTTGTATGCCGGTGACAACGACATCGCGAACAAGAAGACACCGACTCAGGTGCGCGATGACTATCGCATCTTCCGCGATAAAGTTCAGGGTGCATTGCCCGAAACCCAGATCGTGCTGATTGGCCTCAAGCCGAGTCCCAGTCGATGGAAGTTACGCGAGGCGGCTTTGGAGGCGAATCGATTGTTCCAAGCCGAAGTGATGGCGGGGAAGAATCAGGCGTTTGTGGATGTCTGGCCGGCGATGCTGGGAGAGGACGGGATGCCCAAGCCGGAACTGTTCCTGAAAGACAACCTGCACATGACCGATGCGGGATACAAAATCTGGAATGAACTGATCGAACCGCACCTGATCGGAAAATGAGTTGCGGTTTGGCCTATCGGTCCTATTTGTCCCATAAGTCCCATTGCTTCGAAGCAATAGGACTTATGAGACCACTGGGGCTTATGCCAGAATTTTAGAAGTCTGCGTTCTTGGGTGTTCTGGGGAAGGGGATACAGTCGCGGATGTTGGTCATGCCTGTGACCAACTGGACGGTGCGTTCCAGACCCAGGCCGAAGCCGCTGTGTGGGACGGTGCCGTACTGGCGTAGTTCCAGGTACCACCAATAGTCTTCGGGGTTCAAATTGCATTCTTTCATGCGGTCGATCAGGACGGCGTGGCGTTCTTCGCGCTGGCTGCCGCCGATGATTTCGCCGATGCGAGGAACTAGCACATCCATCGCTCGCACAGTTTTGCCGTCTTCGTTGCAGCGCATGTAGAACGATTTGATCTCGCGCGGGTAGTCGGTCAGGATCACCGGCTGCTTGAAATGCTGCTCGGTCAAGAAGCGTTCGTGTTCGGACTGCATGTCCTTGCCCCAGCTGATGGGGTATTCGAATTTCTGGCCCGACTTTTCCAGGATGTCGACTGCTTCGGTGTACGTCAGGCGAATGAAGTCGTGTTCGACGATGTTTTGCAGTGATGCCAGCAGCGTCGGTTCGATTCGCTCGTTGAAGAACGCCAGGTCTTCCGCGCAGTTCTCCAGCACATCTTTCACAACCTTTCGCACGAAGGCTTCGGCGAGGTTCATGTTGTCTTCGAGTTCGTAGAACGGCATCTCGGGCTCGACCATCCAGAACTCGGCAAGGTGTCGCGTCGTGTTGGAGTTTTCAGCGCGGAAGGTCGGGCCGAACGTATAAACGTCGCCGACGGCCGTGGCGAAGATCTCGCCTTCGAGTTGCCCGCTGACGGTCAGTCCCGCCTTCTTACCGAAGAAGTCGTGTTCGTAGTTGACTGGACCTTTGAACGTCTGGAGTTTCGCGAGGTCCAGCGTGGTCACTTGAAAGACCTGGCCGGCGCCTTCGCAATCGCTGGTCGTGATGATCGGCGTCTGCACATAGAGGAACCCGCGTTCCTGGAAGAAGTGATGGATCGACGCACACAGGGCGTTGCGAACTCGGGCGATGGCTCCGAAGGTGTTCGTTCGCGGACGCAGGTGTGCTTTCTCGCGCAGGAACTCGAAGCTGTGTCCTTTTTTCTGCAGAGGGTATGTCTGTGGATCGGCAGTCCCCAGGACTCTCAAGCTGCGGGCGTGAATTTCGACGCGCTGGCCTTTGCCGGGTGACTCTTTGACTTCGCCAATCACGGCGACGCTGGCACCGGTGTGAATCTGCTTGATCGAGGTGGCGTAGTCGGGGACGCTGGCATCGACGACGACTTGCACGTTGGCCATGCAGCTGCCGTCGTTGACTTCCAGAAAGGCGAAATCCTGCTTGGACTCCCGCTTGGTTCGGACCCAGCCGCGAAGATCGACTTCGGTTCCGGGAGAGACAGTTTTCAGAATCTGCACAACCTTGCTGCGCGTCATGAATTCGATCCATCGATCTGAGGGAGTGTCAGGAAGCCAATCTCGCCGGAGATTGGGGATCGCTGGTTGCGGCCGATCCCGGGCGAGAGTGGCTGCCAAGTCAGAAATCCAACCAAGGCAAGTTTCCCTGTTCGCATTTGAAGATGCAAACGAAAACGGCCCCTGGAAAATTCCAGGGGCCGCTGTTGACTGTAGTACCCCAATCTTTCGGATTGGTTATCGCCTAAGCCATACTGCTAACTAGTTCAAGAGACCGAGCAGCGTGGACATACGGCTTCGGCTGTTGGAAGCCTTCTTCTCTTCTGGTGGTACTGGAGCTGGAGCGGCGTTGTCATTGATCGGGGCAACTGCTGGGCCACCGGCTGGGGCACAGCCGTTGCTGCAGCCAGTCGAGCAACCAGCGGTCGTGCAACCCTTGTCGCAGCAACCCTTGACGACGTCGTATCCACACAGGCGGAGAGCCTGTTCAGCTTGACGAACCACACCACGATCACAGTCACCCAGAGCACAGGTCAGGGCGGCGGTGACTTCTGGGCAGCAGCAGCAGTTCTTGCGAACTTGATCGCCGATTTCATCGGCAGCTTCACGTCGGACGCGTTCATCAGCATCATTCAGAGCGTAGACGAAGGCCGTCATGATCTCTGGATTGCAGATGCAATCGTAACGATTGCCAAGCTTGCGGATGGCAGCACGTCGTTGACGAGCATAGCAAGCCGTTTGTGATGTGTAGATCAACTGAGCAATTGCACAGGGATCAGCACAGCACTTTGGCGTGCAGCTAGTCGTGCAGCTGGCTGGAGCGGCACACGCTGGTGCAGCACAAGCTGGAGCGGCACAGGCAGGAGCACATGTTGACGAGCAACATGACTTCTTGAAGCAGGACTTGCCGAACAAGCCATGCAGACCCTTGAAGCAGCAACCCTTTGTACCACAGCCCGTTGAGCAGCAGCCGGTAGCGGCTGGAGCGGCACAAGCTGGAGCACAGGCAGCGGCTGGAGCAGCACAACCAGGACCGACCGGACCGCAGTTAGCGGCTGGAGCGGCACAAGCTGGAGCACAAGCAGCTGCTGGAGCGGCACAGCCAGGACCGGCTGGACCACAGTTCGCTGCAGGAGCAGCACAAGCAGGAGCACAGTTCGCTGCTGGAGCGGCACAACCTGGAGCACAGGCTGGACCACAGTTCGCAGCGGGAGCAGCACAAGCTGGTGCACAGTTGGCTGCAGGAGCAGCACAAGCTGGAGCACAAGCTGCAGCAGGGGCGGCACATGCTGGTGCACAGTTGCCGGCACCAGCTGGAGCACAGCAGCTCGCTGGAGCACAGCTGCTGTCGCAGCATGGTGGCTTGATGTCCGAACATCGTCGTTGATAGGTATGGACCGTTGGGCAACAAGGCTTCACGATCACAGGTCGGCAACAAGCCGGTGTGCACGAAGACGTGCAGCTGGCTTTCGAGGCGCCGCAGCACCCCGTATTGCCATGTAACCACCCGGCTTCAGCCAGGCTGGCCATGCTCATCGCAGCGAGCACAGCCCCAGACATCTTGATCCATCGCATAGAAGAACGTCTCCTTCCCTTGGGAATCTCGAACCTTGGGTCGTCCTAACCCACGGAACCTAGGTGTCGGTCAGTCGTGGAATTCCAGGCGGCTGAACCGCGCCGCCTGCGACGCGCGTCGCAATTACCTCGGCTGGGCCATCACCCTGTTCCGGTCGTTACGACCGTCGAACGTACGTCGTCCACAAAACAACTTCCGCACGCGCCAACTTGGCGCCATGTATCTTTCGAACGATTCACCCATTGTCTCCGGGTGCCTCGCATCGGTTCGTTTTGGCGGGACTAGCACAATTGATCGGTAGGGAGGGGCAGCAGCCTTGAATCTCTCAAACCGTTATTTCGCAATGTGTTTACGTCAATTTCGGTGCCGGTTGAAGCGTTAATGCCGCTTGGTCAAGATGCACACGAGTTTGACGGCCAAATGCGATCGATTCCCCGCGAATGCGAGGCAAAATGGGGGAGATGCCTCGATTGCCGTGGTCTACGGGCGACTGTTTTGGTCCTGCCGTTAATACCCGTAACGACAGGCTGGGTCCACGGCGGGTGGAAGCCCAAATCTGTAAGATCAACTGGGATAAGCGGGCGCTTCCGCATGAGAGGCCTTAAATGGCGGCGCGCGATGTGGTTCAACGGTCAAGGAGATGGCTGGTCATCCTGACTCGCTGCCAAAAACGGTCAGTCATTGACCGTTCTGTCGCTCACTTACAGGGCGGAGCCAGACCCTGAGATATCAATCGGCGGAAACTGCCAGTTCCAGCAGGTATTGTCCGTAGGAATTGTTTTTCATGGGCTCTGCCAGCCGTCGCAACTGATTAGCATCTATATAGTGCATGCGCCAGGCGATCTCTTCCGGGCAGGCGACCTTTAAGCCCTGGCGCGTTTCCAGGACGCTGACAAAGTTTGACGCTTCCAGCAACGACTGGTGCGTGCCGGTGTCGAGCCAGGCGGTTCCGCGACCGAAGACCTCAACGCTGAGCGTCCCACGTTTTAGGTATTCTCGATTCACATCGGTGATTTCCAGTTCGCCGCGGGCCGACGGTTTGAGCGCGCGGGCAATCGCTGGGGCTTCGCTATCGTAAAAGTACAATCCGGTGACGGCGTAGTTCGAGCGGGGGGCCGCGGGTTTCTCTTCCAGTTCGGTTGGCTTACCGGCCGCGTCCAATACGACGACGCCATACCGCTCGGGATCACGCACGTGGTAGGCGAAGACGGTGGCCCCCGTTTGAATGGAGTTTGCCGACTGCAGTGACTGCGCCAGGTTATGGCCGTAGAAGATATTGTCACCCAGGATCAGGCACGAGGGCTGGCCGCTGAGAAAGTCTTCGGCGATGATCAGAGACTGCGCGATTCCCTTGGGCTCGGGCTGTTCGGCATAGGCGAACTTCAACCCCCACTCACTCCCATCGCCGAGCAGTCGACGAAACGAAGGAAGATCCTGCGGGGTGCTGATTACCATGATCTCGCGGATCCCGGCCAGCATCATTGTCGACAGCGGATAGTAGACCATCGGCTTGTCGTACACCGGCATGAGTTGCTTGCTGACGACTCGAGTGGACGGATGCAGTCGAGTTCCCGATCCCCCGGCGAGGATAATTCCTTTGCGTGTCGTCATGCCTATCGCTCCAATTGAATGTGTCGAATCGTCTAATGTCATGTTCAGGAAGATAACGCCGGGTCGTCAGGCTTGAGCCAGCTCGCCGCGATAGTACTCAACCGTCTTTGCGAGACCCGCCTGCAGATCAACGGTCGGCGACCACCCGAGCAGCGAACGGGCTTTGGTGATGTCGGGACAGCGCTGTTTGGGGTCGTCTTGTGGCAGCGGTTTATGCACGATCTTGGATTTCGATTCGGGAATCTGCTTCAAGATTTGCTCGGCCAACTGCAGCATCGTGTATTCGCCGGGATTGCCGATGTTGACGGGGCCTGTTTCTTTGTCCTGGTCCATCAACAGCATCATGCCGCGCAGCAGGTCATCGACGTAACAAAACGATCGGGTCTGCAGGCCGTTGCCGTAAATGGTCAGAGGTTCGCCACGCAGAGCCTGCGTAATGAAGTTCGAGATCACTCGGCCGTCATTCGGATCCATGCGGGGGCCGTACGTGTTGAAGATCCGGATGATGCGGACTTCCAGGTTATGCTCCTGGTGATAGTTCATGCACAGCGACTCGGCGACTCGCTTGCCCTCGTCGTAGCAACTGCGGGGGCCGAGCGGATTGACGTTACCCCAGTAGCTTTCCGGCTGGGGATGCACGGTCGGATCTCCATACACTTCCGATGTCGATGCGTGCAGGATGCGCGCTTTGCATCGCTTGGCCAACCCCAGCACATTCACGACGCCGACAGTGGATGTCTTGATCGTCTTGATCGGGTTGTACTGATACGCCACCGGCGACGCGGGGCAAGCCAAGTTATAGATCTGGTCCGCTTCCAGCGCGATCGGCTGCACGATGTCGTGCCGGATCAATTCGAAACGGGGATTGGCGAGCAGATGGGTGACATTCTGCTTCCGGCCCGTAAAGAAGTTGTCCAGGCAAATGACATTGTCACCTCGTTCGAGCAGTCGCTCGCAAAGGTGGCTTCCCAGAAATCCGGCTCCGCCGGTGACGAGTATCGATCGCATGAATCAAACCTTGTGATAATCCCGGTACCAACTGACAAACCGCTGAATCCCCGTCTCGATCGGCGTGCTGGGGCGGAACCCGACATCGCGGATCAAGTCATCCACGTCGGCATACGTCGCGGGGACATCGCCGTCCTGCATCGGCAGGAAATTCTTTTTCGCTTCGACTCCCAGCGTCTGCTCGAGCGTCCGAATCATGTGCATCAGTTCCACCGGCTGATTGTTGCCGATGTTGTAGACGCGATACGGACCTCGGCTGGTAGCGGGATCGGGTCGATCGCCCGACCAGTCTTTGTTTCCCATAGGGACGTTGTCCGCCGTGCGAATCACTCCCGTGGCAATGTCGTCGATGAACGTGAAGTCACGTCGCATCTGACCGTTGTTGAATACATCGATCGGCTTACCATCGAGGATCGCCTTAGTGAACAACCACATCGCCATGTCGGGGCGACCCCACGGTCCGTACACGGTAAAGAATCGCAACCCCGTGGTCGGCAGGTGATACAGGTGGCTGTACGTATGCGCCATCAACTCGTTCGCCTTCTTCGTCGCGGCGTACAGGCTGAGTGGATGGTCCACATTGTGATGGATCGAGAACGGCATCGTGGTGTTGGCACCGTAGA
This sequence comes from uncultured Schlesneria sp., assembly GCA_903840265.1. Classification (GTDB taxonomy): domain Bacteria; phylum Planctomycetota; class Planctomycetia; order Planctomycetales; family Planctomycetaceae; genus Schlesneria. The sequence goes on along the minus strand of CAIMFH010000010.1, from coordinate 25,362 downwards.
CGGAACTCGATGAGGCATAGACCAGGTGCTTCACGCCATGATGGCGGCAGGCTTCCAGGATGTTGACGAATCCCACGATGTTGCTGTCGATGTACACGTGAGGGTTCGTGATGGAGTATCGAACGCCCGCTTGAGCCGCCAGGTTGATCACGACATCGAATTTTTCGGTCGCAAAAAGTTGCGTCAGTCGCTCGCGATCGGCCAGATCCATTTCCTGGAAACGGAAGCCGGGCTTGCCAGTCAGCCGCGCGAGTCGGTCGTGCTTGAGCTGAACCGTATAGTAGGGATTGAGATTATCCAGGCCGACGACTTCATCGCCGCGGTCGAGCAGCAAGGTGCTGACATGCATCCCAATGAAACCGGCTGCTCCGGTGACGAGATACTTCATCCGATCCGTTCTCCGTCAGGATTTTCGCTGAACTTCGTCCCTGGCCATCCGTGTGCGGCGATCAGCGTCATTCGACCGCAAGGCGAATCATTGACGATTTTGCGAATTAAGCCAAGAGATCGAGGCTGCCATTTGATTGCAGAACTTGCGATTTGGCAGAGAATGGCAATTTGTGGTCAGGTTTTGGAGTACCTTGACGGTTTTGGACGTGCGTTATGCTTTCCGAATGAATTCGGCAGCGTAGCTGCGGACTCGTTGACCGTTGAGGACGTGGAACATTCGCAACTGCTGAACGGTTTCTTGGCTGAAGCGGCCCAGGGGGACGTGGATCAGAACCTTGCCGAATCGTTTGGCGAGTCTTCGCCAGGCGGGGCCTGGAGGTGCGGAGCTCAGCAGCGCGATGTGACGCTCTTCGGCGTGATAACAGGCGGCGGCCAGCAGGCGTTCTTCCATGGTGTCGGCGAAATCGAAGCGGCGGTTCGACCAGATGTCGGGAACCGGACGTGGTGGGAACAGGAACATCGCGCCACCGTACGTCGCCTGTCCGATGCCAGGGCCGACCATGTTCTCGAGATAATTCGTGGCAAATAGCGCCAGCGTCGATTCGTCGTGATGTTCGGCGTGCCAAGTCACTCGCCATGGGTAATCACGTGGGTCGGCGGGGCTGTCGAACAGCATGACCGCGCAGTCCAGGCTGCCGCGGGTGGGGGGCAGGACTTTCACATACAACTCGCCGCTGTGCCAGTTGCGCAGGGTCTCGCGGATGTCCAAACCGTCTTTCAGGCTGGCGCTGAATTTTTCGCTGCGAGCGAGGTCGGTCCCCAGCATGTTGAGGGCCGAGTCTTTGACGTGCGTGCGGAACCGTTCGATGGCCACGTCTTCCGGGGGCCAACTGCACTGGTGATATGGATTCCACCGCATCTGCCACTCATCTTGTTGTGGCTTGGGTGGCTGTGGCTTCAGCTTGCACGTGCCCCACTCCAGCGATTGGCCGGGGAGGCGGGTTTTCAGCTGAACCAGATCCCCATCGGGCAAGTGGCCGCGATCGATCCCGAGGCGAATGGTCGGGAAGGGGATTCGTTCCTGGAAAGGATATTCTCGCATCGTCTGCATCAACGAGATCGCGAACTGATCGCCGCCAGTCTGTTGAGCCGCCTCGACGAGGGTCGACATCGTTGGCGACATCCGACGCTCGATGAGCGTCAGATTGCGGACGTATTGCAGGTAGATCCGCAGCAGTTTGGGCGTGATCTTGCGGGCTCGATTACCGAGTTCCGCTTTGTAATGATCTCGCGCGACCAGCAACATGGCTTTCACGCCGTCGATCGACAGGTTCTCGTCGGACTCCAATTCAAAGCGGGCTCGTTCGTACAGGCCGGTGATGAAGGGGAGTTCCCCCAGCATGAACAGAAGTGTCTCTGGATCCGCCTCGAAGATCGAGGTTTCTTCGACATCATCGTGCTCGGTGGCTTCGATTGTTTGATCGACATAGGCTTCACGAACCCAGGGCCAGTCGATGATCGAGCAGACAAACAGGATTCGTTCGTGGCGTTCTTCCAGTTCGCGCAGTCGCGCCGCCATGTGGATCACTCGGTCGCGCGGTTGACCTTCAGGGAGTCGTCCGATGCTGGGGAGTACCGCGGCAGCAAATTTCTCGCTGGAGACATGCTTCAAGGCATATGGATCGGGCAGGATCGCGGCGTAGCTTTGAAACGTCGCCGTCTCGAGATCAATGAACTCGCGTTTGATTCGCTCTTGAGCGGCGATGCGCAGGGCCGTAATCACCCCTTGGCAGGGATCAATGGGGACGTAGCTGAAGACTCGTTCTTCTTCCGGTTCCTCTTCGGCGTCGCCTTTCCATTCACCCGCCCAACTGGTCGTCGTCTCTTCCTGCACGACCATGGAGACATTCGGCAGGAACTCGATTGCCCGTTCCACATCGGATTGGAACGAGGCAGGCAGCGGAACGGCCAGGCAATCGAAATGATGCGACAGCATCACGCGACGGACTTCGACAGCAAAATCTCCGCTCCCATGAATGATCGGGAGGCAGGTAATGCGGTCGCTGAATTGAAGGACGTTCATAAATAATCCGAATTAGTGACGAGATAAAAGTGACGAGTAACGAGGGGGACAAGGGGAGAGGGAATGTGGCGAGTGATGACTGACTCTGACTCCTGTCTTCACCTCGTTACTTTCATCTCGTCACTCGTTACTTATTCCTCACCTACTCTTCTTCATCTTCCTCTTCGTCGTAGTCGGGGTGCAAGGGGTCGTTGGGGTCGAAGAAGAAGTCACCTAGTCCCATGGGCATGGTGTTGCCGCCGAGGGATTGCTGACGTCGCTTCGCGGTTTCGTTCAAGTCGATTGCTTCTTCACCCAGGCAGTTGATCAAGGCTTCCTGCCAGACCAGGTCTTTGGCGACGGGATGCGTCGGGTCTTGAGCCAATCGCTTCATGGCATAGCGCAGGACATTCATCCCGTCTCGGGTGGAGAAGTCCAAGTTCAACTGATGCGATTGCTGCAGGAAGTCGACTGTCAGATTCAGCATCTCGGGTTCGGCGAAGGGAAGGTGATAATGCAGGATCGCCAGTTCGTCATGTCGCTGCGGATGCCCCACCGTCAGCGTCGGCTGCAGGCGGCTGAGGATGTAATCGGGGATCTCGAATGTTGATTCGTCGTCATTCATCGTGACTGCACAGCGGAAGTCTTTGTGAGCATGAATCGTGATCCCGGCGACGATCGATTCGACGTAGCGACGATGATCGAGCAATGGAGCCAGGCTGGCCCACGACTTCTCGTTCATGCGGTTCCCTTCGTCGAGGATGCAGATTCCACCACGAACCATGGCGGTGACCAATGGCGAAGCGTGGTACTTAATGCGTCCGCTTTCGGCAAGGACCGGAGTGACCAGCAAGTCTTCGGGGCGTGTGTCGGCAGTGCATTGATAAATATAAAGATCTTGCTTGCGAGTCCGACCCGCCGAGATCGCCAGCGTCGTCTTGCCGATGCCGGGTGTGCCGACGATGCGCGGTGCCAGCGGTAGATCTTTCTCGTCAATCACCAGCCAGCAGGCCAGCAGTTGCATCAGGATCTCGCGCTGGCCGATCCACTCACCTGCCGAATCGTCGGGCTGGTTCAGATGCAGCACGACACCACCAATTTCGACTTGATCTGTCATCGATTGCTCTATTCCCAAAATCATGGTGCATGAAGTCGGCTCAAGACTCAATGGCGTTTCCGCCTTGCTGTCCGCGGCCACTTTCGATCATATCTCCCCGCCGGACGCCATGCATCCTCAGGATAAAATCATGTCCACAATCCAGACGCCCTCGGATCAGCCCGTTGTCATTCGTCCCGCGAGTCCCGCGGCCGTTCATTCGGATGTCAAGTTACTCGAAGGACCACGTTCGCGAATCGATGAGTTCCTGCGAGTCGTCAAAATTGCGATTGAATTCATCCGCGGCTATCGCGCACTGCACTGGACCGGCCCGTGCATCACGGTGTTTGGTTCGGCTCGATTTAAAGAGGGAGATGCCAGCTATGAGCTGGCGCGCCGTACCGGTGCGGCGATTGCCAAGTTTGGTTATACGGTCATGACCGGAGGTGGCCCCGGCATCATGGAGGCGGCGAACCGAGGTGCTAAAGAGGTGGGTGGCGGCTCGATCGGCTGCAATATCATGTTGCCGGTCGAACAGGAAGCGAATCCCTATCTGGACAAGATGGTTTTGTTTCAGCATTTTTTCGTGAGAAAAGTGATGCTGGTCAAGTATTCGCAGGCGTTTCTGATTTTTCCAGGCGGCTTCGGGACGCTCGACGAAGCGTTCGAAGCGGCGACGCTGATTCAGACTGGCAAAGTGAATCGATTCCCGCTGATCTTTGTCGGTGTGGAATATTGGCAACCGCTGTTCGATTTCCTGCGCGGAACGCTATTGAAGCATGGTGCAATCGCTCAGGACGATTTCGACTCGTTGTTACTGACTGATTCGATCGATGACATCTGTCACGCACTAAAGAAGTGCCAGCCTTCGCCGCAAGAGGTAACTCAGAAGCAGAGGCACTGGTGGAAGCTGTGGCGAGCGTAGAAAGTCGTCTTGTTGAACTTCGTCACATCTGTCCTGTTTCTTGGATGTGACTAATAGGACCGATGGGGCAACTTCCGCTTGAATGCGATTGAATGGTGGGTGAAGAACGTAACGCGTGCAGACGTGATTCGGCTGTGGTAGAACCTAGTGCGGCTGGCGTTGTTGTCAGCCGACGTGGCGTCCACTTCAATGGCTGTCGGAGCGAAGCATCATGCGATTGGCATCTTGGTTGTTGACGATTTGTGCGTTCGGCGCGTTGGTTCAGTCGGCTGTGGCTCAAGAGAGTGACACCGTCAAACCGGTTCCACGCGATGCGGGTTGGATGAAGCGACACGATTCGTTCAATGAACGCGTGAAACAAGGCAACGTCGACCTGATTTTCATCGGTGATTCAATCACACAGGCTTGGGAAGGGCCAGGCAAACAGGTCTGGGCTGACACCTACGCCAAGCGAAACGCGGTGAACCTCGGGATCGGCGGCGATCGGACTCAGCATGTGCTGTGGCGACTGGAGAATGGCAATATCGAAGGAATCAAGCCGAAGCTGGCTGTGATCATGATCGGCACGAACAACTCGGGGAACAATACCAGCGAGCAGATCGCCGAAGGGATCACCGCCATCGTCCACAAGTTGCGCGAGAAGCTGCCTGAAACGAAGATTCTGCTGCTGGGGATTTTCCCTCGTGGCGTCGATGACGAAGACGCAAAACGCAAAGTGAATGCCGGGGCCAATGCGATTGTGGCCAAGCTGGCCGACGGCAAGATGGTCGAATACCTGGATATCGGTCCCAAGTTCCTTGATGACAAGCATGTGCTGAGCAAAGACGTGATGCCGGACTTGTTGCATTTGACTCCGGCCGCTTACAAGATCTGGGCGGATTCGATTGAAGAGCATGTGTCTCGGATGATGGGCGAAACGAAGTAGAAGTTGGAGTGACAAGAGTGACGCGCGATCTGGCTGGGCTGCGCTCTGTGCGTGGCGTGTTGTTTGATATGGACGGAGTGATCTACGTCGGAACCAAGCCTTTGGCGGGGGTCCAGCAGGCGATCGATTACCTGGCCGAGACAGGTCGCAAGTTCTTGTTTGTCACGAACAACGCCAGCAAGACGCCTGAGCAGTTCGTCAAGCGTCTGGCGGAGATGGATATTCACATCCAACCCGACCAGGTGCTGGGGAGTGCTGAGGCGACCGCCAGTTGGTTGGCGAGTCAGATGGGACAACCGGGCTGGCCGCGCGGCCCGGTGATTGTCATGGGGCAGGACGGCCTGAAGGTCGCTTTGCAGAAGAATGGCTTTGAACTGACCACCGATCCCGATGCCGCGACTTATGCTGTGGCTGGGATCAACTTTCATCTGACCTATGACGAACTGGCAAATGTGACGCTGGCGATTCGCCGCGGGGCGAAGTTCATCGGTACGAATTCGGACGCAACATTTCCCAGCGAACGCGGCTTCCTGCCAGGGGCCGGCAGCATTCTGGCTCTGCTATCCACCGCCAGCGGCCAGCAGCCACAGGTGATCGGCAAGCCCAATCGCGGAATGTACGAACAGGCGATGGCGCGGCTGAACGTGACGCCCGATCAAACCTTGATGGTGGGCGATCGGTACGACACGGATATCTCAGGGGCGATTCCGCTGGGGTTATGGACGGCCGGTATCTTGACGGGAATCAGCACGCGAAATGACTTCGAACAGGCCAGTCCGCGCCCAGATCTGATCGTGAACGATCTGCCGGATCTGGTCGCTCAGCTTCGTCAGGCGGACAACAGGTAGTTCCAAGCTTTCAAATCTTGAGCGGGTAACACTTGGCAGGACGGCTCGCCTGGGCGGTGTCTCCTTGTGGGCGGATACTGACGCTGTATCCGTTTCGGTTGCATCCGGGCTTCCGGCCCCGTAAGGTGTCGTCGCCTGAGCCGCCCCATATCCTTTCGGCCCTGATGTCGCTCCGATGATTCTGACCGGCGAAGAAATCAAGTCGCAGTTGGGCAAGAACATTCTGATCGACCCGTTCGATGAGAAGCAGCTTAATCCCAATAGCTACAATCTGCGTCTGCACGACGAATTGATCGTGTACGAAGAAATCGTACTTGATGTGCGCCGTCCGAACCGATATCGGCGGCATATTATTCCGCCCGAAGGATTCGTGCTGCAGCCGCAGCAACTGTATCTGGCTCGGACGATCGAACGGACGGAAACTCACAATTACGTCCCGATGCTGGAAGGTCGCTCGTCGATCGCTCGGCTCGGTTTGTTCGTTCACGCTTCGGCTGGCGTCGGTGATATTGGCTTCAGCGGCTACTGGACGCTGGAACTGGTGGCTGTGCATCCAATCCGGATTTATCCCGGCTTGCCGATCTGCCAGATCCTGTACATGACAGTGCAGGGCGAGATCAACGAGTATCGCAGCAGCGGCAAATACCAGAACAATCAGGACATCCAGCCTAGTCTGCTCTTTAAAGAACTGCAGCAGCCGACGAAAGATCAGCAGATGCGACTTTCGTTCGGGCAGGAATTGTCTGAGTAGTGGTGGAAGAGTTGGCCACGAATCAGACGAATTCGCACGAATAAATGCGAAGAAGAGTAAGCGGTTTCTCACGCGGAGCCGCGAAGTCGCGGAGAGAAGACTGGCGAAGACAGGAATGGCGCACTTGGGATAAGCCCGTGTTCCCATGGATGGGGTTTTCAACGCGAAGTCGCAAAGGAAGGCAGGGGAAGAGAACTGCTTGGCTCGATTCTAATTTCTTCCCTTTCTTCTTCGCGCGAAAATCTGTCTTACGTTCCGGTTTTCTGTGCGGGCTCTGTCGAAGTGATCCGCGTGCTGACTCAGCGCGGCTCGCCAGAAAAGTGTGCCTGACCGCTTGCTGTATTCATTCGAGGAGATTCGTCTGATTCGTGGTCAAATCTTTCTTCGGATTCGTCCGTCCATTCAAAGAAACAAAAAGGGCCAGGCCGCTCAACGAGTGGAACGTTGAACTGGCCTGACCCCTCGGTCCGCTGCAGCAGATTACTCGGCCTTCACGACTACAAAGAACTTCCGTCCATCGCTGGATCGCACGTTCAGGACGAGACCATCTCCCTTGGAGAATTGATCTCGAGCCTTTTCGTATTCTTCGACGGTTGTGACGACTTGGCCGCCCGCTTTTTCGATCACGTCGCCTGCTTTCAGGCCGGCGGCTTGAGCAGGGCTGCCTTCTTCGATGCCGCTGATCACCAGGCCCGTGGTCGTGCCAGTGATGCCGAATTGCTTGGCAAGGTCTTTCGTCAGAGCACGAACTTCCACACCCAGCGAGTCAAACTTGGTGGCTCGCTGTGGTGCCGGTTCTTCGTCGTGATTCGACGCGACACTCAAGTTCTTCGGCATTTCGGCTACAGTGAGTGTCAGCGTTTCGTGCTTGCCGCCTCGAGAAATCTGCACAGGATAGCTTTTGCCAATCGCGAGTTGTTCAACGGCTCCTTGTAGAGACGTGGGGTCGTTGATTGGCGTTTCGTTCAACTTCAGGATCAGGTCGCCAGGTTCCAGACCGGCTTTTTCGGCTGGTGAGCCGGGCAGCACGGACCGAACCAACGCTCCTTCACGAACCTTCAAGTTAAACTGGCGAGCGGTCTGGGCATCGACCGCTTTGATTTCGGTGCCGATGTATCCGCGAGTGACTTCACCGTTGGCGATCAACTTCTGGCTGACCCAGCCGGCGATGTGGCTGGGGATGGCGAAGCCGATACCGTCATAGCCGCCGCTTTCGGTCGCGATGGCGGTGTTAATCCCGATCACTTCGCCGCGCAGGTTGATCAGCGGTCCGCCACTGTTACCGGGGTTGATTGCGGCGTCGGTCTGCAGGAAGTCGGCTCGAGCGGTGATCCGATTGCTGCGGCCTTTGGCACTGATGATCCCGGCGGTCACTGACATGTCCAAGCCGAAGGGGCTGCCGATGGCCAGCACCCAGTCGCCGACTTGAGTCAGGTGGCTGTCGCCCAGTTGCAGTGGCTTCAAGCCTGAGGCATCGATGCGGACGATGGCCACGTCGGTGCGGGGGTCGGTCTTGATGTCGCGACCGATGAATTCGCGTCCGTCGTGCAGGCGGACTTTGACTTCGTCGGCACCGTTCACCACGTGATTGTTAGTCAGGATGATTCCGCCGGCATCGATGATAAAGCCCGAGCCCATGCCTCGACGAGGTGGCGTCGCGCGGCCACGACCTCGGTTGCGGAACATTTCGTCGGCGCGAGGATCATTGCGGAAGAACTCACGCAGTGGAGCAGGGATTTCGTCCTCGCCCACTTGCGGGTTGCGGCCCTGGACCTGCTTCATGTGAGTGATGGTCTCAATCGAAACGATGCTGGGCGTGGCTTCGGCAGCGACGGCACGGAAGGCCGCTGAAAGCTCATCGGCTTTGGGTGCCGAAGGGATCGCCACCGCTTCCTGTTTGTGCGTCCATGTGATGGCGCTGACGGCAAGAGCGCCTGCTGCCATCGACATCATCAGTGTCTGACGAATTGAAGTACCGGTCGACATTGTTGACTCTCCTTTAGGGTCTGTGCGAATTTCGCCGACATCGTCGCTGCATGGAACGTCCGGATGCATCCGCCGCGGGAGTCTTTGAAATTCGGTTCTATCTTACCGAGCCGGGCAAGGGCCACCCCAATGGGCTGGCAGAAGGCTTGTCACCGGAAATCGTGCGATGAATCAACTACGTGAATATTCGTCTCCTTGTTGGAAATTCCCGACCCGTGGCAAAATCGCAGCGGATTGACACCTGAGGGTGGAAGAAATATAGAAGAGAGCGCAAGTCTCGATTTTGTAAGACATTTCATAATTTTCAGGTCGGCCGTTCGCGGCAGTTAGTTCGGAAGCTGAGCATGACTGAGCAACTGGAGGTCGATCGCCTGGCGGAGACCTTCGCGATTTGTGAGCAGGCGCTGCAGTACCAGTTTCGTGATCGAGACTTGTTGCTGCGCTGTTTAACCCATGCGTCGATCGCGCGAATTCGACTCGAATCGAACGAGCGATTGGAGTTTCTGGGGGATGCGATTCTGGGGGCGATCGTCTGCGAACAGCTATTCTCATTGTACCCCGAGAAGACCGAAGGCGAACTGACGCGAGTGAAGTCGGTCGTGGTCAGCCGAACCACGTGTGCGAAGATCAGCACCGATCTGGGACTCGATCGCTGCCTGCAACTGGGCAAGGGACTAGCCGATAACGAACTGATCCCGTTGTCGATTATGGCCGCTGTGTTTGAGTCATTGGTCGCCGGCGTGTACCTCGACGGCGGATTCGATGCGGTCAGCGTGCTGGTTCGAAGAGCGATGGGGCCGGAGATCGAACGGACCGTCGAAACGAGTCACGGCAAGAACTATAAAAGCTTGCTGCAGCAGATCGCTCAGAAGAATAATCGCGCGATGCCGAGCTACGAGTTGCTCGACGAGAAGGGGCCGGATCACTCCAAGTGCTTCAAGATCGCGGTTCGCATCGCGACTGAAGTTTATGCTCCGGCCTGGGGGCCCAACAAGAAAGAAGCCGAGCAACGCGCCGCGGAAAACGCATGGTGCCAGATCCAGGGGCAAGATCCGCCGCATGCGGCAGAGATGAGTTAGCCACGGATTCACACCGATGAAACACGGATTAAGGCAAAAGAAGTCCGGAAGAATTGAGGGAGTTCAAAGCGTCGCGGTCTACTCGCTCTTTCTCTCCTTAATTGCCTTTATCCGTGTTTCATCGGTGTTCATCCGTGGCTAAGCGTTTTGTCTTTGTCTTACTGATCAAGCACTTTCAGCATCGTGTTGGCGACGAACTTGTCGCCCGCTTCATTCAAGTGGACGCGGTCTGAGGTCAGGATTCCCTTGTCGGCATTCTCTGGGTTGTGGCCATTCAAGTGATCGACGAAGGCCTTGCGCAGGTCGCACAGAGGCAGCTTCATTTCCTTCGCGAGGGCGCGGCTGAGATCTGCGTACTGGTCGAGCCTGGCGTCCTGCGAATTGGCACCGTCCTTCTTTTCGCCGATGACGGTCGGCGTGCAAAGCACAACGGTGGCACCTGCCTTCTGCAATTGGCCGATAATGTCTTTCAACCCAGCCGAGAAAGCGTCGGGCAGGGTGCCTCGGGCGGGATCTTGTTCGCCATGCCAGACATCGTTGATGCCGATGTAGATCACGACGATCGTAGGCTTGCGATCGATCACGTCCTTCTGCAGTCGCCGTTGCAGGTCAGGGACCTTGTTGCCGCTGATGCCGGCTCCGATGACTTCGATTCCCAGGTCGCCGTGCTTTTCAGTCAGCGTCTTGCGGATCACGCGGACATAGCCCTTATCGTGGCTGTCGCCACCTTGAGTGATCGAGTCGCCCAGGAAGACGATCCGGTCACCCTTCTTCAGCTTCACCGACGGCTCGTCGGCACGACTGCATTCACTCATGGTCACCATCATCGCACACATCATCAGTCCAGAAACAACACGGCGCAACATCTCGGAACTCCTGGGTAATCGAAGAACATCACATCTGGCCAACTTTAAATAACAAGACCGGCAACATGGTGCAAACACCACGTTGCCGGTCGAAGATTCGAACTCAGAGGTGAGTCGGCACGTTACTTCAAGCGGCCCGAGGCCATCAGCTTGCTGGCGTTGCCGGCCTGGCCGAAGGAGATCATGCGAGCGAGGCAGATCTTCTTCATCGCTTCGCGGGCTGGCTTCAGATATTCGCGTGGGTCGAACTTGTCTGGCGTTTCGGCGAAGACCTTGCGGATCGCGCCGGTCATGGCCATCCGGCAATCGGTGTCGACGTTGATCTTGCGAACGCCGTGCTTGATCCCGCGTTGAATCTCTTCGACGGGCACGCCATAGGTCTCGCCCATCTTGCCGCCGAACTTGCGGATGATGTCCTGCAGTTCTTCTGGAACTGACGAACTGCCGTGCATGACGAGGTGCGTGTTTGGCAGGCGTCGGTGAATCTCTTCGATCAACGACATCTTCAGCACTTCGCCCGTGGGCTTCTTCTTGAACTTGTAAGCACCGTGGCTGGTTCCGATCGCAACGGCCAGCGCATCGACACCGGTCGCGGCGACGAATCGTTCGGCTTCATCAGGGTCGGTCAGGTGCGACATCGCGCCTTCCGGCTCGGGTTCTTGTTCGAGGTCGGCATCGTGGCTGTGTCGTTCACCTGGCTCACCGGCAAGTTCAGCATCGACTGGACCGTGATCCTTCGCCGGAGCGTGGTCGATCGAACCCAGGCAACCGATTTCGCCTTCGACCGAGACACCCTTGGCGTGAGCGGCCTTAACGACGTCGGCTGTGACTTTAACGTTATAGTCGAACGAGGCGGGCGTCTTGGCGTCTTCCATCAGCGAGCCGTCCATCATGACCGACGTGAAGCCGTACTTGATGGCGCTGAAGCAGGTTTCAGGGCTGTTGCCGTGATCCTGATGCATGACGACCGGGATTTCGGGATACAGTTCCGCGGCGGCCAGCATCAGGTGTCGCAGGTAGTTGTCTTGCGAATAGCTGCGGGCACCCCGTGAGGCCTGGACGATAACAGGAGAATCGGTTTCCTTGGCGGCTTCCATGATCGCCTGGATCTGCTCCATGTTGTTGACGTTGAATGCAGCCACGCCGTAGTTGTTTTCGGCAGCGTGGTCGAGAACGGATCGAAGCGGAACCAAAGGCATTTGTCGAACTCCTGAAACACAAAATGAAACTGTTATCTGGATCTCGTTGAGCGAGTTCCTCCCCGGGACGAACTCAAAAAACGATCGAGGGCGTGCAGTCTGGTGCGTAGACTACCTGAACGCATGGCCTCGCGCGAAGCGTTCGCGAACCGAATCCCGGTCGCGGCAGTCAGGATTGATCTATCTGCTGATAAAACGTATCGAGAATGACAGTTCTTTGGTTGCCGAGCGGCATCTCACGCGGATTCTGGCGTCTCGTCGTCTTCTTCGTCAGAAATTGAGAAGACGAAGCGTCTCCATTCGGGGTCTTGCGGTTCGGCGAGAATCGCGCCAATCCGACCATCGTCGACGGAATTGACCCATTCCAGAAATCCAGGGGCCGTCTGCACCGTCATTGGCACGGCAGCCAGAGGGATAATCACACTCGGAACTTCGGCGAGTTCGTCGGCAGAGCCATATCGGTCATCGGCTTTCTTGGCAAGCAGATATTCGACAACGTCCTGGATTCCCTGAGGGATATCCGGATCGAACTCCGTGACCGGACGTGGGGTTTCCTCTGCATGACGCAACATCTGGCGCATGGGGTTCTTGTCGGGGAAGGGAACCTGCCCCGTCAAGCAGTGATAGAAAGTGCATCCCAGGCTGTACAGATCGTCTCCCGGGTTTGCCGAATGGGGATCCATGGCTTGATGAGCCGACATGTATGCGTAGGTCCCCAGCACACTCTGACCCTGTTGATTGATGGTCAATTCTTCCTCTTCACCATCAATGGAATCGACAAACGACAGCGCGTCGCGGGCTGCGCCGAAGTCCATGATTTTCACGACACCTTGATCGGAAAACCAAAGGTTTGCCGGACAAATATCGCGATGAACAATGTCGTTCGAATGAATATGCGCCAGTCCCAGCGCGACCTGCTGGATGACTTGGCAAGCGGTGACATGATCCAATCGTCCTTCTCGGTCCAGCTTCTGTTCGAGTGTTTCACCGCTCAGCGCTTCCAGCGCGATGTAGGGAATCGTTCCGACGCGGCCAACCTGAAACGTCTTGACCACATACGGGTTGTCGACCTGCAACGAAACGCGAGCTTCTCGGCCCAGACGTGCGGTCAGTTCCGGATCCTGTTTTAGAGTGGCGGGGAAAATCTTCAAGCTGACGGGTTGACCGAATTCGGCCTGCTCCGCCTGATAGACGTCGCCGAGGCGTCCTGCCGTAATTCGGCCGGTGACTCGATATGGTCCCAGCAGATAAGGACCGGCAATGCCCGCGAGAATGGCTTGCGCCTGGAAATCAGTCAGTTCCCGCTCTGCCACGAGCCAACGGACAAATGCTTCGCCTTCCGTCGACTGACGATTGCCTTCCAGCCAGCTTTGCTGGAACTCATGGAAACGGGCTTCGGACAGTAGTTGCCCGCCAATAATCAATTCGCGTACTTGGTCCAGATTCATGATCGGTGGCCCTACTGATGACGAATGCTGCGAAGCTCGAAAACAATCTACCGAGTTTGGTTCATGACGCATATCGTTTCGCGAAATTGAGGAAATCGCCGCCGAAATCGAGGTGTGTCGCTTGCTCGGCCATTTCAATCACGAGACGATTCGAGCATGAAGCCCGCTCTGAAAGCCGCCGGATTTCTGATCCTGTTATTTGCAATTCCGATCATCCCGTTTCTTTGGCTGGGCGAATCGTTCGAACAAAGTCTGCTGGATGCACTTCGACAACCACGGTCGCCGGGTGTGGTCGCTAGCTGGGTCATCGGATTGCTGGCGGCAGATATGTTTCTGCCTGTTCCTTCGAGTGCTGTCATTACCTACGCCGGCGGGATACTTGGGATTGTCTGGGGGACGCTCGTCGCGTGGGTCGGATTGTCTATAGGAGCGGTGGGTGGCTTCTGGCTGGCGCGGAGGTTTGGCGAACCGCTGGCTCGGTGGTTCAGTGACGCGGACGATGTCGTCAGGATGGGTGACTATGCTCGCCGACACGGACCGGCCGCGATCTATCTCACCCGAGCCCTGCCAATTCTGTCCGAAGCGTGCATTTTGATGCTGGGGGCGGGTCGCCTGGAATGGAGCCGATTCCTGGGGCCGATGTTCGTTAGCAATGGACTACTGGCGCTGACTTACTCGGCCTGTGGTGCGTGGTTTCGCGATTCAAATTCATTCCCCTTTGCCATAGTGGCTTCTGGGGCCGTCCCGTTGATTGCTGCGCTAGTGCTGCGCCGCTGCTGGAAGCCGACGAGATCGTGACGTCATCGATGCGAAATAGCTGCGTGCGAAGTTGGTCGTTGAATACGGAAGAGTTTTAGCGCAAAGACGCGAAGGCGCAAAGAAAATAAGGCGGTAAGGCCAATTAATTCGATTCGTTGACGGTCCACTGATGCAATCGCTGTAGTCGTGCTGGTTTCTCGGCCGACTGGACGACGTGAAAGAGTTCGATCTGACTCGGAACCGCGGCGACGGCTGATTCCGGCAGCAGGAATTCGAAGCCATGAAATCCGCGTTCTCTGACGAACGTCATGCCCGAGTCTCGAATGACTCCGTTCACTGCGACGAGAAGATCGACGGGATCTTGAAAGTCGCGAGTATCGAGGTTTCCCGCGACCAGGCACGGCACAAAAGGGGGGCCCAATTCGGTCGAATTGCGGGCCGGGGGAATCATGTGCAGCCTCGACAAGTGCCGTTCTTCGACGACAAATTCAGTGGTGCTTCGTCCACGCCATTCCGGGTGAGTGACTGACAACAACGGAGGCTGGTCAAACGGGATCCCTTCGAAAAGATTGCGATGCCGATTGACCGCGGCCTTCAATTGAGGAATCGCCGGTTCGATGGCCGTCATCGTGTGGTCGTAGTACAGCGTCTTGCGTGGGCGGCGAGTTGCCCGTGAGACGGATGTTCCGTCGACGGGTTGAGAAAGTTCCATATTTAGCACGTCTGCTATCGTGGGCAAGATGTCTACAGATTCGACGTTTTCATCGGAGGCATGACCGCTGGTTTGATCCGGCATCTTGATGAACAGTGGAATGCTGAGCAGATCCGCCAGATTCGTGGCATCAGGAACTCGTCGCGAGTGACCAGGTCGATAGGAAACCCCGTGGTCTGCCGTGACGATCAGCAGGCAATGATCGAGCATGTCGATCTCCTGCAGCAGATCCAACAGTTGGCCGAGAAAACGATCTGCGAATCCGAGTTGTTGCAGATAACGGTGCTCGTTCCTGGCGATGAGCCCTGCGTCGTTGGTCCACGACTCCCCAATCTCGCCCTCACCGCCAGGGGGTTGAAATGAATTCACCTCATCAAAGTTATAGACATGGCCCGAGGGAAGAAAGCACCAGGGGAGATGAGGGACTTCCGCATGCAGGAAACAAAACTTTGGCTTCTCCGAGGCTGTTTGCAGGCTTTTTAGGAACGACTGCAACTGTTCACCACGTTCGACAAATGCAGTCGGACGATGCAGGCCCGTCGCAAAAGTTGATTTTTGATCGGGCTTTTCAGACAGGCCGAACCAGAGCTTCGAAATGGGGGGAAAATCGAGCGGTGTGTCGTTGGGCAGGATCAGGCGCGGATAGACGGAGATCAAGGTCGACATCATCAGCCGGAGTTTTTCCAGTCGAGTTCGCTGGGTCACTTCGCGATGCATCAGTTCCGGCGGACACAAACGTGTCACCGGCTCGTAGACCGTCATGTCGTAGGCATGAGTTCCGTGAATCACTCGGAATAGGTTGCCAGGATACTCTCCTTCTAATGGGGGGCGAGCGGCAGTTGGAAATTGCCCCGAGAGCAATGCAGGGACCGCGACATCAGTACGTGTGTGAACAGTCGAAGCCTGCCGATACCAGGTCGACATTCCCGCCAAGCGTGCAAATTGCGGGAACCGTTGTGAATCAATCTGCAGATCGCGATTCATCAGCGTCGTCCCGCTGAATTCGTCGAACACAATCATGACGACTGGAACGGCATTGGTGATCGCGACCGAGGTGGGATGGGTCTCGGCCTTTCCAAGGCTCGCGAATTGCCAGACAAACATTCCGGGGAAACAGATCATTCCCACGGCAGCAATTGATAACCAACGACGGACCCAGGAGAGGCGCGCGTAAAGTAAAGATGAGAGTACGGCACCCGCGATGGCGATCGGAAAGCTGACCAGGAAGACGATCGCGTTGACTTCAAGATAGTAGAATCGCATAAAGGGGCGCATCAGCGACAGCCAGACCAGGACGAGCAGCAACGTGAAGACCGCGTCCTGGCCACGACCGCCAAAACGAGCCGCACCGAGGATGGCGAGTTGATCCAGCAAGACCCAGATCAATGGGACGACGACCGTTAGCAGCAGCAGGACGGCCCCGATTTCGAACCAGCCCGCCTGCATATCGTGCAGATAGACAAATTGCTGCGTCAACGCCGCAAACAGGGGCTCACTGAAGGCGAAGGCACACAACGCACCGATGTGCAGGGGGCGCTCCCACCGAGGTTGCGTTGGTGCTGCGGCAGCGGATGCTACCTGGGAACTCATGCGTCACCGACCGCGGACTGATTCGGAGTCAGAAATAGCAGCGTCCGGTCACCCGACGGCAGTTCAATCCGCTGCTGGATCTGAAAGGCGTTGTTCGCCAGGGCCACTTCCAGTGCCGCCAAAGAGTAATCGTCGTACTGATCATGTTTGTGACGCAGCAGGCTCTTCACCATCGGGTCACGCTTACTCGGAAATTCCAGAACAACATCCGCCTGCAGGCTGGCCAACCAATCGACGACCTCGGGCAACGGGATGTTTCCAGCGATCACGAGATGGTGAATCAGCCCCAGGCAGAGGATCAGTTCCGGCCGGCCGCGATCTTCCAACCGCAATCGTTCGCGCCCACGCCAGCCGATCGCGGGGGACGGATTTAATAGATCGATGCAGAGCGGCACGATGTTCTGGTGCGTCTTGTCAGCGACCAGTTTGCGATAGAGCCGTTCGACGCAGCCATGATCCTGATCCATGGCGATGACCGTGTCGGCATGCGCTGCCGCGATCTGCGAGAAGTGTCCATCGTTGCAGCCCAAGTCCCAAACCAGGCTGCGCCGTCGCCCCTGGCAGACCTCCGCCACGAATCTCTGCTTGGCTTGAACGTCGCGGACGACGTGGGGCCTGTCATGACGGTAGTTCGACCACTGGTTGTTCGCAGGAGTCCATTTGAGCCGGCGAATCAAACGCGTCAACTGCTTGAGGTTGTTCTGGATCAGACTGCGATCGAAGCCGCTTGATTTCAGTGCGCCAATCGTATCGGTCTCGACAGTCGCCGCCTGTCGTTCCAGCAGAGACTGCAACCAACCGTGCGTGAAGACACCGGGTCGCAACATGTCGCGCCACGAAAGCGGCCGCAGAAATTCGGCGGCCGAAATTCCATCCAGCTTCACTCGCAAGACCGGCTGAACATCGATCTTGCGATACGCTTGCAAGAGCAAAGGGAACAGCATCAGTTCGCAGAACTGTCGATAGCCAGCCCACGGCTCTCCAGTCGCATGCGACACAAACGATCCGACATCAATGAAGACGGGCCGCGTCCCGCAAAACTGGATATTGTATGGCGACGAATCCTTCAAGATCGTGCCGACCTTGATCGCCTCCGTGAGAATTTCCAGATGTAACAGCGCCGCATCCTGCAGCATCGAAAACGACCATTCGTACGGATACGTCACAAACGGGATTCGTTGATGCCGAAGGATCGCAGCCGCTTTCAATCGCAATTGACGCTGCTGGATCTGTTCTTCGGACAATTGCTCGGTCGGAACGACTCTTCCCGATGCGAGCAACTGTTGGAAGTACGCTTCGCCAGAGACGTGGCGCCATTCGTTCAACGCTTGCATCGAGAGGGCGCGAAAGACTTCGCCCTGATGAAAGAAAACGCGCGCCGTGCGATCGCGAAACGATCCTGAATCAAACGTCAGCTCATCTGAGCGGGCATCTCGGTAGACGACAACTTCATCGCTGTCGGAACTGGCTTCCGCGTCACGTACTGAGTCCATAGATACCGTCCCAGCACCACGATTCCGCTGAAACCACCCACTAAAGCTTGGAGGATTAAGCTGCCGCTACCAGGATCAAGATACGCAATTATTGATGTCATCACAGATTCTCCTGAACCGCCGCCGCCTGCAGACATTCGCAGGAAAAGCAACGTTCAGCGGAAAAGATAGAGAGGTCACTCTTAAGGGAAGGTGAAGTTTTAACGCAGTTTTCATGGAACAACCGAGATTCTTTTTCGACGCGCGTCGCACTCGAATCACTAACGTAAATAAACCACGCCGATCAACTAAAGTTCTGCTCGATCTCGCTGAATTCCACGAAAGGCAATCACCCAATCGACCTTAAAAATCCGTTTGCATCTCTCGTACCACCGATCTTTTCCGATGAGTTATCAACCATCCGCATGCGCGGCTGCGCGCCGAGGATCCGTCGCCGCGATGATTTCGCTGATCCCTTTCTGGTTGAAACCCTTGTACCCATCCTCACGTTGCAAAATCTCAAGGTGCGAACCGAGCGCGCCGTTTTGCAAAAACTTCCGCGCTTGTTCATCGGTAATTTGCCCGGCGCTCCGCAATCGTTCTACTCGCACCGGATCAACGTCCCATTGCTCACCCCGAGTGAACGCCTGACGCAAATGAGGCAGGTCTGTGAAGGGGGGCATCGTCTCGATTCCCGCTTGCTTCAATTGATCCCGCGTGGCCGCGAAATCGAACTGGCATTCCAGATGATGCATTCCCGCCTGCAAAAACGCTTCGCCATGCAAAGCGCACCAGAGGCCCACCGTTCCCAACTGATCCCGCGGTCGCAGACCGTCGTGCGAAAAATCCTGCGAGACCTCTTCGGGTGACATATCAACATCGGCAAAGATGGTCACGCCTGTCACCGGATGCTCGATCACTTGAGCTCCCCAACCTGCTTCCATTCCTGCGTAAAAACGTTCACGGCACTGAAAACCGAGTCGTTCCAAGAACGCAATCAGCAACGAAAAGTTCGCGCGGCTGGATCGATAGGTGTGGTGATCGTGATTGGCCCAGCCGAGCCCCAGCAGATCCTGTCTCGCTTTTTGCATTCGGCCGGCGGTATTGCGTCGCAGCCAATACTCGCGTTCGGCCCCAAAAAAGATCTCGCACGCCCGATCGCGACCGACATCAACGATGGTTTCTTCGATCAATTGAATCGCGTGAATGAACCCGTCATCGTCGCTGGCAAAATTACGGCGGCGTAATCTCAGTGATTCGGTTTGCCGAAGGATTGCCGCCAGCGGCACCTGTTCATGCGGATTCGGATCAAATGCCAGTGACCCATGACGTTCGACCGCCAATATCTCGACGGAGCCATCATAAGCGAGTGAGGCCACGCGCACACTTGCCAGCGGTGGCCCTTCGATCTCAACCCCAAGCTCATTGGCCGCCAGGAAGTCAGCGACTGATTCGACTTTAATCGCTAACTGTCGCGCCAAGCCGTGATGAATGCGAATCCGTGGAAACAGTCCCTCTCGATGTTCGAAGGCGACAACACCGCACTTATCGGCTCGCGTATACCCGACCGCATCCAGTTCCTGCAGCGCCGGATCATTCTCCGGAAGGCCAAAGTGATCGATCCAGTCGAGCAACCTGGTTCCCGTTTTCACATGCATGCGCTCGGACAGGCTGGCCGCAAATGGCGACTGAGCGAAACACTCTTTCAAGAGCCGCTGAACAAACTGAGCGGGTTCGGGCCGCGGTGACCAGGTAAACGCGGTCAGTGCCGTCAACGTGTCATCGGCCGTTTGCAGGGCAGTGTCTGGCATGTCATCAACTCCGTTAGCGCTTCTCATTCATCCGTGTGGGAATTATTGTCTATTAGCTCGCGTTTGACGAGATGACATTCGCGAAACAGTGATGGAGAGGCTTCCGAGACCAACCCAGATGTGGCTGCGAATCTTCTACCGACTGCGACAAACCTGGGTCAGGGTTGCCCTGTGGAAACGTGCGGTCGCAATTGGGATTGGCCTCTGTCTGTTGATCCAGTTGGCGTTCGGTTTGTCTCTCTGGCGCGAAGCGCAGTTCCGCCAGCAACTTGCCGGGAGGGCACGTCTTTACCTTGGTAAGTCGCCATTGTCCCTCAACGTTCAGGCATCGCTAGGGCGTTTTACTTCCTCCGAGAGGCTGCAGTTGTTAGTCCCGGTCGAAGCGGTCAGCATCGTTCAACCGACGGACGACGATTTTCGTTCGATCTCTGGCCTTAACATCAAACGCCTCACAATTCGGTTTAGGGATCTCGGTGCCAGGGAACTACAGCACATCGGCTGGGTGTCTCAACTGGAAGCACTCGAACTTGACTGCGATACCGTTGACGAACAGGGTCTCGCACCTCTTGCTGATTGCCGGAAGTTGCGCAGCCTGAAGATCCTCGGCAGGCTGGCACCCGAAGCACTGAGTCCACTTCAGCGTTGTGTCTCGCTCAGTAAATTACACGTCTCGGTGATGAGTGTTTTTGCGACCGATTCGAAGGGTTCACTTGACTCGATTACTAGATCGCACCTGGTCGCCGCTGCGCAGATTCCGAACTTAAAATGCTTAACTCTCCACTCCCCGGGGATAAACATTTCCGTTCTTGGCGGGCTGGCCGGTGCGCAGCGCCTCGAAGAATTGTACCTTTACAAGGTCGACCTCCATCAAGTCCACCCTCAAGACGGATCGCTGAACGGCTTAAGTCAGTTGCCACGGCTTAGGCTGTTGTCTCTGAGTGTCGATCCTTCTTACTACGTCGAACCTCTTGAAGGATTTCCCGCTCTGTCGACCCTCGCGCTGCACGGAGCCCGAATTTCGCCTCAGTTTCTCGCCAGCCTGCGACGGCTGCCTCACCTCGGCACGCTCTCGTTCACGAAATGCTTCGTGAATGACAGCCTGTCGGCACTCGCGAAGAACTCAAAGCTGAAGCGGCTGAATCTGATGTCGACCGATGCCGATGTCGAGGGAGTTCGGCGAATCGGGCGGCTCTATTCATTGGAAGTACTCAGGATTCCTGGGTTTCAAGACGGGGAAGAATTTCGAGACTTGTTTCCCCGATTGCAGTCCCCCTCGGCGTTTGACTGGGGTTTTGTCATGGACCAGGAGGTTGTGATGTTCGGCGCTCCTTTGGGAGGTGGGGGCATGTTCTAGTGCAGTCTGGCGGCCTGTGGGTTATGTTGCTGGCTGAAGGATCAGAAGCCATCGACTTCGCAATCATGGCGACACCGAAACAAAATGCTGAATAACGGAGTAGAAGCATGACCAATATCTTGTTGCTCGGAGCAGGGACCATTGGCCGGATGATCGCGCTCTTGCTGACGCGGTCGGGCGATTATAAGGTTCGCGTTGCCGATACCGACGCCGAAGCTCTCAGTCGGCTGCACAAGAAACTGGGCGTCGAAACGATGGTCGTCGATGCCGCCGACGCAACTCAGTTGGCGACGGCAATGAGCGGCATGAATGCGGTGATCTCCGCGTTGACGTTTAGTCTGAATCCTTCTGTCGCCAGCGCGGCCCTTGCGGCCGGCATCAGCTATTTCGACCTGACCGAAGATGTCGAAACGACGATCGCCGTCCGCGAACTGGCAGGGCGAGCCAAGCCCGGCCAGATCTTTATGCCGCAATGTGGACTGGCCCCCGGTTTCGTCGGGATCGTGGCCAATCACCTGGCGCGCCGCTTCGAATCACTGGACTCGCTGTTCCTGCGAGTCGGGGCCTTGCCCGAGTTCCCGACGAACTCGCTGAAATACAACTTGACCTGGTCGACCGACGGCCTGATCAACGAATACTGCAATCCTTGCGACGTGATCCATCAAGGCAAACGAGAAGACGTCTGGCCGCTCGAAGGATTGGAACACCTGTCGATCGACGGCGTCGAGTACGAAGCCTTCTCAACATCGGGCGGATTGGGCACACTCTGCGAGACCTATCAGGGACAGGTTCGTGAGTTGAACTACAAAACTGTCCGCTACATCGGTCACCGCGACCGCATGTTGTTCCTGCTCGATGAACTGCGGTTAAGAGAACGGCGCGAACTGCTTAAGGAGATTCTCGAGAACGCCTTGCCACGCACACTGCAAGATGTCGTCATCATCTTCTGCACCGCGACTGGCATGCGTGACGGCCAACGAGTGCAATTGTGGGACGCTCGTAAGGTCTATCATCAACAAAATGGCGACGAAGTCTGGAGTGCCATCCAGATCACCACCGCCGCCGGCATTTGCGCCGTCGTCGACATGCACGTGAACGGTCAACTTCCGAACACCGGTTTCGTACGCCAGGAACAAGTCGAGTTCCCGACATTCCTGGCCAATCGCTTCGGCAAAAACTACGTCGGCCCCGGAACCAAGTCGGATGTCGAGCGGTAAGAGTTGGAACCACGGAAGTCGGAAACAGAGAATATTGAACCACGGAATACACTGAACACACGGATATCAGGAGAAGTCAGAAGCAGGAGCCTTCATTCGTTGAAGGTCTTCTCTCGGCCTTCATTCCGTGTTTTTCGTGTACTCCGTGGTTCATCTCTTCAGCCTTTCTTCAGGTGCTACAAACTGGCCCAGGCGCAGAAAATTTGCTGGTAGACAGCAACGTTTTCCGATATATTTCTGTGTTGATCCCGCCTTGGTCGCCGCTTTGCCTGCCCGCCTGAATCCTTCCGCAAGTTGACGCAACTCATGATCATGCGCCTTTGCATCCCCTTGCTGTCGTTGTCATTGTGCCTGGTCGCGTCTGTTGCGGCTGCGGCTGATGATTCGGCGGTGCTCGCGAATCGATTTGCTGGCGAAGCCATTCCATTCATCAAAAAGCATTGCGTGGAATGTCACGGCGCCAAAGAACCGAAGGCGGATCTGTCGCTGGCGGGGGATCTGGATGTCAAAGCGTTGGTCACTCGACGCGGCGTCTGGGAAAACGTGATCGACATGGTCGAGACCGGGCAGATGCCGCCCAAGGAAGTGGCGAAGCCAGATCCCGTTGAAGTCGATAAGTTCGTGACGCTCGTCAAAGCGATCTTCGACGATGCCGATCGTCATGCGAAACCGGACCCCGGACGAGTGACCGTCCGTCGACTGAATCGCGTCGAATACAACAACACGATCCAGGATCTGGTGGGCGTCGACTTCAATCCCGCCGAAGATTTTCCGTCGGACGATATTGGCCATGGATTCGACAACATCGGGGACGTGTTGACTCTGTCGCCCGTGTTGATGGAACGTTACCTGTCAGCCGCTGAATCGATTGTGAATCGCGCGATTGTGCCGAATCCTCCCAAGCCAACTGACCGAGGCATGGGGGCTCGGTATCTGGAACCGGCCGGGCAGGGGGTCACGGAAAAGAAGTGGCGCGGGATTTCGACCAGGCCGAATCCGAACGCGATCTTCACTGGTCCGCTACATACGAAGTACTCCATCCCTGACGACGGCGAATACAATTTCAAGCTGAACTGCTACGCCGAGACGACCACTGACGGCCCCGTTCAGATTGCAATCCTTGTCTGCGGGAAGAACGTTCCAGGCCGAGTGAGTGACGAAGAGGCTGGCAAGTTGTCGGGCTTGGCTGTCGCGGGGTTGCGTCCGTTCGTGATTCTGCAAACGGTCGAAGTAACCGCTCGATCGGCTGACAAGGCGCAGCACATTGTCGTGAAAGTTCCGCCCACCAAGGGGATTGAGCGGATGGCAGTCGCGATCGTGAAGCCGGCGATTCCGCCGAGTCGCGAACGAGCGGTCGATGAACCGGCGGATGCGTCGAGCCCCGATCGAGTCGATCCCGAAACAACGCTTTATGTCGATTACTTCGGGATGGAGGGACCGCTGGACGGACGTCCTGCATCGCATCGTCGGCTGCTGGCTGTCGCGCCAAATCAGTCGAAGGAAGATCAGTCTCGCGAAGTGCTGAACCGATTCGTGTCGCGCGCTTATCGTCGACCCGCCACCCGTGACGAGATCGACCGTTTGATGGCGATGGCGACCATAGCTCAGAACGATGGGTTGAATTGGGACGGTGCGATGCAACGAACCATCATGGCCGTACTGGTGTCGCCCAAGTTCCTGTTCCGCTTGGAACTGAATGACCGTTCGTCACAGCCGGAAGCGGCGGACTCGGTGGCACTCGACGAATACCAGTTGGCGTCGCGGCTGTCGTATTTCCTCTGGAGCAGCATGCCGGACGACGAATTGTTCGATCTGGCTCGTCGTGGCGAACTGACGAAGAATCTGGATGCCCAAGTCAAACGCATGCTCGCCAGTCCTCGATCGAAGGCGCTCGTCGATAACTTCGCGATGCAGTGGTTACAGCTGAAGCGTTTGAAGACGTATGCACCTGATCCGAAGCTATTCCCGTCGTTCAACGAACAACTACGTAATGCGATGGCCAAGGAAACGGAACTGTTTTTCGAGTCGATCGTGCGTGAAGACCGCAGCGTGCTCGAACTGCTCGATGCGGACTACACCTATCTAAACGAGACGTTGGCTCGGCATTACGGGATTGCGGACACCGCGGGGAACTGGATCGGACAGAAGGCCGAGCGACCCGGTGGCCAGCCGATTTCCCGTCGCGAGTTCGTGCGAGTCAACCTGCCGGAAAAACTGCGCGGCGGCTTGCTGACTCAGGCCAGCATCCTGACGGTAACTTCGAATCCGACGCGCACGTCACCTGTCAAAAGAGGCCGCTGGGTACTGGAGCAGATCCTCGGGGCTCCCCCTCCGCCACCACCGCCAGACGTGCCAGAGTTGCCGGAAGGGAAAGAGCAACTGGTCGGTTCGTTGCGTCAGCGAATGGAGCAGCATCGGGCGAATCCGGCTTGTGCCAATTGTCACGCCAAGATGGATCCTATCGGTTTTGCCTTTGAAAATTACGACGCGATCGGCGCTTTCCGCACGAAAGACGGCGAATTTGCCATCGAAACGGCCGGAGTTCTGCCAGACGGCAAAGCGTTTCAAGGCCCCGGCGAACTGAAGACGATCCTGATGGAGAAGCGGCACCAATTCACGCGGTGCCTGACCGAAAAGCTGATGATCTACGCCTTGGGGCGAGGTTTGGAGTACTACGACCGACGGCCAGTGATGCAGATTCAAGAAGAGTTGGCCAAGAGCGATTACAAGTTCTCGGCCCTCGTGTCCGAGATCGTCAAAAGCGAACCGTTCCGCATGAGACGAGGAAAAGAAGAGTAGCGTCTTTGGGAGGGCGAGGCTCCTGCCGAGCCGCGCAAGTTATTGTGACCTGATCGTTAATCGCGGCTCGGCA
>CAIMFH010000009.1 GCA_903840265.1 uncultured Schlesneria sp. | reverse complement strand
CCCTGGCCTTGTTGACCCTGGCCTTGTTGACCCTGGCCTTGTTGACCCTGGCCTTGTTGACCCTGGCCTTGTTGACCCTGGCCTTGTTGACCCTGGCCTTGTTGACCCTGGCCTTGTTGACCCTGGCTCGATCGCTCGCGTTGCTGAGCGATCTCGCGTTCAAGATCCGTGGACAATTCCGCCAGTTCGGCTCGGGCTCGCTTCAACGCTTCAACTTCATTTCCCAAGACGCTTTCTGCGGCTTTCTCGATCCCTTGCTTCAACTGTTCGATTCCGGCGCGTGCTTGTTCTTCCGCTCGCTGCGCTTCGGGCAGGAATCCGGCCTTCAGCAGTTGGGCGGTGGCGTCCAACGCCTGGTCGGTCTTGGTCTCACGAGTCGAGCGAACCGTGTCGTACAACTGTTTCGCCAGCAGTGGCTCGGCTTGTTCAGCTTGCTCGACCACATTTTTGGCGTCGTTCACCAGTTCACTGGTTTGTTGCCGCTGTTCTTTGAATTCCGCCTCCAGAGCCTGGCGGTTCTTGGACTGTCGCAGCGAGTGCTTGCTTTCGCCTTGAACAGAGTTGAGCTGCTCCGCCAACTGCTGTTCGCGATCGGCCAACTGCCGCGCGGTGTCTCGCATCGTCCGCAACGCATCGGCGAACTGAGCGGCGGTTTGCTTACGGAAATCTTCTTGCAGTTGCTGCAATTCACGTTCGGCACGCGTTCCTGAATTCAACGCTTGAGAGAGCTGGCCCTCTCTGAGCTTCTCAGCGGAATCGACCATGCGTTGCCGTGTTTGCTCCAACTGTTCGCGCGAATCGTTCATCTTCGCTTGTTGGGACGATTGAGCCATCTTATCGCGGAGTTCGTCAGCGTCGTGAAGCAATTGCTGCTGATCGTCACGCAGCCGCTTCAGTTGTCGTTCCAACTCTTCTCGTTCCGTCTCGGTTTTCGCCGTTCGTAATGTCGCTTCTAGCTCCTTGAGCTTCTCGTTGACTCCTTGCTGCCGGCGAGCCAACTCTTTCAATCGATCGAGTACCGCCAGTTCCTCGCGCTGTGAGGAATCCGCCTGCTTCTGCGCGGACTTCTGTGTCTCGTAGCGATTCTTTTTGCTATCCAGTTCGAGCTGTGAAAGCTGTGCTTTCGAAACGCTCGAACTGGAACCGGAACCGCTGCCGCTCTGCTGACTCTTCATCATCAAGTGTTCTTTGGCACGCAGCTTCAGCAGTCCCTGATAAGCTGCCTGTTCTGCGTTGGTTGCCACACTGAGCGGAATATAACTGGAGTCGTTGATTGACTCACCGAGCAGTTCGTCCGCTTCGGCCATTCGCTCACCGATCGTGGCAATAATGGGCTGCAACAGCGGAGCGGTAATTTTCTGCTTGAGTGCCTCCAGCAATTCGATGGCGCGTTTCTGGCTGTTTCGAATTACTTTGATATCTTCGCCAGTCGTCGGTTCGTACTTTGCTTCGGGCGGGCGCACGAACTTCCAAGTGGCGGTGATGATTTCCTTCTGCAATTCCATGAGCTTTTCGGACGCATTGCCGTCTTGCTGGGCACCGGCCGACTGCGACTTACCACCTGGTGGCGATTCCATCTCACGGAAGATCTCTTCAAAGGGGCGGACTTCCGCAAAGTACAGGTCACTGTTCGTGCGCCGCGGTTTGCCATCCGGTCCGTAGTCAACGGCATAGACGTAGTACGAGATCAACTCGTCCGGATCGACTTTTAATTCTTCCAGCCGCTGCAAATGCGACAACGTATGTTTGTCGCCGCCCCCTTTGTGAGTTCCGAGCGGAATCGTTAGAGGCGGGCGCCCCGGAACGGTCAACACCAGTCCTGTTTCGATCAGGCCAAAGTCATCCCATGCGGTCGCTTCGATATGGACTTCTTCCAAGGGCGAAACTTTGACATCCTGTGCGGGAAAGACGAACGCGATTTCCGGTGGTGTATTCGGCTTGGCTTCAAACCGGAATTCTTCAGGATCGCGGTTTTGGCGTCCGGCTTCGTCAATCAATTTTAACTGCAGTCGATGAAGACCAGTGGGGGTGAACTCCGCGACGTGAATCAGCGGATTCGACGAATCTGGCCGCATTGCCAGGGAGATGCCGTTCTTGTCCACCAAGGTCGCCTTGATGCCTGGTTTATTCAGACGACAGGCGATATTGATCGTCGAACCCTCGACCACGGTGGCGACGAAGGCATCTTCCAGACGCTTGACGGGCAACTCGGTATAGCTGGGGAATCGGAGTTCCAGATCCGAACGGACGAGCGACGGTAGATCGAATACGGTGATCTTGTAATCGCGAGTCTGATGTCCGTCGTAGTCAATCCGATAGGTCAGGTTCTGATCGACGGAAGGTAATCGCCCGGCAAACACAGGGTCGTCCAGACTTTTCGTCAGCGGAGTAGCGACAGCGATTCCATTGGCGGGCTGCCAGGCCAAATTGACGCTCGCCGGTGGTTGACCGGCAAATCGCGTCAAAACCAGCAGGCTGCTGCCTCGTTCCAGTTCCGCATCGCCGGGTTCGACGGTTGGCTGATCATCTTCGGCGTTCGAGCCCACAACATTCGCCTGACGGTCAAACGCACTGCGCTGAGCCGACACGGGCCAGACATAACTGCAGACGGCGAGAAACATGCACAGTGCGGCCAATTGCCGAACCAATGCGCCACGCATACGAGTCGCGGGGATCGCATCCGGCCACGAATTGATCCGAGAATGATGGAGCGCTTCAGCGATCACTTGCCGTTGCAGCACATTCAATCGTCCCGATGCCATATCGGGATTCTGCTCGAGTGCGGCCAGCAGGCGCGAATTCAAGTCGGGAAAGGCCTGCTCGACGGTTCGAGCAATTTCAACACGTGAAATGGGCAGCGACTTGGAACGCACCCAAATCAGTGTCGCCAGCAGCACCGAGGCGACCGCGGCGAAACCAATCGCTAAACCGGAAGGTGGGAACGCGAGGAAATAGCCAATGATGATGACCGTGCAGCCCAGCCAGCACCATGTCAGGCGCTTCCACAACCACAGCCGCCCCAGCCGATCTGCGACGGAAGCTAATTGATCACGAAGTTGATGCTCGTACATCGAGATTTTCTCCCACAGGGGGACGAATTCGAACGTCGCGATTAGAATACCGTCCACAGCGCCGCGCGTCACGCTCGACTTGCCCAGGCCAGCAAGCAGAACTCCACGCGACGTTGGAACTTACGAATCCATCCAGGCGGCTTGGTCCGACTTGGATCATCCAGACTTCTGTTCGATTGAGGATTGGCAGTGAAGCATGAACCCGGATGTGGTCACGATCATGACCACGACGATGATCAACATGAATGTTCGCCGGAACTCATCAGCGACACGGGTACGGAACTTTTTTCCGGCTGCGACGTTCAATTTCGCTATCCGCAAGGCTGGGAAGTTCAAGAAGAAGCGAATGAAGAACAGACCACAATCACAGTCCAGAGCCCGGGCACGGCATTCTGGACGCTGAGCCTCTTCGAAGAACGACCTGATGCCGACGAAATCCTGGCGTCAGTGATGTCTGCCTACGAAGAACTTTATGAAGAACTGGATGTCTACGAATTCGATGTGATGGTGCTGGGAGCCCCCGCAGTCGCCCGCGAATTCGATTTCGTCTGCCTCGATCTTGTCAGTTCGGTGTCGCTCATGATTTTTCAGACGGTGAAACGCACGGCGATGGTGCTCTTCCAGGGTGAGGATCGCGAGTTAGAGAAGATCAGACCCGTGATGGAAGCGATGACTCGAAGTCTGGTTTGCGATATCGAATAAGTGACTGTGATTCAAGGTCGGTGGTTTTGAGCATTCATATCAGCACATCTCGGAAATGTATTCGTTTCAGAAGGAATCGGCGCTTCGGTCAAACGCAGCAGTTGTCTCGCCCTTTCCGGGCTGAAGGGTTAATGATACATCGTACCCCGGGCGTTGCCCGGGGCTGAAATGTGCTGGCCCCTTTGGGGCGAACGAATCGTGTGACATGAGCGAGCGACCGCTGCCGCCGACTGCCGCCCCGAATGGGGCACTACAAATCAGCCCCGGGGAAAGACATACCATCGAATCCACGAGCCCTGAAAGGGCGGTACATCACGCCAACTCAATGGTTTCGGAAGAGGAGGATGTGTACATGCGAAATACCCTTGTCGAAAATAAATATGACAAACTCGTCCCCCAATTCATCTGATTCCCAACGGCCTGAACTCGGGACGCCTCCGAATCACGAGCAACTCGGGCCGGCGTTTCGGGAACTTTGCGATGTCGTCGCGAGACTGCGATCACCCACCGGTTGTCCGTGGGATCGCGAACAGACGCTCGCCAGTATCAAGCCGTTTACGCTGGAGGAAACGTACGAGTTGCTCGAAGCAATCGACTCGAACGACGATGTGGCCATCGCAGAGGAATTGGGGGATGTCTTATTGCAAGTGGTACTCGACAGCCAGATCGCAGCAGACGAGGGACGGTTTGAACTGACGCAGGTGGTGGAGGGGCTAACTCGGAAGATGATCGCCCGCCACCCCCACGTGTTCGGTGATCAGGTGGCGGAAACAGCCAGCGATGTCAGCCAACACTGGGAACGAGTCAAGCAGCAGGAAAAGCAACGGACTTCGATCTTCGACGGACTTCCGGCGGATTTGCCGGCCCTGGCCAAGGCGGCGCGGGTTTCTGGTAAGGCGGCGCGGGTCGGTTATGACTTTCCCTCTCGGGAGATGCTGTTCGACAAACTGCGAGAAGAACTGGAAGAACTCGCGGTTGAACTGCATCCCGATGGACCCCCGTCGGCGATTCCAGCGACGGTGAATGCGCCCGTTCAGCCTGATCCGCCTCCCTTCGATGACGAGCGTCAACAGCGAATCGAGTCAGAATTGGGCGATGTCTTGTTCGTGATCGCCAACATCGCCCGGCGCTGGCACATCAATCCGGAAGAGGCCCTGCGGGCGTCCAATCGCAAGTTCGAACGTCGCGTCCGGTACATTGAACAATGCCTGCAGGAGCAACGGCGAACCCTGCGCGATGCGACCTTGACCGAAATGGAAGCGTTCTACCAGGAGGGGAAGCGCATCGAGCGCGACGCGAAGTGATGTCGGCGTTTCACGTGCCCAGCGAGGGTCATCGACCGCGATTGCACTGGTTGTCCGCAGCGGCCAACCAGTAGCACACCCACGTTTATTCAAGGGTTATAGCTCCCTTACGGCATTGCCCCCTTCTCCAGAACCTTCGGTTATCCGCGTAAAGGCACCTCGCTTCTGGCATTGTCGCAGATGTCGGCTATCATGACTTCAGTTTCGGACACTCACCAGCCGGGCAGCTGTATGTCGATTGTCGCAACGGTCACGCCGCTCGAGGAATTGCAACGTCTCGTTCGCGAACTTCGCGAACGTTGTGAGCCGATGTTGCAGGACGATCAAGGTTCCAACTCGACCCAGTCGCTATTTGACCGGATCGACCAGACAATCGAGTCGGCCAAAGAATGCGTCCCCACCGCCAATTCCGACGAGTTGTACCATTCTCTCGTCGATCGATTGCCAATCCATGTCACCCGGATTGATCTCGAAGGCCGAATTACCTTCGCCAACCAGACATTCAGTGACCTCCTGGGAAAACCCGTGGAAGAGTTGCTGGGGCGCACCGATTTCGACCTTTCTCCGCCGGAACTTGCCGAAAAATATCAAGAGGACAATCGACAAGTAGCAGCCTCGGGAAAGGCCTTGCATGCGATTGAAGAGAATCGATTGGATGGCCTGTTAAGCTATTACGAAGTCTGGAAGATTCCGGTCTACAACTTGTGTGGACAGGTCGTCGAAATCCAAGCCGTGTTTTGGGACGTGACCGAACGCGAGGAAAACCGCGCGGCACTCGCACGCGAGCGTGATCTGTTGCGAACGCTCATGGACAGCCTGCCCGATCTGATTTACGTGAAGGATGTGCAGGGCAACTACATCACTGTCAATCGCAGCCTGCAGCGACTGTGGGGAAATCCACCGCTGGACACGATCGTTGGGCGCAACGTCTTCGACTTCGTCCGCGACGACCTCGCTGACGCCTATGCAGAAGTCGACATGGATGTCCTGAGAAACGATCGCGCCGTTGTCGATTGCGAAGAGCAAGTGATGACCTCGACTGGCGAGCGCCGGATTTACTCGACGACCAAGGTTCCTCTGCACGATCAGGCGGGAAACGTTTCAGGGTTGGTCGGGATCGACCGAGATATCACGCGACGCAAGCAGGCCGAAGAAGAGCTACGAAAGGCAAGGCTGGCCGCCGACGCCGCGAACCGAGCGAAGAGCGATTTTCTGGCGAATATGAGCCACGAGATTCGCACGCCCCTTAACGCGGTGATTGGTATCACGGATCTGCTGCTCGACGGAGAACTTGGTCAGGTTCATCGCGACTATCTGGAGATTATCCGCGATTCCGGCGAATCCTTGATGGTCGTCATCAACGACATTCTCGATTTCTCAAAAATTGAAGCGGGTCGCCTGGAGTTAGAATCAAAAGCCCTTCATCTGTCGGGCGTGATCCAGAATGCGACGAAAGCGCTTGTCATCCGGGCCCACGACCGCCAGCTTCAATTGATATGCCAGATCGATCCGTCAGTTCCCGATTGGGTCAAGGGTGACGCGGTGCGGTTGCGACAAGTGTTGACGAACCTGGTTGGTAACGCGATCAAGTTCACTCCCCAAGGACAAGTGTTCGTCATCGTCGATTGTGTCAGCAGCAACGACGAACGAGCCAGTGTTCAGTTCATGGTGCGCGACACGGGAATCGGAATTCCTCAACACAAACTGGAGCATATCTTCAAGGCATTTGTTCAGGCGGACGCATCAACCACTCGTCGCTTTGGCGGAACGGGGCTGGGGTTGGCGATCTGCACACGTCTGGTCGTGGCGATGGGGGGCAAGCTTCAAGTCAGCAGTCGCGTGGGAGTGGGAACGGAGTTCTTCTTTACATTGAACTTCGTGAAAACAGATCGCCCCAATGAAGAACCGACCGAAGCAGAACGTCTGTCGACTGCAGCAAACGATGGGGCAGAAGAAACAGATCCCGACTCGCCAAAACCAATGAAATCGACATTGCAGATCCTGCTGGTGGAAGACAGCCTGATGAATCAGGTGCTGGCCATTGGCATTCTGCAGCGCGAAGGGCACGTAGTGACCGTGGCCAACAATGGCGTGGAAGCGGTCGAAGCCTTCGAGGCGAGTCCGTTTGACCTGATTCTGATGGATGTCCAGATGCCCGAGATGGATGGCCTGCAGGCGACTGCCGCGATTCGCCAGATTGAGGCGACCAAAGGCGGACACACGCCAATTCTGGCGATGACCGCTCATGCTCTTACGGGTGACCGCGAACGATGCCTGGCTGCGGGAATGGATGGATACCTCGCCAAGCCCGTTCGATTGAACGACCTGCTGCGGGCGATTCCTGAGGTTTGCGCCTCGGTTTGACGGGGACTAGTTGTAGTGGTCCCTTCATTCGCTCTCGGCGTGTTGGCGACCTTTCCCGGGCAACAGCGAATCCGCAATCACTGAGTGGCGCCATGCTGGCGAAACATGGCAATTCGGCAATGCTTCGCGAACGAGCGTATGCCCTTCTCGATACATACTGGTCCCAAACAGGCTCAGCTTCAGCAAGCCTTGCATCTGTTTGAGATCGTCCACTCCTGCGGTAGAAACCTTGGTGCACTCCAAATCAAGCTCTTGAAGATTGGGGAGCTTCTTCAGCACAGTCAGCCCGGCATTTCCGACTAACGTATTATCCAGGCTCAACCAAGTGAGATTCTCCAGGCGGGATAGGTGCTGTAGACCGGTGTCTCCAATCCTGGTTCCATTGAGGTGCAGAACGCGTAGGCTACTCAGCCGCGAGAGGTGTCGTAAACCTTCATCGCTGATTTGTGTTTTATCAAGATGTAAGATCTGCAGTTCTTGTAAATGACTCAGCGGTTCGAGACCGGCATCCGTCACATTCGTCCGTTCGAGATGCAGGACGCGCAGTCGCTTCAAGTGCCGCAGATGCTGGATGCCAGTATCGGTCACTTTGGTGCCGTACAGGTCCAACACTTCGACTCGGCTCAGCGTGCTAATCTCCTTCAGCAGTTCATCCGTAACGGCCTTTTCTCTCAGATTGATGAGCCGGATCCGATCGAAGACGGTGAGCGTTCCCTGCAGCGGCTTGAGCAGCCAGTCTGGGTCGTACCGTTCTGAGTCGACCAGACCATGAATCGCCTCCATCTTCGCGAGGATCCGATGCTCGTGACAAGACGGCAGCCAAATCCAAACCCAAACGTAAACCACCGGCATCAGCAGGGTGATCACTGAGATCCACACGAATTTCCGTCGCAAAATGGACTTCATGGTGGTTTTGCGCGAGGTCAACAGGTCGACGTGAAGTGTGTAACGTACGCTTCAGAGGACCTGCCGTCAATTGCATCATTGCAGCGGTTTGCCGCAGCAAATCAAGACAAAATGTCGCAAGCATGGCGGCTTCAATGGCTGGCAATCACGACTCAGTCCGCGAACGCTTCTGATCTGTCCGCTTGAAAGTCCCTGCGCCATCTGATTTCATGCCGCGCAGGAGCGACTTCCGCCCCCATTTTTCTGCAAGGCATCTATTAGGAATCAGACTCGAATGGCAAAGAAAAAGTCTGTGAAAAAAGCGATCAAGAAGCCAGCACGTCTAGAGCGAATTGTCTTGCGAACCGGCGAAGCGTT
Organism: uncultured Schlesneria sp.; assembly: GCA_903840265.1. Taxonomy (GTDB): domain Bacteria; phylum Planctomycetota; class Planctomycetia; order Planctomycetales; family Planctomycetaceae; genus Schlesneria. The sequence continues at coordinate 9,290 of CAIMFH010000009.1, read as the reverse complement.
GGTTGAGGCTGAGCCAGCCTATTCGGCCGCCGAACCTGAGGTGGTGATCGGTGAACTGGACGGTCCGGTCGGTTATGCGATCGCCAACTTGATTGGTGATCAGTCGCGCGGCCACTCAAAGGTCTTCGCCATTCTCAATTGCGATGTCCAAGTTCGCCCCGTGACGTTGATGGTCAGCAAAGTCTCGGTCACCAGCACGAAATACACCAACATCCTGATGGGGTCAGTCCAGGCCGGGATCGCCAACGGCGTTCTGGACGCCGTCCGAGCGGGCGACATCCCGAAGGAAAAGGCGAACGACCTGGGGATCATCGTCTCGGTCTGGTTGGACCCCAGCGTGACCGAAGTGGAAGTCGATCACAACATCCTGTTTGAAACGAACCGCCAGGCGACGGCCAAGGCGATTCATAAGGCGATGCACAATGAACCCGGCATCGATTGGCTGCTGAAGAACCAGGCGAATGTCACGCACTACTTCCACCAACTGGGGGTGGAGAAGAAGCTGTAGATGACCGTGAGTGCTTTTGGCCGCAGAACGATTGAGGATCGGGTGCCACGGTTTTGGAGTCCTCGACAAGGCCGTGTCTTTTGCTAGAACACGACCGCCCCGAAGGCGGTGAGTCCGTGGCACCCAAAATCCGAATCAGCCTCACATCGTCGAGGCGACGCTTTCAAACCCATTTTCCGTGGGTTCGGGCAGAGCGATCGGTTCGACATCGACAGAAACCGACATCGTGTGAGTCCCCCCACCGACGAACACGCCCTTGATCGGGCAGACATCGGTGTAGTCGCGACCCCAGGCCACGGTGATGTGATCTAAGTTGATGAAGCAGTCATTGGTGGGATCGACATCAACCCAGCCGATCTCATTGCAAAAGACGGACAACCACGCGTGCGATGCATCGGCACCGATCAGACGTGGTTTGCCCGGCGGCGGAATCGTGCGGAGATAGCCGCTGACATAACGAGCGGGCAGGCCGATCGAACGCAAACAGCCGATCTGCAAATGAGCGAAGTCCTGGCAGACGCCACGTCGCAACTCTAACACTTCTTCCAGCGGAGTATTCACCGTGGTTGCTCGCGGATCGTACTTGAAATCCTTGTGAATCCGCGTCGTCAACTCACCGATCGCCTCAAGGATTGGCCTGCCGGCAGGAAATGAAGGTTCCGCATACTCGCGAAGATCTGGCGAGGCCAGGACCGAGGGAGAGTTGAATAGAAATTGCAGAGCTTCCAGTCGGTCTTGATCATGGGTCTGGCGGATGCCGTCCCGAATGATCTCCCACGCGGGCGATTTTGCGGTCGCGGTCACTTCACGCTCGCGCACGTCGACGCGACTGGTGGAAGAGACGCTTAGCCGTCGATGTCCTTCAGGAATCGAAAACGAATGCACCTGATTTCCGAAGTAGTCATGACGACGACTGACGACATCGGGATGAGGCTTGATGTGCAAGCGCGAGTTGTAGCAAGACTGTGAGTCCGTATCGCGAGGCGTCAAATGCACCTCGTTGTGACAGACCGGCACCGTTTCACCATACCGATAGGTCGTGGTATGCGTGATTTTGTAGGTCGCAGTCTTGATGTCGTTGCTCATTTCTAAAAGTCGATTGGCGCAAATCCGTCGGTCGTCGATCCAGCGAGGTCAGTTAAGGCAATGTCGCATCGCCCTTCATTCTCGCCGGCAATCCAGATTCCTCCGGTGCCTTTGACCGGAACTCGGTCAACTGACGCGTGAGGCCCGCATGAATCAGATACTTCGACGATATCACATCCGACAGCCGCGGCAACTGCGACGCGATCTTCCCCAGCATTTTATCCAGATTCTGTCGTTCGTCGGGGGATCGCATCCGAGCGAGCTTTTCTGCCGAGAGCATCCGCACGCTGGTCAGCGCCGACAAGCAAATCCGCTGTTCTTCGCCGATCAGCGCCAGGTTCGGGTCTCGCGGCAAGTTGTCGACATGCTCGCACAATAACACCAATTGCGAGGCCAGCGAACGTGGGTTGGTTTCATCGGTAATCAGGAGATCCAGAACGGCGGCCAACTGCAGATTGTTCAGGTAACGGACGCGATACGTGATGGAACAGTCGGCGACTTCGAGCACAGCGTCCAAGACCGGTGCCTCGCGATCTTCCAACGGCAACAAGAGATTTCGCACCAGCATGATCGTGTGCATCGACCGCTCGATGCGCCGTCCGAGGTCCAGGAATCGCCAGCCTAAGGTGCGCGTCATGCTCTCGGAGACCAGACCGCTGAACGCCAGCAAGTCGATAATCAATCGGTTCAGTTGCTCCAGCAACCGGTTCAAGTCGGACTGTGCAAACTCTCGACGGCCGACGAATTCGTGGTAGATGCGATTAATCAGTCGCCAGCTATCGTTCGACAGGCGTTCGCGAACCAGCGATGCCGTGCGGTTCATTGACGTCAACGTCGATCGCAAGCTGGAGGCTTCGGTGTCGCTAAACACCGCCATTGGCAGAGCCACTTCGATCGCCGGTAGATGCTGACGCATGTCTTCTACAGCGTAGCCCGGTTCGATTTGACCAATTTCCGCCAGGCCGCGCAGCAAGACGGAGACTTCCGGCGAGTTTCCCGCGACTGCTTCACCAGTCATCCGTGCGATCGTCGTTCTGAGCAGTCGAGTCGCCCCTTCGGCACGTTCGGCGTGGCGACCCAACCAGTACAAGTTGTCGGCGATACGACTCGGAAGCTCGGCCCCACTACGACGAAGCTCTTGAACAAAACCGGGAGGGTTCAACAGGGAGACTGGGGGCACTGGACCATCGGATAGCACCCAGGCGTCCTTACTCCCCTCGCCGCTGGAGATCGAAATATCCAACTTATGCGCGACGGGAGAAACTCGAGCCAAGCCACCGGGCATGCAGATGTAAGACGAGCCGGATGCCACGAGATAGGTTCGCAAAGCGACCGGCCACGATTCAACAGCAGATCGCAGCCAGACAGGCGCATGCGAGCGTTGGATTTCCGACTGGGCGATATAGTCGGCCGGGCGGGCTTTGATCGCATCGACCAGTTTCTCGCGTTGCCCCTTGGAGAGACGCTGCACGACGACAGGCTCTCGATGCACATCGCGATAGCAGGTTCGGATAGTCAATTGATCCAGATGCTGCAGCACGTAGTCCAATTCAGACTTGCCGCCGCACCACCACGTCGGAACGGAGGGGATGATGAGTTCTTCCCCCAGCAATTCGCGACACAATATCGGCAGGAACGCCAGGAACGCGGGGCACTCCAATAAGCCGCTCCCCAGCGAATTGACAACGGTCAGCGCCCCGGATCGAACGGCCTGTACCATCCCCGCAACCCCTTGCGATGAATCACCGAAGAGTTCCAGCGGATCGCAGTCGAGGCCATCGACGCGTCGCATGATGGTGTCGACTCGGCGAAGCCCACCCAAAGTCTTCAGCATCACCTGTTCATTGCGGGTGGCCAGATCGCCTCCCTCGACGACCATATAACCCAGATATCGCGAGAGGTAGGCATCTTCGAAGTAGTTCGGGTTGGACGGCCCCTGGCTCATCAGGACAATCTGGCCGTGTTCGCGTCGGGCCGAGGCGAGTCGCTCGAGCAAATCGCGCAGCGCCATGAAGAAGGGGGCTAGCCGTTGCACCTGCCGGGCGCGGAAGCTGTCGGGATACATCCCCGTCGACACCAGACGGTTTTCCAGCGTATAGCCAGCCCCCGATGGTGACTCGGTGCGGTCGGAGACCACCCACCAATTGCCATCAGGCGTCCGCGCCAAGTCGGCGGCACACAGATGAAGGTACAGGTCATCGGACGTCAACAGCCCATGGAAAGCTCGCTGATAACCGGGATGAGCATAAACCAACTGTGGCGGCAGCAGGCCACTTCGAAACAATGACTGCGGGCCGTAGATGTCGACCAGCATCCGATTCAGCAGCCGTGCCCGCTGGGCCAGTCCCGCCGAAACGCGTTGCCATTCGTGGGCTTCGATCACCAGTGGTAGAACATCGAAATCCCAAGGGCGGTTAACGCGCTCTGATTCATCATGCGACGTGTACGTCACTGCATTTTCGTAGATTTGTCGATGTGCCTGATCGCGACGCCGAGTCAATTCCTCCAATGACAACTCGTTCAATTCTTCCACGAATCGACGAGCGTGTGGACGTAAGACACCGCGCGAGGCGAAATACTCGTCATACACGCCAGCTTCCGGTGCATATCCCTCGAACAGCGATGCTCCGGTTTGTAACTTCGACCCGTTCAGCGTCATGCTCATCAATCGTGTTCTCGCGAGTCGCGACGGCCGACACTCACAGAGATGATCCCAGGGAACAGCCAACTCGCCATTCCGGGATCACATCGGCAAATCAGACTTGTCTTGTACCGTTTTTGGAAGAGCAGGGCGAGGTCTGACATCCCATTCGCCGACACCACACTCTGTCAACGACGCAGATCTAACGTAAATGGGAAGTCCGGATTGATCTCGTCATTAATTTGTTCGCGACGGCCGGGCGTATGTCCCAGCTTGAAGAATCGTGCCGCGCGACGACTTTCGGCCTCGTAGGAATTGACCGGGAAGGTGTCGTGGCTGAGACCACCCGGATGGGCCACGTGATAGGTGCAACCACCCAGGGATCGCCCCAGCCAGCTGTCATGCAAGTCAAACAGCAATGGCGTATGCACTCCGATGGTGGGGTGCAGGCAACTTGGGGGTTGCCAGGCTCGGTAGCGGACGCCCGCCACGTACTCCCCTTGAACTCCGGTCGGATGCAGAGGCACCTTGCGACCGTTGCAGGTGAGTTGATGCCGTTGTGGAATCGCACCGCTCACTTTGACTTGCAGCCGTTCCACCGAGGAATCGACGAAGCGAACCGTTCCACCGCCGCCAGGCTCTTCACCTAACACATACCACGGCTCCAGCGCCGTCCGCAGTTCGACGTGGACATTGTCCTGAGTGAATTCACCAATGAAAGGACAACGGAATTCGAAGTGCGGAGCAAACCACGCATGATCGAACGAATAACCACTGCTACGCAGTTCTTCCACGACGGTGTGGATGTCTTCTGACAGGAAGTGCGGCAGCATGAACCGATCGTGCAGCAAAGTTCTCCACGAAATCGGCGGGTTCTGATAAGGTTGATCCCAGAACCGCATGACCAACGATCGGATCAGCAGTTGCTGCATCAAGCTCATCTGAGCATGCGGTGGCATCTCCAGAGCGCGGAACTCAACTAGCCCCAATCGACCGGAACTGCTGTCTGGCGAATATAGCTTGTCGATGCAGAATTCGGCTCGGTGAGTATTCCCTGTCACGTCGACCAGCAGATGCCGGAAAATCCGGTCGATGAGCCAAGGAGGACAAGGCCCTTCGGTCGGGATCTGATTGAACGCGATCTGCAATTCATAGATGGCATCGCGTCGCCCCTCGTCGACCCGCGGCGACTGACTGGTGGGGCCGATAAACAGGCCTGAAAACAGATAGGACAACGCGGGGTGATTGACCCAGTAGCCAATTAAGCTGCGCAGGACATCAGGTCTTCGCAGGAATGGGCTGTCAGCTGGAGTTGGTCCACCCAAGACGACGTGGTTTCCGCCGCCGGTGCCCGAGTGCCGGCCGTCCAGCATGAACTTCTCGGTCCCCAGTCGTGAACAACGAGCTTCCTCGTAGACCGTATTGGTGATGGAAACGAGTTCTTTCCAACTTGCCGCGGGCTGAACGTTGACTTCGATCACGCCTGGATCTGGTGTCACCTTGATCTGCTGCAACCGATAGTCGAACGGAGGCAGATACCCCTCCAACGCCACCGGCATATTCAACTCGGCGGCGGTATCTTCGATCGCCGTCACGAGGTCAACGTAGTCGTCGGCCGTTTCGGTCGGGGGCATGAAGACGTAAAGCCGACCGCCACGCGGTTCGACGCACAATGCCGTCCGAATGACGGAAGTCGGCGCATCGGGATCGGGACGACGAACCTTTAACTCCGACCGCTTCTCCAGCGACTGAGCACTGGTTCCCTGTCCAAATCCGAACCCACGGGGTGTCGCTGCTCCGACGACATGCGATTGTTTCGTCTTTCGCTCTGGTGTCGGCAGTGGAGGGCGTTCGGCTAGCGGATCCAATTCGCAGAATGGAGCCCGCTTGTCGGCGGGAATGAAAGGGAGTGAATCGAGCGGCAGTCGCAGACCCATTGAGGAATCGCCGGGCAACAGAAACATGTTCTCGCGACGGACGGGCCAGGGGCCGCTGATCCAGCGCGGCATGGCCTGCCACCACTGCCGCTGCATCGGGATGAGATAGCCGACGGGCTTAGTGATCCCTCGCTCAAAAACGCGCATGATGCGTGCCCGCTCTTCAGCGTTATCGAGCTTCGGATCCAGCGAATTGGCATTGAGCGGCAGCCGTTGTTCACGGCCCATGTAATGCGACACATCTTCGAAAGCCGGCACGATCCACTTCGAAGGAAGGTCCAATCGTTCCGCCAGTGCATTCGCAAAGCGCTGTGCTTCAACCTGATCGAAACGATAATTGGTCGACTCGTTCGCAATCAATGAATCGTCATGCCAGAGGGGTTGGCCGTCTTTACGCCAGAGGCAGGTGAAGGCCCAGCGTGGCAGTGATTCGCCGGGATACCATTTCCCTTCGCCGTAATGGAGCAGGGCGAATGGCGCGAACTTGGCTCGCAGGCGGCGAATTAAGATATCGGCGCGGTCACGCTTCGTCGGCCCCATCGCCGCCGTGTTCCATTCATCACCTTCCATGTCATCGACGGAGACGAAAGTCGGCTCGCCCCCCATCGTCAACCGCACATCTGCCTTGTTCAGTCGCTCGTCGACTTCGTGTCCGAGCGTGTCAATCGCCGTCCATTGTTCGGCGGTATACGGCTTCGTGACGCGCGGATCCTCGTGGACACGAGTCACGGTCATTTCAAAACCGAATTCGCACTCCGCATCATCGACAGCACCCGTAATCGGCGCGGCGCTGGCCGGTTCTGGCGTACATGCCAGCGGAACGTGTCCTTCACCGCACAACAGGCCGGAGGTGGGGTCGAGCCCGACCCAACCCGCGCCCGGCAGAAAGACTTCGCACCAGGCATGAAGATCAGTGAAATCGATGTCCGTCCCTGACGGACCGTCGAGTGCTTTCAAATCCGGTTTCAACTGAATCAAGTAACCAGAAACGAATCGCGCTGCCAATCCGCAATTTCGCATGAGCTGAACCAGCAGCCATGACGTATCGCGACAGGAGCCACTGCGCAGACGCAGGGTTTCTTCTGGCTCCTGCACGCCTGGTTCCATCCGGATCAGGTATTTGATGTCTTGCTGCAATCGGCAGTTCAGATCGACGAGGAAGTCGATGCTGCGGCGAGGGGTGTAATCGAGCTGCTTCAGGTACGCTTTGACCCGCGGTCCAACCTCGTCCGTGTCCAGAAACGGCAGCAACTCTTTGCTAAGCCAGGCCTCGTACTGAAACGGATACTTCTCGGCATACTCATCCAGGAAGAAATCGAACGGATTGACGACGGTCATGTCGGCAATCAAATCGACGGCAATGGAAAAGTGCTTGGTCTGCTGAGGAAACACCAGCCGCGCCAGGAAGTTGCCGTGCGGATCCTGCTGCCAATTGAGGAAGTGCCCTTCCGGCTCGACCTTCAGCGAGTAGCTGCGGATGGGAGTCCGGCAGTGAGGGGCAGGGCGTAGTCGCACGATCTGCGGGCCCAGGGAGACCAGTCGGTCATAGGTATAAGATGTCTTGTGATGGAGCGCAACCCGAATCGTCATACCACCGCCTTGCGATGTTCGTCATTGATGTTGTGCCGAACTGTCACGCACGAATGCATTTCGTTTGCGCAGCTAAATCCGACAACAACGAGAAATCAAGTCAGCCACTGGTCAACAGTTGAACGACGGACTGTTCTATGCACGGATCGTGCCACCAAAACAGGGGATTTGGCAACGGAATGCGGCAGTTCTTCGACAGTCACGTGTGAACAATCCAGAGGTTCTCGTTTAACCCGCACCTTGTTATCGGGAATTGGGGCGTGGCTCTCGCGAACGGATGGACTGTTGAGTAATATTCCCCGCCAGAGGCCGCTTGGTGAAATTGGCAGACACGCAAGACTTAGGATCTTGTGCCGCAAGGCGTCGGGGTTCGACTCCCCGAGCGGCCACCTTTCTGAAGCCGGTGACATTTGTAAGTTACCTCGGCGTAATACGTTAGAATTGCGATCTTTGATTATTGACGGCTTTGCACTCGGTCACTACGATTCGCGAAGTCAGGCAGCGATTGCCGGACGTAGGCATTAGACCGGTATTTCGGAATCTTCCGCGGGGAAAGCTCAACCGCCAAGCCCCGATTGCCGATTCTTGGTCTGTCGGCTCCGTAGCCAAGTGGCTAAGGCAGCGGATTGCAAATCCGTCATCGTCGGTTCGACTCCGACCGGAGCCTCTCAAACGGAACTCATGGCATTGCTGTGAGTTCCGTTTTTTCTTTTGTGCCCTCTGACGAACCACACGAGTCCCGTGATCTGTTGGCCTTATTCCATCAGGCCGGCGTGACTGAGACCCAAGGGGCACCGCCTTCTTAGCGTGGGTCGCCAAGACCTTGGGCGGATGTCGCTCGACGTTGTTCGCACATGGACTTCGCCCAATCTCTTGGCGAGATTGGCGACGCTGAATTGGTCTGTATGACACAACCTCGGCCGCGAACATTACGAAATGGCAAAATTTGTCAGTCCATGGCAGGTTTTTGAGGGGGTGGGCCGAATTTGAAGCTGGAATTTGGGGTCTCTGCCATAAAGCCTGACACATCGATCGCTCTCCAACAAAAAACGGCCACACGCGTCGACCGCAATTGGCGGTCAACAGGTGTGGCCGTTGGTTACGGTCCACGGAACTTCGAGCTTCTATGCTCGTTCGGTTATGCCATTCCTTTGTGCGCGAAGCTAGATGGCATTCCAGAGATTTTCGCACTTTGCTGAGAAAAAGTCCGCAGCCCAGCGATGCTGGCCATTCAGGTCAATTGTCGTCGACTGACAGATTTTGACACCCACGGACAATTTTTGACGATGGGGGACAAAACGACCCTGTTTTTGGCGGTTTTCCTCAAAAAAGTGGAGGTTTTGTGACAGATCGCAATCTCGAACGATGCCGTCACCGCATGGACAGGCTAGTGGTTTGTCAGGCTTGAAAACTAGGGTTGCGTCGAATGAGGAAATCGGCGCTGATTTGCAGGACCAAACTCGATCCAAGGAGGGGTTCTGTGATGAGTGTGAAGAAGTATCTCGTTCGTTTGACCGATGCGGAACGT
>CAIMFH010000008.1 GCA_903840265.1 uncultured Schlesneria sp. | reverse complement strand
GAGCACTTCAACGACGAGCCTACGGGTACCGAAACTACGAACATCTCAAGCAACGAATCCTCACCATGCATCACACCAAATTCACCATCATCGGTTAATCAAACTCGAAATTACTACCCCCCCAAATAGTCCGATGAACCGGTCTTTCTCGTGCTTTTTCAGGTTTTCTGCGAGTTCGCTGATCGAAGCAACACCACCTTTCTTCGCCGCAATATAGTCGACAATATTCTCAACCATGAACAATTCATTCGGATCTGGCTTCCAATCTTCGCGGTGGGATTGGTCGTGCACCCACGACTTTGAACGCCCCAACCACGCGCCGGTCTCAATAGCTTGCATACCTTGCCTTTCCGCGTTTTTCAGTAATGCGGCAACTAGCTTCGCATTCAATTGATCCAAGCTGATTCCGGCGCTCAATGCGATCGCGGCCAAGTTTTCGACTGCGGCCTCAAAAGTGCGAAGCAGCGCACCTTTCCATGAATGCCGCTCGTCCCCACTGCTCGAACTTGCAATCTGGCTCGCCATTGTGACTCCTTGGCTAAGCAGAATTCTTTCCGACCGGCCCGCAGTGATTCTATGGCCAGTCTTTTGGGCGACAATGAGTTGTCACCTGGTTTTTCCAATTTCCTGGACTCGACATTCTGAGCCGCAGATCGTGAGCATTATTTACTAAGTGCGTCGATGTGCCTAAACGGTAGCAGATAGGATCCCAAAATCTAGAGGTTCGGCAATCGCTCGAACACATTTTGGAATCGAGACTGGAGGAATGACGATGAAGAAAAATACCTCGAAGCCCCGGAAACAGACAGGGCGCAAACAAACTAGGTCGCGCTCGGAAGCTGTTTCCAAGTCGCTCTCGATTACCACCGCTGCAGTGATCTTGATTGCGTTTTCAAACCTATCGTTCATTTTCAACTGGGGGGGAAACGTACAAATCGATTCTGTGAGACAGGTCAATATTGGCCGCTAGCGAGATGAGGCCGTAGGGCCACGGGGCCGGTGTCAGCACCTCTGGTACTCTGAGAGCGGCCTCAATCATACGGAGCCGATCCACTGGCTGCCTGACGGTAGCCGGTGATTCGGCTCTTCCTCTTTGTCACGAGGTCTGGGATCGAAGGCTGACGCAGCGTGGATTACCAGAACACGGTGCTGATTGTCATCGTACGCGATCCTAAAACGTGGGCCCGACGAACTGACCGTCTTCTGGGTGGCCGTACCTGCGGTCACAGATGTGGCCCATGCTAAGGCGCCGGATTTGAATGGACCTGATTCGCATACTGCTCGCCACGGATGAGGTAGTCTTCGGACTCGGCAAAGCTCGTCGGGTCGCAATAGCAATCCATCGCCAGCCACCACGCCCGAGCATACCGAAACAAGAACAGCGGCAGGATGATGCAGTAGGCAATCAGCGGCGGTGCCAGCACTTGATTGCTGTATCCGGCACCGAAGTGAAGTCCCATGTACATTGCCGTCATCGACAACGCGATGATCCCGTAGTTCACATAGGCCGAACCCAGGAAGTAACCGGGGGCTCGCTCGTAACGCAGGCCGCAATGCGGGCATTTGGCGTGCATCACAAACCAATTCTTAAACAAAGGCCCCTCACCGCAACGAGGGCACTTCAGCCGCAGGGCTCGCGAGGCAGCCGTGCTGTAGGTAATGGGAAGCATGTGCAAATCCAGCCAAAGGGGCCTCGTCGTCGTGATTCAAAGCAGCGTCGTTGGATTCTATCGCCTGTCCTTCATTGTAGAATGCATTCCGATAAAACGGCGCGCCGCTTCTTCAAAGTGAGAATTTCGCTTCGCATTCAGAGGACTGATTTTCGATGAGTATTTTTGATCGATTCCGACTAACGGGAAAGCGACTCTTCATTACCGGCGGTAGCCGAGGCTTGGGCCGTGAAATGGCACTGGCCATTGCCGACGCCGGAGCCGATGTCGTACTGGTCGGCCGCGAAGAGGAGAGCTTGAATGCCACTGCCGAAGACATTCGTCGCTTCGGCCGCATTGCGACCCCCATCGTTGGTGATGTCGGTGAGACTGCGGAATGTGAAGCGATCTGTCACCGCGTGCTGAAGGACCATGGTCCGATCGACATCGTGATCAACAACGTCGGCGGACGTCGGATCAGTGAGCAACTGGAAGATCAGACGCTGGAGCAATGGCAGCAACTGATGGACCTGAACCTGACCAGCACGTTCCTGTGTATGAAGCATTTTGGCGGAGCGATGATCCAGCGAGGCCAGGGTGGCCGCATCATCAACGTCGCGTCGATCTCGGCCATGGTCGCTAACCGCGGGATCGGCGGTCGCAGTTACGAAACCGCGAAAGGGGCCATCGTTCAGCTCACGCGTTCAGTCGCCGCCGACTGGGCCGGGCATGGCATCACGGTCAACGCGATCTGTCCCGGTGGATTCATGACCGCACCCAATGTTCGCTGGTCCAACGAACGTCCCGACGTGATGTCACGCTTTCGTGACCAGATCCCGCAAGGAGACTTCGGCCAACCCGAAGACCTGGGTCCACTGGCCGTCTACCTGGCCAGCGACGCGTCACGCTACATGACCGGGGCGTCACTCGTGATCGATGGCGGCTACACGTTGTGGTGAGAGACTAAGGCAATGAATTTGAACCACGGAATACACTGAAAACACGGAAAAGAAATCTCTAAGAACACTAAGAAATCAGAGGAAGCAGACCACGAATCAAACGAATCTCCACGAATAGAGCGAAAGCGTCTTCACAGCATTCCCCCATTCTGATTCGTGCAAATTCGTGAGATTCGTGGTCCCCTCCTTCTTATCTCTTTCAGGGATTTTTTCCGTGTTTTCAGTGTATTCCGTGGTTCAACTCTGCTTCTTCGACGCATCTTCAATGCTGAAATTCTGGTCAGTACCCGAACAACGCGCGAGTTGGGATGCCCACAGCCGCGATTCCTGAATAAAATGCCCGCCGCTCGACGCATGGGGATTTTGTGTGGCAAGGATCGGAAATGACTGACGTAAACAGAACCGCAGGGCCGCGAACTTTGGCGGTCGATGTGGGCGGCACCGGCATCAAAGAGCTGGTGCTGGATGAATCGGGCGAAGCGATCGGCGAGCGTAACCGGGCGCTGACGCCGCGGCCGGCCGTTCCTTCCGCTGTGATCGAAACGATTGTCGGACTCGCCGCCGCTCATCAATACGACCGCGTTGCCGTCGGGTTTCCGGGCGTCGTTCGGCAGGGGGTGACGCTGACGGCTCCGAATCTGCATCCCGATTGGTGCGGGTTCGATTTCGCGACGGTGCTGGCTCAGAAGTTGGATAAGCCCGTCCGCGTCGCGAACGATGCCGACGTTCAGGGATTCGGCGCGATTCTGGGCGAAGGCCTGGAAATGGTGCTGACGCTGGGAACGGGCATGGGCTCGGCCCTGTTCGTCGACGGCATCCTGGTTCCGAACCTGGAATTGGCTCATCATCCCTTCGCTGAGAACAAGACGTACGAAGAATGGCTCGGTCAGGTCTCGCTCGAACAAATTGGCCAGGAGGCGTGGCTAATGTGGCTTGGCAAAGCGATCGATCAGATCCGCAAAACGTTCAACTTTGACATCCTTTACTTGGGGGGCGGGAACGCTCGCTTGCTGGATCAGGCGGCCATGGCCCCAGACGTTCGCGTCGTCCCCAACATCGCCGGGTTGCTGGGCGGGATCGCGTTGTGGACGGACATGGTCAGTACTAAGCTGGTGCGGGCTCCTCATTCTGAGGGAGCGTATTGCGCTATCCATCCCCAATGAGTGTACACTGCCGTTATTCCACATCTTAGTACCGGATCGGAGCTCGGGTCATGTCAGGTCGGACTTCACTTCGCATTGCGACCGGCGTCGTCATTATCATCAGCCTGGCTGTCACTGTCGCCATTGCGCAGAAAACCGATCCTTATCGTGACAAGCGTCTGAAGATGGTCACGACGGCCATCGAGCGCGAAGGGATCAAGAATCCCCGCGTGCTGAATGCCATGCGACAGGTGCCGCGGCATGAATTTACCGACCCCAAAGACAAGAAAGACGCTTACGTCGACACGGCCTTACCGATCGGCCACAAGCAGACGATCTCGCCCCCGTTTGTCGTGGCGTATATGACCGAGACGATCGATCCCCAGGTGGACGACAAGATCCTGGAGATCGGCACCGGCAGCGGCTATCAGGCGGCGGTGCTCGCCAATCTCTGCAAAGAAGTCTATTCGATCGAGATCGTCGAGCCACTCGGCAAGCAGGCGGCTGAACGTCTGAAAAGGCTGGGCTACTCGAACGTCACCACGAAGGTAGGCGACGGATATCTCGGGTGGCCGGAACATGCTCCGTTCGACAAGATCATCGTCACCTGTTCACCAGAAAGTGTGCCGCAAGCGTTGATCGACCAGTTGAAAGAGGGCGGCAAGCTACTGGTTCCGCTGGGCGAACGATATCAGCAGGTCTTTCATATGTTCGAAAAGAAAGACGGCAAGCTGAACAATACGAAGCTGATCTCGACGTTATTCGTGCCGATGACTGGCCAGTCTGAAGAGAATCGACAGGTCAAGCCTGATCCGCTGCATCCCAAGTTGCTGAACGGCGGTTTCGAAGACGATGAAGACGAAGACGGCAAGCCAGACCATTGGCATTACCAGCGACTGATGACCGTCGATCTGAAAGAGGTCGCCGAAGGAAAGAAGTCGGCCTTTTTTGAATGTGATACTCCAGGACGAATCGGTCAGGCATTGCAGGCCTCGGCCATCGATGGTTCAAAAATCGCCGCCCTCGACTTTGAGATCGAGTACAAAACCGAAGGGATTGTGGTCGGCAAGGAATCCTACGAAATGCCGGCGATGGTCATTCACTTTTACGACGACAATCGCAAGAACTTCGAAGTTCAGAACATCGGTCCCTGGCTGGGAACCTCCAGCAGTTGGCGGTCGGTCAGTCGGACGATCACCGTTCCCGCCAAGACGCGCGAGATGATCATTCGAGTCGGCCTGAACGGCGCCACCGGGAAGCTGTGGGTCGATGGGATCAAGATGACCCCGCGACCTCGATAACTAGCTTGCTGTGAAGTGTTTTCCCACGCCACTCGTGCCATGGAATTGGCCGCTTCGGACAACGCCGTGTTTTGGGAGGGCGAGGCTCCTGCCGAGCCGCGATTGTCGTTGGACCCATAATCACTCTGCGGCTCGGCAGGAGCCTCGCCCTCCCAGGCAGAGGCCGCAACAGGGCGAATCGCCTTACAAACTCAATACGAGCAATTCCAGATGACCGAGCCCGAAGTCAAAAGTGATCAACAGGCGATCTGGGACTACCATCAAGGGGAAGGCGTTTCGTCATTCGATGGTGCCGAAAGCCGCCTGCGGTCTCTGGCTCGAAGCGTCGTCGGAAAAGAAAACGTCCTGAATATTGGCATCGGAAACGGCTTCTTCGAAGCGGAAGCGCAGCGATGTGGGGTCAAAGTCTTCGCACTCGATCCCAGTGAACGTGCCGTTGAATCGTTGCGTTCACGTCTGAAACTGGATGACCGCGCCAAGGTGGGCTATGCCCAGCAGATGCCGTTCGCAGATTCGCAATTCAGTGCCATAGTTGCGTCGGAAGTGCTGGAACATTTAAACGATCAGGACTTGGTCGCCACTCTGCGAGAGGTACATCGCGTTCTGAAGCCGGGCGGTTTGTTTCTGGGAACGGTCCCGGCACGCGAACAACTGGCGGATCAAACAATTGTCTGCCCCTGCTGCGAAAAGCAATTTCATCGCTGGGGTCACCATCAGTCATTCTCGACAGCACGAGTGCGATCGATCCTCGAAGATCGTTTTCACGTCGAAAGCGTCTTCGAGCAGTATTTCGCTCCCTGGAACATCCTGAATCTGAAGGGCCGTCTGATCTGCTTTCTCAAGCTCGCCTTGTTAAAGCTCGGGATCCACGGCAGCGACGAAAAGATCGTGTTTCGAGCAACCAAGTTGGGATAGCTCAACTCAATGACCACGCGCGATTCGGTTCATTTGAAATCAAGAGAGAAGGTCGCCCGCGCGCTCGCCTCCCTCTTGATCCGTGTTCAATCCGTGTTGATCCGTGGCTAAAAATCTTCTCTCCGCCGCTTCTGCAATAGCTCACTACAGAATCAAAGTGGCCCGGTCGTCATCAGTCTGATGGACAGCCGGCACCCCCGACACGAGGGTGTTCGGCAGGACCGATTCCATGACGGCACTGCCAGGAGCGATTCGAGCTCCCGATCCGATTTCGAGATTGCTGGCAATGATCGACCCGGCTCCAATCGTCACATCGTCACCAATGACGGACCGGCCAATGACGATCCCCGTCGCATGGGCCATCATGATTCCCGCACCGATCCGCGCCGCAGGATGAATATCGGCACCAAAGACTTCCGAGGTGCGGCTCTGCAGGTGATAGGCCAGCAGTTCGCGACCTTGGTTCCACAGCCAATGCGACACACGATAACACTGCAACGCCTGAAACCCGCGCATAAACAGAAAGGGAACCAGATATCCATCGGACTCGGGATCGCCGTCCCGCATTGCCTGCAAGTCGCGGCGAACGGTTTCCCCCGCGCCGGGTTGAGCGAACGCCTGATTCACCAAGGAATGCAGCAGTTCGGGAATCAGGCATTCAGTCTTCAGTCTCGCGGCCAGGATCATTCCCAACGACTCTTCCAGTCGCTTACTCTTCAAAATGATCGTCGTCAAATACTGACGCAGATACGCGTCCCGTTCTTGTTCCGACCAGGTCTCTGCGCGAAGGGCCGTCCAGATCGGATCGCCACCGGAAGATTGAGAGGTAACGCTCATTTCAAAAACTACTTTCCTCGTCGTCGAGCCGCAGCCCGGTTATCGAAGTCTGACACCAATGGCGTCAGACTATCGCCGCGTTGGCGGCGCGTCGAGGAATAGCGAGGTGGGACGGGCCAGGAGAAGAATTAGCCACAGATGAACACCGATTTTCACGGATTAAAACGAACTCCCGCCACGTCGCGGATTCGGAGTCTTTGGATCCTGTAAGGAGCCGGAATGTGTGGCACGTCCCTGAGTCTTCGAAGGGCGTGAGCCCAACACAAAGACCACGCCAAATGTATTCAGTTGAGCCGCGCCGGTCAGCACGCGGACCGATCGACACGCGACCAAGAATCGAAGATCGCGCCCGCGATGTTCGCGACGTCTCTAGACTGACTGCTACCGCAATCACCTCGCAGAGAAGAGTCCCCGTGCCGACGCAGCGCGGCTCACCTGGATCGATCGGCAGGCCCCCAAGCCAAACCCTCTGTGCGCGTTTTTAAGATCCTGATAAAACTCCACCGGCCAAGACCGGGTGCCACGGTCTTGGAGTCCTCGACAAGGCCGTGTCTTCACCGAGACCGCAGCATGGATGCCACCTTCACTTCAGCGCCAATCAACTCGACCAGTATCGCTGCGCGTCCCACCTCCAAGCGTCGGCCGTTGTCGTTGACCAAGCGAGTCGTCTTCTCTCTGATCCCAGTCTGCGCACTGATCCTCATCGTCGAAGCCACCGCACGATTGTTTGTCGCAGGTTCCTCAAACGCTCAGCGATTCGAACAGATCGAGCAGATCATCGTGTACCTCGGCAACAAGCCGGGCGAAAGCATCTTCGAACCCGATCCCGATTGCTTCTGGCGTCTGAAACCGAACGTCACGCTGCCCACTGATCGGGGTGCGGCGTGGGGTGGCATGATGTCGAACAGCCACGGCCTGCGGAGTCGCGAAGTGACTGTCGCCGACGCCCAGCAGCGAACGCGAGTCCTCTGTTTCGGCGACAGCTCGACGTTTGCCTTCGGTGTCGACTTTGCCGACGCCTGGCCCAACCAGTTGCAGGAACTACTCGACGAGCAGCATCCTCAACAGGTTGAAGTGCTCAACGCAGGCATCCCTGGCCAGACCACCTATCAGGGCCGCCAGCGCCTCGATCGCGAGTTGACAAAATGGCGACCTCACCTGGCCGTCATTACCTTCGGCAACAACGATGGCTGGCGCTGGGATGATCGAGCCGACAAGGATCACGTTGCGCCAAGCCACCACAGCGACAGCCTGACCATTCTGAATCACAGTCGAGCGTACCAGTGGCTGACCTCGTATCGGCAGCAGATGGCTCAGGCCCAAGCGGCTCGCCACCAGTTGAAGTGGGCTCAGCAGGCCAGTCAGAACTATTTCGATCCCAACAAAAAATGGACCCCACGAGTCAGCCTCGACGACTTCGCCGACAACCTGCAGGCGATGATCGCCGACTGCCAGCGTCACGACTGCCAGCCCGTGCTGGTCGTCTGGCCAGACCAGCGTCAACTGCTCGGCCACCCCACGTGGCGGCCCCCGTATCAGGAAGCAATGCGAAAGGTTGCCCACGCCGCCGGAATCGAATGCCTCGACCTGGTTCCCCTCTTCGAACAAGCCGAAGACTGGGCAGTCGACCGATTCCTTCCCAACGATGTCGTCCACCTGGACCGACCCGGCAATCGCTTCGTCGCCGACGCCGTGGCGAAATACATTCCCACCGGCTCAAAGTAGACGGCACACTTTAGTGTCCGAGCCAAGTGGGATGGGCTTCCAGCCCGTCATTCTTCGCCCTCTATCACAATAGACGTGCCACTGGATTGGCCGCTTCGGACAACCCAGTGCCAACGCAACTCGACCACGACGGTCATCCTCCCGCATTGCTCACTTCGGGTGCCACGGTTTTGAACTCCTCGACAAAGCCGTGTCTTCCCTCTTGTCACCTCCCGAACGTGGCCCCATTCTAACCACGCCCCCCGGTGTACACGCCCACGCCCCACGGTAAGATGACATCACCCCCATTACACAAATACGACCCCGTTTCCAAAGGCCCATCATGGCGACCGAACTCTCCAACAACCTCCTCGGCGTCCTCGATAAACTGGCTGGCGGCATCCATCCCGGCTTCCGTCCCGCCCACGCTCATGGAGTCATGTACTCGGGCACCTTCACCCCCACGTCCGAAGCGGCCACCCTGACCAACGCCCCGCATGCCACTCGTCCCTCCACGCCGATCACCGTCCGCTTCTCGATCTCGTCCGGTAACCCTGCCGGAGCCGAAAACGATCCGAAGGGATCCAGCCCCCAGGGGATGGCCGTCCGCTTCCATCTGGCCGAGCACGAACATACCGACATCGTCGCTCACTCGCACAATGGCTTCGCCGCCCGCACGGGAGAAGAGTTCCTGCAGTTCCTGACAGCGGTCGCGGCGAGCAGCGTCCCCGACGCCCCGACTCCACCGCCGATCGAAGCCTTCCTCGCGTCGCACCCCGCCGCCAAAGCCTTCGCCACCGCCGACAAACCGATCCCGCAGAGCTTCGCGACGCAGAACTTCTTCGCGATCACCGCGTTCAAGTTCACCAACGCCGCCGGAGCCTCTCAGTTCGGCCGCTTCCGTCTGGTCCCCGCCGCCGGCAAACACGTCTTGACCCCGGAAGAAGCCGCGAAAAAGCCAACCAACTTCCTCTCCGCCGAATTCTCACAACGTCTGACCAAAGCCCCGGTCGAGTTCCAGATCCTCGTCCAATTGTCTCAGCCTGGCGATGACGTGACCGACGCCACCAAGGTCTGGCCCGAAGACCGCAAGCAGCTCACGTTCGGCACACTGACGATCACCGAACGCTCCGACGAACTCGACCCCGAACTCCGCAAAATCATCTTCGACCCGATCCCCCGAGTCCCAGGCATCGACACCGCCGGCGACCCCCTCACCGAAGTCCGCTCCGACATCTACCTCCTCAGCGGCCGCCGCCGCCGAGCCAACGGCACGGTCTGATTCTGCCGTCAGGCGGTGCCTTATTCCTACGGCCCAAGGGGCCAGCAGTTCATCCAGCCCAGGCCCTTAGGCCTGGGGAAATAGGCCCCTAACAAAGTCCGTAGGCCTGAAGGGCCGGCCGTTCAATCCCACACATAGCGCTCATCAATTTCAAGCTCATGGCGCAAACACAATTCCCGAAATTCATCCTGGAAACTTCTCATCTTGTGATGGGCCGCTTGATTGGCGACATAACCCAATACCTGTTCCAAATTAGATTGGCTGACGGAGAACGCTCCGTACCCTGACTGCCAAGAGAATGTCGAAGAGCCATGTTCGACATCTTTAGCCCACCGCGACGTCTCGACTTTCACGTGGTTCACAAGATCGGCAATCGTCACGGTCCGCGACAGGCCGCAGACGAAATGAATATGGTCATTCCACCCACCCGCACGCAGAGGGACACAGTCCAACTCGCCCACATGATGGCCAATCATCCGAAACATCTCTTCCCGAAAATCCTCGCGCTGAAGATACGCACGTCGCTCTTTGGTGCTGAAGACCATGTGCAACCAGACTCGAGCCAATGATTGAGGCATGATTTCCTCGATTGAACGGCCGGCCCTTCAGGCCTCAGGATATGTTTGTGGTGCCTGTTTCCCAGGCCGAAGGGCCTGGGCTAAATGAACTGCTGGCCCGTTGGGCCGTAGGACATTCGCAATCAATCTCGCATCAACTCTTGGGGTCCGATGCACTGCTGATCCGCTGCCGCATCATCATGTCATTAATCCCTTGCTCCTCCTCAAAACCCCGCCAACACCACTTTCCCCACCGCCCGACCACTCTCCACCAGAGCATGCGCCTGTTTCAAATTCGTCGCATTGATCAAGCCCAGGTTCGTCTTGCACGTCGAACGAATACGACCCGCATCCACCAAGGCCGCCACCTCGTTCAGCAGCTTTCCCTGCTCGGCCATGTCATCGGTTTCGAACAGAGCCCGAGCGAACATGAATTCCCAATGCAGCGACAGGCATTTGGGCTTCAGCCGGTTGATATCCAGCGGCCTGGCGACGTTCTCAATCAACCCCAGCGCACCCTGAGGCTGCATCACCTCCAAAATGTCATCAATGTAGTCCTCAGTCCGAGTCAGACTCAGCATGTACTTCACACCGCCCGGAGCGATCGACTTCACCTGAGCCGCCATCGGCTGACGATGATCAATCACATGGTGAGCCCCCATCTCCTGCGACCACGCCACAGTCTCGGGCCGAGACGCCGTCGTGATGACCGTCAACCCCGTCAATTGTCGAGCCAGTTGAGTCGCAATCGAACCGACACCCCCGGCCCCTCCAATGATCAGCATCGCACCGCCGGACGAACCGCCGCGACGAATATTCATCCGATCAAACATCAGTTCCCAGGCGGTGATCGTCGCCAGCGGCAACGCAGCCGCTTCAGCAAACCCAATGCTCTGCGGCTTGCGACCGACAATCCGAGCGTCAACCGCCTGATACTCCGCATACGACCCGCTGCGGTTGATCGACCCGGCATAATACACCTCGTCACCGACTTTGAAGCCAGTAACCTCCGGCCCCACCTCAACCACCACCCCCGCCGCATCCCAACCCAGGATCGTCCCGCCACCCTCCGCCCGCTTCGGCCCCCCGCCACCCCGAATCTTCGTATCCACCGGATTCACCGAAATCGCCCGCACCTCCACGAGCAAATCCCGCGGCCGCAAACTCGGCCGTTCCACCGTCACATCGACCAGACTGTTCTCATGACTAATCGGCAACGGCTCATCAAACGCAACAGCTCTCATTGGCATCATTCCGCAACGTCGCTGGCCTGGGACTCCGTCAAAGACGACCCGCAATTCTGGAGTCCACGGCCGATCTCTGCAACCACCCCTTCAAGCGAGAGGATCGATCGAAGTTCTGTTCCTATGGCCCAAAGGGCCGGGTGCCACGGACTTGGAGTCCTCGACATGGCCATGTCTTTTTGACGCAGTATCGCACACGGCGATTGGCAACTGCCGTCAGACAGCATCGCAGCCAACGACAACGCAGGCTCAGAACCTAGAAACTGCCTTAGGTAGAACGCGGATGACACCGACGTTCAAGAACCAAGCCTTCGTCCATTTTGTTCGGGTGCCACTGCACTGAGTCAGTTACTCATTCCTGGTCACCAAAACCTAGATTCGTAACCCTGTGGCAATTGGGCCTTTATATGTGTATCCGAGCACGAATCGCACCCGCATGCCAATACCAAGTCTGTCCCAAATGCCATCACCAACGTTTGACTCATGCATGAACACCCACTCTCCTCGTCCGTCCATAGAGACCATGCCAGATGTCTCGAACAGCTTTGTGATTGAACCAGCACGCTCGATATCGCGTATCACATATGGTTGCGAGGGCAATCCACTTCGCAGTAGCTTCACTTCTCCAAACAGGGGTTTGCTCGCTGCCACGCCATCTCTCTCACACACATACGATGCATGCAAGAAGCGAGCTTTCACGTTTTTATCTCCCGGACGGAAGGACCTCGAAAAATGATAGATGACTTCGTCGAGATCGGAGCTTTGATCCATCGCGAGAATGGATGCGAGCTCAAAGTGAAGTACTCGGTCTCCTGATTTCGCCTCCAATGCTTCTCTCATGACTTTAAGAGCTTTCTGCTTATCGCCATCCTTCACGTAGATGCGTGCCAGTCGTACGGCAATGTACCCGCTACCACGGTTTCTATTCCAAGCTTGTTCGAGAACGCGTCTAGCGCGACCTCGCTCTTCAAACAGCTCAGCAAGTTGCGCCTCTGTCGCGAAGATGTATTCGTCATTGGGAGAAATTGCAATTGCTTCAAATCGCTCACGGTCAATTTGCACTACGATATTCTCCAACTCGGAGTCGGATGCTTCTTCGTCTTGAAGCGCTCTCTTCAATCGCTCCACCCCTATTTTCATCATCGTATGATAAGGATGAGTATCCTCCGTTCGCTTCTTCAACTGCACGCAAATAGCCTCAGCTTCGCTCAACTTACGATCGCACATCGTTCGATTTGGCATTTTCTTTGCTTGTGCCAATCGAAGCTCTGCAGTTGTATGGAGGACTGCAAAATTATTTGGCGACAGCCGCAATGCTTCCTCCAGATGCATTTCGACTGTACTGGAGTCGGCACCTCCATTCTGCATCTCAAAAATCGCTTGTTGATGAGACAGTTGCCAGTAGGCTCCAGATACGTCTGCAGCTTCTCGATAGACATCCCGAACTAAAAGAGGATCTCCGAGAAGTGCCGTAAGCCCGCGAGCGCGAATCAGATTGTTGAAAGCAACTCGATCATAGTCGTAATCTAAGTTAAGGTGCGTGATGCTGCGGACAATCTCTTCATGGCATGCTTTTGGGTCGCGCAGAACCTCGCGGACTACAATCTCCGCGATATGTCGATGCCGTGCTGTATAGACGTAGTCACGCAACGTGTTGTCGAACTCGGCTTTGACAACCTCCTCGAGCGGATGAAAGAAGTTTTTCTCAAATTCGCGGAACGACACTCCATGCAGTCGAGAGATTATTCCAGCTCGGACTCGCACACCGAATTGACATAACATGCACACAGTCAGATAAATACGTCTGGCCAATTCTGGTTGTATGCCATTGTATTCATTTACAAGAATTTCCTCGAATGGACGCCCAAGTGTGGCTTCGTGCAAAGCAACCAACAATTGGCGCGCCGCCCTGTCGATAAAAGCGTGAACCCGCTCTGCATGATCCAGTCTTTCAAGCTGCCCCAGCGCACGGTGCCTCGCGAGCAACTCCAGCAGTCGATTAACATCACCCTCTGACAGAAAATGAAGCTCATGCACTGCTGTCGTCCATTCAACGATTCGCGGAGATGCTGAATTCCATTCGTTCGTACGCGATGCGCCAATGACGGTGAGTGCGACCTTCGCCTCGTCGGCGCGTTCCAGCAACTGTACAACTTCTCGCGTATGCACAAGTATGTCGTCGACAAACAAGAACAACGGAGAATTCAGCTTTATCGATAGCTCTATCATCGCTTCGGTGTTTATCGCGCAGTCGCGCCTCAACCACAAAACAGTCGAATTGAAAGTGTGTGCGGCGTCCCATGCAAGCCTGCGGAGAAAGACACTCTTCCCTGAACCGGCGTGGGCCTTGACTACTACCAAACGGACCTCTTTAGTCGTTAACGCATCGTCGATGAAATAGTCTGTTAGTAATGCATCTGTCATCTTCCGGCGGACATCGAGTTGCTGCTCAATGGGAGCCCATCCATGAGATAAGCCTCTGTAGAAGTCCGCTGGAGCCACCGGCCTATCGATCTTTTGATCACGCACGATATCGATGTCAGTTGTGAAGAACGCAGTAGCGCGTGAAGTGACCGTTTTTCCTGCGGGTAATAGCGCACCAAGAGGACCACCATGAAAACGTCGTCGAACGCTGCGAAAAGTCTTGCCGATCAGTGAATCTAACGCCGTGAAAAACTCGCCAGCAGTCCCGTCGATAGTGCTTACGCGTTTACTATCCCAAAACTGAACCGTATTCTCGAGCGGCGATGGCGTGACGACATAGTATCGGGGCCTCGACGGTAGCGTTTCCGTAAGATTCGTTAGCATCGAGCGAACGTCAGGATCCTTGAGTGAGTAACCAACGAAGACAACAGTATGTTCAGAAGCCCAGTCAGCAAAGCGATTGAATAGGCGCACGCGATTGCGGCTGTGCGTGATATATTGTGCGACGGTCAAAATGAGTGGCACATCAGCGTCTTCTGTTCGCGTGATACAGCCGTGAAGTTTCAATAGTGGAATGGCATCTTCCTCGTGTCGGATGCGTTCATCTATGTGTTCACCGTCGCGAAGAAAGGAAACTAAGGACTGAGCCCGATCAGCTACATGCGAGTAGCCAGTCTCGATCAACAAATCGTAGTTAGTTGTCGCAATCCCGTGCCAACGAAAGGTGGGAATCAGCAAGTGATGCGGGAGTGGCTGAAGGTCAGTAAGCAGGCTGCGGATGAAATTCTGCACGCGATACAAATCAGAGGCTGACTGCGCGAGTTCCACGATCTCGTCAAGTTGGTGATCAGCAGCAAGCAACGGTTCCCCTAAGAAACGCTTCGCGATCTCCTCAGACAAACGACGCGTGGAAGGCGCTTGCGAGCCCGACGATGACACAGCGCCTAAGCTTGCGCCTGCTCCCAGTACCAGAACTGCAGTTCCATTTTCCACTTCCGCTTTTAACGAATGCGGTATACTGATGGACATGAGAAGCTTTCAGGTCATAAAATGAAAGATGCTGCCGGTCGTGAAGTTAACATCGGCCGCGTTCCGAAACGCGGTGCGCTACCGATGAGCTAGGTGTGTCTAACAGCGCGTGGTGCGAGTGACTGTGGGGCGCTGCAAGATATAGCGCGCAATTATGGAAATCAAAGCGCAACGATATAAAAACAGAGATAGGTATTGCCGACCTCTTGCTCAAGGCAGGCGCTAAGTGCGGAATACGAGGTCGTGTCCATCGCGTCTACTCTGCGATGCAGCGAAGGACAAATATCGGCTTTCGGTCGTCCCCTCCCCGCCAGGTCTGGAATGTAGAGCGACCTTGTCATTAATTATGTTCGAGTGCCACCGAATTGGAGCGCCTACCTTACCTCTACTTCTGAGGCGTGATTGGCTGCATCACAGGTGCTC
Source organism: uncultured Schlesneria sp. (assembly GCA_903840265.1). GTDB lineage: Bacteria > Planctomycetota > Planctomycetia > Planctomycetales > Planctomycetaceae > Schlesneria. Next base: position 1,345 of record CAIMFH010000008.1, on the reverse strand, counting down.
TGGGGCTTTGAAGATTCGTAATTCACCAGGGCAGGCATACGGCCCGCCACCTAAGTCGCCCGCTATTTCTTGTCATACTGCGGCGGCGGAAGGGAATTGGGGATGGTGACTTGGATGTTGAGGGTGCGGGTGTTGATGCCAGTTGGGCTTGGCCGAAGTCGATTCGGGGCAGGTATTGGTTGATGTCGTCGACGGGGGCGATCACGAGCTGGTATTTGCCGTCGCTGCTGACGGATGCCGAGGCCAGATAGCGTTTCTCGCCGTTGTGCAGGGTCGTCATGGACATCGTGTTGGCGGAGTCGCTGTCGCTGGCAGATACGGGATCTGTGCTAGTCTCTGAAAGTCATCTGTCACAAAACACGCACTTTTTTGAGGAAAATTGAGATTTGCGGGCCTGTTTTGTCCCCCAATGTCAAAATCTGTCCTGGGCTGTCAATTTTTGTCAGTGAGCTCAAACGGCCACGCGACCACGATCGGTCCCTGTTTCTGATATTACGCCGAAATAGTCGAAACAGGGTCTAGATCGAGTCACACAGGATGGTGGATAATCAGAGACGGAAATGTGCTTCGTCGTGGACCGTAACAACCGGCCACACGTGTTGACCTCGTTCGCTGAGGTCGATCTGTGTGGCCGGTTGTTTGTTGGAGAGGCCTCTTGAACGCCAAAGGCGTGGCCTATCGCAGCTCAGGGCATCGCCCTGGGTTTTGGCCGCACGACAATCCGTAGAGCCCTGAGGGGGCGATCTAATAGGGGTGATGATCGTCGATGTTGCCGGATCGAAAGAGTTGGGTCGCCCTTTCAGGGCTTTGTCAACGCGGGGTGCACGAACCCCAGGGCGTTGCCCTGGGCTACGATAGGGTGCCCCTTTGGGGCGTAGGAGTATCTATGAGGTCTACAACACGAGACATGTGTCTGACTTGGATTGCCAATGCCTTCCGCCCCGAAGGGGCACCGACAAACCAGCCCCAGGCATCGCCTGGGGAACAGGCAATCATCAAGCCGCCAAGCACTGAAAGGGCGGCACAGCGCGACGAGTGTGGCACGTCCCTGCGTCTTCGAAGGGCGTGGTCTTCGGTCGGAGCGTTGACCACGCCCTTCACAAAGCTTCAGGGCGTGCCACCCACCCGCCTTCATGGTCATCTGTCAGGCGCACTGGTTTTCCGAAGCGGCCAACCAGTTGAATTCCACTCGTATCTCCAAGGCCAGAAATCACTAAGGGCACCAGCCACACTTTGTCAAAAACAGGGACCCCCCCAAAAACATGACATGGACTGACAAATTCTGCCAAATCGTAATGTTGCGGATGGTTTCCGCCTGGGAGGGCGAAGCTCCTGCTGAGCCGTG
>CAIMFH010000007.1 GCA_903840265.1 uncultured Schlesneria sp. | reverse complement strand
CCGAGAGGTTCGCCTCCCGGCGTTTTTTCGTTGTGTGCCGAGCATGTTTTTCAGCTTGAGGGTGCAAGTCCCTTAAGCGGCATGCAACTCGGCTTGGTGGAAGCTGCGCATATTGTGCCTGTGAGCGTGGACGGAAGTACCGACCATGTGCAGAACGGCTTGTCGTTACTTCCACAGTTCCACAGAGCATTCGATTCGGGACTCATTTACCTGACGACTGAATACATTATGAAAGTGAATGACGGTCGAGCGCGCCAATTGCAGGCCAACGGGCTCGATAGTGGGCTAGATGAACTGCGGCGCACCTTGGGAAGAATCGCCCTGCCAAAAATGCAACGTCACTGGCCTGACAAGGCGCTTATTCGGAAGGCGAATAAGGCACGGGGCATTCGCTAGGTCTATGAGAGCGACAGTTCACCATTAGAGGGATGGCGACCGTGGGGGGGATCGAAGCCGCAATCGCCGAGCACGCGTTCGAGCATCTCTTTATCGAGTGTCTCGGCTGGGACCGGGTGCGCAGCACGGTCCCCGTTGAACATCGAGAGCTCAGCGTCCAACTGACGGCGATTGCCCAGAAACGGGGCTTCACCGTTTTTCTGTGCCCCACCCACCGAACGGTCCTGGCCAATCGCGGCCTATTGCGGGACGTGCAACGGCAGCTTCGCCGGTCATACCACGAACACATCGTGATTCACTCCTGTGAAACGCCTCGAAAGCAGGTCTGGCAATGGGCGACGATGGTGGGCGACGAGCGACGGATTCTGCACCGCGAACACCCGTTCTTCTCGAACGATCCGCCGCCGCGTCTGCTCGAACGGATTGAGGGACTCTCCGTCAGTTTCCAGGAAGAGGAACAGACGACTCTGCCCGACGTGCTGGACCGCGTGCGCAAGGCGCTCCTGCCGGACAGTGAGCAGAATCTGTTTGCCAAGCATCCCTCCTACGCGGCGGAGAGTGATCGTCGGGCGATGGCGATGAAGCGTGGCGAGCCGGGCGCGTTCGGCCGGTTCGTCGAGTTCCACATTCCGCTCGCCCGTCACTCGTCGCGGATTCTCATCCGCTGGTTCGGGATGGACGCCGACGATGCCGAGCAAACCGCTATGATTGGACTGCTGGAAGCGGCCCGCCGCTTCGACCCGGACCGGGGCTACCAGTTCTCCACCTATGCCGGATTCTGGTTGCGCCAGATCTGTCAGCGGTACGGGCTGGACTGGGGATTGTCGATTCGTGTCCCTCCGCACTTGTTTTGGCCCTGCTATCGCCTGACGTTCACGCATGCCAGTTTGATCGCCACCTATGGAGAGCGGGATGTGGACGCGCCGTTCGACGCGGCACTGGCGGCGGCTGGGGTCACGCGCAGTCAGTGGATGGCGTTCTGTTCCGTCCGGAATCCCGACTTCATCTCAGACTTCGGCCTGAAAGACCAAGCCAGGCTGAAATGTTCAGACGACACAGCGGTCATCGATGCGGCCTGTTCCGACGAACGGTGTGACGAAATCCATCGCGGCCTGAAGCGCTTGTCGGCGCGGCACGCCGAGATTCTGCGACTGCGGTATGGCATCGGCGAGCGGGAACACACTCTGGAAGAGGTCGGCGAGAGACTGGGAATCACGCGAGAGCGGGTGCGTCAGCTTCAGGTCCGTGCCGAAGAAAAGCTACAGCGCGTGCTTGGAAAAATGGACCTCTTTGATGACGGTGAGGGACAACCTGAAGTGGACGCAGAATGTACTGAAGAGGTGACACAATGACATCGAGGAGTCAGGCCGCCACGGCTCGAACTCGGCAGATTCTGGAAGACCTCGAAGCGGTTCGTGAGAATCTCCTCGCGCTCTCTGACGACATCTGGCTATCCATCGACCACAACGATCCGCAGGCGCTGGATGCGGGCGTCGAGTTCAAACGCGCCTATAACGCCAAGGCGGCGGCATTCGACGTCGTGGCCAGCGAACTGTCGGCCCTCGTCCAGCAGTACACCAGCGTCAGCCTGGAAGAAACCGAGCAATCGGGCGGCACTGACCGGGCCACCAATGAGCGCATCGTTGCCGACCTGAATCGCGAGGAGCCGCACAGGCTGGATGAGGACTTCACCTACAAACGTCCGCACGGTTTCATCCTGAACGGCCAGGGGACGACCGGCATCACCACCTGGCAGCGACTTTATGAACTCGTGTGCCGCCATCTCTTTGAACGCGACGCAGCAAAGTTCCGGGGGCTATGCGGCCATCCAGATTTCACGACGAGTCGCGGGAACCACTCCTTCACCACCGAGCCGGCCAGGCTTCGCAAGGCTTTGGAAGTGGGCGCGGGGCTGTACGCGGAGAGCAACCTGTCGGCCAACGGCATTCGGGACATGCTGCGGCGCGTCCTGACTGCGTTCGAGATGCCCACCGACCAGTTTCTGGTCTTCCTGCGGCAGGATCGCGACGCCGGGAGGGTCGGCGATGAAACGTGAGCAATCCACTCCCGAACGCACGGCTCCCTCACGTCTCCGCGCCACCGCATCCTCGACGGACGAGGCCTGGACGATCACCCGGAAGGAATCGGCCTTCCCGCCGCATCTGGCAGCGCATCCGCGAGCCGCCGATTGGCCGACGTTGTATGGCCTGGGTCACCATGACATCCTGCGACGGAAGTGCCTGGGGCTGATCTGCTCGGTCCAGTGCCCCGGCAGCGTGGTGATCAAGACATTCGATGCGATCCGCGAACTTCGCGACGCGGGCGTTGTGGTTGCCGGTGGATTCCATTCGCCGATGGAACAGGAATGCCTGGAGTTCCTCCTCCGAGGGGACCAACCGGTCATCATTTGCCCGGCCCGGCATCCAGGCGGAAGCCGCGTGCCCACGGTGTGGCGCACCGCCCTGGCCGCGGGCCGCCTGCTGCTCGTTTCGCCCTTCGATAGCGACGTGCGGCGCGCGACGCAGGCCCAGGCCAAAACCCGCAACGAATTCGTCGCCGCCCTATCCGCCGCCGTCCTGATCCCCCACGCATCTCCTGGTGGGAAAGCGGAGGGCGCTGCCCGCGAAACCCTGAATCACAAGAAGCCGTTGTTCATGTTTAACGGTGACGAGAGTGCGGATGGCCTGTTCCGGTGTGTTCGTCAATACAACCTCACAGAGATCTGTGACGCGATGACTTCGGACGTCGAATGATGTGGCAACTCCTTGCACAGGCCGATCCAGGCAACGCAGACGAGCGATCCTTTTGGATCAATATTCTGTCGGCGTGCGTCTATTCTTTGGTCGGTGCATCTGCTTTGGGGCTGTGGTGGTTGATTAAGTGGGCCTACCGGAGTTCGCGATTCAGCACCACGTTTCGGTGGTGCCTGATCTCATTCCTGGGAGCACTCCTTGGATCGTTCTGTATCGGAGTCATTCTCGTCGTCATCGTGCGGATCGACAAATCGTTCGGACTCAAGTGGGAAGTAGTCGAATCGCTGGCATCCGTTGGGCAAAAGCTCCTCAACACGGTGAATGTGCTCTTCGCCTGGCTGCGATCTCCGGCACTACCCGCTCCTCCGTGGTGGTTAATCATCCTCGCAGTATTTGGGGCAGCATTTTGGGGCTTTCGACGCCGCGCAAAGCGAATTGCAGTATCGGGAGATGAGTCGAATGAGCCTGCAACTTCGGACGACAGTCCGACGGATGCAGCACCAGTAGAGAGCGTTTCGCACCCTGAAAGCGGAGGGCCACCGGAGAAGACCGTGGAATGGCGACAACTACGCTGGTTGCCCGGAGGATCAAATGGGTGGATACCGCTCTGCCCACGAGAAGCGTGCGGTGGAAAGATGGCCTTGCGGGCCGCCGTCAGCGACCGTCCCGGAATGGTCATTTATCGCCCTGGCCCAATCCATGTGTTTGCCGAATGTTCGAAATGCGGGCATAGGATTCCCTTCAACATGACAAGGGATGATGTTATGCGAGCGGTCTCGGAAGCGGCAAAGGCAGAGCACTCCTAACTGAGGCACACAGCGACTAGGAATTGTGTAAATGAAGACACCCAAGCACTCGCTCCGCAAGATCGTCACGTTCCTGAACAACCCCGAGGAAGAGGGTGGGTTCTGGCTACCCAACATTCAACGGCCGTTTGTCTGGAGCGAGGAGCAGATATGTCGCCTGTTCGACTCCATTCTCCGGGAGTATCCGATCAGCACGCTGCTGATCTGGAAGACGCGAAGTCAGATCCGCCGCCGCAAGTTCATCGACAACTTCCATCGTGGCCTGTTGACGCGGCTCAGCGATTTCTACGTCATGGAAGACGACAAAAAGAAGTGCCTGGTTCTCGACGGGCATCCGCGGCGCAGTCACCCGACCTGATTCGCTTCCGGGGATAGACCTCCGACCCAGGCAAGCGAATGCAGGCATCTCATGTCGATGGCCGTGGCCGCCGGTTTGTGTTAAGCCCGGTTGAAAACGGCGGCGCTTTCCGGGGG
>CAIMFH010000006.1 GCA_903840265.1 uncultured Schlesneria sp. | reverse complement strand
CAACCGCACCTTCCTAAGGAGAACGACCAATGCGCAGGACAATGATCCAGATCGTCAGAGGATTCGCCCTTCTGTCGGCATTGGCACTGTGGCCAGGCGACGCGGCGGCTGGGAGTCGGGTGACGGAGTCAGTCATCGTACTCGGCAGCGGCGTGTCTCGCGACGCAGCTATTCGCGAAGCGCTGCAACTAGCTGTCCAGCAAGTAAGGGGGGGCCACTTGGCTTCGCTGACGGAAGTCAGCAACGGATTACTGACCGCGCACGACATCCAGTTTCATACGGATGGCGTGGTGGAACATTACGAACTTCTCGGAGAAGAGCGACTGGGGAATCGCGTTCAGGTCCGCCTTGATGTGACGGTCCAGAACGGAGTTGGAACAAGTCCCCAAGGGACGTCGGTAAATGGCGATCATTTGCTGGCCTTGGCCGAAACAAGACAACAACGACACACAACGGCAGGTGGTATCTGGCCTGAACTCCTGAACCGATGGCCGGAGCGGGTGACGCGCGTCACTCCGGTCACCACGGAGCCGATGCAGGTCTCAGTGGAAACAGGCGAAGTCCAATTGCGACAGACCGTGCAGATCAATGTCGATCGGTCCCGATACAATTTAATGGTCACGGAACTGAATCGTCTGCTCGGTACCGTTGCGGTGGCACGGGGGCGATTTGACGCACTCATGGTTCCACTCTTGCCTCTGGAGTCCTTCGAGCCATTTCAGTCCAGTTTCGGCAACCGGATGCCGCCGGGGATGACCCTCGAGTGGTTGCGTCGCGGCACCGTCCGGACATGCCGGGGAATCAGGCCCTTGGCCGGAGGAGACAACCTGCTGATGGCAGCGGGGGCTGATACGCAGTCAATGCTCGTGTTTGTCCAAAGTACGGCCGAAGCAGCTTCCGCCGTGGAGCGATGGCAGTGGTTCCAAGTGCCATTGACGGGGGGATTTTCGATTCCCTATGTCGAACTGGAACTCACCCTTTTCGACGATCAGGGAGAAGCCATCACGTCCATCAAGAGGCCGCTGGGTGAATTCAAACCAGGTTTGTCCTTCCAGCGGCAGACGTTTGGACACTCTGTACCGTCGCTGGTCGTCGGTCCGACCTGGTTAATCCATTCAGGGACAACCTCATCCCGCAATAGCCTGATTTCGATGCCTGGTACCACAGTGAATGTGACCTTGTCCCTGCCGAGGACGAGTGTCGCACGGATGCGTCGTGTCGAAGTTCAACTGCGGACTGCTTCCGGGTGGGAAGTGACTTCCCGGTAAGCACGTCGTGACATGCGACGGTTTTCTGACAAGACAGTCGACGCACGTCTACGAACGATGTTGATTGATTATGACCGGTTCGACGGACACCCTTTTTGGGAGATGCCAATGAATTGCAAACAGATCAGTAAGCTGGCGGTCTGGGCAATCTTCGCTGCCGCGACGGCGTGCGGTGGTGAGACGCCTCCTACTGCGGAGGAACTCCTGCCGATATTGGAAGGCGGAGTGAGAACAATTCGTCATCCAGAATCGGTGAAAACTCCGACGCCGGATGTTGTGGAAGCGGAGTCCGTCCAGGATGCCGTGAATGCAGCCAAGGATCGGCAGAAGAAGGAACTGGTGGTCGGCACCGCCAGTAATGGATCGGTGACTTCGGCGGATTTCGTGATGTTTGGATCGGGTGTCGGCGCAGTGGCCACGGGGTTGGCCGTTTTCGAGGAACACGAAGACATCACAGCATCCCGCCTGGCGCAGCGTGAGGCTTATGTTGCCGCCTACATGCGAGCAAAGGCGAACCTACTGCGGTTGTTGCGAGCCACGGAATTGGAAACCAGCCAAGAACTGCGGTCGAAGTTGCAAAGAGCCACCGATGGCAAACAGAGTGGCATGGCTCAGGGTGAGACCGCGCAGCAGACGATCATCAACCGGGCGACCGGTCTGTTGCGTGGTTATGTAGTTTTTGACGTCAAGGACGAACCGTCCACAACAGACTCTTCTGTTCATCAGGTGTTCGTCACGCTGGCAGCGACGCCGCGAACGATGGGGCTTGCCCAGCGTTTGTCAGCCGTCCAGATTCAGTCAGAGTCCCTAACGGCAGGGTTGCATCAACTGCTGGTAGAACTGCGGCAAGGGCTGGTGCCGCCGATCGGCGCTCGCGTGATTGATTCGCCGACGACCGGTGAGCGGGCATTCGTTGGTTTCGGCTCGTCCGTGCTCATGGCGAGCGAGGCATTGGCCCCAACACTCCGGGGTGACAGCGCCGCCGAAGAAGCCGCCCGGCTGGTTTCCTTGCAGTCGCTGCTGGAACTGATTCGCGGGGACGAGGTTACATGGGAGGGGCGGCTACACACCAAGCAGCACGAGACTTACAAGACATTCGAGCCACTCGCTGCCGGAGACCCGTTGCAGCCGCGCGAGCCTCGACAAGTCAATCGCCTGTCGGAGATGCGGCGGGAGTTTCTGGCGGAGTTCGAGCAGGAGCACACCATCCGGGCCATCAGCAAAGGGTCCATTCCGCCAGGGGCCGTCACTCGGACGTGGCGCGATCCGCAGCAGGGCTGGGCGTTTGGTATTGTGGTCTGGCTGCCCAGTACGTCTCGACTGGCGGCGGGTCTTGTGGAGCAGATGCAGCAACCGGCAGTTGACAGCGAAGTGCCGAATAGCGCACCGAAAGCGAACATCGCCACACCATCCAACACACGCGTCAGAGTGCCATTGTCGATCGGCCCCACCGGTCGGCTGAATCCTGACGATTTGTGATTGGTGGAACAGCGTCAATCTCTGGAAGAGCGTCAGTGGGAGGCAAACCGGCCGACGTTTGCACCTCAATCACGCATTTGCGAATGCCGGCAATCCCAATCCATGCCCCCGACCGGTACCATCCCAGATCCGAGCAGCCTTCCCGGCCGTTTCACCACCAGCTCCGTTGTCTGTCCCGAACAAGCAGGATCGTTAACCTTATGAGCGAATTATCTCCGCGTATTACTGCCGCTGCGACAAGTGAAGCGTCGCTTCTCGCTCCAGCCATTGGCCTGGATCTGGACGGCACCATCGATGAGGCTCCTGACTTCTTCGGCCTCCTGGCGAGGTATTGGCCGGGAAAAGTCTATATTGTGACCTACCGGAGCGACCGGGCTAAAGCGGAGGCGGATCTGGCCCGGTTCGGAATCCGCTATGACGAACTGATCCTCGTCAGTTCGTTCGATGCCAAGGCCGCAATCCTCGTCGAGAAGGAAATCAGCGTGTACTTCGACGATCAGCCGGAGATGCTCAAGAACGTGCCCCCAACCATAAATGTCATGTTGGTGAGAAACGAAGGCAACTTTCACTTTGGAGACCGATTGTGGATGTTTTCAAAACACACGGGGCGGATGGTGTAATCTGGTGGTGATGACATTACGGCACAATAACAACTGCGTGACTTATTGCTCTCGGAGGGGTAGCAGGCAAGGAACACATGCAAGCGAGCTGCAACCTGCAAATGCTCTGACGACACAAACGTGTCCTAGTGACTTCCTGGAATACTTCGTCCCTCAGAGCGACGAGTTCGGTAGTGACGGATGCCTGACAAATCTGCTTTGACCATGTTTAGAACTCCACTTGGAAAGAAAAACAGACTATGGCGAATTGGCAATTTGACGGTGGGCCGGTCGTGATCGGACTCGACGTCGGATGGAGCGTGGCGAAGAAAAGCTGCGCTATTGCGGTCGAGGGATTGACCGTACCTAAAAACGAGTCGAGCTGGAAAGCGTATGATGGACGCGACCGCCCGCTGGCAGTCGGGTTGTTCCGATATTGTGATCTCCTAACGCAAATCCCAAGGGTCTTCGCTGCTTTCGGCAATGGACCTCATTGCGGGATAGCCGTCTTGGATGGCCCAATCGGGCCACACGGGCAACCGATACGGAACCGCTCTGTTGACGGAGAGTTCACGCGCGGTGAATTCAATGGACGGATGCAACCATCTCCGGTCGAGGGCGGAACCGGCCGCCGCTACACCGAGGTGACCGACCGCATTGCTCAGGCACTCTTTAACGCGGCGGGGGTTAATTACCACGCAGGCCTGTGGAACGGCGCTGGTGTGACGAATCAATTCTGTGTCTGCGAGACGCACCCGACCGTCGGGCTTGCACTTCTCCTGCCACAGCAAGATGTCGCGACCCTGCCCAGCCGGAAAAGGCCGCGTCGCATCACTATTGCCACTGATGCGTACGGCGCTGATGATTCCCCATTCGTAAAAGCCAAGTCGGACTGGTACTGGCAAGTCGGCGCATGTCGATGGATTGCCGAAGAAGCCCTATGTTGCCCATCTGTAGTTAGAGAAACCCATCACGAAAGAATTGCCGGCTTGTATTGCCTCGCGGTGGCAAAACTTCTTTCCGCCGATCCAGGTCGTGTGGTAGCTGTTGGTGCTGACGACGGAGTCTACGTCATTCCAGCAGCGGTCGATCAAAGTTGGAAAGTCGGACTAAATCGCGTCGGCATTTTGAGGGGCACGCTCGCGCCAGCCGACCACACAGGTTTTCTGCTGGCAACCAATGTCCCGGCGGTGACTGTCGCAAATATTGCTGTGGGAGACGACGTCGTTAATGGCGATGGCGATGAATCCGAGAAAGGGGATGAGACAGATCTTATTCTTAACGATCCTGGTGGAATCTGGGTTAAGCAGAACGACTGGCTGGAGTGCTTGGAGCCGCCTGTGATAATCCAGGCACTAGACATGCTTGAAGGACCAATCAGCCTCAGACTGGGCAACCGTCCAGACGGAACACTGTGGTGCCCGGATGCTAAGGAACATACGACCTTGAAGCTCGCCCGACGTCGTCCAGGCTTCAATGGAAAGCATCTCGCGAAAACAAATGCCTTCAAAATTCCGGTTAAGGTATTGAGTTCTGGGCCATGGAAGGATGCTGAACTTACCGCATCAGACCCCGGGAACCTGTGGTGTAAAAACAACGACTGGATGGACAAAAAGCGTTGTGAGGGCTGGAAGCTACTGATTCGGATTCTCGATGAGGAGGACCAGCCAATTCTCCATTTCGTCCCATTCGATCAAATGGGAGTGCAGCAGGGCGGCATGAAACCTGAAGATTCGGATCCTAATCGCGAGTTGTGGAAATCTCTGGCAGGTGGTGCAACGGCCAGTACGCCTCAGAAGCATCGGGTTCAATTCATGTATGTACCCCTCCTTCCCAACTAGTACATTACCATGGCGAGATTCTCAATCTCCATTGCTTAGATCGATAATGAGTATATCCGTCACGATAGAAACAGGAGATGAATCATTAACGAACCGACGAATGGCATCGACTGGATGAAGGAAGATCGTCGCCGTTTCATGCTGCGTTCGGTTGCAGCGGGATTGGGGCTGTACAGCGTTCCAAGAGTCAGCGCCGCCGGGAAGCCAACCCAAGAACCAGAGGATTCGCTCAACGGTTTGCAGCGTTCATGTCATCCCTTCGCCCGGGAGCGGGTGGTCGTCATGACAAACTCCAGCATCGACAAGCAGTACTGCGACCGCCCCGTTGACGAGGCCATTCGCACGTCTCTGCGCGAGAAATTCCAATTTCCCAAGGGGAAGCATGATGTGATTTGTCGCTTGATGCGGGTCATGACTGATTACTACCGAGTGCCTCATCTGTTTGGGAATTGGGCGACGAGATTGACGAAGAGAGAAGCACTCGCTTCGACGGGTTTTGGCCGGGGTTTTGGCTTTTTTCACCAGTTCCAGGACAACGGGTCGCTACAAACCGCCAATCCTCCCGTTGACTGGTGGCTGGCGCTGTTCCCCGAAGGGATCAACTGGGAATCATTCGATGGTGAACCGGTCTTTGGCATGATTGGACATGTGTTTCTCTCTGATCATTTCCACTTTCCAGGCACGACTCTGCGGACGTACTGTTTGACCGAT
>CAIMFH010000005.1 GCA_903840265.1 uncultured Schlesneria sp. | reverse complement strand
GAGACACTGCTGTACGTCGTTGTAAGTAGTCTGGACCTGTTCATGACGTACATCCTGCTCAGTCAGAGCGGCGGTGTCTTCATTGAAGCAAACCCCGTGGCCCGATTCTTTATCGCCGAATGGGGTGCGAAGGGAATGGTCTACTTCAAGTTCTCGATGGTGGCCTTCGTCTGCGTACTGGCCCAAATTATCGCTCGATATCGGCCACGGGCCGCACGCTGGCTGCTACTCGGAGCGACAGCGTTAGTCTCTGTCGTTGTGGTCTACAGTCTTCGATTGCTGCTGCAACATGGGAACGTCGTCGATATCGAACTGTGACAGCCCACATCCAGGGACTTTGAAAGCATCACTCAATGATTGGCTTCAAGACCATGCAGCGCATCTGTCCCAATTCCTTTTGCAGCGCGCGAAACATCGATTCGTCCGCGTAGGTGCCGATGATCGCGCCGCCGGAACCCGCGAACTTCGCCGTTGCTCCCACCTTGCGAGCCCGTTCAATCATTTCGATGTGGCCGGAATGCAATTGGCAGATCAATCGTCGCGTATCAAAGTTGGTGTCGATTAGTCGACTTAACTGGGCCACATCACCCTGGCCGAGTGCGTGTCGCGCGTCTCGAGCCAAGTCAGCAAACGTGCGCATCGCCGTCACCACATCGGCATCGCCGCGGTCATAACGCTGACGCAAGTTGTTATGGATGACTTCAGTCGGCTCACCCATTTCATCGCAGTACGCCACATAAATGGGAGGCAACGATGCAGGGTCGAGTCGCTCGTACACCCCGCATTCGTAGCCATCGCGAGTCGTCATCTTATCCTTTGAGAAGTCCATCGAAACCAGGCCTTCGTAGCACTGGATGACCCGGTCTTGAAGGCCACCCGTAATACCCAGTTCACGAGTCTCGACACTTAAGGCAAGCGATGGCTGGACCTCCAGAGGGATCGTCACTTCGTAGAAGTCCATCAGCGCGCGAAGAGTCGAAATGATGATCGCGCTGGAACCCGCCAACCCCACATTACGAGGTATGGTGCTCTGATAGCGGATCGAGAAATTGCGATCGTGCAGCTTTATCTTCTGGGCATCGCAGTATTCGACAAATCGTTTGATCGTCGCCTTCACCAGGCGGACGCCGCCGTAGTAGCCATGCAGCCGAACATCCTGGGCGAGGTCATGTACAGAACGGAAGCGACTTTGGTCCTCGGAACTCCAGAGGATTTCGATCTCGTCCCATTCGTACAGGACTACTTCCGCCCACAGATTGCGGATGATGAACGAGATCGTCCGACCGTTGTACCCGTCAGACGGATTGCCAACGAGACCCGCGCGAGCATAGGCCCGGCGTCGTAGTAGTTGCATCGTAAGTGCTCCGTCACCAACTCGTAGATATCTGGATTCGTTACAGCAACCCGCGCACGAACTGCTTCAGATCGTCGCCGTAGTCGGGGTCGGCCATCGCAAACTCCACGAAGGCGCGGTAGTAGCTTTCAAAGTTTCCAATGTCGAACCGACGCTCTTCGTGAGTCAGGCGAATCCCTACCCCTTTGCCACCTTCTCTCAAGACTCGGCGAATGGCATCCGTGAGCTGAATTTCGCCCCCCTTGCCTGGTTCGGTCTTGGCGAGAGCATCGAAGATTGACGACGAAAAGACATATCGGGCCGCCACGGCGAGGTTGCTTGGAGCTTCGGCCACGCTTGGCTTTTCGACAACATCGAGCAAGTCGAAAACCGCCCCGGCTGGTTGCTTCGGCAACGCCACGCCGTAGTGGACTACGTCTTCTTTGGGGACTTCCTCGAAGGCGACCACGACATCGGCTTTTGAGGATTCAAACTGTTCGACCATTCGCTGGACCACGTTCGACTTGGCATGGACCCCCAAAATCGAGTCTCCTAAGGCCACCACAAACGACTGGTCACCGATGAAGGGTCTTGCGCACAGGACCGCGTGACCGAGGCCGAGTTGCCGACGCTGGCGAGTGTAAAAATATTCCATCTGCTGTCGTTCGAACTGCAATTCCTGCAGTTGTTCCTCGCGACCGGTCTCACGCAAGAACGAAATCAATTCGGGATTGATATCGAAATGATTCTCGATCGAAGTCTTGCCGGGCCCCGTGATGAACAGCAGGCGATGAATACCCGACTGGGCCAACTCGTCGACGACATATTGCACCACAGGTCGTCTGCCGACAGGCAGCATTTCTTTGGGCTGACTCTTCGTGGCGGGAAGCAGGCGAGTTCCATGGCCGGCCACTGGTACGACAGCAATATCAATCATCTGATCCATTCCCTCGCAGATTTCATCGGAGTGCGTCCTGCCGCCCTGTCGGGTTGGTCCGGCAACCGCAACATAGCAATTCTGCCGCCCAGGCAACAGGTGAAGAACTGACGCCAAAAGGTACAAACAGCAACCGGAGGGGGCATCGAGGAGGCCGTCCATTCGTCATGCGGTGTTCTTACGTTGGCTTCTAGTCACGGGGACTGTAGGCGAACGGAAACGGCTGCCGTTGGTTTGAGCAAAGGTAGACGTGGATCGGCCGAAAGGGCCTTCCGCCGCGGGTCATCGAAAAGTTCGCGAGCAGTTCCACGCGTTCGAAATACGGCTTGAACCGCTCCAAGTTCGGCAATTTTTCCGCACTCACCAGCAGACCGTCTTTGCCGACCCAATCCGATGGCTTACTCCAGTAAGCGAATCCGCGCGAGTCTCCCTGGTTGTAGCAGGTGACCGGGAGTCGATTGCGAACGCAGAAGGCTAGCTGCCCGCTGTCATACCAATTTTCGGTAAACAGGAACGTGTTGGGGCGATCAAGTAGTCGCCGCGTTTCGAGTTCGCGCCCAACCGATTCCCATCCGCTGATTTCACGGGCCGGGTCACTCTTCCACGGAAAACTGACGATGCCAAAGCGAGCTTGGCAGCCGAATAATAATGCGATCGTCGGCGTGCAAAGGCACATGAAGATAACCCATCGGCGAACTTGAATCGGATTCACCTCCGCATTGTGCGCCCATAATGCACCGACCAAGGGAAACAGTGGGTAAAATCCAACCAGCGGCCAATGCGGCAGAATAGGTCGAACACACGAGACACAGAAGAACAGGGTGAGAGGCATGATCGATAAACAAACCAGAAACCGATCGACGCCTGTCAGCTCTCGAAATCGACGTATCCGCGTGAAAAGAAGTCCGATTGCCGGGAACCAGACCCAAGGCAGCAAGAAGGCCATGGGCCCAAAGATCATCGTCGCCAAGCCCACTGGGGAAAACTGGACTCCAACGGCGCGTGCTCCCTGGAATGCCAACGACGCCCACTCATGCTGAGCATTCCACACCAGGATCGGGATCAAGCCGCAACCACCTAGAATCGCGGCCAGATAGGGCCCGGGAGTCCGTAGAACAGGCCAAGCTCGCGGCGTGACAATCACATAGCACAGCGTCGCGATTGGAAGTAAAGCACCATGATATTTGCTCGTCAAAGCACCCGCACACGCGAATCCCACCCACATCCAGGCGATAACATCTGATCGAACGGGACTTTTGACTTCGACTCGCATGACAGCAACCCCGTCGACTTTCGTGAAAAGTGCTTCGGTCAGATTGCGCATTGTCAGCAGTGCAAAAAACAGAAACGGACCATCTGGTAAGACAAACGTGCCCGCCCCCGCGCTGAAGTACGCGGCAACGTTCAGCGCCAAGGCGGCGTAGAATCCTGCGCGTTCGCCGAACCAGCGTGCGGTCCAGTCGAACATGATCCATGTGCTGCCCGCAAACAGCAGCACAAAACCCAGCCGCAGTGACAAAGGATGCAACCACCCCCCACAAAGCCATCTTCCCAAGCTGGCCACCCACATCAGCATGGGCGGATGATCGAAGTAGCTCCAATCAGGATGGAGGGTGTAGAGGAAGTGGTAGGCTTCGTCATTCGCCATCTCCATCGCCCCGGCCCAGCAGAGTCGTAGGACAAGCGTGATGGCGATCAAAACGAATAGACTTCGGCGGGGCATCCATGCCATGAAGGTCAATCTAACGCGAGGAATCCAGAATGGGTTGGTCAACGGTGCCAGCATGATTGCCAAGCTGCCTGATGTCCATGCCAATCGCGAAGTGAGACGTCTGAACAAATCGTGAGACCATGCCTCGATGCCTCTTCGTCAAACCAAGTCACCGCCCGCGAAACTCTGTAGGAGTGACACCGGCGGCTGCACGGAACGCCCGAGTGAACGCGCTATGGTCGTAGAACCCGCAAGCCAAGGCGATTTCGGACACTGACTGGCTTGTTTCTCGCAGCATTTGTGCGGCAGCAGACAATCTGGATTTCGTGATGAAGTGGCTGGGGGTCAACCCGAACAACCGCTTGGTCAGGCGGGCTAACCGCTGCGGCGTCAGTCCAGATCTCCGAGCCAAATCGGCCGGTGTGATCGATTCCGACAGGTCGTCTTCCATTTCCTGAATGGCGGCCGCGAAATCAGCCGGGATTTCGTCAGGTTCAATCGGAACGCGGACATCGCGTGAAATGCCAATCACTCCGGTGACGATCCCATCGGCTTGGACAATCGGCAGCTTTGTCGTGAGGCACCAACCTGCTCGGTGGGGCTGATACCAGTGCAGTTCGAGGTGATTCAACAACGGTCGCCCCGTACGAATGACGGTCGCGTCCTGCTCAACCGGAATTCGTCCCAGATCGCCGGGGCAGATGTCGCTGGGAAGCTTCCCAATCGCCTGAGATTTGTTTTTCAACCCATGCCGAGTCGCCAATGAATCATTGACGGCCAGATATCGCCCGTCGGCATCCTTCATAAAAAACGTGACATCTGGCACCTGATCGAACAATTGCTCCAGCAGCGCCACGCTTACCGGCGAAGCCAAAGTGGACCGGGAACTCAGTTGTGTTGTGCGCGGTTTCATGCGGGAATGCCGTTTCTCGCCAAGTAACTTAATGTGCCGCTCAGTAGAATCGGACTGACGCCGATCGTCCATTCTCAGCCCTGTTTAGTTCCCTGGAATCTGTCATGAAGATCACTCGGATCTTTGCTCATCGCGTTGAATTGCCGCTTGTCGAAGGCTCCTATCGCTGGTCTGGCGGTAAATCCGTGTCCGTCTTCGACAGCACGATCGTGGGGGTCGAAACCGATGGCGGCCTGATTGGATACGGCGAAGTCTGTCCTTTAGGGCCATTCTACCTGCCGGCCTATGCCGAGGGAGTTCGGTCGGGTCTGCGAGAGCTGGCACCGCACCTACTGGGCTTCGACCCGCGAGAGCTGAGCAAACTCAATCATCGGATGGATGCCGCGCTCAAGGGACACGCTTACGTCAAATCAGGGATCGACATCGCCTGTTGGGATCTTCTCGGCAAGGCAACTGGGTTACCTGTCTGCGTTCTGATGGGGGGACGATTCGGGGAGAGCGTTCGGCTGTATCGTGCGATCTCGCAGGAATCCCCCGACGAAATGGCTCGCAAGGTCGCAGGATATCGAGCCGCGGGGTACACGCGGTTTCAACTCAAAGTCGGCGGCGATCCTGACACCGATATCGAACGTATCCGAGCTGTCCGGGCCATGCTGGCTCCTTCGGATCGGCTCGTGGCAGATGCGAATACCGGCTGGACACAGCACGAAGCGATGCGGGTGGTGCGTGGCGTGCGAGACGTGGATGTCTACATCGAACAGCCCTGTTTGACATACGAAGAATGTCTCTCCGTCCGACGACACACCGACCACCCGTTCGTTCTGGACGAGAATGTCGATAGCCTCGATATGCTTTTGCGCGGCAAAGCCGATCTGGCGATGGATGTCGTCAATCTCAAGATCAGCAAACTCGGCGGCCTGACAAAGACTCGTCAGGCTCGCGATCTGTGTGTTTCGATGGGAATCGCGATGACGTTGGAGGATAGCTGGGGGGGCGACATCACCACCGCCGCGATTGCTCACTTGGCACACAGCACTCCCGAGGAATTTCGATTTACGAGCACCGATTTTAACAGCTACGTCACGGTCAGCACGGCAGATGGTGCTCCTCAGCGTCAAAATGGATTCATGAGCGCCAGTACTTCGGCTGGTCTGGGGATCGCACCGAAGATGTCAGTGCTCGGGCCGCGCGTGGTCGATGTCTCCTGAAATCCGCCTGAGAGTCCGCTACCTTATTGACGACTCGCCGATCGCTACGCCTGTTCCATTCGATATCCGGAGGTCCGATGAGACCGTTCATTTATCTGTTGATGATTGTTCCCGCATTTGTCGCGCTGGCCGTGCATGCCGATGAAACCGCGAAACCGCGTCGTCCGCAATTGCAGATTCTGAACGGCTCGAATGAGCCTGTGGAGATCTTTTGGCTCAAATCTGATTCAGAGCGAATGCCGAATGGATCAGTCGCGCCGGGCAAAGACACTGTCATCACGACGACCTTGGGACATCGATTTGCCGTCGTGGGCCGCGACGACAAAGTCGAAGCGATTGTCACCAGTGAAGTTCCGATTCAGGGATTTCGGTTCGATCCTGAAGCCAAGCACGGTGCCCCGAAGTTTTATAGTCAATCGGCGAGTGCGAATGGATTTCCGATCGTGGCCTCCGATAAGGTCAATCCGTTCGCATTAAAGGAGGCGGCGTATCTCATCGACTTGATGCTGGCGAAGCGACCGGATGTGCGTGATGCCATGACCAAAAGCGGAGCCCGGCTGTGCATCATCGCTCACAATGAATTCACGACGGACCTTCTCGAGTTCGCGCACTTGGGCGAAGGAGAAGCTCCCGATCGAAATCTGAAACGATTTTCCGGTAAAGACTTTTGGGACGCCCGTGCTCGCGGGACTGGCGGCAGCGAGACGGACCCCTACTGCTCGTGTGGCGAAGAGAACTTGCTCGGCTACTCGGGCGATCCGTATTCGACGGAAAACATCCTGATCCACGAGTTGGCACACAACATTCATCTGCGTGGCATGCAGAATATTGACCCCACATTCAATGGACGATTGAAGGACGCCTACAAACAGGCGATGGATGGCGGTCTGTGGAAGGGGAAGTATGCCTCCGTCAATCACCATGAATACTTTGCAGAGGGTGTCCAGTCCTGGTTCGACAACAACCGCGAAAACGATCACGATCACAATCACGTGAACACGCGCGTCGAATTGGCCGAGTACGACCCGCGACTGGCGGACCTTTGTCGAGAGGTCTTCGGCGAGACCGAGCTGAAGTACACCAAGCCGATCAACCGGTTGAAAGATCATCTGCAGGGCTACGATCCGTTGAAAGCCCCCAAGTTCGTCTGGCCGGAACGATTGGCAGAAGTGAAAGTTGCGATTCGCAAAGGTGCGGAAGCTCGCAACCAAGAGGCTGAAACAGGCACCTTGCTGACAATCGATCGCATCTTCCATTCGGACGAATTCCACGAAGAGAAAGTGCCTGGCGTCGTCTGGAGCAAACTCACAGGGACTTACTTCTCGCAGGAGCCGGCCGCCGACAAGGGTGAGGGCCGTGATCTGGTTCGAATTGATGCCGCCAGCGGCGAAAAAACGATCGTCGTTTCGGCTCAATCTTTCATCGTCGCCGACAACAAGAAGCCGCTTTCGATCGATCGGTTTGAGTTTTCGGCAGACGAAGCCAAGTTGTTGATCTTCACCAACAGTCATCGAGTGTGGCGTCAAAATACACGCGGCGACTATTGGGTCTTGGACGTTGCCTCCCGCGAGCTCAAAAAAGTGGGCGGGGATGCCGAACCGGCGACGATGATGTTCGCGAAGTTTTCACCCGACGGAACCAAAGTCGCCTACGTTCGCAAAAACAATCTCTACGTGCAGAGCCTCGCGAGTCTGGAGATCACGCAACTGACTTCAGACGGCTCTGACCACCTGATCAATGGGACTGCCGATTGGGTGAATGAGGAGGAACTCGAAATCCGCGATGCCTTCCGCTGGAGTCCCGATGGAAAAGCGGTCGCCTTCTGGCAGTTCGATACGAGTGATGTTCCCGTATTTCACCTCGTCGAAAACACGTCGGGAAGTCATTCCAAGACGATCTCGTTTGCCTATCCAAAAGTCGGCGATAAGAACTCCGCTGTTCGCGTTGGCGTTGTGAACGCATTGGGTGGACCCGTTCGCTGGATGGATATTCCCGGAGATCCGCGGAACCACTATCTCGCCAGAATGGAATGGACCCCGAACAGCCAGACCTTGCTCGTGCAACAATTCAATCGTTTGCAGAACGTGAACAAGGTGGTGTTGGCCGATCCTCTAACCGGTGCGGCAAAAATAATTCACACTGAAACCGACGATGCCTGGCTCGAAAACGAGAACCCGGTGAAATGGCTGAACGGCGGCAAAAACTTTCTCTGGATCAGCGAACGAGACGGCTGGCGACACGCGTACGTTGCGGCCGTCGATGGATCGTCTCTGGTCGCGTTGACCCCCGGTGAATTCGACGTGATTCGCATTGAAGGCGTCGATGAGCCCAGGTCCAAGTTGTATTACTCGGCCTCACCTCAAAATGCGACTCAGTCGTACTTGTATCAAACTGCGATCGGAGGTGGCCCGCTGGAACGCCTGACACCCGCCGATCAACCAGGCTGGCATGGCTACAGCATTTCACCAAACGCCGAATGGGCTGTTCACACCTACTCGACGTTCACCAAACCGCCAATCGTCGAACTCATACGGATGGCCGATCATTCGGTCGTTCGGACATTAGCCACCAACTCGAAATTGCGTGAGAAGCTCGCTTCGTTGCAACCAGTCGCTACCGAGTTCCTGCGATTGGATATCGGCGAAAATGTGCAACTGGATGCTTGGAGTATCAGGCCTGCGAAATCGGATCCCTCCCGTAAGCTGCCGCTATTGGTTCACGTCTACGGAGAGCCTCACGGCCAAACTGTCCGAGATGCCTGGCAAGGATCGCGTGGGCTCTGGCACATGATGATGGCACAACAGGGTTGCGTGGTGGCCAGCATTGATAATCGGGGAACCATGTCACCTCGAGGTCGCGCGTGGCGAAAATGCGTTTATCGCC
The DNA here is from genome assembly GCA_903840265.1 of uncultured Schlesneria sp. Lineage (GTDB taxonomy): Bacteria > Planctomycetota > Planctomycetia > Planctomycetales > Planctomycetaceae > Schlesneria. The sequence continues at coordinate 30,949 of CAIMFH010000005.1, read as the reverse complement.
AGGTCGGAGTCCTGGCGTCTCAGGATCAGGCCAACGCGGCTCGTTCTCTGATCGAGAAATATCCGTCGATCGACAGCCAACGAGTCGGCATCTGGGGCTGGAGCGGCGGGGGCAGCATGAGCCTGAACATGATCTTTCGATATCCCGATCTGTATCGTACGGCCGTTGCGATCGCCCCTGTCGCCGATCAGAAGCTGTACGACACCATCTATCAGGAGCGTTACATGGGCTTGCCCGATGACAACGCTGAAGGTTATCGAAATGGTTCGCCGCTGACTCACTCTGCTCAACTCAAAGGAAACTTGCTGCTCGTGCATGGCACTGGTGATGACAACTGCCATTACCAGGGAACGGAGAAGTTGATGAACGATCTGATCGCGAACAACAAATCCTTTGAAATCATGCCCTACCCCGGACGTTCGCACTCGATTTCGGAAGGGCGAAACACGACTCGACATCTCTATTCGGTCATGACGAACTATTTTCAGCGGCACTTACTTTCGCCGCAGAACCCGGCCTCGGTCGAGACGAAGGCCGCTGGAACCTCGGAACGCTAACGGCGGCGCGGCCGCTAAATTGCAGGCAAACAGACTTTTCTCAAACAGGCAAAACATGCAACCTTATTGGACCGGCGTCTTTCCCGCAGTGACGACGCAATTCAAGCAAGACCAATCGTTGGATCTAGGTGCAACCGCAAGGCATTTTGAAGCGATCATTGCCAGTGGAGTCAGCGGCCTGATCGTGTGCGGTTCCCTCGGTGAAAATCAGACGATGGCTCCTGACGAGAAATGTGCGGTGATCCGCTGCGCCGTCGAGACCTCGCGAGGTCGAGTCCCGGTCTTGAGCGGCGTGGCCGAATCAAGCACCGCGGCCGCCGTGCAATACGTTCAAGATGTCAAGAAACTGGGTGCCAGCGGCGTGATGCTGATGCCGCCTATGAGTTATCGAGGTGATCCGCGCGAGTCCATGACGTACTTGCGAACGGTGGCCAAACGCGGCGGGTTGCCGATCATGATCTACAACAATCCCATCAGCTACGCGAACGACATCACTCCAGCTCTCTTCGCGGAACTGGCCGATGAACCTGCCTTCGTGGCAATTAAAGAAAGCTCGGCGGATACCCGCCGGATCACGGAAATTCACAATGCGGTAGGCGGACGTTACGCCGTTTTTACGGGGGTGGACGACTTGATGCTCGAAGCGAGTATCTTGGGGATCGACGGCTGGGTCGCCGGCAGCGGGATTGGGTTCCCCGCCGAAAACCAACACCTCTGGGATCTGACTCGCGCAGGTGAATGGGACAAGGCTCGAGCCCTCTATCGCTGGAGCCAGCCGCTCATGAAGCTGGATACGCATGTGCATTTCATTCAGTACATCAAGTTGATCGTCCAAGAAGCCGGCCTCGGTTCCGAATGGGTCCGTGAACCGCGGCTCACACTGGTTGGCGAAGAACGCGAACGGGTGCTGGGAATTATTCGCACGGCATTCGCCAAGCGTCCGTCTATTCCGACGCGGTAATCGTTCAAATACCTGTCTCGGTATCCTGACGAAGGGCGACTTGGTTGGTCGAGGTGGAGCGGCATCGGATATACTCGCCGGAGCATCTGGTTTCGCTTCCACCCGCCGTCTGGTTGAGTTCGCTTAATGTCGCAGTCGCCCACAATCGAATCGCCCGATTTCGATTGGCAGTTATCCGTCCAAGCGATCACCGTCCGCATTCGCTGGTTTGGGATCTGTGTTGGCTATGGCCTCGTCAACCTGATCGGTGGCGGTGAAGCCTCGAACCGCAGCGCATTGGATGCCATTCTGGTGCTGGGAGCGATCTACGCGCTTCTCGACACTTACTACAGCCTCCATGGCAAGGTTTTCTTCAGCGAGTGGCCGTTGTTCGTGTCGCTGATGGAAGCCATGTTCATTGGCCTGCTGTGCTACTTCGACGGAGGCGTGTTGAGCGCCTTCCGGTTCTACTATTTTCTTTCGCTGCTGGTCTGCGCGATTCGATACAAGCCGTCGATTACCTGGGCGACGCTGGGGCTGCACGTCCTGAGCTATTCGGCGATCTCTCTCGCACTGGCGGTACATAGCCGCGACGAAATTGCCGCCCTGATTCTGACGCCAATTTTCATGGCCTGGGTGACATGGGCCGGGACATCCCTGATTGGCTTGTTGAAATGGGCCAGCTCTCGACTCGGACAACTCAATGGCGAGCTTCAGGAAAATCAGCGTCTACTGGAACATCGAATTCTGGAACGCACGCGGCAACTGCAGGAATCGCAGGCAATGATCGTCCAGCAGGAAAAACAGGCTGCGTTCGGGTTGCTCGCGGCCGGCATTGCACACGAAGTCGGAAATCCACTTGCGGCGATTAGTTCATTGGTTCAACTCTTGAATCGACGCAACATCGAGCCCGAAACTCGCGAGAAATTGCAACTGGTTGACGATCAACTCCGTCGCATCCAGCGCACCCTAAGGGAACTCGTCGACTTCAGCAGTCCAGTCGTTTACGAGCGATCTCGATGTGACATCCATGCGGTCCTCGATGCGGCACTGAACATTGCCAAGTACTACAAACGCAAAAAGGGAAAGCGGATCGTTACCGATTATGTCGAAAATTTGCCGCCGCTGATGATTGTTCGCGATCAGTTAGTCCAAGTGTTCCTAAACCTGATCCTGAACGCGATGGACGCGACTGAGGAAGGTGGTTGCATCGAGATCCACACCACGATTGAATCCAATGAACTCCGAATCGACATTCGGGACGACGGCCACGGGATTTCGCCTGAACACCGCGAACGAGTCTTTGCTCCCTACTTCACGACCAAAGAGACAGGGACCGGCCTCGGTCTGTTTGTTTGCCGAAATATCGTTGAACAGAATGACGGACGGATAGAATTGACCGCGAGTTCGCTGCCAGGAGCGACCTTCACTGTACGGCTGAATCTGGCCAAACTCGATGCTGAACGGCATGATACCGACAACAGGCGCGACGAAGCGCCACCGTCCTTGCCTCTGATCACGTCCGCAGAGACCTGAGATTCGCTTTCACTGACAACCCACCAAGCCCCAGCAATTCAAAGTTGATATGCCCCGTTCAGTATTGATCGTTGAAGACGAACCCATTATCCGCACTTCGCTGGGAGAGTTCCTGAGCGACGAGGGATACGATGTCGTGACCGCGGGAAACGTGGCCGCGGCTCTCCAGCATGCTCGTCAACGTGATTTTCAAGTTGCCGTTTGCGATGTGCAGCTGCCGGACGGTGACGGATTGGCCCTGCTGAGGCGACTACAGCAACTGAATCCAAGCGTTTCAGGCTTGATTATCACCGCTTACGCCACAGTCGAGAACGCTGTCGAAGCCTTCCAGTCGGGGGCTTTCGACTATCTCGTCAAACCCGTCATCTTCGACGATTTATCGAATAAGCTGAAGCGGTTGTTTCAGTACCGCGAACTCTCAATGGAAAACCAGTTTCTCCGTCGAGAACTGGCACGCCGGGAATCCGGCGAATCCTTGATCGGTTCCAGCAACGCCTTGAAGGCGGTTCAAGATGCGGCTCGACGAGTCGCCGTGACCAATTCGAATGTGTTGCTCGTCGGTGAGTCTGGGTCTGGCAAAGAACTCTTTGCCAGGACAATTCACAAGTGGGGCCCGAAGCACGACGAAGGATTCATCGCTATCAATTGTGCGACGCGACCCAGCGAACAACTGGAAGCGCAGATGTTCGGTGCCAACGTTGGCGGTTTGCCAGGAATCAACGAGGAGGTGCCCGGTAGCTTTCGTACGGTTGGTGGCGGAACAGTCTATCTCGACGAAGTCTCGCAATTGCCACTGGCCACCCAGGACAAGCTGCTGCGAGCCATCGAATATCAGGAATTCACTCCGTTGGGAGCAACGAAGCCGCTCCAGATGTCGGCGCGCATTGTTGCTGCCACCACACGAGACCTGTCAGTCGAGGTTTCCGAAGGTCGCTTTCAAGTGGACCTGTTCTATCGTTTGGACGGAATGACGATCCGGATCCCGCCGTTACGAGAACGATTGGACGATATCCCCGAGCTGGTCGAATTCCTCATCGCAAAACACAGCCGGGCCATGGGCCAGCGAGTCACTGCTGCAACAAGTGAAACGATTCGAACGTTGATGTCGGCTCCCTGGAAAGGGAACGTCCGCCAATTAGACAACGCGATTGAGAGAGCGGTCATGATGTGCGACGGAACGCAGATCCGCCCAAATGACTTACCGCCTGATCTGCGTGGGTCCGACCAGCCTCTGCCCGACACAGACGACTTGCGCACGGCCCTGCGACACTATGAGCGACTGCACATCCTGCGAGTCCTCAATCAATGGCCTGACAAACGCGAAGCCGCCAAGCGATTGAAACTCGGCCTATCGAGTCTCTATCGAAAAATCGAAGAGCTGGGAATCGACTTGTAACGACGCGGAGGATGACCGGTTCTTTCACCGTCTGATTCCTGCGTATTTGTCATCCCTGCGGACTGGATTCCAGAGGGCCGCATACAAAAGAAAAAGCCTCGCAAAAGCGAGGCTTCTCTCTTAATCAGCTTAGCAAGATCACTCGCCGACTTTCAGAGTCGAACGTCGTGCCTTATTGCGATCGCGATCACCAACGAATTCGATGATTGCCAGCTTGCCGCCGTCGCCCAAGCGAACTCGCGCCAACTTGACAATACGGGTGTATCCGCCGGCCCGTTCACGGAACTTCGGACCAAGTTCGCTAAACAGCAAATCGACAGCAGCACGGGATCGAAGGGCCGCAAATGCTCGGCGTCGCAAAGCGATTGCCGGAGCGATCGCCCGATTCCATTGCTGCCACTTGTCGGACTTCCGCCACTCGCGCCACTCAGTGGTCCCGCGTGCGGCCGACGTCGCGAATTCAACGGACTTCTCGGCGTGAACAAGCGACCTCTTTGCCAGCGTCACCAGCTTCTCGACGATCGGTCGCAGCTCTTTGGCCTTGTGGACCGTTGTTTCGATTCTGCCAGAGACTCGACCTTCGGGAACATCGCTGCCAGCTGGAATCACTGTGGTGATCAAACTGGTTGCCATATTCCTGAACATGGCACGTCGATGTGCCGCGTTCCGTCCGAGTTGCCGACCTCGCCTTTTGTGCCTCATCACCAATACTCGCTATCAAAATTCCTGACGGACTTAAGCTAACAAATTAACGTGCGTCTCGCTGCAGATACTGCGGCAAACGCATTCCCAGCCGTAAACCGATCACACCCAGGCGTTCTCGGACTTCTTGCAGCGTCGTCTCACCAAAGTTCCGAACCTGCAGAAGTTGATCTTCGGACCGCAGCACCAAGTCACGAACCGAATTGATTCCCTCGGACTCCAAGCAGTTCGTTGCTCGGACCGACAAGTTCAATTCAGCCAAACTCTGCTGCAGTTTCTCTTCGAGTTCGAGATCAACCGGAGCATAGCCCGTCGCATCAATCATATTTCGCAGGCCACCGTCCGGTGATGTCACTGGACCAGCTTCGCGATAAGTAATGATCGGGCTGAGGTGTTTGCGGAGGATCTTGGCCGATTCAACCAGAGCATTCTCAGGAGTGATCGTCCCGTCGGTCCAAATCTCCAGAATCAGTCGGTCATAGTTCGTTCGCTGACCGACGCGTGTTTCTTCGATGCGATAACGAACGCGCAGGACTGGCGAATAAATCGCGTCCAGCGGAATCACACCGAGTTCAGGCTCTTGCTCGTATTGCTCGGAAGCTGGCACGTAACCGCGGCCATTTTCGATTTGCATTTCCAGTTGGAACGAGACGTCATCAGTCATCGTGGCGATGACGAGATCCTTGTTCACAACTTCAATCTGCTCATCGCCGACAATGTCAGCACCAGTGACAACGCCACGTTCACTCTTCTCGATGCGAACGGTTCGCGAGGTCGCGCTGCGGTTCTTGACGATCAGCGACTTCACGTTCAAGCAAATCTCGGTCACGTCTTCGACGATCCCAGGCAACGCTGTGAATTCGTGCTGCACGCCTTGGATCCGAACGCGGGTGACCGCACTCCCTTCCAGGCTCGACAACAGGATTCGACGCAACGAGTTACCGATTGTCGCACCGAAACCGCGTTCAAACGGTTCGATCGTGAACTTGCCGTAGGTATCGCTTGAACCTTCGACTTCGGGAACCACCCGATTCGGTAATTCTAATCCACGCCAGCGAATCCGCATCTGCTATCCCCCATACCCGACATTGTTTTTAGGCAGTGAATCTCAGCCAGCTTAACGATCAGACGCGTCGCTTCTTGCGAGGACGGCAACCGTTGTGCGGCAATGGAGTCACGTCTTCGATGCCACGAACTTGCACGCCAAACGACTGCAAGCCGGTGATCGCACTTTCGCGACCCGAGCCTGGGCCCTTGACGCGAACTTCCAATTCTCGAACGCCGAACTTCGCAGCACGCTCAGAACAGGTCTCTGAGGCTCGCTGAGCTGCGAACGGGGTGCTCTTGCGGCTTCCCTTGAAACCGACAGTACCAGCCGTTGCCCAGCAGAGAACGTCGCCGTTCGTGTCTGTGATTGTGACCGTCGTGTTGTTGAACGTCGCTTTGATGTGCGCGATGCCGCGAGTCACATTTCGGCGAACGCGTCGCTTCTTACCTTGTGCCATTTTTAACTTTCCAACCGCTCAAAACGAGAGTAATCCCAAGGATCAGTGCTTCATGTCCTTAACGCCCTTTTTGCCAGCCACAGTCTTCTTCACACCCTTGCGAGTGCGGGCATTCGTACGGGTCCGCTGACCTCGTACTGGCAAGCCGCGGCGATGTCGCAGGCCACGGTAGGACTGAATATCCTTCAATCGCATCACATTCTGCTGAACCTGTCGTCGAAGCTGACCTTCAACGGTGTAGTCCTTGTCCAGCAACGCCGAAATTCGAGCAAGGACATCCTCGCTCATTTCTCGGCTTTTACGCTGAGGGTCGATGCCGACTGAATGGCAGATCTCGAACGCAACGTGCGGTCCGACTCCATACAGGTACTGCAGCGCGATAAACGTTGGTTTGTCGCTGGGAATATCAACGCCCTGAATACGTGGCATCTTCTAGTCCGTTCCCTCTAAACTTCCAAAAAACAAGATCGGCGACCCGGTTACCGCGATTGGCTCCCGTGATTCGCCGAAGGCTCTAAACGATTGCGCGATCAGCCGACGAACTAACCCTGGCGTTGCTTGTGCCGGGCATCGAGAGCGCAGATCACATATACTCTACCCTTTCTGCGAACGATTTTACAACCGTCGCAGATTCGCTTCACGCTTGATCGAACTTTCACGACCGCACTCCCCAAAAACTGTCTAACAATCAGCTCTATTTCGTATCGCGGTCCAACAGCGTTGGCAGGCCACGCATGACCAGCTGGCTGTCGAGTTTCGTGATCAAGTCAATCACCACGGACACGCAAATCAACAAACCGGTCCCACCGAAGAAACTGGCGACCAAGTAATCCACACTCATCGAATTTACGACTACTGTCGGGATAATGGCGACTAGCGAAAGGAACGCCGCACCCACAAACGTCATCCGCAACATCACTCGTTCAAGGTACTGAGCCGTTCGAGCCCCTGGTCGATAACCTGGAACGAAGCTGCCGAAGTCCTTCAGATTATTCGCCATCTCGGTCGGATTAAAGGTGACCGCTGTCCAGAAGAAGCAGAAGAAGTAGATCAGGGCGACGTAGCACGTATTGTAAAAAACGCCACCCGTATTCTTAAACGCGACATCTGCCGCCGTCGCCAACGTTCCGATAAACGGCACAGTCCCCACCGCCGAGGCCAACATACCGAAAATCAGCTGAGGGAACATCAACAAGCTGGATGCAAAAATGATTGGCATCACACCGGATTGATTGATCTTAATTGGAAGCGACTGCATCTGACCGCCAACGACCTTCGCACCGCGAACGTGTTTGGCACTATGGACAGGAATTCTTCGCTGCGCCTGAGTAATCATCACCACACAAACAATGACAACCAGGAACAATATCACCAAGGTCACGTATCGTTCGATTCCGGTCGGGCTACCCAAGGGCATCCCCTTCTCCAGCACCGGCGCCACCAGCGAGCGAACTGCTTCCGGCATGCGTGCCAGGATCCCAGCCATAATCAGCAGGCTGACCCCATTGCCAATTCCGAATTCATCAATCTGCTCACCGACCCACATCAGGAAAATACTTCCAGTGGTCATCGTGATCGCAGCCGAAATCTGCCAGAACAAATCGTTAAAACCAGGCAGGAACACCGGATTGCCAGTGGCACCGCCGCTGGCGAGCATTCGTACCCAGAAGAAGCTCTGGAATAAACAAATTACGACCGTTGCGTAACGAGTGTATTCGTTGATCTTTCGTCGCCCCGCTTCACCTTCTTTCTGCATCTGCTCTAACGGTGGATAAACCGTCCCCAGCAGTTGGAAGATGATCGACGCCGAAATGTAAGGCATGATTCCCAAACCGAAGATGGTCATCATGCCGATGTTGGACGCGGAGAACAGCGACAGCATGGCAACCATGCGATCGATTCCGTCACCGCCACCCTGGCTCTTCATGTTTTCTGCCAGGATCTCTTGATCGACGTTTGGCAGGACCACGGAGAAACCAAGGCGATAGACGCCCAGAAGCAATAACGTCAAGCCGATCTTGGCGCGTACTTCCGGGATACGCAAAAGCTGCATAAATGATGCGTACACGCTTCACCCAGTATGTGACGGTTCTTTGGCGGTCCCGGATTGAGCTTAGACTTCGCTACGGCTTCGCGTGACCACCTTGCCACCAGCCAGCTCAACAGACTTCTTCGCTCCGGCTGTACAACCGCTGACGATCACCGTGAGTGATTTTGTCAGTGTACCTGCACCAATGAGCTTGACGGCACAACCGCCCGACTTGCGTCGAGGCAGCACACCACGACTGCGCAACTCCGCGACAGTCACGGTTTCGCCGGCATTGAACGCCTTTTCCAGCGCAGCAACGTCGCAAACTTCCCACTCGGTTTCGAATTGGCGATTGTTGAAACCGCGCTTGGCGATCCGCCTCGTCAGCGGCATCTGACCACCTTCGAACGTGATTCGACGCTTGTAACCCGAGCGACTACCGGCACCCTTATGACCGCGACCGGATGTCTTACCGTGTCCCGAGCCAATACCGCGACCAATTCGCTTACGCGGCCGAGCTCCCTCGACAGTGGTCAATTCATGGATCATCATCGTTCGGAACCTCCGCGAAGCCTAGCTACATCTGCCCGATGCCGAAGCTGGCGGATTGCGTCAAAGGCGGCCTTGACGACATTCAGCGGATTGCTCGATCCACGGCACTTTGTGAGCACATCTGTTATTCCGGCGGCTTCGGCGATCGATCGAACCGCAGCACCAGCAATAATTCCTGTACCAGCATTCGCTGGCATCAGCATTACCGACGACGAACCGAACTTGCCAATCACCGCGTGCGGCACTGTTCCGTTCTCGGTGGCAACGTTGTACATCTTCTTGCCGGCTGACTTCACAGCCTTTTCTACAGCCTGGGGGACTTCAACGCCCTTACCATAGCCATAGCCTACTTTACCGCGGCCATCGCCGACGACGACTAGCGCCGTAAAGCTGAACCGACGGCCACCTTTGACCACGCAAGCACACCGACGAATCTGTACGACTCGTTCGGGATATTCTTTTTGGTTTTGCTCCGCCACCGGACCGACCCCTCTTGTGAATGCTTGAACCACTTGTTGATGAAGGCGACGAGACGATTAGAGATTCAATCCAGCGCCTCGAGCACCGTCCGCAAACGCCTTCACCCGGCCGTGGTAACGATACTCACCTCGGTCCAAGCAGACTTCCTTGACTCCTGCAGCCAGCAGTCGCTCGGCGATCAACCGCCCAACTTGTGCCGCGGCATCACATCCTCTAACAGCATCTCCAGTCAATTCGCCAGATGACGCTGCTGCGAGTGTATTCCCCGCCGTGTCATCAATGGCCTGACATCGGAAGTAAAGGTTGCTTCGAAAGACCGACAACCGAACCCGTCCGCCGGACTTCAGTTGATTGCGGACGCGATACTTCCGTCGTTCTTGCTGCTTCGCCAGACGCTTAACTTTGTTCATTTACCGACTTCCGAAATTCAGACCAGACTGATGGGGCTGATGAATGCCAGCCCGTTAGCTGCCGAATGCCTTACCTTGTTTACGCTTCACATGTTCACCGGCATAACGAATCCCTTTACCCTTGTATGGTTCAGGGGGACGAACACTGCGAACATTGGCGGCGACCTGACCGACTGCCTGGCGGTCTGATGACTTCAATATCACATGGGTATTGTCTGGCAATTCGCAGGTGACGCCTTTCGGAATCACAATTACAACAGGATTCGCGAAACCAACGTTCAATGTCAACTTGCCGGGTGCCAACGACGCTTGATACCCAACGCCGACGATTTCCAGCTTCTTTTCCCACGGCTGAACAACGCCGCGAACCATGTTCGCTACGAGTGCGCGGGTCAGCCCGTGTAAGGCCCGTAGCTCACGACGGTCATCCTCACGCGACACGGCCAACTCTCGTTTGCCTGTATCAAATGCCACGCCGATCCCATCGGGGACACGCATGGACAACTGTCCGTGAGTTCCCTTGACCTGGACCTGTTCGTCCTGCGTCTTGATCTCAACGCCTGAAGGCACGGTAATGACGGCTAATCCAACTCGAGACATTATTCACCTGACCAAGTCTTCGATTCAAACTTGCTTCCGCTGCGGCGATCCGATTCGAATCACCAAATCGTACACAGAACTTCGCCGCCAACATTGGCCTTCTTCGCTTCGCCGCCGCCTAGGACACCCTTGTTCGTTGAGAGCAGGCAGATGCCCAAACCCTGCAACACATTCGGAATGTCACCGACAGACGAGTAAACTCGCTTGCCTGGCTTGCTGACGCAGGAGATCTTCTGGATCACTCGTTCGCCGGTTGGGCCGTACTTCAGATTGATCCGCAGGCGAGCCTTATACGCGGCGTCCTCCGGAGTCACAACTTCATAGTCCCAAATATAACCGTGACGCTGCATGGCGTCGGCGATCGACACCCGCAACTTCGAACTTGGAAGCTCGACGGTCGGTCGCTCGGCGGCCACCGCGTTTCGCACGCACGTCAACATATCCGCTACGGGATCCGGCATTCTATTTCTTCCTGTCCCAAATCACTCGTTGCCACGCAGGCAACTTACCAACTTGCTTTGCGCACGCCAGGGATCAATCCATCCAAGCTCATGTTGCGGAAGCAGATCCGGCACAACTTGAAACGTCGATACACGCTGCGCGGACGTCCGCAGAGTTGACATCGATGTTCAATTCGCGATGAAAACTTCGGCTTCTTAGCCGCTTTAACCACATGTGCTAGCGTTGCCACTGAATTGCTCCGATTCTTGTCTGACTCGACCTGCTATCGTCGATCCGGTTGCTGCGTTTCCCTATTCCTTCTTGAACGGGAACCCGATTTCCTGCAGCAGTTGTCGTCCTTCATCGTCCGTCTTGGCCGTCGTGACAACCGCAATGTTCATCCCCTGGACGAACGACACCTTGTCTGGATTCAGTTCGGGGAACACCATCTGTTCTGACAATCCCATGCTGAAATTGCCGCGACCGTCAAATCCTTTTCCATTCACGCCACGAAAGTCGCGAACGCGTGGCAGCACGATGTGAATCAGCCGTTCGAGAAACTCATACATTCGCTTGGATCGCAGAGTTACTGCACAACCGATTTCCATGCCTTCACGCAGGCGAAAGCCGGAGATTGCTCGTCGAGCACGCGTGATTCGCGGCTTCTGGCCAGCGATCATGCTGAGTTGCTCGACTGCTTCTTCCAATCGCTTTCGCTCACCGACGGACTTACCGAGCCCCATGCTCAGCACGACCTTCTCGATCTTTGGAATTGCATGTACGTTTCGTCCGCCAAGCTTCTCTTTCAGCCGGGGAACGATCTCGGTTCGATACTTGGTTTGCAGGGCACTCATTTGGCTTCGGCCTTATTCCGTCAATTGTCTTGCAGACTGTTTGTCGATCACTTATTGGCAGTCAGTTGCGATCCGCACTTACGGCAACCGCGAAACTTCTTTCCGGCTTCATCAACACGACTTCCGACGCGAACACCGCGGTTGCACTTCGGGCAGTAAACCTGCACATTGCTGACAGCGATCGGCATCTCAACCGACAATCGTCCGCCTTGCGGGCTCTTTGGATGACCCTTTCGCACATGGCGGTAGACGCGATTCACGCCTTCAACGACAATTCGAGCCCCGCCTTCAACCAGGCGAAGCACTCGACGAGGCTGCTTGGCACGGTCATCACCCGCACTTACCACAACCATGTCACCCTTCAGAATTCTCATCACATGCCTCTTCGCTGCAGGACTGCATTCGCCTGCGAGTCAATCGAAGTAATCAAACAACTTCCGGAGCCAAGCTGACAATCTTCATGAACTTACGTTCACGCAACTCACGAGCAACCGCTCCGAAGATGCGGCTGCCTTTTGGATTATTTTCGTCGTCAACGATCACGACGGCGTTCGAATCAAATCGAACCGAACTACCGTCCGCACGGCCCGTTGGCTGTTTCGTGCGGACAATGACCGCTTTCACAACTGCTTTTCGCTTGATGACGCCAGTCGTCGTCGCCCTCTGGACAGCGACGACAATGATATCACCCAAGCCAGCCGTTCGGCGTCCGGAGCTTCCCAGTACTTTGATGCACCGGGCGCTCTTAGCACCAGAGTTGTCGGCAACGTCAACCATCGTTTGCATTTGTATCATAAGTCACACTCAACATCCACAATCACGTGTCAAACAGTTGCGGGTTTAGAGAACCTTCACGAGTCGCCATCGCTTCAAGCGGGACAGCGGTCGGCTTTCAACGATCTCGACACGGTCACCGGTCTTGGAGGTGTTCTCTTCGTCGTGGACGTGGCAGACGGTTCGGCGTCGAATTGTCTTACCGTACTTGGCGTGCGCCAATACGCGTTCGACTTCGACTCGGCGCGTCTTATCGGCACCATCTGACGTTACGATCCCGATCTCTCGCTTACGCATCTTCCGCTCTCGCAAAACTTGACGATTTGTCTTCAATACTCTGCCGACGACAATCAGCTCTTCTTCAGAGCTGCGATTTCGCGAGACCGCAATTCGGTCAGCACGCGAGCAATATCTCGTCGCAATTTCTTGCTGCGATGGCCGACGGTCTTGTCCGAGGCCGCCTTCATCTTCATGTCCAGCCGCTCACGGCATGTCTCGTTCAACTGGAGTTCCAGCTGTTCGTTATTCAATTCTTTCATGACCCTACCCTACTTACGTGCGGCCCAGGGAGCCAGCTCGCCGACTAATGAGTCCGACCGACCAGACGAACGCGGACCGGCAGTTTGTAAGCAACGCGGGCAAAGCACTCACGTGCCGCCGCTTCGCTAACACCAGCCAGTTCAAACAATACCTTACCTGGACGAATCACGGCCACCCAGTGATCGGGCTCACCCTTCCCGGTACCCATTCGCGTTTCCAAAGGACGCGCGGTCATGGGTTTGTTCGGGAAAATGCGAATGTAAAGCTTGCCTTCACCACGGACGTACTGCGATACCGCCACTCGGCAGGCTTCGATTGTGTTTCCGCGAATCCGACCGGCTTCCACAGCTTGCAAGCCCCAGTCACCAAACGCAACCGTGATGCCGCGGCTGGCATTACCTTTTACGCGCCCTCTTTGCTCTTTGCGGTGCTTTACCCGCTTGGGCATGAGTGCCATCGTTCTGCTCCTGCTCGTATTCGCCGAGGTTAATCCAAACTTTGACCCCGATGACACCCATCGTTGTCTTCGCTATTGCAAACCCATAGTCGATGTGTTTGCGAATCGTGGACAGCGGGATCGATCCCCGACTGGCCTTTTCGGTTCGGGACATTTCCGCGCCACCCAGGCGGCCGGAAAGCTCTAGCTTCATCCCGTCGACACCCGTCTCCATCACCTGATCGAGAGAACGCTTCACCACTCGGCGGAAGCTACCTCGCTTAGCCAACTGCTGGGCAATGTCCTCTGCAACCAGTACTGCTGATTTGAGCGGCTGAGAAATCTCGACGATCTTCAGGTCCATTCGGCGACCGGTTAGATCTTCAAGTTCTGCCTTCAGGCGATCAACTTCCTGGCCTTTACGGCCAATGATGATCCCCGGACGAGCCGTGTGCAGGTGCACCACGACCTGATCGCGTGTTCGTTCGATTTCAACGCGAGGAATCGCGGCGAACTCGTATTTCTTTTTGATGAACGTGCGCAGCTTATGGTCTTCGATCAGGAGATCGCCGAATTCGGAGCGCGAAGCATACCAGCGGCTTCGCCAGTCTTCGACGATCCCAACTCGAAATCCCGTCGGTCGAACTTTTTGACCCATGGAACTGTATCCTTCCAACTAACCAGATTCTGTTCGACTACTTCTGCTCGGGCAGACTGACCGACACACTGATGTGCGACATACGCTTCTTGATCATGAAGCCCATCCCACGCGCATGCGGCTGGATTCGCTTCAAGGTAGGTCCGCTGTCGACACCGGCTGTACGAACAACCAAGGCATCCGCGTTCCGCACACCCGCTTCTTCCGCGTTGGCGATGGCACTTTTCAGCGCCTTCTCCAGCATTCGGGCTCCGCGATGCGGCAGATACCGCAAGGTTTCCAAACCTTCACGTGCAGAACGACCCCGCACAAGGTTTGCCAAATGCCGTACCTTCATCGGCGAGATACGGGCATAACGAATTGTCGCTCGGTAGTCCATGACCATGCTCTCAAAAAAGGCGATTCGCCTACTTATTGCCTTTGTTCCCGTGACCCCGGAACGTACGGGTCAACGAAAACTCGCCCAGCTTATGTCCAACCATTTCTTCGGTGACATACACGCTGACGAAGATTTTACCATTGTGAACCATGAACGTATGCCCGATGAATTCCGGCGAAATCGTCGACCGGCGAGCCCACGTCTTGATCGGTTCTTTCTTGCGTCCTTGCATGGCAGCTGCCTTCGCGATCAACTTCGCGTCGACATACGGCCCCTTCTTAAGACTTCGCCCCATGGTGATTCGCCTCGGGCCTCTCGGCCCCTTCAAAAACGACTAAACGGAATTCAATATTACAGTGACACCTGACCATAACGTCGTGACTTGCGGCGGCGAATAATCGCGTTTCGCGTTGGACGACGTGGATTTCGAGTGCGGCCGCCCTTAGCCAGCTTACCGGTTGGGCTGACGGGATGCCGACCGCCCGAACGACGGCCTTCACCACCACCCATCGGGTGCGAGATCGGGTTCATTGCGGAACCGCGAACGTAAGGCCGAATCCCCTTGCGACGAACGCGGCCGGCTTTGCCGATCACGATCATCGAGTGCTCAGAATAACCAAGTACACCGATAGTTGCACGGCACTCGGCAGGAACTCGACGAACTTCACCAGATGGCAGAGTAATTTGAGCCCAATTGCCTTCGCTGGCGTTCATCACGGCGTAGACACCGGCACTACGGCAGAGTTGTCCGCCGCGGCCAGGTTGCAGCTCGATATTGTGAATCGAGGTGCCGACTGGAATCAATCGCATGGGCATACAGTTGCCGAGCAGCGGTTCGACTGCTGTTCCGCTGCCGATTTTGGCTCCGGCCGCCAAGCCTTCCGGAGCCAGGATGTAGGTCTTTTCGCCATCTTCGTACTGGACCAGAGCGATTCGGCAAGTACGATTTGGATCGTATTCGATATGCGTGACAAGTCCGGTGATGCCGTCCTTGCTTCGTCGGAAATCGATCTGACGATAGAGAACTCGCTGCCCACCACCGCGGTGACGACAGGTGATCTTACCCTGGAAGTTGCGGCCACCGCGACGCTTGAAGCGCGAAACCAGAGTCTTCTCTGGACGCTTCTTCTTGTCGGTAATGTCCGCAAAATCGCTAACCATCCCGCCGCGGCGACCGGCGCTTGTTGGTTTGTATGTTCTAATGCCCATGGCGAATCCTAATCTACAATCAACCGACTCTGGCGAAATCCAATTTTCTTAGAACAGGGCGATACGATCATCTTCGTGAAGAGTCACGAGAGCTCGCTTTGACGCGCCTGTTTCTCCGAGCAGAGCCTTGAATCGACGTGTCTTACCCACGCGATTCTGGATGCGCACGCCGGTCACTCGAACCGACCAATGCTCTTCCACGGCAGCCTTTACGCTTGTCTTGGTCGCCGAGTTGTCAACCAGAAAGACGAATGTGTTCCGTCGCTCCGATAGATGCATTGTCTTTTCGGTGATAATCGGGCGTCGCAAGACCTGATGACCCCGCAACACAATTCCTGTTTCCACAGCCATCTCTAACCTCTTCTCAATTCTCGCTGGACTCTATTCAGGCGGTCGGCTGATCAAATCGTTTCTTAAAGCGTTCAATCGCATCGACGGTCACGACCAGGTATCGATTGCGAAGCAGAGTTCCCGCATTCCATTCGGTAGCTGGGACCAAAGAACAACGCTCGATGTTTCGGCAAGACTTCCAGACGATCGGGTTTGGTTCCGCGATGCCGATAACGCAGCTCGCTTCGCCAACACCAATCTTGTTCAGCATCTTGGCGATTGGTCCGGTTTTTGGCTCCGTGATCGCCAAGGAGTTGAGGACAAGCAGCTCACCGTCACGAACCTTGCTGGCGAATGCCATCGCGGTTGCTCGTCGCAATGCTTTGCGAGGCAGGCGGTAGCTCCAGTCTTTTGGTCGCTTGGCGAAGCAGTGGCCACCACCGCGGCGAACTGGTGTCCGCTTGTTACCCATACGGGCGTTGCCGGTGCCCTTTTGCTTGTACATCTTCTTTCCGCTACCGATCACTTCGGCGCGGGACTTTGTTTTCGATGTTCCGAGTCGCTGGTTTGAGCCGTACATAACGACGGCCTCGTGCAGCAGGCGATCCGAGATCACCTTCGCAAAGTCATCAGGATTCAACTCACAGCTTTGGCCTGTGGGCGCACCTGATTGGTCGTAAATTGGAAATGAAGCCATTCAAATCACCAATGTGTTGTCATTCGACATCAGAAGAACATCGCACGCGACACTGCTATCAATAGCAGTTGGTCTCGCGAACGACGACATAACCGCCAGAGTAGCCAGGAATGGCCCCCTTCAGCAGCAGCAATCCAGCATCCGCGTCGGCTTGCCAGAGTCGCAACCCGCGCACTGTGACTCGCACACCACCCATCCGACCAGGCATTTTGGTTCCCTTGAACACCTTGCCGGGGTCGGTACTTTGTCCGGTGGAACCACCAGAACGATGCACCTTCTTCACGCCGTGGCTTGCGCACACACCACTAAAGTGATGTCGCTTCATCACACCGGCAAAGCCACGTCCCTTAGAAACACCAATAACGTCTACCTTCGGACACTCGGCCAAGTCGGATACAGTCAGCACCTGGCCAACGGTATACTCGGGAGCATCGCGAAACTCGCGAATGAACCGCTTTGGTTCACAATTTGGCTTCTCGACCTTGCCTGGACGAGCGGCGTCCAGCACGGCGACGGTGCCTCGCTCTGCTCGGCATGACAGTCGACGAGGCTTGTCTTCAAAGCCTAACTGAGCTGCGTTGTAACCATCGCGTTCCATGGTTCGCAAACGCAACACAACGCAAGGACCCGCGGCGACGACCGTCACTGGCACAATCGCGCCGCGACTATCAAACACCTGCGTCATGCCGACTTTACGGCCGAGCAACCCACGAGACATGACTGACACCCTACCCAACAGAACTAAATTTCAGTGAAACGCGACTAGCAACGTTAGTTGACGGACGCACGGATCTTGACGTCGACGCCGGCTGGCAGCGACAGCTTGTTCAGTGCGTCGATAGTCTTGCCGGTCGGCTGAATGATGTCGACCAGTCGCTTGTGTGTGCGAATCTCGAATTGTTCGCGTGACTTCTTGTCGATGTGCGGGCTGCGGAGAACAGTGTATCGTTCGATGCGAGTTGGGAGTGGCACTGGGCCATGCACAATCGCGCCAGTTCGCTTTGCCGTGTCGACGATTTCTGCTGCCGATTGATCGAGGACCGAATGGTCGTACGATTCCATGCGAATGCGAATCTTTTCTTGTCTTGGTCCTGACACGCCCAGAATCCTCTCGAAACAACTACAAAGACTACCGGCACCCCAAAATGGGGAATCAGAGATGGTATTGGCAGAGGAATTGAATGTCAACGATCAGGTCGCAGTTTAACTCCAAAATTCTGCTTGCTTTTAGACATTCTGCTCCGTAGGCATTGAGGGGCTTGGATGCGTGCCTCGGAAACTTTGAAAACCACATGGTCGCAATGGTTACAGTGACATTTTGATCTTGTAATAAACGCCCAAAATCTCGTATCGGGTGCGAGAATTAACCTGATGCAGTTTGGGGGTAGTCGGTGTCGGATATGGGTGGTGGCAGGCTAAGCTGCGTAGATTGCCTGTGTTGCCGAAGTTTATGGGATTAAGATTGGACCATTGTCCGTCGTCGATGTGCTTCTGGGTTACGTGGTCTTGAGGTGGACGTGGTTCTTTTGTCCCTTCGCTCGTCGTAATCTGTGGAAGTATTGGCGATATTTCGGTTAAAATAATTTTGACTGCTGTTGTCGGGACTGAATAACAACCAGTCATCTAACGAGTTGGAGTGATTCGGAGTGGCGTTGACGGATCGATATCTGCAATTGAGCCCTTTCCTCCCCCCATGGTGGTTAAGCGGCGCTCATCGACAGACGCTGGCGGCCGGATGTTGGTTCGGTCGGTTGAATCAATACCAGGCTATTCCCCGGCAAATCGTATTTGATGATGGTGATATCGTCGTCGTGCATGACGACTGTCCCCCCGGATGGCAACCCGGCGATCGTGCCGCGCTGCTCATGCATGGGCTCAATGGCAGTCATCAAAGTCCGGTGCTGGTTCGGCTGGCGGCAAAATTGACACAGCAGGGAACACGTGTTTTCCGCTGGGATATGCGCGGGTGTGGTGCCGGACGTGGCTTGGCCCGGTTGCCATATCATGCTGGTCGGTCAGATGATTTGGCTCGCGTGCTCGAAAATATCGTTTGTTGGTGTGAGACGCACGATGCCACCGCATTGCGTCGCAACAGAACTATTCACCGCGAACCTTATTTGAGTCTGCTGGGAGTTTCGCTGAGTGGCAATATCCTGCTGAAATATCTCGGCGAATCGCCGGAACGCATTCCCTGTGAAATACTTCAGGCGATTGCGGTCAATCCCCCGATCGACCTGTCGCATAGCTTGGGAGCCCTTCGGAGAACCTTAACGGGGTGGTACGACCGCCATTTCGTCGGCAAGCTGTTTAGCGATTTGTTGCAGCGTCGTTCGCAGAGGCCCGATGCGCCGATGCCAGAACAATGGAATCGGCCGCGGAGTCTGATGGAGTTTGATGATTGGTACACCGCTCCTGTGAGCGGTTTTTCCACAAGTCGTGAGTACTACGACCGCAGTAGCGCCATGCAGTTCATGCCGCGAATTCAAGTCCCCACGACGGTTATTACGTCACAAGACGATCCGATGGTGCCGCTGCAGATGTTCACTCGCTCTATTGAATGTTGGTCGCCACAAGTGCGGTTGGCGGTCGCAGCCGGTGGTGGACATGTGGGGTATATTGCTCGTCGTGGCCAAGATCCAGACGAATTCTGGCTCGATTGGCGAATTCTTGAGCTCATGTCGCGTCATTCGCAAGAGCTTTTGGCAGCCGCGTAACTTCAGGTGACAGCCATGTCTGGGTGCCGTCTTGAAATCGAAAGCGGCACCCAAACTGGTGAATGGTCCCAGCACCCTGTTCGAGATCTGGAGGGTGGTTTCGATCGGTGGCCGAGTGCCGGTCACACCTCGCGGTGGTTGAAGTCGCCGCCGAATCCTCGAAGAATGGCGTGACTTAAGTCAAAATATCCCGTCAGCCATCGCCGCCGACTACTCGATGAGAAATGCCGGGCGTGAAGCCTCGACAGATCCATTGTGGTTGGGGAGACTGAACGCTGCACCCATAACGTGACCCTTGCAAGACGGAGTTCTCACGATGCCGACGCCACTCGAAACGCTGGTGAGCTGTGGTACGAAATTATGGCTCGATAGCATTGATCCTGATCTCGTGCTCGAAAATCGCAAGTTCGGAGCTACCGGAGCCACATCAAACCCCATCATCATTTCCGATCTGCTGAAAACCGGTCGGTTCGACGACCAGATTATGGAATTGTCCAAGCAGGGACTGTCGGATGAGGATATCGCCTGGGAGATGACCGATCGGCTGGTGAAGCAGGCTCAGGAAGTCTTCGCCGAAGTTCATCGCAGCACGAAAGGCGACGACGGCTATGTCAGTTTCGAACTGGATCCGCTGTTGGAAGCGGCAGATTGTCCGCTGTCGCATGACGAAAAGGTGGCTCGGTACATCGAACTCGGGAAGAAATGGGCGAAGGGGCACACGAACCGCATGATTAAAGTTCCGGGGACGCCAGCAGGTCTGGGTGCCCTTGAGGAACTGGCCGCAGCCGGGATCACTTTGAATGTGACGCTGTTGTTCTCGCGACGCCAATACGTTGCGGCCCGCGATGCAGTCTGGCGCGGTGCGAAGCGACGGCCGTCTCTGGAAGGCTTCAAGTCAGTCTACAGCATCTTTGTCAGCCGGATCGATGTCTATACGAAGAAACATGTGCCAGACTTGTCGGCCGGCGCGCAAGGTCTGGTTGGTATCGTCAATGCGCAGCGGTTGTGGCAAGAGAACCGACAGTTCTGGTCTGACAAGAACCTGAATCTGAAGCAGGAGTTCATCTTTGCCAGTACGGGCACGAAGGATCCGAGCGATTCGCCTGACAAGTACGTGGATGCACTCGCTGGCTCGGATATCCAGACGAATCCGCCGGCGACGAATGCAGCGATCCAAAAGCTGACGGGAAAAGTCTTCTCGCGTAAGGTTGATCGACTGCCGCCGACGGAGATCGTTGCCGATATCGATCAGAAGGTCGATTTCAACAAGCTGGAAACGGTCCTGATGGAAGAGGGATTGGCGAAGTTCGCAGATCCTCTCAAGGCTCTGCTGGAACTAATCGCCAAGAAGCGAGCAGCCAAGTAGTTCATTCGACCTATTAAGGTGTTGTTGATGGCTGCAGTGACAAGAAGACAGATTCGATGGCGATCGGCAGTCCTGGTCGTCATCGGGATTTGTGTTGCTGCAGTCATACTTCGGAAGGCATTTTTTCCTGCGAAGCCAGCGAATGTTGATCCAGATGCCGCAGTGATATCGACCGTCGATCCGCCCGAATCGAAAATGGAAGTTGATTCGCTTCCTAACGAAGCGACCCCTGCTTCGCCGCATGCATTGGATGAATTGTTGCAAGCGGCCTACAAAGCGCGTGAAGCGTTGAAAGACGTCCAGGATTACTCGGCCGTTTTCGACAAGCGCGAGCAAGTTGGCCGTAAGCTCGTCGCGACAAAAATGAACTTGAAAGTGCGAGTCGAACCGTTCAGCGTCTATTTGAAGTTTGTTGAACCGAAGGCCGTCGCAGGACGCCAAGTTGTCTACGTGAAGGGCAGCAACAGCAACAACCTGCTGGTTCAGGAAGCAGGATACAAATCGATTCTGGGGATTCAACCGCTGCTGCCGACGGGATCGCTGGCCATGGCCGATAACCGCCATCCGGTAACGATGATCGGCCTGGAAAAAATGGTCGATCTGGTCATCACTCAGTGGGAAGCCGACCGGGCGCATGCCGATGTCAGCACACGAGTCGAGCCTGACGCCAAATTGCCGGCTGGCGAAGCATGCACGATCTACGAGTCGATTGTCCCGACGCCCCGCGACAAGGTTCAGTTTCATATCACTCGGCTATGGATCGATCAGCAGACGCATCTCGCCGTCCGAGTCGAACAGCTCGGGTTTCCACGGCCGGGCGAAACGAATACGCCTGCTCTGGAAGACTATACTTACTCCAAAATCAGGACGAATGTCGGCCTGAACGACATTGATTTTGACGCAAAAAAAGCGTTTCAACCTTAAGCCGGCCTCACGTGTCCAAGCCCCGCCAGTCCTCACTATTCTCCGAAGAAGAACTGCCAGCGAACCTGCAGTCCTGGGAAGTGGCTGCGGCGGCAGATTGCCTGGTCGCGGAGGTGGTCTTCAATCGCCCCCTGACGACGGTCTTCCAATACGTGGTTCCGAACGACCTGCGCGATCTGGTCAGTCCTGGCGAGCGGATCGAGGCTCCGTTTGGGAGAGGGAACAAGCCGACGGTCGGTTTTTGCGTGGGCTTGTCGACGGGATTGCCGACCGGAAAGACGCTGAAGACCCTGACGAGTGTTCTGGATCGCGAACCGCTGGTTGATGGGCGAATGCTGCAACTCACTCGCTGGATCGCCGACCGCTATCTATGTGGGTGGGGGCAGGTGCTGGAAAGCATTGTCCCGGCGGGTGTGAAATCTCGAGCAGGAACACGCGAATTTACTTTTTTTGCCGTCAATCCCTCGCTACTGCCGCGGCTGAGTGATCGAGAATTGCTGTTCCGCGAATTGAAGTTGCCCGCCAAACAGCGTGCGGTCTTCGAAGTGCTCACATCGGCTGCGAGCCCCTTACGTATTGATGAACTTTCGGAGGCCGCCAGCTGCGGCCTCGCACCGATTCACGGCTTGCGGGACAAAGGGTTGATCGTCGCATCGCGTGAGCGACAGCTTTCTGCGCCGATTATGGCGAAGCCCGAGGCACACCGCGAAATCGTGATGAATTCCGATCAGCAGCGTGCTGTGCACACGATTCTGGATGTGGTCAGATCGAGTCAGCACCGAACTCTGTTACTGAATGGAGTGACTGGCAGCGGCAAGACGGAAGTCTACATCAAGGCGATTGAAGAGATCGTCAGTTACGGCCGACAGGCGATTGTCTTGGTTCCGGAAATCAGCTTGACGCCGCAAACGATTCGCCGCTTTCACAGTCGTTTTCCGTCAGTTGCGGTCCTGCACAGCCATTTGACGGATGCCGAACGGCATGGTCACTGGCAGCAAATTGCCAGCGGGGCTGTGCAAGTGGTGGTCGGTGCCCGCAGCGCCGTCTTTGCGCCGACACCGCATCTCGGTTTGATCGTGATCGATGAAGAGCATGAGACCAGTTTCAAGCAAGACAGCACGCCGCGCTATCACGCGGTCGAGGTCGCTCGGCAGCGAGCGGAACTCGAGGGAATTCCGTTAATTCTCGGTTCGGCAACACCAACGCTGGAATCCTTCCTGCGAGTGCTGC
Organism: uncultured Schlesneria sp.; assembly: GCA_903840265.1. GTDB lineage: Bacteria > Planctomycetota > Planctomycetia > Planctomycetales > Planctomycetaceae > Schlesneria. The sequence goes on along the minus strand of CAIMFH010000005.1, from coordinate 7,690 downwards.
GCAAGCAAGACACGCTGATTGCGATGCCGAAGCGCGTCGCTCGGCTCCCGCTGCCGCCGGTTGTCATCGTCGATACGCGGAATGATCCAGCGATCGCGAAAGGATCTGGCATTGGTCGAGCGATGTTTACGTCCATGCAGGCCGCACTTAAGGCCGGCGGACAAGTGATTCTGTTCCTGAACGTGCGCGGTTTTTCACCGGTGTTCTGGTGTCGTAGTTGCGGTGAAGGAGTGAAGTGTCCGGATTGCGATGTCACCTTAACGTGGCACAAGACTCGCGGAGTCGCTCTTTGTCACAGTTGCGATTTCAGCACACAACCTCCTTCCGCTTGCCCTAAGTGCGCCAAGCCCGGTCTGCTGTCATTGGGGATGGGAACCGAACGGCTGGAGAGCGAAGTGAAAACCCGGTTTCCGGAATACAAGTGTCTGCGGATGGATAGCGACACAATGCAGAAACGGGGTAGTCATGATATAGCGTTGGAGCAGTTCCGGCACGGCGAAGTGCAGATTCTACTCGGGACTCAAATGATCGCCAAAGGGCTCGATTTCCCGAACGTCACGTTGGTCGGAGTGATCGATGCCGACACACTCTTGCATCAGCCCGATCTGCGATCTGCGGAAAGGACATTTCAGTTGATTGCGCAAGTTGCTGGTCGCACCGGGCGCAGTGAAAAAGGGGGGCGAGTCCTGGTTCAGACCGCGTCACCTGACCAGCCCGCGATCATGAAGGCCGCCGCTCATGACTATCTGGGGTTTGCCACCGACGAATTGCGGCATCGTCAGGCGTTGAAGGTGCCTCCCTTTACTCATCTGGCGCGAGTTGTCGTCCGCGGCCCGGTGGAAACCGAAGTCAAGGACTTCGCGACCAAGGTCGGTGAGATCCTGCGCAGCAGCGCGAAAGAATTGGGGTTGGAAGTGCGCCTGCTTGGTCCGGCTCCGTGTCTGGTGACCCGGTTGAAGGCGAACTTTCGCTATCACCTTCAAATGACAGCGGTCGAATTGTCGTCACTGCAGCAACTCTGGCTGCATGCTGCGCCTACAATTCCGAATCATCCCGAAATCGAATTCATTATCGATGTCGAGCCGCTCAACATGCGCTAGCGTCTGTGATTCACAATCAGGCAAATGTGTTCTCCCGTCGCTCGTGTGACGTACCGCTAAGTTATTTTCGATGCGAAACTTGCGGCGAAAACCTCCACATCTCGTCCGTCGTGGATATAATCTGCAGGACGCGGCGTTGTCACACGTCGCGTCCCCAGTATCCTGACAACTCGTGACGGGATTCGAAGGATGATCATAGATAAGATCCAGTTCGCAATTCGATGCTTGTCTCTCGTTGCGCTGATCGGTTCGATCGCGCGAGCGGACGACGCGGAACAAGCTGTCGCCAAAACGCCGTTGGGGCAGTTCGTTACGGTGGCGAGCCCAGTCGACGACCAGCTCTTTGCACGGGTCTCAAACGCAGCGTTGAACCTGCAGAGCTTGGCTGCTCAAGAGGGACGACCCGCCTATCTGGTGCTCCAGATCGAACCAGGCACCAGTCAGTTTCACCAGGTGCAGGGGTTGGCCAAGTTCTTAACTTCGCCGCAGGTTTCTAATGTGACCACCGTGGCTTGGATTCCGCACACCGTCACCGGATCGAATGTCTTGCTGGCGCTGGCTTGTCGGCAAATCATCATGCATCCGGAAGCAGAGCTTGGCGACATTGGTCGCGGTCAGCCATTAGATCCCGATGATCGACAGGCGGTGCTGGCGCTCGCTCAAAAACGGCATAATCCCAAGGTGAACATCGCTCTGGCTCGCGGCATGATGGATCAGAACGAGCAATTGTGGAAGGTGCGATTACGATCGGCCAAAGCTGACTCGGACGAACTCGAATCTCGCGTCGTCACCAAAGACGAGTTGGAAGCGTTGCGGAAGACCAACGTCGCGATTGAAGGGACTGAGGTCGTTAAAGAGGCGGGGCTGGTGGGCACGTTCCGCGGAGCGACCGCTCGCAATTTGGATATCCTGGTCACGCAACTCGCCGATTCGCGGAGTGCCGTGGGCGAACTATTGGGATTGCCGCGTGAAGCATTGCGTGAACAATCCGCCGAAAAAGAAAATCGTCGCGTCCGTCTGATCAAAGTTGACGGTGTGATCGACCGCTTGCAGGAAAGTTTTCTGGCTCGGCAGGTCGATCGGGCAGTTCGTGAGGGGGCTCAAGTCGTCGTCTTCCAGTTCAGTTCACCTGGAGGAGAATTTGATCCCAGCTTCAACCTGGCCCAGATCATCGCCCAGTTGGAAGATCACAAGATCCATACGATCGCGTACATACCCGAAGCGGCCACCAGCGGAGCGGCGATCGTGGCTCTTGCCTGCGATGAAATCATCATGCACCCTGAGGCAAAGATTGGCGATATGCGGCCGATCGATCCGCATCACGACAAGATCGATCGAATTGTGGCTCAGTTGCGAATCATGCTGACGGATCTGGCCATTAAGAAGCATCGCCCGAGTGCCTTGTATGTCGCGATGGCCGATCACACCGCGAAAGTCTTTCAGGCGACGCACCGCGACACCGGCCGTGTCTGGTACATGTCAGAAGAAGATATTCGGACTTCGGGTGGGGAATGGCTGATCGGGCCGCAATTGTCAGAAACCAACGGCGAATTGCTGCTTGAAGTATCCGGGCAACGTGCTCACGAATTGAAACTGGCAGAGCCGATCGTCCACGACTTCAATGAACTCAAAGGACGCATGGGGCTTCCCCCGACAGCCGAATTGCGGCCGATTGAGAAGACCTGGGTGGATGCATTGGTGTTCCGGCTCAATTCGCCAGGGATTACGGTGATGTTGGTCATCATCGGAGCGGTTCTGATTTATCTCGAGCAGCACGCGATGACAGGAATCCTGGGGATTTTGTCGGTCCTCTGCTTTGCCCTCTTCTTCTGGAGTCGTTTTCTGGGTGGCACTGCTGATTGGTTGGAAGTCGTGTTGTTCGTGCTGGGAATCGCCTGTTTGGCGATGGAAGTTTTTGTGATGCCGGGATTCGGAGTCTTTGGTCTGTCGGGCATTGCCATGATCCTGGCATCGTTGGTCATGGCGGGACACTCCTGGTCATACGATCTGGCGACGAATATCGAGGAATTGACGATCCAAGCGGGTTGGGTGGTGCTGGCGTTTGCCCTTCTAGGGGTTTTCGGCGTCGCGGCAGCTCAATACCTTCCGCAGCTTCCCATGTTTGAAGCCATGATTTTGGGCCCACCAGGTTCGTCACCAAACGATGAGCCACAACTCCGGTTCAACAGCAGAAGTGCTCAGACTTCGGTCGAAGGCGACGCTTTGATGGGTCAGCGCGGGACGACAATTACGATGTTGCGCCCGGCCGGCAAAGCTCAGTTGGGCGATCGCATCGTTAATGTGATCAGCGAAGGCCCCTTTATCGGGGCTGATGCGGCCATCGAAGTCGTGGAATTGAGCGGCAATCGAATTGTCGTCCGACAGATTTAGATTTGCCCCTGGCTTTCGACCACCAGGGAGCAATCGCGGCACTCGCTGGCGATTCTGACGAGTGACTCCCGTGTCAGCGTGCGATCGACTATCATCATGCGACTATGTTTGTAGATCAGGTCACGATTTTCTGTAAAGCTGGCGACGGCGGTAGCGGTTCTGGCAGCTTTCGACGCGAAGCACACGTTCCCCGTGGGGGTCCCGATGGGGGCGACGGTGGACGGGGTGGTCACATCATCATCGAGGCCGACGAGAACGTCAGTAGCCTCGTGCATCTGGTTGGCGTCCGCCACTGGGTGGCGTCGGGAGGCGAGCCCGGTCACGGATCGCTGAAAACCGGCCGTGACGGTGTAGATACGATCATTCGCGTCCCCACAGGGACGATCCTGCGCGACCTCAAACGCGGACACATCCTGAAGGATTTGATCGCTCACGGCGATCAGGTCATTGTCGCGAAGGGCGGCGACGGGGGCAGAGGAAATACCCGCTTCATGAGTTCGACGAATCGAGCTCCGCGTGAGTTCGGTCCCGGCGATCCCGGCGAGCAGCGCGACATCGGCCTGGAGCTGAAGGTCATCGCCGATATGGGGCTGATTGGGAAGCCGAACGCCGGCAAATCAACGTTGCTGAGCCGTTTATCGCGAGCAACTCCCGAAATTGCGAATTACCCCTTCACCACGAAGTATCCAAATCTGGGAATCGTCCGAGTCGGGCAAGAACGGCAATTCGTCCTGGCGGACATCCCCGGGTTGATCGAAGGGGCCCACGCTGGCGTCGGATTGGGACATGAGTTTCTGAGGCATGTGGAACGCACGAAAGCGTTGATTCACCTCGTGGAACCGGCTCCAGATGATCAGACGGACCCTGTCGAAAACTACCTGCAGATTCGCGAAGAACTGCGATTGTACGACGAAGAGCTCGCCGCACGTCCCGAGATTGTAGTCGTAACAAAGTCGGAGTTGGCCGATGCCGATGCTGCTGCCGAGTTGCTGGAAGAGCGAATCGGTCGGCCGGTGTTGAAGATCAGCGCCGTGACGGGCCGCGGGCTACCGCAACTGCTACAGGCCACGATCCGGCTGCTCGACGAATTGGATGAACCCCAGGAGTAATCGCCAAGGTGAGACTCACCTTCGCGGGAGGGTTCTGAGTGAAACGCGATCGAATTCGCAGCGGGTTCAGCCTGATCGAACTCCTGGTCGTGATGGCGTTGATCGCCTCGCTGATCGCGTTTCTGATGCCAGCGGTCCAGCAGGCTCGTGAAGCCGCCCGCCGTTTGCAGTGCCGAAATAATCTACGACAGATTGGCCTGGCACTGCACAATTATGAAGGGGTGCATGGCTGCCAGCCGTTTAGCAGTCTGGTCATCACCGGTGTTGGAAATGAAACGGGATGGGCCTGGGGAACGATGCTATTGCCGTTCCTTGACCAGTCTCCGCTCTATCTTCAATTGGCACCCAATGGCAACAACGCTCCGACGGTCGCAAACAACCTCTCGAAAACCGTTTTACCCTTCTATCTGTGCCCGAGCGATTCCAGTGATCACTGGAATCAGCAGATGGGTGGGCACGCCAAATCGAACTATGTGACGATGTACGGCTCCAATCGTGACGACTCGCCAAAAGTTGGGAATGGGATGTTCTTTTTCAACAGCTCGGTCAGAGACCGAGACGTCACTGACGGACTTTCGAACACAATTGCGGCAGGCGAGCGGAGCTGGGATGGGGCGCTTTACCCGAATATGAATGAGTTCACGATCGGCAGCGCGGGCTCGATTTGGATCGCCAACCTGCAGGGCAACCTAAACGACGTAGTCTCCTGGTGCGACCCACAGGGACGGAATCAACGCATCAACGGAAGTCACCCAAACTGTTTTAGCAGCCTACACGTCGGTGGTTGCCACTTTCTGTTCGGTGACGGTTCTGTTCATTATTTGAGCGAGAATATCGACAACAATGGTAGTTTTTGCTCGTTGTCAACCACGGGTGGTGGTGAAATAATAGGCGATTACTGAAAATGACACAAAACTGTACGATTCCGTAGTTTGGGTATTCTGTAAGAATCACTAAAAATGGCTTGACCCTCCTATCCGGCAGATTCATTATCTTGAGCAGACATCCGATGATAAATGTCATCGTATGGTCTGGAATCTACCGCTTGCTGAAAGGGCCCAAGCTATGAATCGTAAGAGACTTGAATCCAGTGTCCGGACGGGCGTGGTTGTATTCGCTGCGGTTGTGGGATTATTTGCATCGACGCCGAACGTGCATGGGACCGCAGACACTCGTGGCGGCGATCCGTGCGATGTCAATAAGACGATTGACAGTTCATGCGGTGATGCCACTTACCAAAGCGCGTGCCTGTACACTTACACCCGATGCTATGCCGTGCCCGGCTGGCGATTTATGACCTGCACGTTGAAGTCAATGTCGAGTAACGGCTGTGCACGATCTCCGCGTTGTTTCCCTCGAGATGACTGGTCAACCACGGGTTCCTGCAGCCCCGCATACTCAGATACCAGCACCAATCCACCTGGATATACAGGAAATTCGTCTCCCTCAGCAGCAGTTGGCGGATCGCAAGTTCGGGCCTCGCAAGTTCGGGCCTCGCAAGTTCGGGCCTCACAAGTTCGCTAATCTGTCTATCAGATCGCCAAAATCTCCTAAATTAAAAGAGCTTTCGTCCATGAGCGACGGAAGCTTTTTGCTTTTCTTGGTGAGTCAAGTGCCAAGGATCTCTGCCTTGAAAATCGCATCACTTTGGGTCGCTTCGTTGGTATTCCTGGCGGGTTTCGCGCAGGCTGACGAGGGCCTGACACTTGAGCAAATCTTGGCGCGCCATCAGGCGACGTTGAACCGACTGCGTCGATGTCAGATGACATCCTTTGAACGATGCGCCACCACGCGTGCGGATGGTGCGGTTCAACCCACGGAAACCACTCGCCAGACCAGCCTTCGCCTCGATGGCGAGCGTGTTAACTTAAGGGTTCTCGAGACCGCTTTGGACGCGGATGTCGCCAATCAACACTCCAATGAGTTTTGCTATCTTCGGGATGGACACGTTCTACGCATCTACTTTCCGCACGAACAGTTCAATGTGCGTCCGCCGTCGGCCTCAGCCGTGAACGGGAGGCTGGTCCCCGAGGCCGATGACGAACATTTCGTGGAGTCTGTTTTGGGCGGAGCCTCGATCGCCTTCGGAGTCACCAACTTTCCAAATATCACCCCTCTCGCGAAACTGCTGAGGTCCGGCAGCGACACTCGAGTGATTAGGGATGACATCGGATACTGTGTCGAAGGAGCTTCGAAAGATGGTACCCGTCATCGAGTCTGGTTCGATCCCGATGCCAGCTTTGTGGTCACCCGGCTACTGTTGGAGCAGTCCGGAGCGACTCTGAACGACAACCGCTTTCAATATAATCGAAGGGTTCTAACGACACTTTACGGCTTCAGCGATAAATCCGTTGTCAACAACGTGACCTTCGAGGCGCGAAAGACGAAGATCGCGCCGTGGAAGGATTCTCACGTCATCACGGCGCTGGAAACGGTCAAGACAATCTCGACCGTCGACGGTGCCAAAGCGCTGGAAAACACGTCATACACTTTCACAGATTGGAATCTCGAACCCGATTTCTCGGATCCGTCATCATTCAGGCCGATGATTCCCGTCCCTGAAAGGGTCCGGGTTTCCGTCGAAGACAGACCTTCACTGGAATACGAGTATGTGAATGGGCAAATCCAACTGGCGGTAAATGAGAAGACTGTTGAGGACCTGAAAGATACTCCCTTGGCACCTCGTCGGCCTGCCCAATCGCAAATGCAATGGATCTGGGGCGTCGTGACCACCATCTTGGGAATGGTCTGGTGGAGGATTCGCACGAATTCTGGCTGAATATTTCTGGAGTCATCTCGAGAATCAATTGGTGGTCATTCTCACGGAAAGCTGTATGACTTCGCGTTTGTTAAGTGTTTGTGTCGCCGTTTTGATGTCGGCGGGAATGGGGTCGGTCACCGCTGCCGAAGTGCAACAGGAAGCCAGTGACATCCCCGATGTCGGTCGCGAGAGTACGACCTATTGCGGGATCTATTGCGCTTACGCGGCGATGAATGGGTTTGGGAAGCATATCGACTTCACCAGCCTGCTGGAGACGAAGTATGTCGGAACGATGTATGGGAGCTCCATTCAAGAACTCGAGAAAGCCG
>CAIMFH010000004.1 GCA_903840265.1 uncultured Schlesneria sp. | reverse complement strand
GATTCAGGTGGACGTTGATGAAACCACGATCTCAATTCGATGGCAATGTTGTCAAACTCCAAGAGTTTGTCGAGTTGAGTCCGTTGGCCGACTTTCCCTATGCCGTGCGTCCGATTACAGAGAAGATTTATTGCGCTGGTAACGGATGGTATCTCTTGGTCGGTGTGAGAGGGAACAGGAACGACGGTCGTCCGGATGATACAATCAGAGCGTGTATGATCATCTGGGCGACCGATGTCTCCAGCGCAATCCTCATCAGTCGGTGTGAAGACCCGATCCCTTCTGCGCAATTTGAGCCAGCCGAGCTACCACCAGTGACCTATTTCCTGGAGAAGTCAACAGGTTGGAGATATGGTGAACTGCTCAAAGCAGGTCACAGCAAATTCATGGAGAGCGCGGTCTATGGATCTGGTGGTGGTTTTGAGTTCAAACAGTTGAGATTGAGAAACGCGATCGTGTACTTTCGATCGCGAACCAAGAAGAATTCCGAACTCCCTTTTGGAATCTCTCTGATCACTGGCAGGGAAGAGCGATAGAGCAAATAGGCAGGCTGGCGTTGCCGGCCGCCTCTGAAGGAGGGATGCTGTGCGACGGCTGACTGCCGATCAACTGTCAAACATCCCGGTCCGGGATTCTGAATTTCCAACGCATCAATCTACTCGACATCTGGAATCAAGGTGATGGGCGATGAGCGAACAAAGTCTGGTCGACACCGCCGAGTTTCCTCTCCCTCGTTTCGGTCAGCACGAGGCTCAGACCATTTCATCCCTGGTGGAAGTGGACTTTGGCGGCCTTTCCGATCAGGGCCACGTTCGGGCTAACAATGAAGACACCTTTCTCATTGCTCGCTTTGACCGCACCATGCATGCGTTAAAGACCAACTTGCCCACCGACACGTATCCGGTTTGCAGCACCGAAACCAGCTACGGCATGGTGGTGGCCGATGGCATGGGAGGTCACGCCGCCGGGGAAGTCGCCAGTCGAACTGCGGTCACAGCCTTGCTCGAATTGGTGCTGCAAACGCCGGACTGGATCATGCGTCTGGACGATGCTTCGTCAGACAGAGTTGTCCACCGCCTGCAAGAACGCGTGCATCAGATCCAGGGAGCGCTCTCGGAGAAGACTCGGGCCGACGCGAGTCTGGCGGGTATGGGAACGACCCTGACACTTGCCGCCAGTCTCGGGCCCGACCTGCTCGTGGCCCATGTCGGAGACTCACGAGCCTACCTGATGCGGGACGGTCGGCTGCAACGACTGACTCGCGATCAAACACTCGCCCAGGGAATGGTCGATGCGGGCATAATCACGGCTGAAAAGGCGGCGACGCATAATCTCCGTCATGTCCTGACGGGCGTGCTGTCGGCAAACGAAAAGACGGTCCCCCTTGAAGTCGCCTGGTTCAAGTTGGTCGACGGCGACCAGATCCTCGTTTGCAGTGACGGATTGACCGAAATGGTCACCGAGGCCACTGTCACGGAAGCCCTCAACCAGCCCGGCCCAGCGACCGACATCTGCCAAACCCTCGTCGATCTGGCTCTGAAAGCGGGAGGAAAAGATAACGTCACCGTCGTTTTGGCCCGTTATCGAATTCCCGAGATCGTCGGTTCGGTATGATTGCTGGGCCAGGTAATATCGCGACATGGCGGTTTTCCAATGAACGGATGCGTCCAACTGTAGGCCACTTCAAATTCTATGCTCGACAGTGTCGTTGGTGGGCCGTAGCATCAAGTGTTCCTTGAGAATCAACTTCTCGTAAAAGACTCCTCTTGTCTCTCGACCGCTCGGCATTTCGAAGGATCGTCAACGTGATTCGCATCGCGACTGGATTGGTCTGCGGAAATCGGCTTTCTCTCTTCTGTTTCGTAACGGCGTTGACGTGCTGCCTCGGCCCGATCGCCTATGCGGCAGATACTCCCCCGCCGCCGCCAAAATCGGAAAAAGAACCGCGGATGGAGGCGGTGGTCCCCGGCGGCCGCACGAAACTCGAAAAGGGCGAATGGGATGCCGTCATCGCCGAGACCACGGTGATTCTGAACAGCGATGCCGAAAACGTGATCGCGCTGCTGATGCGCGGCATCGCCCTGAACGGAAAGGGTGACTACGACGCCGCCATCAAGGATCTGACGAAGGCCAGCTCCAAGCCTTCCAGCGATCTTACGACGCGCGACATTCGTGCCGACGCCTATTCCAACCTGTCGGTCTCGTACTACCGCAAGGACAAGTTCCTCCCCGCGATCGACAATGCGTGGTTCGCCTTGCTCGAAAAAGGCGACCACTTCGAAGCGCATAACAACCGCGCTTTGGCGTATATCGGACGTGGACAGTACGACAAGGCGATCGGCAGTGCGGACGCCGCGATTCGGGCCAAAGAAGATTTTGCCGAAGGCTACAGCACGCGTGGCCTGGCTTACTTCTTCAAAAACAATCTCGATCAGGCGATGAAGGATCAAACCAAGGCAATCGAACTGCAGTCCAAGTTGGCCGTTGCTTATCAGCGTCGTGCGGCTGCCGCAGCGGCCAAAGGCGAGTTGCCGAAAGCCCTGGAAGACTTGGACAAGGCCATCAGCACCAAGCCCGATTTTGCCGACGCTATTTGTGATCGCGCCTGTTTGTACGGCATGGCTCGCAACCTCCCCAAGATGGTTTCGGAACTCGATGCGTTGATCAAATCGAAT
>CAIMFH010000003.1 GCA_903840265.1 uncultured Schlesneria sp. | reverse complement strand
GGCCAGCAGGGCGGCGGCCAGCAGGGCCAGAACCAGCAAGGGGGCCAGGGTGGCTTCGGCGGTGGTGGTGGTGGTCAACAAGGCTTCGGTATCGGTGGTGGTATCGGTGGTGCTGGTGGTGGTATCGGTGGTGGTCAGCAAGGTCAGCAGGGCCAGCAGGGTCAACAGGGTCGAGGTGGTGGTGGTCAGACGATCACCGTTCAGCAGCCTGTGGTTGAACAAGTCCGCGTCCTCACCACGGTCAGCGTTCCGGACGGCGGCACGATTCTGCTGGGTGGAATCAAGCGGTTGAAGGAAGGCCGCAACATGTCCGGTGTGCCAATCCTTAACAAGATCCCTTACGTCAGCCGCCTGTTCAAGAACACAGGGGTTGGTCGTGAAACGGAAAGCCTGATGCTGATGATTACTCCTCGTATCATCATCCAGGAAGAAGAAGAAGAGTTGCTGGGTCTACCTCGCACCTAAACCGAGGCTCTGTCGCAAGTCCTCGGCCGCCGCGATCTCACGGGCAGATCGCGGCGGTTTTTTTCTTTGGCCAGACGTTGCGCCCCAAGGCGTAAATCAGTCACATGAGTCCTCTGCGTCGCATCAGTCCTATTTCGATGGGACTAATAGGACGAATGAGACCTATGCCAGATTGTGGTTCTGATCCGCAATTTCTACGGTGATGTTGAAGGCTTCAGTAGTTCCACATCAGGCAGCAGACGAAGCGGGATGGCCAGCAGATTCTGTTCGGTTTCCCAGTAGGCTCGCCAGGCGGAACGAGTCAGCGGGTGTTCGTCGAACAGCACTGCCGCGCGAGGCAACGGGATCAGCCCGGCAGCCCGAGCCAGCGATCGAGGTCGTGGAAAAATCGTCGCCTCGTCGCCAAGTGCGTAATGGATTTCCGCTTCGTAGTGTCGATGCGGCCAGACGACGATACCCGCCGCTGAGATGTCGTAGGGATGGTATCGAAGATTCGAAGACTCATTGCTCAGTTGCGGACGGGGGAAATCTGTGGCGGGCAATGGCGGAGCCACCAGTTGGCTTTCCACTTGCTCGCGGACCAGATCGACAGCACCCAACTGATACAGTCCCGCCAGCGCCGTACGAAAGACCGCGCGATCCTCGTCAGTGTATTCGCGCAACCAACCCTGGTTCGCAACATCAGCAATCAGCCAGCTCGACTGCTCTGCGAACTGAATTTCCACCGGTTCGTTGCGATACTCCGCATTGGTAATCGTGATCAAGACGCGATTGGTCGACAGCTGGACGTTGCCGACTGCCAGTGCACATCCTCTGAACGTGCGACTCTCGCGCAGCAGGTTGATCAGTTCACGTTCGACAAAATGTTGCAGACTCTCTGCTTCATGATTCAGCTTTTCGGTGAAGCGGGCTTCTTTGTTGATCTGATGATCGTAGGCGGCGCGACGGGCGGCTCGGCGACGACGAGCAAACAGCCTGGGAATCGTGCCCGAATGGAACCCTGGGCACAGCAGACGAATCAACGTCTCGCCATGATGCCCGATCTGCACGGGGGTCAAATTGGGAGTGCGATTGGCGGCATACAGCTTCCAGTTTTCTTTCAGCTCCCACGCCAGGAACCCAAAGATGCCGGGAATGCCCCAGACCACCATCGCCATCACCCAGTTCGCGGTCTCCACGGACAACGGCGAGATACTGACCAGGATGTTGGCGAGTGGCGAGGCAATCGTTGCGGGATGACGAGTGTATGCCAGTGGCAGTAGCAGCTTGTGCGATACCGTCACCACAGGAAAGTGCTTGATCGGGTTGGCTTGCGGTTCGATCAGCAGTGTCACGCAGAAACGGATCACGCCATGAATCACCGTCCAGACGATTCCCAGCACGGCCTTGAAGGCCAGAGTGACATTGGATTCCCCGCTACGAAACCGCAGCAATTCGTCCACGGCATAGAGGACACGTTCCAGGCTGTCCATCAACCACTGAAACGCGTCGACAATCAGCGTGAACAGCCCCATCAGCAGGTGAACGCGAATGCGGTACCATGACCGGCTGAGGAATTCGCGAGTCAACTCTTCGGTATCTCGGCCAAAGCGAGAATTGAGAATCACCACCGAAGCCGCGAAAATCACCACGCCCCACAACCGGCTGAGCGGCTTGTAGGCACCCATCACCGGCAGCAGCAGCCAGAAGATCGCCGTCGCGACCAGCGGCGCGAGGATGAATCGCCGAAACAGCATGAAGGGGAAATACCGGACTAGCCAGGCGACGAATGGCAGCGAAGCGATCCGCCGCGGCAGGTCGATCAACGCAACACGCAGCAGTTTCCCCGCGCGCTTCAGAAACCACACGATTCGGTGCCGAAGTTCGGGGACATGAATCAGAGTGAAGATAAAACAGCCCAGGAAGAACGTGTTCCAGCGACTGTAGATTAGATGATGATGACGATGTGCCGTCGTATGTTCTTTGATTTCCACGGCCGCCGCCGCCACCGGTTCCGTCGAACTGGCGACCGCATGCAGGCCGGGTAACAGATTCGAAGCCAGATGCGCGATTTCCTCGACCGCCATCAAGGTCAAAAATGCCAGACCGAATGGCAAAGCAATGTACTTCGTCAGCATCCGGCCATAAGGGATGCCGAATGTCAGCGCGTTCAATCGCTGCAGCCAGCGCAGGTAGAACGGACCACGTTGGTAGACTCCATCCAGACTGCCGGCAAAGTTGCGATCGGCACGGAGCAGCGGATCCCCGGAAAAGAACTCGCTCACGCTGGTCAGATCGGGCATCTTCAACTGGTTGCGCGAGATCGCATCTCTCAAGTCGCCAATCGTCAGAAAGCCGCGCTTGACGATGCCGTCGAGTAGTTCATTCGTCATCTTGCGAAACGCAACTCGCTCGACGACCCCGTCGGGAACGAATCCCACTTCGGTCAGCGACTGAGCCACCAGGGGCTCGAATCTCTTTCTCAGGATCTGCTCGGCCGCGTGAGCCGCCGCATGCAATAGTTCACTCAATTCATGTCGACCGGCATCATCGATCAGGACTACCGGTACGCGCAATGCGGCACTGCGCAGATGCTTCGACATCATGACGACGCGCTGATTCGGTAGCGGTCGCTTCAACGGATTCTTACCGCGACTGATGGCCCAGCCCAGCAAGTCGATCTTGTAGATCTCCTGCTCGTGGTCGAGGCAAACCTGTTGCAGGTCGTACAGCAGCCGAGCATTGGCGTTCCAGAAGCCGCGGCGGGCGGCGGGCAGCAGCCGTTCGCACATCGCCAACCAGGGTCGGACTTCGTCATCAGAAAATTCTAGCGCTGCCTGCAGACGCAGGACCAGGTATTCGATCTCCTGGATCAACTCGCGCTTGGCATCGTTCATCTGGTCGAGCGGTGCAAAGTCATAGGCCTGTCTGCGGACAAGAGCAGCGCGCACATTGTTGCCGGTGGCCCGCAGTCGCTGCGCTCGACGAACCAGCGCAGCGTATTTATGTGGGGATCGCGAAGCGAGGTTGATCTGCGATGCTTCAAGCAACGCTTCGACGGCCAGGATCGGCGCGGGCTCATCCTGAGCAGGTGCGGTTGTCAGCAACTCGATGGGACGAGTTGCCTCCAGCAACGTCGCGGCATCGCAGTCGGGGCCGATTGTTTTGAGAACCGTTTCATCATCACCCAGAGACGGAAAATAAAGCGAGTCCAGACTCGGAGCAAAGACTCGCAATTCGTGATAAGTCGCGACGAACTCGGCATAGACGTGTCGCGAATCATCGGGCCGGCGCAGCATCTGTTCCGAGCGCAGCACCGAACGAATTTCGTCGAATTGCGTCTGACCAATGGAGTCGATGCGGCGACGTAGTTCAGCGGTCGTCATCCGGCCGGGGGCCGTTTTCAGCTCCATCTCAAAATCGATCCGCGCGTGGAACAGCATGCGCCAGTAATAGCGCAGCAAGTCTTCGCGGCTGAATCGATCGAGGCGATCTTCTTCGGGGCGAGCGATCAGGATCAGTCGCTGTGGCAGCGCAGTTTCATCGTCGACCCCCAGTTCATCTCGGGCGACCAGCCAGAGCAGCTGGTCACGCTCGACCACACACGACTTACGATGTGGTGGCGGCAACCAGTTGGTGCTGATGTTCAGTTCATTCTGCAGCACGCGTCGGACGACTCGCGGCAAAACAAAGAAGGCCCCCGAATCACGCTCGCGAAACTGACGTTCCACGTCTAGCACCTGCTGCGCGACGCGTGTCGCGACGGCAGGTGTTGCGGTGCCAGTAGGTTTTGTCTCCGTCACAACTTCGCCGTCCAGTCATGCAAATTCGAGAAGTGAGCGAAATTAGAGCCTACCGGGGGAGGCCACTAGATTCCAGCAGCAGCCCTTTTGGAGTGCTCCGGCGCGACGGAGCTTTGGTTTCAGTCGCCAAACAGCCGTCATCGAAGTAAAAGATAAGAGAGTCACAGCACGCCCCTTCCGCGCTCCATCTGCCGGATGACACAATCTCCGAACCGGATCGGCTCTGCATCGACAAAGCGGTTGGACCCGAGCAAGCTTTGCCTAGCACGATCCAAAGCGGGGTCGAGCCACCGCACTCCAAAGGTGCGCCGTCTGGAGTGGCATCGCATCGCGGTTGATGCATTCGTTCGGTTCTCTGAAAATCCTCCGAACTCGTGAAAGGGTTACCCTGTCGAAGTGTATCTGATAGTGTCCGATTGTCGGATACAGCGCTGAGGTTCCGTCTTGTGGATGATGGATGGAACGATTCAAGGTCACGAAGGACAGGCAAGGGAATGACTGAACAGAATTTGGGGCAACGGACAATTCACAGCCGACAGCGCGAGTTGCTGATTCTTTTTATCCTGGCAGCAGTTCAATTCATCACAATCGTGGACTTCATGATTGTGATGCCGCTCGGCCCGCAATTGATGGCGACGTTGAAGATCAGTCCCGACGAATTTGGGCTGATCGTTTCGTCTTATACATTCGCGGCAGGTGTCTCTGGACTGTTGGCCTCTTCAATCGTCGATCGCTTTGCTCGACGCAGCACATTCATGATTCTGTACACCGGTTTCCTGCTGGGCACATTCTGGTGCGCCATCGCACCAACTTATCACACCCTCCTGATCGCTCGAATTGCGACTGGTTTATTCGGAGGCATTCTGGGTGGCCAGGCAATGACGATCATCGGCGATGTGTTTCCCGAGGAACGTCGCGGGCGGGCGACTGGATCACTGATGAGTGGATTCGCCCTGGCTTCGGTGGTCGGTGTTCCGATGGGTCTGGTTTTAGGCACCAACTTCGGGTGGCATGTCCCGTTCATGGCCCTGGCCATTGGGGGGCTGCCGCTGCTCTTTCTGACACCGTTCGCGATGCCGCCGCTGAAGGATCACCTGAATCAGGCGCATGTCCATCCATTGACGTCGCTGATCGAGACGTTTTCGCAGCCCAATCATTTGAATGCCTTTGTGCTGACAGTCTCGCTGATGATCGGCAGCTTCACGGTGTTTCCGTATGTGAGCGCCTACTTTGTTTCCAATGTCGGCATGACCGTGGAGCAACTGCCAATCATGTATGTCTTTGGCGGGGCACTGACGCTGGTCGCTTCGCCGATCGTGGGGTGGTTCACGGACAAATTTGGAAAACTGTTGATCTATCGAATTATCGCGCCGGTGTCGGCATTACTGCTGCTCGCAATTACACACTTGCCACGAGTCCACATTGGCGTCGCAGTCCTCGTCTTTGGATCGTTGATGGTCAGCAACGTCGGACGCATGATCGCCGCCATGGCGATGATCACCGGAAGTGTCGAACCCCGCCGTCGTGGCGGCTTCCTGAGTGCGAATTCGTCCGTACAGCATCTTGCCTGCGGTGTGGGTGCCTACCTGGGTGGGACCATTATCACTCAGGAGAAGGGCGGTCCGATTGCGCACTTCGGCACGGTGGGGTGGATCGCCGCGATCTCAACGCTATTTACTCTATGGCTGGCCGGTCGAGTCCGCTCGGGCGAGCAATCACCGATCAAGGCTCAGACGATCAGCCTGGCTGCGGCGGCAGACGCGTCTGTCGATGCGAGCGAAGCCATCGTCGTTGCTGTGGAAGAACGATAGGTCCGCTAAGTCCCATTTGTCCTATTGAAATGGGACTTATGCGACATAGGGGACTTATGATTATGAAGCATGCAAGTGACGCGCATTAGGTTGTTGGCAGTAATGCGGCGGTAATAACCATTTCGATCAGATACCCCGGTGCCAGTCCCGTTTGCACGCAAGCTCGGGCTGGGGCGTGGCCTTCTGGAATCCATGCATCCCACAGCTCGTTCAGCACAGAGCCGTTATTCAGGTCGGTGAGAAAGATCTGCACCATCAACAGTCGAGTGCGGTCGCTGCCAATCAGACGCAGCCGCGAATCGATCTGGTCCAGCAACTGAGTCACCTGGCCGCGGATCGGTTGAGTGGGGTCGTCCGCGACTTCGACAAAATGAGCGGTGTTGCCGTGCAGCACCGCGTCAGACCAGCGACGAGTCACGCCGATGCGTTGGATATCAGATGTCATTTGCACAATCTTCAGGTGAGCCGCGCTGCGTCAGCACGC
>CAIMFH010000002.1 GCA_903840265.1 uncultured Schlesneria sp. | reverse complement strand
GATCGCGGGACCGATCACAGGTAGCACTCCGGCCGCAATCCCAAGTCCCCACAGTGCACCCACGCCCGCCCCGGTTGCAATGCCGGCAGCGGCCCCTTCGGACCCGTAGGTCTCACCGGGTTTCAGTGCGTCATGCTCTGCCGCACCATAAGCAAAGCCAATCTGCTGCGTAGAAAATTCGCGGCTCAGCAATTCGTTGATCGCGTTGCTCGCCTCATCTTTACTCAAAAAGATATTCACAATGGACTGCTGATCTTGCGTGACCATGATTTTTTCCCCGTACGAGTGACAGTTAGTTAGGGCTTCAGGACCACCTTGATGCAACCTTCGGCTTTATCTCGAAATGTCTTGTAAGCCTGCGGTGCATCCGCTAAGGCAACGCGGTGTGTGATCACAAACGATGGATCGATCTCGCCCGCCTCAATCTTCCGCAACAGCGGTTTCAGATATCGCTGCATATGCGTTTGACCCGACTTCATGGTCAGGCCTTTACCCATAAAGGCTCCCATTGGAATTTTGTCTGCCGCTCCCACATACGCGCCTGGAACGGAGATACTGCCCCCTTTCCGGCAGCAGCGGATCGCTTCCTGTAGGACATACGGGCGATCGCCTTGCAGTCGCATGGTCTCTGCCATGGTTTCCATGGCGCGACCGAGATCATTCACGGCATGGGCTTCACAACCGACGGCATCGATGCAGCGATCTGGTCCCCTGCCCTTGGTCAGTTCCTGAAGTCGCTCATAGACATTTTCTTCGGCGTAATTAATTGTTTCCGCTTTACCCTGCGACTGCGCCATTTTCAGCCGTTCTGTGATCCGATCGATGGCGATCACTCTGCCAGCACCGAGCATCCAGGCACTTTTAATGGCGAATTGAGCGACGGGACCGCAGCCCCAGACGGCCACAGTATCGCCGGGTTCCATCTGACAGTTTTCTGCAGCCATATAGCCAGTAGGAAAGATGTCCGAGAGGAACAACACCATCTCGTCTGGCAACCCGGATTCGATTTTAATCGGGCCCACATCAGCAAACGGGACTCGCAGGTATTCAGCCTGTCCGCCCGAATAGCCGCCGAAGAGATGCGAGAACCCAAACAACCCCGACGGCGAGTGGCCCAATCGCTTCTGCGCGAGTTCGTGATTGGGATTGGAGACATCGCACAACGAAAACAATTGCTTCTTGCAGAAGAAGCAATTTCCGCACGCGATCGTGAACGGCACGACGACGCGATCTCCTGGTTTTAGATTAGTCACCTCGCGGCCGACTTCAACGACGACGCCCATTGGCTCGTGACCGAGAATATCTCCCGACTCCATCGTGGGAACATAACCGTTCAACAAGTGTAAATCAGATCCACAGATCCCACTGGCGGTGATTTTGATGATTGCATCTCGGGGATGCTCGATCTTGGGATCGGGAACAGTGTCGATGCGGACATCACCTGTTCCATGCCAGCAAAGTGCCTTCATTTCAAATCTTTCCGGCCAAGTTGATCTTGATGACGTCGGTGAGTTTTCGAGTCGATGCGTAAATCCGGCGACTCGATCGCGATTGGCGAAGTGCGTCAGCCAGAGTTCGCAAATGTCGCGCCGACTGGTCGGAGGGCAGAGGCATTTCACAGCCTGCGGTTCGATGTGGCTACGACTTGATCATCAGGTCAAGTGGACCCGTATCTGT
>CAIMFH010000001.1 GCA_903840265.1 uncultured Schlesneria sp. | reverse complement strand
GGACATTGCGTCGCGAGTCAGTTGCGTCCCAGTGGCAGAGACAGACTTCCTGACAGCTTCGCCCTCGAGCTTGCGTCCCAGCCAGTACTCAGCCTCGGCGGACCCTGGATAGAGCCGGGCCATGGCATCCGGAAAATTGTGTTGCGGGTCGCCATTGATGTCGCGTTCGTGATGGGTTCCGACGACATATTCCCAGATGCCAGCCACAATGGCGACAGCAAGGATCGCGGCCAGCGTTCGAAAGGGAGAGTTCCGCCACATCGTCAGAGCCCTTGCTGGACCTTCGCGTCGCGAACCTTCCAGATAAACGAATCGAAGTAATAGTGTGTCACCGGCAACGCTTGAATCAGAGTGATCGCAAACAAGTCGTAAGCACTGGCGCGAGAGACATCGCTCATTCCCGGACGGGGTTGCGGCCCGACTCCCATGAAATTGACGATTCCAAAACCCAGTTCATCGAGCGGGCGAAGAAGGAGCAACTGATAAAGCAGGACGTACAAGACACCCAATGCAATGAAGGTAATCGTGCGCCTGTGCTTCAACATTTTCAGGACAATGTCCCAGGGGCCCTCCCACCATCGTCGCTGCCGCCCCTCTTGGGTCAAGCACGGTTCCTTCTCCAGCTTCCGGCCAAGATACGAATTGACGAAGACCATATACTGAACGCCGTGCATCAAACGATGGGCCACGCCGTAGGTCAACAACGAATCCGTTTGCCAGCTGGTGAAGTACCACAGGAAATAGCTTGACCC
This sequence comes from uncultured Schlesneria sp., assembly GCA_903840265.1. Lineage (GTDB taxonomy): Bacteria > Planctomycetota > Planctomycetia > Planctomycetales > Planctomycetaceae > Schlesneria. The sequence continues at coordinate 4,530 of CAIMFH010000001.1, read as the reverse complement.
AATGAATAGATATTTCATCGGATTCACTGGCTGTGACATTCGCAGGCATCGAACCACATGCCAGAGGTAAGCCAATAAAAACAGCGCGGTCACTGCGTAACTTCCATTTTGAATCCAGACCAGCGACTGCGTGCTTAGAGGCAGAGCCCATCGATACGCTTCGGCACCCCAGAGGCGAACAAACAAGGGTGCGGTCAGCAACATGTTGCCGTACAAGATCCAGTTCAGCCAAAAATCGAAACGAGCGGCGCGTGGTCCGCCGGTACGCGCCTTCATGTCGTAGATTCGGGCCAGACCGTACTGCTGCATCAGGCTATGCTGGTGATCCCACAGCAGCGTCACTAGCAATAGAGTCGCCGGCGCATAGCGAATGCCAAGAAATGTGATCGCCATGACGGCCAGCGGCCCATAGATCAGCGGCAGTTTCCAGCGTTCCCAATCTTCCTGCAAGCCGTATGTTCGTAACCAAGTTGCGAAATGATGAGGAATCGTAATCCAGAGGCCGATCGATGCCAGTGCCATCAGCGGCAACCAACGATGGCAGATCAAAGCCATCGCGATCGCGAGAAACGGCAGTCCCACAAACCAGACAAAATCAGCCTTGGGATCGATGATGTATCCGGTGCGCAGCAGGACATTTTCCGTGGGTCCGCCCGCAGGCAATGTGGGCGCGAGCCGGACAATCAAAGTAGCAGGATTGTTGTCGCTGGTGCTCATTTTCTGGCCGTAAACGCTTGATTCGATCCATTCCACAGGCGGGGAACGCAGTTGATGACTGACAATGAAGGCGTACGTGAGATTGGGATGGAGGTCAAGGTTGACCGGACACTTCGCGCAAGTTTAAGTTTGGTCTGGATGCGGCATTCACTTTGGTTAAATCCGCACGGATTGCCGCCGCCGCGCGAAACCAGATCTCTGCCAATTGAGGTTTGCCAAGTTGCCGTGCCAGTTCTGCCAGGCGATCTCGTGCATCGGCATTCATCGGCTCCTGGGCCGCGACCACATGAAGATCCGTGAATTGGCGATGGAGAACTTGAATTTCACGCATTCTCGCCATTTCAGAGTCAGCTCGTTCACTTTCACCCAGACTTCGAAATGCCTGCGAGAGCTCGAAATGAACCTGACTGTTCGAGGGTTCTAATTGTGCAGCGGTTGCCAAAACTGCCGCCGCGTCTTCGGCACGGCCCTGATCCATCAGCAGTTTTCCAAAGCTGAGCTTGGCCGGGAAAAACTGACCATCGAGCTCGATTGCTTGCTGTACGTACTGACCGGCTTTGTCGAGTCGGCTTAAGCCTCGACTTGCTTCCGCCGTCCAAGTCAACGCGGCTGAGGAGCGTTGACACTGACCCAATGTCACCAAGGCGTCTTCAAACTTTCCGTCTTTGACTTGTGCTTCTGCGAGCTCCAGCAGGATTTTTTCACGATCTGGCTGTCGCGGATCGCGTTCGAGTGTTTCCTGATAGTGCGTGACCGCCTTGGTATATTGCTCGGCATCTTTGGCGATCAACCCCAGCAACCGATCGGGGCGGGGATCACGCGGCGCTTCTTTGGAGACTCGTTCCAACTCAATCTCGGCGTGGGAAGTCGCCCCGAGATCGTAGTACGAGGCGGCAAGCCATCGACGGGCCTCAACGCGGGAATCATCGAGTGCCAGCGCCGCATGCGCCGCATCAATCGTCTCCAGGTATCGCCCCATCGAGTAGAAGCAACCTGCGGCGGCGGTCGCTGCCTCCACTGTCAAAGGTTTGCTGAGGGAAGCTTTTTCCAGCCACTTCAGCGCTTCGCCTGGTTTTCCGCTTTGGGCACACACCAATCCTTGCAGCAAGAAGCCCTTGGCTTCGTATCCGACAGTATCCATCAGCCGTTTCGATTCGCGTTGAACAGCGTCTCGATCGCCGGCGTACAAGGCCTGCCGACCGCGGCGATAGCTTGCTTCCGGGCCATATTGATTGGCGATGACGACAACAACTCCCAGTCCCAGAACAACCGCCGTCGCGACCAATATCCCCACCGCGTACCGCCGGTTTTCAGTCTTCGGAGGGCTGGGTTTTGGTACGAGTGTGTTCGGATCAGGCGGCATTGAAGCGGCACCATTCTTTTCCAAATGACACCTTTCACGGATGACGGCGTGAGGGGGATGGGATCGGCGTCAACAACGGTTTCGCCAGCATACGACAATCGCCCAACCGAACACCACTGAAGCACGACCACTTTCACTGCCCGAGTGACCTTCTTCGCAATCCTCGGCGAATAAACTGTGCTAGCCCCGACCCTCTTCCCTGAGGTGTCGATGCACAGCCCCACAAAATTGGACCCGGCTGATGAAGCAATTTCGGGCCGAATCGCTAACTCGACAGCACCAGGCCCCGAAGCAGCACAGCGGAAACAGCCATCAAAAGAACGTCGAGACATCCCTTCGCCGAGCCGCGAGTGACCTCAAAAAAAGGCCCAAACTCTGCGATTGCTCGGCGACACTGGCGAAGCAGACGTTGAGGTGAAGGAGCCGTGAAAATCGTGCCGACGATTCGCACCGCTGGATGGTCCGCTGACAATGCCCCCCGCGAAGGATTAAACGTTGCGTTGTTCGTTGCGAGGGACTGACGGCTAATCGACGATGTCAGCAAAGACTGAACTACCGCGAGAATAGCCTCCATGCCGCGCCATGATGTCGGCTGCTTCCACTTCTCGCCCTGGTGCGGTGACGATGACGACGGCTCGATTGGATTGAAGTTCGGTTTCATAGAACTCGGCGTCCTCTTTAGGGATGCCCATTCCGATCATCGTTCCGACATAACCGACCGCAGCGGCACCCGCTGCAGCGCTGCCGATGATGGCGGCAAGCGTCCCACCGGCGATCGCGGGACCGATCACAGGTAGCACTCCGGCCGCAATCCCAAGTCCCCACAGTGCACCCACGCCCGCCCCGGTTGCAATGCCGGCAGCGGCCCCTTCAGACCCGTAAGTCTCACCAGGTTTCAGTGCGTCATGCTCTGCCGCACCATAAGCAAAGCCAATCTGCTGCGTAGAAAATCCGCGGCTCAGCAATTCGTTGATCGCGTTGCTCGCCTCATCTTTGCTCAAAAAGATATTCACAATGGACTGCTGATCTTGCGTGACCATGATTTTTTTCCCCGTACGAGTGACAGTTAATTAGGGCTTCAGGACCACCTTGATGCATCCTTCGGCTTTATCTCGAAATGTCTTGTAAGCCTGCGGTGCATCCGCTAAGGCAACGCGGTGAGTGATCACAAACGACGGATCGATCTCGCCGGCCTCAATCTTCTGCAACAGCGGTTTCAGATATCGCTGCATATGCGTTTGACCCGACTTCATGGTCAGGCCTTTGCCCATAAAGGCACCCATTGGAATTTTGTCTGCCGCTCCCACGTATGCACCTGGGACAGAGATACTGCCCCCTTTCCGGCAGCAGCGGATCGCTTCCTGCAAGACATACGGGCGGTCGCCTTGCAGTCGCATGGTCTCGGCCACGGTTTCCATGGCGCGACCGAGATCATTCACGGCATGGGCTTCGCAACCGACGGCATCAATGCAGCGATCCGGTCCCCTGCCCTTGGTGAGTTCCTGAAGTCGCTCATAGACATTTTCTTCGGCGTAATTAATTGTTTCCGCTTTACCCTGCGACTGCGCCATTTTCAGCCGTTCTGCGATCCGATCGATGGCGATCACTCGGCCCGCACCGAGCATCCAGGCACTTTTAATGGCGAATTGAGCGACGGGACCACAACCCCAGACCGCCACGGTATCGCCAGGTTCCATCTGACAGTTTTCCGCAGCCATATAGCCCGTGGGAAAGATATCCGAGAGGAACAACACCATCTCGTCTGGCAACCCGGATTCGATTTTAATCGGGCCGACATCAGCAAACGGGACTCGCAGGTATTCAGCCTGTCCGCCCGAATAGCCGCCGAAGAGGTGCGAGAACCCAAACAACCCCGACGGCGAGTGTCCCAATTGCTTCTGCGCGAGTTCGTGATTGGGATTAGAGACATCGCACAACGAGAACAACTGCTTCTTGCAAAAGAAGCAATTTCCGCACGCGATCGTGAACGGCACGACGACGCGATCTCCTGGTTTTAGATTAGTCACCTCGCGGCCGACTTCAACGACGACGCCCATTGGCTCGTGACCGAGAATATCCCCCGATTCCATCGTGGGAACATAACCGTTCAACAAGTGTAGATCAGATCCACAGATCCCACTGGCGGTGATTTTGATGATTGCATCTCGAGGATGCTCGATCTTGGGATCGGGAACAGTATCGATGCGGACATCACCTGTTCCATGCCAGCAAAGTGCCTTCATTTCAAATCTTTCCGGCCAAGTTGACCTTGTTGACGTCGGTGAGTTTTCAAATCGAAGCGTAAGTCCGCGACTCGATCGCGATTGGCGAAGTGCGTCAGCCAGAGTTCGCAAATGTCGCGCCGACTGGTCGGAGGGCAGAGGCATTTCACAGCCTGCGGTTCGATGTGGCTACGACTTGATCATCAGGTCAAGTGGACCCGTATCTGT